>NZ_JACSQA010000020.1 GCF_014836845.1 Ureibacillus galli
ATTTTATTTCATTATAAATAAAAGTACCCTATAAGAGAGACCTTTTTTCAAGTGTCTTTCTTATAGGGTACATTTTAAACAAGGACCTTGTCTTTCATATACTTATTTTCTAAAGCTTACTTTTGTGTCGCTAACCATGCTGCAGCTGCTTCTGCATCTTCACCTTGAAGCAATCCAGCAGGCATACCGCCTCGACCATGTAAAATGACATCTAATATTTCATCTTCAGAAAGTCGTGAACCGACATCGGCTAATGAAGGTGTGTTCCCCATACCTTGTAAGTTACCGCCGTGGCAAGTTACACAAGATTCTTTTACAAGTTCTTCACCTGCGCCAGCATTAGCAGTATCCCCATTGTCTGTTGTTTCTGTTGCCGTATCGTTTGTATCTTTGTTTGCATTGTTTGCTTCATCGTCACCGCCGCCACAAGCAGCTAAAAATAGTGCAGAACCGAATGCAAGTGCTAACCATGTTTTCTTCATTTTGAACCCCTCCAAAATTTTTATAATTAGTGGATACCACTGGTTATTATACCAAAATTAAACCCGTTTAAAACCTTCTCCCAACACTTCATAAGCATCGGAAACAATAACAAACGCAGTGGCATCAACCGTTTTGATGATCTGTTTCAGCTTTGTGAACTCTGTTTGATAGACGACAACCATTAACATAAGTCGTTGTTCTCCCGTATATCCACCGAAGCTAGGCATCTTCGTTACACCACGGTTGATTTCCTTATAGATAGCATCTCGCATTTCATCTTGTTTATTCGTAATAATATAGACCATTTTTGATTGGCTAAAACCTAACTGAACAATGTCAATGGTTTTCGTTGTTACAAACAATCCGATTAGTGCATATAATCCTTTTTCCAAGTCAAATACGATGGCTGCACTTAAAGCAATTAAACCATCAATCATTAGAACGCTCGTACCTAATGTAAGTCCAGAATATTTTGTAATAATCTGGGCTAGTAAATCCGTACCTCCAGTTGATGCTTTGCCTTTAAAAACTAACCCGATCCCTAATCCAACGACAATACCACCAAAAAGGGCGGCAAGTAATGAGTTCATTGTTAACGCATTCATATCGTCAAATAAAATGACGAAAAATGGTAATGCTATTGTCCCGATAAATGATTTAAAACCAAAGTTTTTACCTAAAATAATGACACCAGAAATAAAAAGGGGAATGTTAAAAGCATATTGTACAATCCCGGCATTCCAACCAAAGAGACCGTGCAAAATGGTGCTAATTCCACTAACGCCTCCAGATGCTACTTGATTCGGAAATAAAAAAGCATTGAATCCAAAGGCGATGACTGCTGCTCCAAGAAGAACATAAATATATTCCACGATCTTATCCTTTGGAGAATACATTACTTTATCATTATGTTTACCCATCCTGTTCCTCACTCACATCGTTTCTCATTTTTCTCTGCATGATTATAACAAAAGCAGTAAAAAAAGAGAAATTTAATAAAGTCTACATACTGGACAGATCACTCTAACCTAAAAATACTATTTTTTGAAGGTAAAAAAACTGTAAGACTCCATCAAAGGTGTAATACTTAATTTCTTAAGTCACAGCCTTTTGAATCAAACCAAATTTATAAAGATTTTTATTATTGCTGATTGCCAATAAAATGCCTTAGAATATGCCTCTTCTACAGATCTTTTGTCAATGTTCTAAGTCTAATTTGAAAATTAGACTTTCTAAAAACGATGTTCATCTATAAACCGTCATTTTCTCATTTTTCACATCACTAACCGGTTCATATAAAAAGGAGGTTGCACAATAATAGGTGTACTTCACTAACGTGAATTTAAATTTACTTACTATTTAACATTTATCAATTCCTGTATTTGACAATTGATTAAAATTAATCTAAAATTTATTTAGATAATATTCTAAATATCTAAAGAAGGTGTATTATATTGCCCGATGTATTTAAAGGCTTAGCTGATCCCACTAGGAGAGAAATACTCTCTTTATTAAAAGATAGAGATTTAAATGTAGGTGAAATTGCAAAACACTTCCCAATTTCCATGGCAAGTCTTTCACACCACTTAAATATTCTTTATGAAGCAAGGTTAGTTACTAAAATTAAAAAAGGACAGTTTGTATATTATTCCTTAAACACAACAATTGTAGAGGATGTCATCTTAAAATTGGTGTCTTTGCAAAAAAAGGAGGAGTAAATTTTGGATATATTAAATTACTATGCTTTAATAATTTTTTTACTTCTTTGTGCATTTTTATTTTTTCAGCTAAATTACTATAGATTTGGAAGAGCACATAACTTATTCTCATTAATCTCACTAATACTAATCGTAACATTAATCTTTAATTTATCTAATAAAACTAATAATGTTACTTTGTACTCCTTACTCACCTTCTATATAGGATTATTATTATTACTCTTGGGGAATTATTTCACTCACAGTTTAGGGAAAAAGATTGGAAGAATGTTTACAACAGTTCATTTGAATAAATATAAATTAAGAAGAAGAATTGGTTTAATATCTATAATTTGTGGTTTATTATATATAGTTCTGTCATATTTTAATTTTAATAATTATTATGTTCTATATATATCAGTTTGGACTTTGATGCCGTTACTAGGAATTTTAACCATCTTTATAATTATAAAATATTCAAATTTGAAGGAGGTCTGAATATGAGGTCAATAACAAGGGGCTTGCATATTTTTTTCGGTTTAACTGTTTTTTTCCAATTAATCGTGATCAGCTATGTCATTATAAGTAATAATAATCCTCAAGTACCAATTCACTTCTCTTTCGGTGGAACTGCTGATTCGTTTGGAAATGCTTCTGAATATTATTTACTAATAGGGATTAACATTTTAGTATATATCATTACATTTCTACTTGGAAAAAAGGTAAAGGTAGACATGAAAAAATTTCACAGAACTTTTAAGACTAACGAAGATGAAATAAATGCCCAAAATAACATAAAAACAAAAATTCAGGTATTCTTACAAGTGTTAAGCACAAATTTTTCTTTATTTATTTCTGTATTAATTGCATTATTATTAAATAATATTATAAATGATGTAACAAGTGGAAATATTAATAGTATAGGTATTGTTGCCTTCTTCCTCTCTAATCTGATCATTATCATTGTAGGTTTAATTTGGATAAATACCTTTGATAAATAGTTAAAATACCTCGATATGATTGAAATGGAAAAGGCATTCTCCTCAAAGAGTATGCCTTTTCTAAAAAATGCCCTATTTTCCCGATTGTTCTGTCAACATATCCAATGTTTCTACAGCTGCTTGTTCAATAGCATACGCCTGTTGAACGGAACTTGATGTATATGCAACATATTTCCATATACCTGTTGTAATTGCAGCCCCAGTTTGTAGAACTACGCCCTGAACACCGCCAACATATAAGTATACGCCTGCTACTACAACTAAAACGCATACTGTTGGACCACATGCTTGAGGTGTAACTACATCTTCCTCAGTTAATACCTCTGTTTTATTTCCGCTATCTTCGGCATAAGAAACAATTAACTTTTCTCCCTCTGCTAATGTCTCAACCAGTTTATTTGGGTCCTTATTTTCAATAGAGCTTTTTAGCTCATCAAAATATGTAGGATCCACTTCCTCGATGTACTCAACAATAGCGGCGGCAGCTTTCTCCCCTTCTTTTGATTTTGCCTTTTTAGTAAGCTCATCATCGGAGATTTGAGAAGAAATTATTTCTCCTACCTCACCTTGTCCAAACATAAGGCCTTTAAAATATTCTTCGCCAGAGTATACTTTTACAGGGGCAGAATCATTGTTTTTAGCCAATGATGCCTGGCCAATAGTTCCTAGAAGCAATATCAAAACTAGCAAGGAAAATCCCATTTTTTTCATTTTTTTCACCCCCTTCCAATTACCAATATATTACCATATTTTTAAAAAAATAGGGGATTTTTTGTTAAAATATTGAAAATATAGTATATTTTAAGAGTATAATCATTGTTAAATTGGAAGGTGGATTTTGTAGTTATGGACAAATTTGTAAAAGAGAAAATATTTATAATAGTTGTCTCTATTCCTTTTTTATGTTACGTCGTGCTTCATTTTTCTCACGCTCTTCCATCGAGTTTAATAACAGATACAATTACTGCTAAAGCAAAAGTATTCCAAGACTTTTCACCACAGGGATTTGGCTTCTATAGTAAACCTCCAACAGAAAAGGGTATTACTTTTGAATCAGAACATTTACAATTACCCACAGCAATACCAGAAAACTTTATAGGTTTATCGCGATTTGGAAGAGCGCAGGCTATTGAGTTAGGGAAAATATATGAAGAAATACCTAAAGATTATTGGCTAAGTTGTGAAACTGAGAAAGAATGTACTTTGTTAGAAAATAAGTTAAAACCCTATGTGGTAAAAAAGAATGATGAAATACACCACTTGGTAGAAGGTGAATATCTAATTAAAAGTCAGGAGCCTATTTCTTGGTATTTTAGAGATTACAAAGAAACTACGTCTTTTGAACGTGAAATAGCGAAAGTGGTGGTTGAATGAATAAATTAATAGAGCAAATTAATCAATTCAACCCATACTTTAATGTTTACGGACTAGCAAGGACATTATTGGCGATTTCATCTTTATTGACACTTTTGTTCAACAATACAACTACTCTATTAACATATAATCGTAATGACGTATCTTGCGAATATTTAACTGCTCCTTCTGCATTTTGTGTTGCTGACCATTTTAACATTTCTCTAGAATTAATTAGATTTTTAATGATCCTCTGCCTCTTTATTATCGCAAGTGGCTGGAGACCCCAATATACCGGTATTATTCATTGGTATATAGCATATACCCTTCAGTGGTCAGCTACTACAATAGACGGTGGAGAACAGATAAATACCGTCCTTACTTTTTTGTTAATTCCAATCACACTTTTGGATAGAAGAAAGAATCATTTTTACAAAACTGTTGAAAATTGTAACAATTTTTATAGCAAATATATAACTTGGCTATTTATGATATTAATAAAAATTCAGGTGGGTATTATATATCTTAATGCTGCTTTAGAACGATTAAAAAATCCTGAATGGGCAGATGGAACTGCACTATATTATTTCTTTAGTGATCCAATTTTCGGCTTACCTCCTTATCAATTAAATGTATTAGAACCATTATTAAATAGCCCATTCATTATTCTGGTAACATGGGCAGTCACTGTTTTCGAATTGTTTTTGGTTATCTGTATGTTTGCTTCAAGTCCACTTAAAAGATTTGGACACAATTTAGGGATTATTTTTCACATTGGGATTATTTTTACGATTGGGATTGTAACTTTTGGAATCACAATGTGTGCAGCTGTTATATTGTATTTAAGACAGTGGAATAACGAATATTCATTTACAAAAGTAAAAAAGACATTGAAAAAATATATTAATTTGAAAAACACTAAACGGTTCTTTGTAGATAGTTCAGGACGGAGTATCTTTAAGTAAAAAATAAAAAAGGATTGAAAAAAATGAGCGGGATTATTTTATTTGATGGGGATTGTAACTTTTGTGATTGTGCAGTTCAATTCATAATTAAAAATGATAAAAAAGGCTATTTTAAATTTGCATCATTACAGAGTGAAATCGGGATTTGTTTATTAAATAAGTATAGTGCGCCACATGATATTGATAGTATTTTTCTGTTGGAAAATAATAAATATCATTATAAATCTTCTGCAGTACTTCGAATTTGCAAAAATTTAAAAGGATGGTATAAGACGGGGTATATATTGATAATCATCCCTAAACCATTAAGAGATTTCATTTATAATATTGTTGCAAAAAACCGCTATAGGTGGTTTGGTAAAAGAGAAACTTGTATGATTCCTTCTCCAGAAGTTCGCAAACGTTTCTTAGATTAATATGGACTAAATGGAGATTATATTTTTTCAAGAAAAAAGCATAGTTCTTAACAATTAAAGAACGGTCACAGAGTATCGAAATATACAAATTATTACCAAACTTTAATATTACTTTTTGAATTTTTTTAATTTTAATACTAATTTTACATCAGTTATTTGTCAGAATATGATTTACTGAATAAAAAAATAATAGACAAAGTCGTCGAAAGCGACTTTGTCTAGAGTATAAGACCAGTCTTTAATAATTAAGGAAAGGCTGGTCATTTTAGTTTGTTATTTATTTCACTGATGACATTTTGAGTTTAATATAGACTTGGGATAATTAATTTGTAAATACCAGGAGATAGGTCTATTTCATCTTCATCGAAGAATCTCTCTTTTTTAATGGGTGTATACTTTGGATTTTACTACAACCATTCATCTTCCTTATATCAAATTTTGATTCATTAAATAAAAAAATGTTATAAAAGTGTTCGATAATATATTAGCGACACTAAGGAAAAGAATAGTTCTCAAAAAGAACAGTGTTTGCTAAGTTAAAAGAATCAGTAATAAAGTAAAAACAACAAAATTAGTAGCAAAATTTGAGAATTAAACTCAGATTGTAGACAAACTAGAATTTTCAAGTTTGCCTACAATCTGAAGTAATAATTTTTCTTATTGTTCCTCTTTAAAAACCGTTGACCATTCGCTACGTTTTTCTAACATTTCTTTTGCAAGATTTTGGGCACCTTCTAAACTATGGTTTGCTGCCCAGCCACATTGCACTTCATTACAAGCTGGAACTTCCGTAGCGTTAACAACATCTTGCAATGTCTTTTCTAAAATCGTTAACACTTCTTCATAGTCATCATGGTTAATCATCGTTAAATAAAAACCTGTTTGGCATCCCATCGGACTCATATCGACTACAAAGTCCGTATGGTTACGAATATTTTCTGCCATAAGGTGTTCTATTGAGTGAAGAGCATCCATTTTCATATGTTCTTCGTTTGGTTGTTTGAAACGGACATCATATTTACGGACAACATCGCCATTTTGCCCTTCCTTAATCCCGGCAAGTCTTACATATGGCGCTGCCACTTTTGTATGATCTAAATTGAAACTTTCAACATTCATTTTTGGCACGATTTTATACCTCATTTCTATTTTCCTTGATTGTAAACGAGCAATCATGAATAGTAGACGGATATTCAACTCTCATTTATCTATACTATTTTACAGGTTTGGCCTATTTCTGTCACTGGTGACAACACCATTCCTTCAAATTTTATAAATAGTTTTTAAACCATGAGATAATTTGAGTTAAACGCTCGATTCGTAGGCTTGGTGTACCTGTACGAGATAAGTTATGATTATTGTCAGGGAATCGAACAAAACTTGTTTCTTTCCCCATCGATTTTAATGTAATAAATAATTGTTCGGCTTGTTCAATTGGACAGCGGAAATCCAGTTCACTATGCAATATTAATAACGGTGTTTCAATATTTTTCGCGTATTTTAATGGAGAATGATGCCATAGCTTTTCTGGTTCTGTCATATCAGCACCAATTTGCCACGGTGTAAAATAATAACCAATATCAGAAACGCCAAAGAAACTAATCCAGTTAGAAATACTACGTTGCGTTACTGCTGCTTTAAAACGATTTGTATGACCGACAATCCAGTTCGTCATAAAACCACCGTAAGAGCCTCCTGTAACACCTAGGCGGTCGACGTCAATCCAAGAATGTTCACGAAGCACTTCATCCAAACCGGCCATAATGTCTTCATAATCTCCCCCACCATAATCACCGCGTACTGCATCAACAAATGTTTGACTGTAGCCGTGGCTGCCCCTCGGATTTACATAAAGGACACCGTAACCTTGAGCGGCAAGTAATTGCATTTCGTGGAAGAACGTATTCGCATACATCGTATGTGGCCCACCATGAATTTCAACAACTAATGGATACTTTTCACCATCTTTCCATTGACTAGGTTTCATTAACCAACCTTGAACGGATTTTCCATTTGTACTTGTGTAGTAAAAGGCTTCCGGTTTTACAAGTTCTACTTCATCTAACCATTCATCATTAAAGTGAGTGATTTGATTTCGTTCGCCCTTCGCAATATCAACTTTATATAACTCTCCCGGGGAAACTGGATTCGATACACAAACTAATGCAATTTGACCATTTTTGGAAAGGGCATAATCATATACGTGCTCCCCTTCTGGTGTCGCAGGATAAACAGCCCCATCTAAACTTGCATAATATAATTGAACATCCCCCGTTGTAGAAAGTTGGAAATATAAGTCGTTGTCTTCCGTCCAAACTACATCTGGAGCTGCAACCCCTTGCTGAACGTCAGCTACTGCATAATCCCCAACAGGACAATCGATACTTTCTGTTAAATTTTGTGTTAACTCAGTTTCCGTATCATAAATATACACGTTGGAGTGGGTCGCATTTTTATATGTTGCATCGCTCCCAACATAAGCTATATATTTACCATCAAATGAATATTTTGCTCCGCCATAATACCCTTCATGGTCTACTAATACCGTTTTATTTTTTGTTTCAACATCTATGATAAATAAAGGATTATTAAATTCGTAATCCGGCTGGTCATAATGTTTTAAACCGATAATAAGCTTTTTACCATCTGGTGAAATATCATTTAAAGAGTAAGAATCTTTTCCTTCTGTAAACTGTTGAATGGCATTATCTTTTAAAGAAATGATGCCAATTTGGGAAGAGATTTTTTGTTTGACTAGCCCATGTCCCTTTACCCCATCCATTTTATAGCGCATTTTGTGTACGGTATAGGTCTCTAGTTTTTCTTTTCCTTCTTCTTTTTTCGCCTCTTGAGTAAAGGATGCTCCTTCTTTTAAACTACTCGTAAACCATATTTTTTCTCCACATGGCGACCATAAAAATGACTGGATTCCTTCTTCAAGATCTGTTATTTTTTTTGCTTCGCCACCGCTTTTATTCATAATATAAAGTTGACTTTTTTCATCGCGGTTCGAAATAAATGCAACTTGTTTTCCATCTGGTGACCATCTAGGATTTGAAATTCGTTCCTTTTCAAAAGTCCATTGAACGACATCGTTCGAATCCACATTGACATAATATAAATGGTTAAAATACTGATCCTCTTTTTCATCAATAAACGTCTTAATAAAGACAGCTTCATTTTCTGTAGGAGAAAATTTCGGGTTTGTAATGGACTGAATTTTAAACAAATCTTCTTTTTGAAGTAATCGTTTTGTGACCACTTTTCTTCACCATCCTATTCAATATTTCGGTTTCCGTAATATAAAGTTTATCATGACGACTGTTTATGTCAAACTATTTTTAATAATCAAAAATATACAATTTTATAGTATATGAAAAAAAAAAGAGATTATCCCATCTTGGAGATAATCTCTTAAATATTGTTATTTTGCTTTTTCAATTTCTTTTAAAGAGCGGCGTAATATTTTCCCTGTCGAATTTTTCGGTAGTTCGTCTAAAAGCTCGATTACAGTCGGAACTTTATATTTCACAAGACGATCGGAACAATACTGTTGTAATTCTTCGATAGACGTATGGTTGTCCTTTAATACAACATATGCATGTACCGCTTCACCTAAATTGGAATCGGGCATCCCGACGACAGCAGCTTCTAACACATTCGGATGGGAGAATAATACTTCTTCCACTTCTCGGGGATAGACATTAAACCCACCTACGATAATCATGTCTTTTTTCCGATCGACAATATAGAAGTATTCATCTTCATCTTTTTTCGCCAAATCTCCCGTATATAACCACTCTCCGCGAATCGCATTATACGTTTCTTCTGGCATTTTATAATAACCTTTCATGACATTCGGACCACGAACGATTAATTCCCCAACTTCGCCAACAGGGACTTCATTCCCATTTTCATCGACAATTTTATTATCAACATTTGGAATAGACATCCCAATGGAACCCGCTTTACGTTCCCGATCCAACGGGTTAAAGCATGTTACCGGAGAAGCTTCTGATAAACCATAACCTTCTGAAACTCGTACTTTAAATTTCTCTTCGAAATTTAAAAGAACTTGTACAGGCAGTGGTGCACCACCTGAAACGGCTAACCGTAAATGGGCGAAATTCTTTGTATTACCATCAAATTGATAGAGGAAATTAAACATTGTCGGCACCCCTGCAAATACCGTTGCCTGTTCCCTTCCAGCAAGATTATAAATTTCACTTGGACTAAATTTCGGCGCTAATAGCACTGTAGCCCCTTGCAGTAACGGTGCGTTGACGACGACGGTTAAGGCAAATACATGAAATACAGGTAAAGTAGCAATAACCCGGTCATCCGGCGACATCTGTAAGTAATGGCCAACATCCCGCGCGTTAGAATAAAGGTTACGATGGGTTAGCATAGCCCCCTTTGGATACCCTGTCGTTCCTGAAGTATATAAAATAATTGCCACATCATCTTCTTCCACATGAACTGGGTCAGCGAAAGCTGTAGCCTTCCCGAGTACTTCAGAAAATAAAAACGTTCTTTCTTTTGCTGTAGAAGAAAGAGCCTCCATTCTTTCTCCTATGTTTGGTGTTGTTTCACAAATAATGTACGTTTCAACCTGCGGTAATATGTTCACTCCTGCCTCCACTAACGGCAGTAAGCCATCTAATGCGATTACTACTTTCACATCACCATTTTGAATAATGTACGAAATTTCTTCTTGCGTGTACGTTGGATTTACTGGAATTGCAGTCGCTCCGATTCGCATTGTCGCATACAACGAAATTAAAAAATGTGGTGTATTTCCTAATAAAAACGCCACATGATCTCCCTTTTCCACCCCAAGTTGTTGTAATGCATAGGCAAAACGACTTACTGTTTGTTCGAACTCACCGTATGTAGTGTCACTCCCTAAAAAATGATATGCACGTCTTTCGGGCTGTTCTAATGCTGTTTGTCGAACACGTTCAACTAAATTCAAAACACCCATCCCCCTTTGACTTAACTTCCTTTTACTACGAACATGACGAAAGGAAGTCGAAAAATGAATTACTATTCATTTTCTAAATATTATAAATTATTTATATTAATAAAACAATGAATTTTAGTGTTTTATTACATTTTTCTCTTAGAAAATGGAAAGTTATTCTACTAATAACATTTATTTTGTCAATCTCGAACGTGGGCTAAATAGCGCCAACGAATTAAGTAAAAGTAAATAAGTTGCAAAAGAATTAATAAGACAAAGGAAATAACCACTTCTTTTACGATGGATATATTCGCAAAATCCCTCAATAAATTTTGCAAAGTAAAGAATGCAAAGAGACTATGGAATAGTGCAACACCCCATGGTAAGAAAAATTGTGGCATTAGGTGTTTTGTCACAAGGGATTTCAGCTCACTGTGGGAAATCCCCATTCGCTTCAATACATCAAATTTTTTCTTATCCGCTTCTAAATTCGTATGCAGTTTAAAATAAATAAAACTGCCCCCTGCTAATAAAAAGACTGCTGCTACTAATAAACCTACTAAAGTTAGTAAGGAATAAGTGGATAGAAGATACGAGTAATTTAATCCTGCATTTTCAAAATAATAAGGTAAATGGTATTCGTCTTTTAAATATTCCTTCGCCACCTTTTGTTGAATAGCAAATCCGACTTCGTTTGCTTCAATCCATTGGGGAATATCGAACGTATATAAATGATACCCTGGCTCTACATCCGGAACGCCATTATATGGATGTACGAGCTTCTTAAAATCTTCGTCACTAATAATAATGGCATTTAAACCTACAATCGTTCGGGGAAATATTAATTTTGGATATACTTGATCGATACGGATAGGTACATTGTTTTCGACTAAAACCGTATTAACCGTCCGATTGGACAACTTCTTAATGGAATCTTCGGAATAAGGAATAAACATCCCTTCCCCCTCCGATAAATTAATTAATGGGTATCCATAAGAAATCAATAAACTATTAATATCTGACTCACTAAAAACTTCCACTCCATAATTGGTGAAAGATGATGTCTGCTTTAACACCGTAAATTGGGTGAGTTGATAAGATAATCCTTTATGCTCTAACTCTGATACGATGGATTGAATATGTTTATGTTCATACGGATTATCGATGTGCCCTTTATAAATTAACCCTAAAGGATTGAGCTTATCATATTGGGATGTATAAGATGAAAAGGCAGCAAGTAATCCAATCGATAAAAATGCTAACGTAGATACCATTGTCATGATAAAAAACATTTTTCCGTTGTTTTTAAAAATAAACGTTTGCTCCGCAATTGGCAGCATCCGAGATTTTTTCCAGTATAGATTTTTTTTCCCCTTTACACGGGCAAAAAAATACTGGGTCGTATGGGCAAAGAAATAATACGTACCTAACGTAATAAAAATCGGAATTAAGACGGAAAAAATTTCAAAGGTTCCCCTCGTTGTCAGAAGAGCTAAACAATAGCTAAACACGATGAAGATAATACCAAGTATCGCTTTATTTTTCGTATAATCCACTTTTACTTCGATACTTTTTGGCCCATTAAAGACATCAATAATTTGTTTCTCCGGTGCAAAATGAAAGCAAAACAACGAAATAAATATAAACGCACTTAAATAAACAGCAATCGTTAATAAAAAGGGTTCCCATGAAAGATATAGCGGAAGATCTTCCAACAGTAAAATTTCACGGACAATCATAAAGAAAAACTTCGAAAAGGAAAATCCGAATATAATCCCCAACACAATAGAAATGGAGCCGATAATAATCGTCTCCAAAAAAATGAGCTTCGAAAGCTGTCTTCTTTCCATCCCAAGATGAAGCAAAATAGCAAATTCTTTCGCTCTAGCTTCTAAAAAGGCTTTCATAGAATAGAAAATAAAAAACCAAGAAAACAATACTAAAATGATTTCAGCAATGACCATCCAAAGAATCGGAACATTTCCTAAAAAACCGTTTTCCGTTGCTGGATGGAACATTAGCATCGAGTAAATAAAGAAAACAAATACGGAAAAAAAGCTTGCCATGAAGAAAGCGGCATATATTCGTATATTTCTTATGACATTACGGTAAGCGAATTGATGAAAGGTCACCTACTTGTCCTCCCCCTAGTAAGCTCAGCACATTTAGTATTCGTTGGAAAAATGTTTGGCGTCTATCATCCCGGTGAATCTCATTGAAAAATTCACCATCTTTTATAAATAACACCCGATCGCAGAAACTCGCCGCAATTGGGTCATGGGTAACCATAATAATTGTTGCCCGTTTTTCTTTATTGATTTTACTTAATAACTCAAGTACTTCACGGGAATTATTTGAGTCTAAATTACCTGTTGGTTCATCAGCTAAAATAATCGTAGGCTCATGAATTAACGCTCTTGCAATGGCAACCTTTTGGGCTTGTCCACCGGAAATTTCATTCGGTCGTTTATGTAAGAACGATGTTAAATCAAGCCTTTTCGCTAAATTCTCCAACCTTTCTTCCATCATCTCTACCGGCTTTTGATCAAGAGTTAAAGGTAAAATGATATTTTCTTCCACTGTTAACATAGGCAACAAATTAAAATCTTGAAAAACAAAACCTAGTTCTCTTCTTCTAAAATAAGCTAGTTCATTTGGACTTAAGCTTTGTGGTTTCATATCATTGAAAATAATTTCACCCGAAGTGGGACGATCAATCGTCGAGATTAAATTTAACAAAGTGGATTTCCCGCTACCTGAAGGACCCATTACCGCTAAAAACTCCCCCTGCTCCACATCAAAAGAAAGTTGATTTAATGCTCGATTCGTTACTTTTCCTTCATATACTTTTGTTACGTCTTTTACTTGTAAAATTGGCATTGTTCAATTCCCTCATCAAATAGTATTAGAAAGTTAATATGATAGTCGTTCCTACCCCTACTTCAGATTCAATTAATAATTCGTGACCTAATTTTTCACATATTTCCTTTGCTAAATATAAACCCATACCGGTAGATTCACCGGTTTTACGTCCATTTTCCCCTGTGAAAAAGGCTTTTGTAACCCTCGTTAAATCCGATTTTGGAATACCAATTCCTTCATCCTTTACCGTTAACGTTACTTTCGATTCTTGTTTTGTCGCTGACACGATGATTCGTTTATTTTGCTCAAATGTATACTTCACGGCATTTGTAATAAATTGACCTAAAATAAATTTTAACCATTTCGAATCACTAGCAACCGTTAATTCGTCATCAATATGTGTTTCTGGAAAGACCCGATTTGTTATAAATAAACGTTTATTGTCATTTATAGTTGCATTGACGATTTGTTTTAAGTTTACTTGCTCGACTTGCATATCATCCTCAAACTTATCAAGTCTTGCATTCATTAACACCATTTCGAGTCCTCGTCTTAAACGTTCTACTTCCTCTTGGACACTGTTTTTGTCGAGCGGACCTTCTTCTTGCAGTAACAATTCCAATACAGCAATGGGTGTTTTCATTTGATGAATCCACTGATTTAAAAACTTCTCATGTCTTGTTTGAGTGGCATATAAAGCTTGTACTTCATGTTGATACACTCGATATAGTTCTTGTAAAAATTGTTCCGTTTGGATATGTTCAGGTGATTTGGCATTTTTCTGAAGGGCATCTTCCATCGTGAAAGGTAATTGGGTAATTTTTTTCAAATATCTTTGACGGAAAAAATAGCGAACTCCTAAATAAGAAACCGTTAATATTAAACTAATAATAATTGTATAGATGGCCGTATTCACATTTCGAAATCCGTCTAACCAGTAGACTGATAATATAAAAAGAACGATAAATAGCTGAAAAATAATTAATGACCAATTGTCCTTTATAAATAATCTTAACCCCATTACATTTCCTCCGCATTTAACACGAAACGATAGCCAGCACCCCGAACCGTTTCAATAACCGAAAGAACGCCGTAATCAGCTAGTTTTTTTCGAACACGGGTCATATTAACATTCAACGTATTTTCATCGACAAAAGTTTGGTCATCCCATAGTTCTTCCAGTAATTTTTCCCTCGATACGACTTTCGGAGATTGGCCCATGAGTAAATCTAAAATGATACACTCTTTCTTTTGCAATGGAATTTCAATTTCCCTTAAATGTAGTTCCATTCTTTCTAAATAAAGGGTTAACTGACCTAAAAGGACGGTACGTTCTTCTTGTCTAGAAGAATACTCCCCATAAGTTCTTCTTAAATGACTTTTAATTTTCGCTAAAACAATTTCATAATTAAATGGCTTTGTAATAAAATCATCTCCGCCATTTTCTAACGCAAAAATTTGATCCATTTCCCCAGAACGTGCTGAGATAAATATAATGGGACATTTTGTATGTTGTCTTAATTGTCGGCACCAATAATAGCCATCATAGGAAGGTAAATTAATATCTAATAAAATAATGTGAGGAGCAAAAGAATTACATTCCTCTACGATTTCATCAAAATTTTGTACAATCTCTACTTCATATTGATATTTTCTTAATGTATCTGCTAAAAGGGAAGCAATCTTATGATCGTCCTCCACAATGAATATCCTTGTGTTTACCATACTCATTCCTCCGTTATATTTTGGAATGCTTAATTACTTTATTTTATCAAAAAGTCGATAGGTCATAAACCTGGAGCTACTTTTTTTCTATTCGTATCATCTTGAAATATAAAAAAGATGCCCCGTTAGTAGAAATGGAGCACCTTTTTAGTAAAAAGGGAGTATTAATAGATTAAGTTTAAAAATTCTTCTTTTGTGACACCACCGAAATAGTGAGGAATATCAATTGATTCTAAAGCAATGTCAATGCTAGAACGATCATACTTTGTCCCAATTAAACGTTTTTCAATTTCTTCTACATCACCTACACCGAAGAAATCTCCGAAAATTTTAGCCTCTTCAATGATTCCTTTATTTACCTCTAAACGGATATCGATACTGCCTGAAGGGAAACGGTTCGTTTTTTGAATGTTAAAACGAGGTGATTTTCCATAGTTCCATTCCCATGTTTGATAACGTTCTTTTGAAATTTGATGAATTTTTTCCCAATCTTCGTCAGTTAAATTGTAGTATTGAATGTTTTCTTCTCCACCGAAAATCGATTTTAAAATTTCCATTCTAAACTGCTCTACCGTCATCGGTTCTTTTAAATAATCGGAAATATTACCAACTCGAGAACGAACAGACTTAATCCCTTTTGACTCGATTTTATCTTTTTTCACTTTTAGCGCGGAAGCAACCGCATCCACATCTGTATTAAACATTAAAGTTCCATGACTAAACATACGCCCTCTCGTTGAATATTGGGCGTTCCCTGATACTTTACGGCCTTCCGCTAAAATATCATTACGACCGGAAAGTTCGGCATTTACACCAAGTTTCGCAAGGGCATCTACAACAGGCTGTGTGAACTTTTTATAGTTGTGGAAGCTGTTACCATCATCCTTCGTTAAAAAGCTAAAGTTTAAATTGTTCAAATCATGATAAACTGCTCCACCACCGGATAAACGTCTTACAACAATGATTCCATTTTCCTCTACATAGTCAGTATTGATTTCTTCAATCGTGTTTTGATTTTTCCCAATAATAATTGATGGTTGATTGATATAGAACAGTAAATAATCGTCCTTTTCTATATCCATATTTCTTAAAATATATTCTTCTATTGCTAAGTTAATACGGGGGTCTGTAATCCCTTTATTATCGATAAAATACATTGTTTTCACTCCTCTTCAAATACAGTTACTATTTTACACGAAAATTGAAATTATGTGTTGACGAAAACAAACTGTTATAATACAATTAAAAATATCAAATCAGTAATATAACAGATGTCCAAAAGGAGGGGCGGCTCTTGTTAGAAAACGTTGTTGAATTCTTCAAAAATTTACCCGACAAAGTTTGTGTACAATGTGGGGACAAAATGGAAGAACAAAGTGAATGTTACGGCAACACTTGCGATAAATGCAATTCTCTCTAGTCGTCAGTCGGTGTATTATTGATTCAGTATTAACCTTCATCTTAGTAGATGAACCTTTAAGTAAATAGCTTACACGATAAAACCCTCAAAGCTCGCTCAAGCTTTGAGGGTTTTTAATTGATTTCTTAATGATGATTACTTTCTTCATTGGATTCACTATGCTCACCGTGCTCACTATGATCTGTTTCTGTAGATTCTCCTTGATCACTTGGCATTGAGCTATCACTATTATCTTCTTTTACTTTACTCATATCTGGATTACCGACAATAATTTGTTGTTTCGGCATAACGTGCAAGCCCCTCGCAGTTGTATGGGCGTACATATAGTAAACGCCATCATGATCAAAGGTAATTTCCGCTTTATAAACACCGTCTGCTTCTAACTCACCGTCCATCATTTGCCCTTCATCTCGATATCCAGATTCCCACACTTCGAATTCTACAGATTCTGCATCATTTATATTTTCACCATTTTGAGAAACATGGGCAGCTAATTCGATTGGTTCATTCACTGCTACTTTTTCAGGCGTTAATATATCTACAATGACTTCAAGTGATGCTACATCTACTGGCTCTTTATTCGTATCTACTTTTGTGTCATTTGACGAACATCCTACTAATAATACCGTTATTGCTACGAAACTTGCGAACCACTTTTTCATTGTTATTTCCTCCAATCTTAAGATTGAAAACTTTATCGGTTTCGAATTAGTTCATACTGTTATTTACAAAGTAATAAAAGATAATAGCTGCCTTATCTATGAAGATTCGACAGCTATGTTCAAGTTTTAATTTAGATGAGCTGCATTTCAAACAGTTCTTGTAGCACATCTTCAGCAACGGCTTTCCCTTGAGAAACACAATCTGGAACACTAATTCCTTCATAGGAACTCCCTACTAATTTAACATTCGGGAATTCTTTTTCCAATTGCTGTCTCATCGATTCCATACGTTTCTCATGCCCTACTGTATATTGTGGCATTGATTGCTTCCAACGGGAAACAACCGTAAATAATGGCGCTTCCGTTAAACCAATGGCTCTCTCTAAATCTTTCAAAACAGTTTTTTCAATATCGCTATCTGACAATTCAACAATCGCTTCATCACCGACACGACCAATATATACTCGCAACAAGTCGTAACCTTCGGGAGCAACATTTTTCCATTTATGATTACACCAAGTACATGTCGTAATGGCAAAGTCACTATTTCTAGATACAAAAAAGTTCATAGCATCTTGATAGTTTTTAGCTTCTCCTTGTTTAAAGGCCATTGTTACTGTTGCAATAGTGGCATATTGCATAATAGGCGTATGTTCCAACAAACCGTAACTAGTGAAAATATCCTTTGCCACATTAAAAGGTGTCGTCATAATCACTGCATCACATTTAATAGGAGCCATATTATTCGAAAATAATTGAATCGTTCCATCATTTAACTTATCAATTGATTCCACTTTTACTCCTTTTAAAATGGAGTTGGGCGATAATTGAGATTCCAATGATTCAACTAGCGTTTCTAAACCATTTTCAAAAGTTTGATAGGACTCAATATGGTCTTTTTTTAATGCTTCTCCTGATTTTTTCAAACCAAGAATTAAACTACGATGTTTCTTTTCAATCTGATAAAATTGGGGAAACATCGACTTAATACTTAAATGGTCGATGTCTCCCGCAAAAGTTCCTGCAAGTAAAGGTTCTACTAAATTTTCAACAACTTCTTTACCGAAACGACGTCTAAAGAAATCCCCAATTGGTTCATCCTCCACATCTCTTGTTTTAGGTAACAATAAATCCCCTGCAGCACGAATCTTACCAGTTAAAGAAAATAAACTAGAAGTTATGAATGAAGAGACTTCAAGTGATCCGAACATTAAATTGTTCGGGATTGGATATAAACTGCTACCGACTGCCACATAGGTATGACCATTGTTATTCTCCATCATCTTTTGTTCAATTCCTAAATCTTCCGCTAAATTACGAACACTATTGTTATAGTCTAAAAAAGATTCAGGACCCCGTTCGATAACAAATCCGTCTTTTCTTAAAGTTTGGATTTTACCACCTAAACGTAAAGATGATTCGATTAACACGACCTCAATCGGCAAATTGTTCAATTGTGCTTTTCTTTGTAAATAGAATGCTGCCGTTAAGCCGGTAATTCCACCACCTATAACAGCAACTTTTCGCATACTTAAAGTCACCTTCATCATCACTCTCTAAAATTAATTAGCCAATTTATTATAAATAGCATCCACCATTGCATCAATAAATAAAGGATGCGTGTTTGGCATTGGCGGACGACGGTAGTTCGCTCCTAGTTCTTCACAAACCACTTTACATTCATAATCGTTATCATAAAGAACTTCTAAATGTTCTGTTACAAACCCTACAGGAATGTAGACGAATGAACGGAACCCTTTTTCTTCATAAAGTTCGCGTGTTAAATCTTGTACATCCGGTCCAAGCCAAGGCTCAGGTGTTTGACCAGCAGATTGCCAGCCTACCTCCACATTTTTCACACCTGTTGCTTGTTGGATTAAACGAGCTGTTTCAATTAATTGGTCTTCATAAGGATCGCCAGCTTCTTTAATTTTTTCAGGCAATGAATGATTTGAAACGATTAAACATGCTGTTTCACGTTCTTCTTCGTCCATTTCAGCAAATGCATGATTCACTGCTTCCTTCCAATATTCAATAAACTTCGGCTCGTTGTACCAAGCTTCTACAGAAGTTAATTTCATCGAGCTACCTAGTTTTTCAATCGCTTCTTTCGCTCTACCGTTGTAAGATTTGATAGAGAATGTTGAGAAGTGTGGTGCTAATACAATTGAAACTGCTTCTTCAATCCCATCTTTCACCATTGCTTCAACTGCATCTTCAATAAATGGTTCAATATGTTTTAAACCAATATAAAATTTATATTCCACTTCATCTTGCACTTCATTTAAACGTGCTTCAAGAGCTTGTGCTTGTTTTTTCGTCATTTCTGCAAGGGGCGAAATCCCACCAATTGCTTTATAACGACTTTTTAAATCTTCTAAATGCTCCTCAGAAGGTTTACGTCCATGACGAATATGTGTGTAATATCTTTCAATATCTTCTTCCTTATATGGTGTTCCATATGCCATTACTAATAACCCGCGTACTGGTTTCAATTTTTTCACCTCATAAAATTTTACTTAATGCTGTCATTTATTATTTGAAAAAAACTTCGATAAAATAAAATTTCTCCCTGAATAAATTAACCTTATTGACCTAATTGACTTACTCTTTCACGACTGTATTCATGAATGAAGGTTGTAAGGCGTTTTAATACATCAGGATTTACTTCTGGGAATACACCATGACCTAGGTTAAAGATGTGGCCAGGTACTTCAAGTCCTTGATCGATAATATCTTTTGTTCGTTGTTCAATTACAGACCAATCTGCTAACAACAATGAAGGATCAAGGTTACCTTGCACAGCTTTCTGTACGCCTAACTCACGGGCTTTTCGAATTGGCATACGCCAATCTAAGCCAACAACATCAATCGGAAGATCATTCCATTCATTAATTAAATGGCTAGCACCTACTCCGAATTGAATTAATGGGACATTCTCTTTTCGTAATTCAGCAAAAATACGTGTCATAACTGGTTTAATGAAAACTCGGTAGTCTTCAACATTTAAAGCACCAACCCAAGAATCAAATACTTGAATCGCTTTTGCACCAGCTTCAATTTGAGCTGTAATGTCACTAATAATCATGTCGCCTAATTTGTCCATTAAAGCAAACCATGCTTTCGGCTCCGAAACCATAAATGATTTTGTTTTATTGTAATTACGAGAAGGACCGCCTTCAATCATATAACTTGCTAAAGTGAAAGGTGCACCTGCAAAGCCTATTAATGGTACATTTAATTGTTCTTCCGTTAACAATTTAATTGTTTCTAATACGAAGGGTGTATGTTCTTTTGCATTGAACTGTCCTAGTTTCTCAACATCCGCTACAGTACGAATTGGATTTGAGATGACTGGTCCAACACCCGCTTTAATTTTCACATCCACACCGATACCTGGAAGAGGTGTTACAATGTCTTTATAAAGGATTGCTGCATCTACATTGTAGTTTTCAACAGGTAATCTTGTGACATAAGCACATAATTCCGGTTGATGAGTAATTTCTTCTAATGAATACTTTTCCTTAATTTTTCGGTATTCTGGTTGAGAACGGCCAGCTTGACGCATATACCATACTGGTGTGTACTCTGTACGTTCACCTCTAGCAGCCCGCAATAATGTATCATTAATCGCTTTCATTTTTGTACCTTCCCCTCAATTTAATTCGCCTTGATTGCTACTCCTTTTTCTATCAAAGCCACTCTCTATTCCGTATAGGAAACTCTATAAAGAATAAAGTAAAAAAGCAAAACTACCTTATGGTCATTTCACTTGTCGTCTATTTTTAAACGTACCGATGATAAACACATTACCGTTTCCGTTAAATATGTTACGAGGTCGTGAGAAAGACGATAGGTTCCTCTTTGTTCATCTGTTACATTTTCCATTAGAAAAGGTAAAATTTTGCTGACAAAGAAATATATTAGTTCATTGATATCCGTTTTCAAATATATACTTTTACCATCATATTGTATAGTTTTATCGACTAAATGTCATAAAATTGTTCTTTAACGAAAGGTTTTTATCATGAATTATTTTTGACAAACGTTCCGTCTTTTGCTTTGATGATAACAATAGGAAATGAAGAAAGGAGTTTGGTTACGTATGTATATCTATTTAACATCTGGAACTGCGGAATATATGGAGAAGTTAATGAAAAAATATCGTTCAAAGGAACAAATGATTGTTTTACATGGTTCTGGAACATCTGTCTTACTCCATGAAACAGAGGGAAAAACGCTTTTTGCTACACCTCGGAAGTATGAAGTGTTAGATCGTGTAAACGAACTTGAGCAACGAGGTTATTTTGTTTTCAATCATATTCCGGTGTCTGATGAGGGGAGACCGATATTTGAAAAACGGTTTTTAGACCGTTCTAAAACGATTGAAAAGGAGCCAGGGTTTATTGCTTTCCGATTATTACGACCTTTAGCTTCTGATACGTATATTGTACTTACCCAATGGACTGGTCCAAACTCCTTTGAAACGTGGAAAAATTCCCAATCCTTTAAAGAAGCCCATAGCAAGCCAAATGGCACAACACCAGGTGTAAAAAAACAAAATATATTTAACGCTGCCAGTTACCTAACGACTTACTCTGGCAAATTAATGGAAAGTGAACAATAAAAAATAGAGGGGTGTCAATGGACACCCCTCCTTTACTATACTTCGACATTTATTCCCCGATTATCCTTTAATGCTTTAGAATAGACACCCTTTGCAACGGCTAGATCATAATAAGCAGCCCCAACGGATTTAAAGAATGTCACATCCTTTTCGTTTTCTCTTCCTATTAAATGGCCGCTTACTAAAGACTCTAATTCCCCATACAGTTGTTCAAAGGACCAAATCCCTTTATTATTCGCATTGATTAGTTCTCCAGCTTCATCCTTTGCACCATGTAAATCATCTACCACAATTTTAGAAGCGGATGCAATGGTAGTTTGATCAATTTCATGCATATGTGGTAAATAAGAACCAACTCCATTCACATGGGTACCAGGTTTTAAATAGTGTCCGTTAAAGACGGGTGTTGTCGATTTTGTAGCACAACAAATAATGTCAGCTTTACTAACCGCCACATTGACATCCTCTTCCACCTTAATGGTGGCTGAAACTCCAAAATCCTTTAACGTTTGTAAGAATAATAGAGCCCGTTCCTTCGTTCGATTTACTAAAAGTATTTCTCGAATATTCCGAACCGCTAATACCCCAAGTACTTGCTCAAATGCCATTCCACCCGTTCCGATAACTGTTAACACTTCTGAAGTTTCCTTTGAAAGGCAGTCAGTTGCTAGGGCAGTCATTGCGCCTGTCCGTAATCTCGTTAAATAAGAGGCATTAATTAAAGCTAAATGCTCACCGGTCTCCGTACTCGTTAAAACGATGACTCCTTGGGTTGTGGGCAACCCTTTTTCAGGATTATTTGGAAAAATCGTCACGACTTTTACTGCCGCCACTTTATTTTCCAAATCCGCGCTTGGCATATAAAGAGAGGAAGCATTACTTTCTGAAAACTCCAGTACCGTTCGATGGGGAGATTGAACTTTATTTTGACCTTTTGCAATCAACGTTTCTCGAACATCTTGTATGGCATCTTCCATCTTATAAAAACTTTTAATTTCTTCTTCATTTAATACGTTCAATCGTAACATCTCCGTTATTTTTATTTATTAATGTACAGCAGTCTTTTCCCGTTCTTTTCCTTCAGTTTTACCTTCATTATTTACAGTTTCAAATTCATCTAACTCTTTATTACTCTTTTCTCTTACTGAGAATACGGCAAATAAAGAAATAACAGCGGTCAATATAATGTAAAGGGCAACAGGAACATAGGAATTATCAAATTGAACTAATAAAGCAGTTGCTACTAGCGGCGCTGTTCCACCAGCAACGGCAGCGCCAATTTGGTATCCTAATGAAACTCCTGTATATCGTACTTTCGCGTCGAAAATCTCAGAAAACATTGTACCTAATACAGCAGTAATCGGCGCCCAAATAATACCTAGTCCGATAATTGTTGCAATCAATAGCGTTGCAAAGGTACGTTGTTCTAGTAACCAGAAATATGGGAATGCGTATAAAATCATTCCAATCGTACCCCATATATACACTTTTTTACGGCCAATCTTGTCAGATAAACTCCCCATTACTGGCATTAACAGCGTAGTAATAATTGTAGCGATCATAACTGCAACTAAAACTTGCGTATTGGTAAAACCTAAATTACTTGTTCCATAGGACACGATAAATGTGGCAAAAATATAGAATGGAGCTGTTTCAACAACTTTTCCACCAATGGCGATTAGTACTTCTTTCCAATGGTATTTAAAAATATCAACAATCGGTAATTTTGGAATCTCCCCTGACTCTTGTACCTTTTTAAAGGAAGGTGTCTCATCAAGCCCTTTACGGATCCATAGACCAAAAATAACTAAAACTGCACTTGCAATAAATGGAATACGCCAACCCCAAGAAATAAAGGCATCTTGGGAAACAACCGAAGTGATGAATGTTAATGCACCTGAACCTAAAAACATCCCGATTGTAACACCCATTTGTGGGAAGGCACCAAATAGTCCCCTTTTATCCTTTGGTGCATATTCAACTGCTAGTAGCAATGAACCGCCCCATTCACCACCAATCCCGATTCCTTGAACTAACCGAAGGGTAATTAATAGAATCGGAGCGGCTACACCAATTGCTTGATATGTTGGTAATAGCCCCATTAATACCGTTGCAACGCCCATTATCGTTAACGTTACAACAAGGGTTTTTTTCCGTCCTATCCGGTCACCGATATGACTAAAAATAACACCGCCTAATGGGCGTATAAAGAAGGCTAAAGCTAACGAAGCGTATGATAACAATAGACCGACTGTTGGATCATCGGCGACAAAAAACACTTGATTAAATACTAATGCGGCAACTGTGCCATATAGAAAATAATCAAACCATTCAATCGAACTTCCTACTAAACTCGCAATCCATACTTTCACCATTTGATTTTTGCTCACAATATTTCCTCCTTAGGTTTTATTTATGTCACTAAAAATCGAAGAAAGAAAGCAAAGTATGTACAAAAATTTAAGTGACACTTAAATTATTTCAAATCAAATATTACACATTTTAGAATTTTCAGTCAATATATTTTTTTAGGTTTGAGTTACCTAGTTTAGTAGCGTATAATTTTTTTATGGAAATATCAGGAGGGGTGTTAGACATGACGATAGGTGAACGACTCCGCAAAATAAGAAAAAAGAAGAAAATGACATTAAAAACGCTATCAGAACTTACGGGGGTTTCCATTAGTTTCTTATCTCAAGTAGAACGAAACAAATGTAATGTAACATTAGAATCATTGAGGAAAATTAGTGATGCCCTTTATGTTAATCCAAGTATATTTTTTTCCGGTACAAATCATGATAGCCCAGAAGTGAAAAGTTTCCCCTTTTATTACGAGGATCTTTCGAATAATATTAAAAACCCATCTTTTCACCCGATACTTGTTACATTAAAGCCGAGGGAAAAGGAAATTAAAGAACTTACCCATTATGGCCATGAATTCATCTACGTTTTATCTGGTACATTAACATTATCCCTTGAAGGAAATATGATTGAACTAAAAGAAAACGACTCCATTATGTTAGAATCCACAAGAAACCACAATTGGTGGAATAATAGTGAACACGAAGTTCGGTTTCTATTAGTTTCTACTAATTAATAATAAAAAGGAGTACTTAAGTAATTAAACTTCAGTACTCCTTTATTTTTGTTTAATTATCCTCAGAAGGATCCTTTGTCATCATAAAAGTAACTTCACTTATCACTATCAAAATAATCGCTAATACAAAAAACAAAGGTTGTCCAACGGCACAAAGGGTAACAATAATGGCTTGAATGACCATGAAAAGACGCAACACTTTTTGCACTGCTTGTTTTCGTTGACTTTTTACAACTGGATATAGCCGATCCATTCTAAAATCTCCTGAAGATAATAGGGCGTATTTTAACTGAATCGTCGTTGCAAAGGAAAGGGCCGCAACAACAATCCATGTAACAATTGGAATATTCACTAACAAGACGACAATACTAGAAATCGCCGTCAATCGAACCCATAAATAAAAATGATCATCCGTTCGGATAAATGTTCGATAGACTAAATAATTTTGGGTACTCTTTTGACTATAAGGAACAATTGAATAGACGAAATTCAACCAACTTCTTCGGCGAATCGAACCTCGTAAATGAGGGACGTCTGTAAAATAGTTCGCAAAGCGATAAAAGCCCATCATGCGGTTTTGTTCTAATTTGACAAAATGTTCGTAAGGGATTGGTTGTTCCTTTACTCGTCTAACTAATGCCCAGTCGTATATTAAAAGTAAAACGATAAAAAGAATAACAAAGGAAAAACGTGCAGTTAAGATTGATTGCACCGTTAAAATCGAAAGAACGGCACGAGTTATTTTATCAACGCCAATGTTATGTCCTCTATTAGCGTATCGATAATGAAATTCAATTTGCACATTCAAATATTTTAAAAGAATAATAATTATTAATACAGTCCAAATTTGGGCAGAAGATAATTCGGTCACTGTATTTAATAAAGGGATCGCCACAATATACACAATGGATACTAGTCCAATTTGAGACCAAAAAGTCCATGTTAGCGCCTTTTTAAAATAGAGGGACATTTTAGATTCTAACGGTAACAAATAAACTTGATCCGGTTCACGTAACAATGTAACAGGTCGACTGAATGCCAAAATGAAGCCGATAATAAGCGCTATGATCCATTCTGCTGGGAAAGAAGCGTTGACGACTTTTAACCATTCACTATATTGATATCCGACAGCGCCGATTACAAACACTAACACAATTGCTAAATGTCCTGTGAATACAAAACGCATATATTTTTGCACTTCATTCATATAGTGGGTAAATCGCTTAGACCAGACCTCGTTCAAATTATTCATGGTCTTGCTCCTTTGTCATAGCGATATATAAATCATCTAATGTAGCATTCGGCATATTAAAGGCTTTTCGTAAATCATTCATCGTCCCTTGCGCTCGAACTCGACCTTCATGTAATAAAATAATTCGGTCACAATGCTTTTCAGCTGTTGATAAGATGTGGGTAGACATTAAAATGGAAGCACCATCTTTTTTCTTGTCATCCATCTGATCTAATAACGATTGAATTCCTAGTGGATCCAAACCAACGAATGGTTCATCAATAATATATAATGGTGGATTTACTAAAAATGCACACATAATCATTACTTTTTGACGCATCCCCTTTGAAAAATGGGACGGAAACCAATTTAAACGTCTTTCCATTCGGAATTCTTTTAATAAATCTTCTGAGCGCGATTTTAATGTATGTTGGTCAATGCCATAAGCCATTGCTGTTAATTCTAAATGTTCTTTTAAAGTTAATTCATCATATAACACAGGGGTTTCGGGTATATATGAAAAAGAAGAGCGATATTTTTCCATATCCTCATTCAGCGTGACACCATTTAAACGAATTTCCCCATTTTGTGGTAAAAGTGTACCGATAATATGTTTAATCGTTGTACTCTTTCCTGCTCCATTCAAACCAATTAAACCAACTAGCTCACCCTGACCAATTGAAAAAGTTAAATCTTTAATTACTGGTTTTCTTGTATACCCACCGGTTACTTCAGTTAGTTGTAACAATGTCATTTTTTTACGTCACTCCTATTCTTTCTACAGTTTAACAAAAAATGCGAATTGAATCAGTTGTCATATGTTAAAATATTAGAAAAACACGAATATTGCTAATCAAAGCTGTATACGATGTCTTTGAAAAATTGAGCATATCACCAATTAGGCTGGCATGTCTCACTACTTTACTTGAAAGGGTGTTTATTTTGAACGATTGTATTTTTTGTAAAATCATTGACGGTACCATTCCAAGTACAAAAGTTTACGAAGATGAAAACGTCTATGCATTTATGGATGTTTCACCTTTAACAAAGGGACATACTTTATTAATTCCAAAACAACATGTCCAAGATTTATTTGAAATGCCAGAAGAAGTTGCATCTAAACTCTATTCCGTTGCACCTAAAATTGCTAATGCGATTAAAGATGCTTTTCATCCACAAGGAATGAACACGATTAACAACAACGGTGCTTTTGCAGGACAATCTGTGTTCCATTACCATTTACACTTTATTCCTCGTTATGATGAAACAGATGGTTTAAAAGTTAAGTGGGAAACAAAACAAAACGAGTTTACTTCTGATGTTTTACAAACAATCGCATCTCAAATAAAAGAAAACTTAAACGACTAAGATTGTATCCTTTTACAATTATATGAAATTCGTTGAATTGTATTCTATTATATGAGGTTGCAAAATATTTATTAAGCGATTAAAATCAATGTAAGTTTCGCTAACGGCAACGAGTGCACGTTAGGAAATGAGAGCATAGAAAAGTAGAGGAGAGTTTTGTAAATGAATACAAAAAATTTAGTTTTAATGGCACTTTTAGTTGGTATAGGTGCTGCGCTTTATCTTATAATCCCTGGTTACGGTGAAGGGATGAAACCAGATTTTATGTTAACAATGATGTTTATTGGGATTTTATTATTCCCTACCTTTAAGGAGACATTTTTGTTATCTATTGCAACAGCTATTTTATCTGGTCTATTTTCCACATTCCCGGGCGGCTTTGTTCCAAATATTATTGATAAAGTCGTAACAGGTATTATTTTCTTTATTATTGTCGTAGCTTTACGTAAAGTAGCACAAAAAATTGCAGTAGGAACAGTATTAGTTTGTCTTGGAACATTACTTTCTGGAACTGTTTTCCTATCTATGGCATTAATGTTAGTAGGATTACCTGGCGGGCAAGCATTCGGTGCTTTATTTGTCCTCGTAGTTTTACCAGCTGTACTATTAAATGCTATTGCGTTTATCATTATCTATCCAATTATTACGAACCTATTAAAACGTGCAAAATTCAACACATCGATATCCCAAGCTTAAATTAAAAGTAGACAAAGTACATTCGCTTTGTCTACTTTTTTTCTAGACTAGCCTCCTCTCTACTTCTTTTTTAAAACGCATTTCATGGTTTAATATGGTTAAGAGAGGGAAACTTTTATATATAGAAGAAAATAATAAACTATCGATTACCCTATAGGAGTGATAAGTATGCGTGCGAAACCATTTTTAATCGGACTATCAACAGGAATTATCGGAGGGCTAACTGCCATTATTTTTACAACACCCCAATCGGGAGATCAACTTCGCTCAAATGTTGCCCGAAATTTAAAGATTGCTAAAACAAGGTTAACTGAAATTCAACACCATTCCAGTTCAGTAAAAGAGTCCTTTAAATCATTAAAAAATGAAGCGAAAAATAATATCCCGAATATAATGAATGACTTAAAAGGTTCCATTTCCAATTTTAAACAAGAAATTGCACCGGATACTGCGAAATTAAAAGAAGAAATAGAAGGATTGCAGAAATCTATTACCGAAATCGAGAATAATTTATCAGAAATCAATAACAAACAGAATAATGAATAAAAAATTAATTACTCATTTATACCTATTTTATGGATATTAAATGGGTAATTTTTAATTATTCTATCGTAAATTTTAATATTTTTCAGGCAAAATTCAATTATTTAATTTTTCTAACTTTAAACTTTTTTCTTTTACTGCTATAATATTTTCATAATGTTAAGGAAAGAAGAAAGTAGGTGTTCGCTTTGTCTGATGATTCATACACAATGAAAGAAGCAATGCTTTATAGTCAAAGAATTGCTCAATTGTCAAAAGCATTATGGAAAGCTGTAGAGAAAGACTGGCAACAATGGATTAAGCCCTATGATTTAAACATCAATGAACATCACATTTTATGGATTGCCTTTCATCTAAAAGGTGCGTCTATTTCTGATGTTGCGAGATTCGGAGTAATGCATGTTTCAACTGCTTTTAACTTCTCTAAAAAATTAGAAGAAAGGGGCTTATTGAAGTTCTCTAAGCGGGATGATGACAAACGTAATACTTATGTCGAACTGACACCTAAAGGCGAGGATCTAATTTTACTTATGTACGATCATTATTACGATACACATCATTCAATCCTTGAAGGATCTCTAGCATTAAAAGAATTGTATGGTAGATTTCCAGAATTTCTTGATGTTATGGCCGTTATCCGTAACATTTATGGGGAAGATTTTATTGAAATTTTTGAACGTTCATTTAAAAACTTCCGCTCTTCAATCGTTGAAGATGAAGACAAATTGATATTAAAAAGATAAAATGACACATCAAAAACCCGTTTATTAAAAGTATGAATACGCAATAGAATGTCAAGGATGATTATGAGTGTAGCGATACACTCTTTTCTTTTTCTTTAAAACACCACATTCTCTACTATTTCAAAAAATGGTGTAGCGTTACGGCCGTTTTTCCATTACAATATTTTCACTATAAAATTTAAATGGGGTCATTTATCTTGCATTGTTGGAAAACAATTAACATAAAAAAAGAATATGGGTCAACTTGGATATCGATTATGGTAACATCATTGTTTATATTGGTTTTCTCCTTTTCCTATTTAGTATTTAATCGTATACACCCGACGTTATACCGAGACGATTATTTTGGGGTTTTTGTTGTGATTTTACTTTTACTCTATCCGTTACATAAGCTGATCCATTATTACTCACTTTTTAATTATCGAGTCTTTGTTAAATTCCGAATGCGTATCGAATACAAGTTTATTCCAATCATTCGTATGCGTATTAAAACCATTATTTCAAAAAAGCGATATATTTTTACGTTATTAGCTCCATTTATTATAATAAATACAATACTTATTATACTTGCTGTTACTTTTCCCCATCATACTCACTTCATTTGTATATTACTGGGGTATCATACTAGCATTTGTTTTGTGGATCTTTTATATGTAAAAAATTTAATCGTTGCGCCTAAAGATGCTGTTATTGAAGAAACACCAAAGGGTTGTGAAATTTTAGTAAGAACACTTTAGTGGTATATTTACTTGTATTACATTGACATTTTTTGTATCCTTAAAGGAAGTGAAAGAGGGGAGGAATAGACTTGCTACTTTTCATTGTAGTGCTATTCTCAGTGTTTTATTTATTTCAAATAAATCGCATGACATATGCACTTGTCATGTTAAAAGAAATTCCAGAAGAAAAGCATGAAAAAATATTCCGTACCATAAATGTACTCGTTACCATTTTATTAGTTTCTTTTTATGTTGAAGTATACGTTTCAATGTAAAAAGATAAGAACAAATTTAAATGGGTTAATAAAGGTTGTCATTGAAGGGTCTAAGAAGTTGAGTTGGTACGGATAAATAGATAAGAGAGCTAATGATAAACATTAGCTCCCGCAGTTTCGTTACGTATGTTGTTTAAATTAGTAAATGAACGCAGCACCTACAATGATTAATAAAATGAACAACACAACTAATAACGCGAAACCACTTCCATATCCGCCACTATAGCTTCCCATCACGACACCCCCTTTCAAAGTCTATATTATGCATGCACGTTCGTGGCATATAGGCAAATAAACATGCAACCATTTTGTTTTTAATCCGTTTATGTTATAGTTACTATTGATTTCAATCGAAGGTTAGGAGAGTAAATAACTTATGAAAAAACCGTTTTTAGCACTAACACTAGCTACTTCCGTTTTCGCCCTATCAGCATGTAACTCTGGTGATGAGGTAGTTGTTTCAACAACTTATGGAGATATTTCGAAAGATGAATTTTATGATGATATTAAAAAACTTGCTGGTAATGCCTTATTAGAGCAAGTTGTAATTGAACAAATTTTAGAAAGCAAATACAAAGTGACAGATAAAGAAGTAGATGAGCAATTCAAATCCGTTAAAGAACAATATGGTGATTCTTTTGAATCTGTATTATCTTCTAACGGCTTAACTGAAGAAGCATTCAAAGATAATGTTCGTTTCTCTCTTTTACAAGAAAAAGCTCTTGCAGAAGATGTAACAGATGAACAAATCGAAGAATACTACAATCAAGGAAAATACGAATTAAATGCACGTCACATTTTAGTTGCTGACGAAGAAACAGCCCGCGCTGTTATCGAAAAGTTAAACGCTGGTGAAGACTTTGCTGCATTAGCTAAAGAATACTCAACAGACGGTTCTGCTTCTAGCGGTGGAGAACTTGGATGGTTTACTGTTGGATCAATGGTAGATGAATTCAACGATGCTGCTTATGCGCTAGAAATAAATGAAATTAGTGAACCAGTTCAAACACAATTTGGTTTCCATATTATCCAAGTAACGGACAAGCGTGAAGTAAAAGATTACGGTACATTGGAAGAAAAAGAAGATGAAATTAGAAAAACTCTTGCACAAAAAGGCGACTGGCAAACAAAAGTTGTTGAATTAGTGAAAGAAGCTAAAGTCGATATTAAAGATAAAGACTTAAAAGCAGCTTTAGACCACTACACAGAAACGGAAGACAAAGCGTCTGACGAAAAAGCAACTGAAGACAAAGCTGATGATAAAGCAACTGAAGAAGAAAAATCAGATAAATAATTAAATTCTTTTAAAAACGTAGTATTTGAAAAAATACTACGTTTTTTTCGGTTATCATTTGAACCGGCCACTTTTCCCTTCTATAAATTAAAAAAGCAGTGACCTTTTTTAAAGGCAACTGCTCTATAACTTGAACTTTTTAATGATAATTTTTTCTGTAAAGTTCCATTCAAATTACTCGAAGGTTGGTTTGTAAAAAGAACGATTATCCAATGGGAATAGTCTTTCCGTAAATTCACCCGGTTTTGTTTTTGATAATGCTCGTGTTAACATGTTCATCTTTGCATCTATATTATCAATGTAATGGAGAATCTCTGCTTCTTGAACCATTGGCTTTTTAGGGCTTCCCCATTCCTCTTTACCGTGATGGGATAACACAATATGTTTTAAAATAACAATTTCTTCCCCATCAATGCCTAATTCTTTAGCTGCTTGGCCAATTTCATCCACCATAATAGAAATATGACCTAATAAGTTTCCTTCCACTGTATAAGCTGTAGCAATAGGACCCGTTAGTTCTTTTACTTTCCCAATATCGTGTAATATAATTCCTGAATAAATTAAATCACGATTTAAAGTCGGATAAAGGTCACAAATTGCTTTCCCAAGTCGAAGCATGGACACGACATGATCAATTAATCCAGAAGCATAATCATGATGATTTTTCGATGCGGCTGGATAAACCGATAGTTCGGTTTGGTATTTTTTTATAATGTATCTAGTAATTCGAGAGATATTAGGGTTTTTAATTTCAAAGAAAAATTGGGTTAATTCTTCAAAAAGTTCCTCTTTCGGTGTTGATGCAGATGGGAGTAAATCATTTATTTGAATTCCTTCATCTGCTCTCGCAACCCGTATTTGCTTAATCCGAAGCTGATTTTTCCCACGATAATCGTGTATCTCCCCACCAATATGTACAATGACTTCAGGACGATACATGTTTTCATGCTCTTCGTTTGTATCCCATAATTTCGCTTCAATGTCCCCACTCTTATCTTGTAAGATGAGTGTCATGAAAGGTTTGCCTACTGTTGTAACTCCTTTTGTCGCTTGTTTAATTAATAAAAATTGATTCACTGATTCCCCCGCTTGGAGTTGGGTAATTCCTTTCATATTGAAAACACTCCTTTTTCTCTTTATTCCGTATGAAACTCTTATATTACTATTGTAACATGGGAAACTAATAGATACGATTTAATTTCCAAACAACATTCGATTAACCAAATTTTCGATATTTTCAATGAATTAATCCGTTTTATTATGTATAATGTATTATATCTTCTAGTTTGTAAAAAGGTGGGGATACAATGGAGAATTATCGTTTTACAGCATTTGAAAAAACAGGGGAAATTCTATTTGATGAAGTTTGGACATTCGAAAATGAAGAAGTGGCCAAAGTAAATGGACAAAAACAAATTGAAGTACACGGTGTAGAAAATAAAACACACCGCCTCGTTAACTCGAAAGGCAAACTAATTTTATTCCATATTTAAGTGAGTAAAAACGATTAGGCGTCTCCATTAAGGAGACGCCTTTCGATTATTTCCCTTTAAATTGTTGTGGTCTTTTTTCAATAAAAGCTTTAATGCCTTCTAAATGGTCTTCTGTTTTACGCATACGCACTTGCCCATCTGCTTCTAATTGTAAAATAGAAGTTAGTTCAGATAGCTTTTGTGTATGTAAAATCGACTTTGTTTCTAACATCGCTAAAATCGGAGAAGATAAAATCTTGCCAACTAATTGATCGACAAAAGATTCCGATTCCCCTTCTTCTACTTTATAATCAATTAAGCCTAAATCTAGCGCCTCTTGTGGATCCATCACATTTCCAGCCCAAATGAGTTGTTTTGCCTTCGTTGTACCTACCCGTTCTTTCATAAAGAAGTGGCCGCCACCATCAGGAATTAGCCCAATACCGATAAAATTCATAGCTAGTTTACTATTATCTTCGGCAACAATAATGTCACATCCTAAAGCTAAGCTGAAGCCTAATCCTGCAGCTGCGCCATGGATTTGTGCAATTGTAATCATTGGCAACTGATATAGTGCTAATACCATTCTCGAGATATAATCCATGATGTTTCCAAAGTCATTTGGAGCTCCAGACGTCAACATCATTTTAATATCCCCACCAGCTGAAAAAATCTTTCCTTCACCTTTTATTACTAAAATTTGAACTTCAGGATTATCTTTCAGAAACTCGAGACAATCGGCAAGTTCCTTCATCATTTGAAAATCCATTGCATTTGCCACATTCGGTCTGTTAAAGGTTAATGTTGCACGACGATCTGCGATTTCTACTTTTATTGTTTCATAAGCCATTAAACCATCCCCTAATTTTTACATTTTATACATAACTATTCAATGAATGTCATCAAATATCCTTTATTTACTTAAATATTTCCCAACTTGTCTCCCAGTAAACAAGCAGCCCCCAACAAAGGTTCCTTCTAGAGCTCTATAACCGTGGACACCTCCACCACCAAAACCGCTTACCTCACCAGCTGCATATAATCCTTTTACGATTTCGCCTGCATCATTTAAAACTTGACCGTTTAAATTTGTTTGTAGACCCCCTAATGTTTTCCTGGTTAACAAATTTAATCGTACAGCGATCAAAGGACCGTTTTGTGGATCGAGTAACTTATGAGGTTTTGCTACCCGTATTAATTTATCCCCGACGTAATTTCTTGCACTACGAATCGCCATCACTTGTAAGTCTTTCGTAAATTTATTATCCATTTCCCTATCTCTTGCTAAAATTTGATCTTTAATTTTTATGAAATCAAGTAAGTTATTTCCAGCTAGTTGATTCATTCCTTCCACTAAATCTTTTAAACTTCTTTCCACAATGAAATCTTCCCCATATTCTTTAAAAGATTTAATAGGGGTTGGAGGACCAGGCAATACACGCTTTAATAACTGTAAGATACTTTTGTTCGTTAAATCAGGATTTTGCTCTGAACCTGAAAGGGCAAATTCCTTTTCAATTATTTTTTCTGTTAAAATGAACCAAGAATAATCGTACCCCGTTTTTTGTATTGCCTCTAACGTACTTAAAGTATCAAATCCAGGAAAATTTGGAGCCATAAATCGATTTCCTAGCGCATCAAACCACATGGCAGAAGGTCCTGGCAAAATTCTTATTCCATGATTGTTCCATATCGGATTCCAGTTCTTTAAACCTTCTGTATAATGCCACATCCGATCCTTATTGACGATACGAGCTCCAGCATCTTCTGAGATTTTTAACATACGCCCATCCACAAAAGCGGGCACCCCTGCAATCATTTGCTTTGGCGGATTACCTAATCTTTTCGGCCAATTTTGTCGTACGAGTTCCATATTAGCTCCGATTCCACCACTGGCAACAATGACTGACTCTGCATAATATTCAAAATCTCCAATTGCTATTCTCGAACTTTCCTGTCCTCGCTCAATTTGACTTTCTTCTAATACTTTTCCACTAACCCCTATGACTTCCCCGTTTTTGGTTATTAGTTCATCTACTCGATGACGAGGTTTATAATCGATTTTTCCTACCTTTTCGGCTTGCTTAACTTTCTTTACAAAGGGCTCCACAATTCCTGGTCCCGTTCCCCATACGATATGAAATCGAGGGACAGAATTGCCATGTCCACCAGCTAACGCCCCACCTCGCTCCGCCCACCCGACGATAGGGAAAAATTTAATACCGATTGATTTTAGCCATTCATACTTTTCTTCAGCAGCAAACTCTACATATGCTTGTGCCCATTGATAACTCCATAAATCTTCATCTTCCAACCGATCAAAACCAGCAGTACCAAGCCAATCTTGCCATGCTAATTCTTTACTATCCTTAATACCTAATCTTCTTTGTTCAGGAGAATCAATTAAAAATAATCCTCCAAAAGACCAGAAAGCTTGGCCGCCGATAGAGTTTGCTGGTTCTTGATCGACAATTAATACTTTTTTGTTCCCATCAATTAATTCACAAGCTGCTGTTAATCCAGCGAGCCCAGCCCCAACAATGATGACGTCGTATTTCACACTTCCACCCCTTTTTGAAATGTATAATGTTATCTTTCTTGAACATTCTTTTTATTTCCTCTTTTCATTGAAGAATAAATTAACTTACTTGCCTGATTTTCTTTAAAAGACGAAAAATCTCGAAAACTTCAATTTAGTTAATTTAATCGAATAAAATCAACCTAATATTCTGATACTTCTACCATTTTCCCAATGTTAATAGCGTATAAGGATGGATATAAATACGAACATTATATAAAATAAACTAGATAATATTCGTATATAATAGGTATTATTATCTTATAACGAAATTTTTTTTGAAAACATGTTGACAAAACTGAACAATAGGGATTATGATGTTAACAATTAAATCAACGAAAAATATTAGGACGGAGACATACTCTTTCCTCGAAAACTTAAGAGAGCTGATGGTTGGTGAAAATCAGTGTTTTCTATGATTGAAGTTCCACTCCCGAATAGATTAGCGGAAATACAAGTATGCTAATCCGTAATCGTGCACGTTACGCATTTGCTTAAAGGTTGTCTGAGTCTATTTCAGCAACGAAAAAGGGTGGTACCGCGTAAGAATGTTAATTTAGCCTTTCGCCCCTTACTTAATTGTAGGGAGCAAAAGGCTTTTTATATTTTTTAGAAGCTTTCCCTTCTAAATTATCAAAATCTTTAAAAAAAACATATTTAAAGGAGCGTATTATTCAAATGGTAACAAAAACTGCTACGACAACAGATGAAATTAATGTATTTATTGCTGATCCCCTAAGTGAAGATGGTATTTTCCCCCTTCGCCAGGAAACCGAATTAAACTTAAATGTAATCGTCGATACAGGTCTCACACCACAACAATTAATTTCTAAACTAGCTGACGTCCATGTTCTTTTAGTACGTAGCCAAACAAAAGTCACACGGGAAATTATCGAAGCAGCAAAATCCTTAAAATTAATCGGACGTGCTGGTGTAGGTGTTGATAATATCGACTTGGCAGCAGCAACAGAACACGGAATTATCGTCGTTAATGCACCAGATGGGAATACGAATTCTGCAGCTGAACATACAATCGCGATGATGACTTCCCTAGCTCGTCATATTCCCCAAGCCTACAACTCTTTAAAAAATGGAATTTGGGATCGTAAATCTTACGTTGGCGTTGAGCTTAAAAACAAAACGTTAGGTGTCCTTGGTTTCGGGCGTATCGGTACAGAGGTAGCTTACCGCGCAAAAGGTCAACGAATGAACGTTATTGCTTATGACCCATTTTTAACAGAAGAGCGAGCAAAAGAACTAGGCGTAACAAAAGGAACAGTAGATGAAGTCGTTCAAGCTGCTGACTTTATTTCAGTTCATACACCGCTTCTACCGGAGACTCGTAACTTATTAAATAAAGAAAAATTCGCTATCATGAAAGACGGCGTTCGAATTATTAACTGTGCCCGTGGTGGAATTATTAACGAAGACGATTTATACGATGCAATCGTCGAAGGAAAAGTTGCCGGTGCAGCCCTTGACGTATTCGTTGAAGAGCCAGCGACAGATCACAAATTATTGAATTTACCACAAGTCATTGCTACTCCTCACTTAGGTGCTTCCACAATAGAAGCGCAAGAATCAGTAGCCGTGGACGTTTCAAATGATATTATTAAATTCTTTAAAACAGGTACGGTTACAAATCCTGTGAATATGCCTTCGATTCCAAAAGAGTTATTGGCACAAGTAGAACCGTTCTTTGAATTAGCTGAGAAATTGGGTTCTTTCTTATCTCAAGTGACGACTGAAGCCATTAAAGAAGTGAATATTTCTTATGCTGGTGAAGTAGCAAATTACGATGTCCGTCCATTAACATCTAATGGATTAAAAGGATTGCTCCAAAAAAATCATGGTGACCACGTAAACGATGTAAATGCCCGTTATTTATCTGAACGAATTGGGATTAAAATTAATGAGCATAAAACGACTACTGCGAAAGGTTTTACGAATCTAATCACAGTAGAAGTTAAAACAGAGCATGAAGTACACTCAGTAGCAGGAACATTATTAAACGGCCTTGGGGCTCGTATCGTAAAAGTAGAAAATTATGTTGTAGATGTTATTCCTGAAGGTCGCCTACTTTATATTAAAAATACAGATAAACCAGGTGCAATTGGTCGTGTTGCCACAAAATTAGCTGAAAAAAATATTAACATCGCCACAATGCAAGTTGGTCGAGATCAAATTGGCGGCACTGCTGTCATGATGTTGACAATTGATAACGATGTAACCGAATTCGATTTACAATACGTAGCTCAACTTGAAAATATAGATGAAGTTAAAGCAATTACTTTATAATACTTATATAAAAAGCCGCGCAAAGAAAAAATTGCGCGGCTTTTTTCTTAATTTAATACTTGATAAAGTACATAAAACCATTATTTATGAGCAATATAAAAGTATTGTATTTCTGGAAAAAGAGAAAGGGGCAACCATCATTGTCGGAACAATTATCATTAGATCCAATTTCTCTAAAGAAAGAAACAATTAGTGGAAATTTACAAAGTACTATGGAGATTTTCAATTCCTTTTACTCGATTCCTATCAATAGTGATGTCAAAGTTCGAAACCTTCTTATTGGCGGATTAAATAAAAAGGCTTCTATCATCTATATAAGTACCATTACAGATTCCCAAGTCATTGAAAATCAAGTTATAAAAAACCTACTATTAAATAGTGATGATTCGAAGGAAGTTCAAGATATTCTATCAACGAAAACAATTAAAAATGTAGAAATAATTGGGGATATATTAAAAGAAATAAATAAAGGAAATGTTGCAATTCTCGTTGATGGACATTCAATTGCTTATATTATCGATGCAAGCAAATTTCAAGGAAGATCTATAGAAAAAGCAGAAAATGAAGTATCCCTTAAAGGACCAAAGGAAGCATTTAATGAACAAGCAGTGGCGAACATTTCATTAATTCGGAAGAAGATTAAAAATGAAAGTCTCATTGTTGAAATAACCCCAGTTTCCGTAAGAGCCAATAATGAATTATATATTCTTTACATGAAGGATTTAGTAAATGACGAATTACTTCAATCAGTGAAAGAAAGAGTCAATTCACTAGATGTAGCATCTATACAAAACCTCTCTTTATTAGAACAATTTATTGAAGACCGGGAAAAATCCATTTTTCCAACTATTTTAAATACGGAAAAACCAGATCGGGCAGTTGCCTATTTAGAAGATGGTTTTATCATTTTACTAATGGATAATTCACCGACATCTTTAGTATTACCCGCGACTTTTTGGTCTTTTTTTCATCTTTCCGAAGATAATTATTTACGTATACTATTTGCAAACTTTATAAGATCATTACGGATTTTAGCCTTATTTATCACTTTATTTGCATCTGCCACTTATATTTCCATCACAAATTATCATGTGGAAATGATTCCAACAGATTTACTTTTAGCAATCTCAGCAACTAGAGAAATTGTACCATTCCCATCGGTCATTGAAATATTGTTAATGGAAATCGCCTTCGAACTTATTAGGGAAGCTGGTTTAAGAGTGCCAAGCCCGATTGGTCCAACCATTGGCATTGTTGGAGCTTTAATATTAGGACAAGCGGCTGTACAAGCGAATATTGTCAGTCCACTTGTAGTCATTATCGTTGCCCTTGGCGGCTTATCCTCCTTTGCAATTGGTGATATTAATATGAATTTCACCATTCGATTATTAAGATTTCTATTTATTATCTCAGGGGCACTTTTCGGATTTTATGGGATGGCAGCAGTATTTACTGTCATTTTATTTTATATGCTATCCATCAAGACTTTTGGGGTTCCATATTTATCTCCGATGACACCAAAATATGTTTCCTCAAAGGATACTGTGTTCCGGAAATTATTACAAAATCAAATATTTAGACCCGGTTATTTAAAACCGAAAGATATGGATAAAAAAGCAGGAGAATAGCGATGGACAAAACAAAGGGGACAATTGGTACAAGAGAATTTATCGCCATTATTATTCTTACAATCGGAACAAAATTGGCGGATGATACACCAAGTCTATTTTTTAGTAGTATGGGAAGTGCTGCTTGGATGGCACCTATTATTATTGGGGTCACAACCATCTTACCCGTTTTTTTTATACTAAAAATTTTCGCAATATATCCAAATAAAACTTTTGTTGAAATTATTAAAGAAGTATTCGGGAAATATGTTGGATTTTTCGTCCTATTCGCATTATGGATTTTTCAAATCTATGCCCTTATCATCGATTCCTCCATTTATACAGATATTATGGGAACGATGTACTTTAACGATACACCTACTATTGTTATTTACGCAGTATTAATTTCTGTAGCGGCATATGGAGCAAAAAAAGGTTTTGAACATATTAGTTCCTATGCATGGATTATTATTGCCGGTGTAAAAGTTACCGCATTAACCGTTTTAGTATTAATAGTTTTACAAGGTCGTCCCGAATTTATTTTCCCTCTATTTGGAACAGGAAAATGGGAAATTATAAAAGGAAGTACATCTTATATATCTATTTTTGCAGATTTATTTTATTTTGCATTCATTGCTTCGTATTTAAAGAGTACAAAGGTTTTAAAAAAAGGGATGTGGATTGGGTTAGCCTTTATAACGATTGAAATTTCTACAGCCATTATGTCTTATGTCATGCTGTTTGATTTTAATGGTATAAAGCTAATCGACTATCCTTACCATGAGTCTATACGAACAATCCAACTCGGGTTTATAAGAAATACAGAGTCGCTATTCTTTCCCTTTTGGTTAATTGCAACTTTTGCGAGATTTTCCTTTTACTTTTATATAAGCGTCTTATTATTCAGCACTCTATTTAAAATTAGTCAAAAGGAATTCATTATCCCTATACTTGCAACATTAATCGTATTTTTCGGTATGATACCTGAAACTCCAACCTTTGCAATTTATACGTTAAGAGGAGAATTTTTAAAACTAGTTACTCCAGTGTTTTTGTTCCTACCATTTGTTATATGGGTATTAGCAAAGCTAAAAGGAGGTTCAATAAATGATAAAAAGAAAGCAGCTGAGTAAATTATCGTGCCTTTTTTTAATGTTAATTTTTTTAAGTGGTTGTTGGGATCAGTTAGCTATAGATGAAAGGGCCTATGCTGTTGCCATTGGACTAGATAAAGGAGAAGAAGAAAATCAAATTAAAATAACATTTCTTATTACGAATCCTGAATTATCTAGATCAGAAGGTGGACAAGGATCGAATGAACCTCCAAGAGAAATTATTACTTTTCAAACGAATGATTTAATTTCTGCGAAGGATATGGCGAATACGGTCATTGCAAAACAGGTTACATATACGCAACTAGGCTATCTTCTTGTTTCGGAAGAATTAGCGAAAGACAAAAACTTTGTACGATTAATGTATGATGTTGCAAAGGAACCGGAAATAAAACGAGGTGTTCGGTTGATTGTAACAAAGGAGGAGGCTAGTCAATTTCTAGAAAAAACTCAACCAAAACTTGAAACGAGGGTTCATAAATTTTTTGAATTAATACTCGAATATGGTATTCGAACAGGTTATATACCTGATACGGATATTAACAAATATTTTAGAATTACCGAAGCAAAAGGATCGATTTTTTTAGGAATATACGCTACTACTGAAAAAGACACTTCAGACAATCGTAAAGGCGAAGATAATTTTATAGCTGGGGAATTTAATGCAGAAGGACAAACGAATAATTCAGAATTCGCTGGATCTGCTGTTTTTAAAGAAGGTAGGATGTTAGGGACTTTAACGAGCGAAGAAACAAGACTTACTATACTACTAAATGATACATTAAATTCTGGGCATATGTTAACAACATTTCCCGACCCTTTTGATAGGGAGCATCAGGTTGTCACAAGGTTAGTAAAGAAAAGAAATAATGAAGTGAAGATAAATTTGAATGGGGATAATCCAACAATTGATATAACGATTCCTCTATATGTGGAAGTTCTATCAAATCATAGTATGATTAACTATGCAGTAGATAGTAAAAAAAGAAAGATTTTAAAAAATGATATTGAAGAACGTATTACTACGAAATTTGATAATCTCATTAAGAAGACGCAAAAGGAGTTTAAAGGGGAACCATTTGGTTGGTCCCTTGATGTTAGAAAACAATTTCCAACGATTCCAGCATACGAAAAATACAATTGGGGAGAAAAATATCCTGATTTACAAGTGAATGTATCGGTTAACATTAATTTTGGGCAATTTGGTAAACAAAGTGAAGTTCCTGCTTTAGAAGGAAGTGGCGATTAGGTTGGACTTAATCATTTGGTTGGTTATTGTCATCATGTTTCTATACGCAGTTGGTTTTGCCATCACCCTATGGAAAGAGCAAAACAAAAAAGGTGCCATTGCCGTTTTCATTTTGGCGATAATGATTGTAGTAGTTCCTTTTTTCTCTGTTTTACAATGACATCAGGAAAATAGAAAGCGAAATGACATTTGCACTGTCATTTCGCTTTCCTTGTTATAAATTCTTTAGCAGTTCTTTAAATTCGGTTAAAGACTTCACTTCGAAGGTTGGTGTTACTTTAGAATCGTTACTTTTCCCTTCCCGATTAATCCAAACGTTTTTCATACCGACACGAGCAGAACCTAATATGTCTGTATTTAAATTATCGCCTACCATTATCCCTTGATCTGGCTGAATATTTGCCTTCTCCATCATATATTCAAAAAGGGAGGCGTCCGGTTTTCCGACTCCAAAATCACCAGAAATAATAATATGATCAAAATAGGATTTAATTTCCGGGGTAATTTTTAATTTTAAATTTTGTAAGCTAGGTGCTCCATTTGTTAATAAAACTAACTGATATTTCCCCTTCAAATCATCAAGTACTTTATATGTATCTTCATATACGAAAGGTGAGTTTTTCCGTTCTTCTACAAAACGTTCACCGAGTTCAGCACCTAATGCGACATCATCTATCCCGATAGCTTTCAGACCGTTTGTCCAAGCATCTTTTCGATAAGTCGGAACGATTTTTTTCATTAATTGAAATGATTCAGACGAATCGTCAAAGGTACCCCATAATCCTTCAAAGGGATTTATCCCAATCGATACTGTATATTCATAGGTCTTATAAGATTCATATAATTTACGAGCATGGAGCCGAACCGCATCCTCCAGCTCCTCCGGTTTTATATTATATTTTGTGGAAGCATAATGACATGTCTTTTCAAAAGCAGTTTGTATACTTTTTTTATCCCATAATAATGTATCATCTAAGTCAAAAATAATCGTATGAATTGGCATTTGGTTCTCCCTATGTATATATTTATATTTTAATTGGAATCGAATTTTCGTTCTAAACCAATTATTGGTAGCTTTCTAAAATAGAAATTAAATGGTATATTTATTTTATCATATTTTCAGAATTATTAGGTTAATTTTTGAAAAGTGAAAATTATATAATAATAGTTAAACAATTCTAGCACCAACTGTTTTTACAACAGAAGCACTAGTAAAAGGAGAGAAATTAATGATTAAGAAATTTGCAGCAGACGCTTTAGGACTTTCGGATATCGGTAAAGTAATTGAACCTCAAGACTACGATAAAACAGAATCTGATGATTACGTTTTACATGAGAAGGGCGAAAAAATTTACTTCCTTATAAAAACAAAAGCGGATGAATATTGTTTTACTAATTTTGCCCTTATACATGTTGATGGTGATTCCGCAGTAAGTAAAAAGCGTACATTAAGACGTTACGATTATAAATATAATACGTTACGCCAAGTATCGCTCGAAACAGCAGGTACGATTGACCTTGATATTGAAATTAAATTCACAATTGGCGAAACGCCATTATCAATTGATATTAATAAAAGTTATGCTGAGAAAATTAAAGATCTTTATAAAAGCTTAATTACAATTGAACGTATGATGCGAGATAATGAAAAACACCGCAACTTTATGTTTGATAGTTTAGAGTATGCAACAAGAAGTGTTTCTTCAACTGGTTATGGACAAACATCCCCTGCTGAATCCTTTAAATCCATTGCTGAATTTGCTAACCAATGGTTAAAAGAAAGCAGTAACAACTACTCAAAAGAAGACTTTGGAGATGTGTTCGAATTATTTATTAAAAACTAATCATCTTTAAAGCGAATTAAAATATTGTTTCCAAATGAAAGTGGTATTAGTTCTTTTCTAATACCACTTTTTATTATATTTGCTATATTCCCTTTAAGGTTACCATCTTCTTAAATCGACTCATTGATTGCCTTACGTTGAACAATAAAAAAGAATAGCCCTTGTCTATTCTTTTTAATTAACTGTATATTGATTTCGCCCATTTCGTTTTGATTTATACAATGCATCATCAGCTAATTTAAAAATTTCCTTTTCATCTGTAATCATTCCACGATAATTCGTACTTACCCCGATACTAATATGAATTGGAATTTTTTGATCATTTACCTCTATTACTAAGGAAGTGAGATGTTTATGAAGATTTTCCACAATCGATTGTAATTCTCTTAAGTTTTCCACTTTTAAAATCGCAATAAATTCATCTCCGCCATATCTAGCCAAAAAGCTATTATAATTAGCTAAACAAAGATTTGCCTCATAAGCGATTCTCTTTAATACATCATCACCAGCTAAATGGCCATATTTGTCATTTACTTCTTTAAAATAATCAACATCAAATATGATAAAACCAATTAAATCATCTGTTTTGTGCGCATCTAATAACCATTCTTTAACATTTTTCTCAAAATAATGGCGATTATAGCAATTGGTTAACGGATCTTTTGTTGTCATGGATTCGTATTGTTTATTACTTTGAGAAACTTCAATTTGCATTAAATTTTGATTTAAATTAATTTCCTTTAACTTTAAAAGAATATTAATATAATCTTTCTGAATCGCGATTAAACGATCTTTATCATTTAGCTCTGTCATTATTTCTACTAAAGTTTTATTTATTTCTTCCAGTTGAATTAAATCATTGTTATTTAATGCAAACCCTTTTGCCTTTTCTAATATTTCACATGCTTCTTCATATCGTTTTTGTTTTTTATACCATAGTCCTTTATATTGATAAACATAGATTGAAGTTTTCACCATTTTTTTACCTTCAATGTAAGAAAAAAGCATTTTAAAAAGCTCTTCAGCCTTACTAAATTGGTGAAGTTCTGTATAGGCTTTCGCCAAATTTAAACGTATATGTAAAAAGGCGGGGATATCATAACCATTTTCTTCATAAAACTGTTGTGATAATTTAAGACACTTTGTAAGAAGTTCAACAGCGTCTTCCGATTGACCAATATCGATATAATGTACACTTAAATTATTATAAATATTGCAAAGTAATGATAGATCATTATATTGAATCGCTAAATCTTTTGCCTTATTTAAATATTCTAGATACTTATCTTTATTGCCGAGTTCTCCACAGGCAGCGGCAAAGGAATTAAAATATTTAATTTTTTGTTCAATTGTTCCATACTCATCTATCCATTCAGAAGCCTTTTTTAAATCAGCAATACAAGATTGGATATCTCCTAATTGATAAAAAGTTCTACTACGATTCCAATACAAATCGATTAATATAGTGAAATTTTGTTCCTCTAATGCAAGACTTACGGTAGGCTCAAACAAATTAAAAAATTCATCAAAACGTTCCTCCCTTGAAAGAGCGGTCATCGTAATGTTTAATTCCTTTAATTCTTGCATATTTTCACTTCCCATCTATTTCCCACTACTTTTTTCATACCTTTATGTTTAAGTTATACACAAAATTTCGTTATTTTACAAATTATACCAATAACATATTTTATTATAAAATGAATTTTCTGTCTTTTAGGTTCTTTCATTTTACCTATTATTTTCTAAAAATGAAAGGATTTTTGAAACATAAATAAAATGAATTTGTAAGAACATTGCAATAAAAATAGCTTTCATTTTATAGTACTTCAACTCTAGGAAAAAACCACTTCGATATAATTTGGTAAAAAAAGACAGAGATTTTACTCTCTGTCTTTCCGAAACTACTGTTTAACTTCTGTATGATACAAATCGTTCAGCATTTCAATTTTTTTCTCAATTGCCTCTTCAAAGGTCATAATGTATGCTGCCGGATCTTTCGGATTATGGAATTGTGTAATTTTACCTGTCAGCGGATTAACAAACTTCGTTGAAGCGCCACAACCTATCCCTAAAATTGTCTGAACTTCTTCCATAATGACAATATTATAGATACTTTCTTCACCTGGTTTACAATAACCAACATTTTCAAGATTACCTAATATATTTTTTTGGCGGTATAAATAATAGGGTACATATCCATTTTCTGCTGTCCATGCACTTGCCATTTCCATCATTTTCGTTACGGTATCACGATCAGCTACTTTATATTTATCTTTATTATGGGTCATTTCGGAAGCTCGTTTAAAGGATAACGTATGAACCGTTAACGACTCTGGTTGCATTTTCCCACTTTCGTCTAAAGAATGTTGGAATTCCTCAATTCCTTCATTCGGTAACCCTATAATTAAATCCATATTAATATTGTTCATTCCAGCGTTTCGAGATAACCAAAATTTATCGATTGTTTCTTGTACAGAATGATGACGACCAATCGCCTTTAAAGTTTCATCCGTATAACTTTGGGGATTTACTGAAATACGGTCGATTCCCCATTTTTTCAGCACTTCAATTTTCTCGATTGTAATCGTATCAGGGCGACCTGCCTCAACCGTAATTTCACGGATTTTTTCTGGATTTGGAAAAGATTCAAACATCGTTTGATAAAGAGCATCCATTTCATGAGCTTCTATGGAAGTTGGAGTACCTCCACCCCAATAAACGGAAGTGATGTTCATATTATTTTCCTTTAACCATTTCCCCATAGCACGGATTTCGATATGCAATCCATCGATAAAAGACTCAACTCGTCCTGCCTTCCGGTTACTAGCAATCGCATAAGCTGGAAAAGTACAATAGGCACATTTTGTCGGACAAAATGGAACACCGATATATACTGAAAGTTCCTTTCCGATTTCATCTAAATCAGGAATTGTTTCTAATTGTCGTTTAACAATTTCACGCATCAGAGCAATTTTAGAATCCGATATACGATAGTCCTTTTTCAAAATAGCGAAAATTTCTTCTTCCTTTAATCCTTGTTTCCGATATTTATGATATAGCTTTGTCGGACGAACTCCGGTTAATATTCCCCATTGTTGCGTCATACCTGTATACTGTTCAAGTACATCTAACATGACATGAGACAAAGCGCGTTTCATACGAATGCCTTGCTCTTTTTCGGTACCTTCCGACTCATAACGAATTGAATAATTACTTGTATATGTTTGACCATCTACTTCTAATTCACAATTTGTATGAATGGCGTAATCTTTATCTATTGAATATTGAAAACGAAAAGAAAGTTCTGCATCGTCGGCAGATACTACGATCTTAGAGTCTTCAAAAAACAAATTTGCTATATGATTTAACACACGGTTCCAATCTTCTTTAAACACTTCATTAACTTCGATCTTTTTCATCGTTCATACTCTCTTCCCTATTAATATTCGTTCATATAACAACAAAGGAGAATTCCTACTCCATCATCACTCTATCGAATTAGGATGAATCTGAATGGAGATTTACAAACGTTAATTATAACATGTCATTTAAATATAACAAATTGTTCATTCAATTTGCTTATTATTACTTCAATATTGAATTTATTTTCTTGATTATATAGATAATAATTCATAAAAAAACCACACAAATTTTTGTGTGGTCTTAAATCTTACAATCCATCGTATAAAGACTGGATAGGTTTTACTAATATACGGTTTACTTCTTCAATTACTTTACTTAAAGCCATTTCAGCTTCTAACATCGCTAAAATTTTCGGACTTGATTGGGCTAATTGAGCTGCCTTTTGTGCAAAGATTAATTCATCTTCTTGTAATTCTTCACCATTCATTTGCTTTTGTTGAAGCTTCATTTGAATATCACGGAAGTTCGTAAACAATCTCGTCGCTTCTTCATCTGCTCGAACAGCTTCGACTGTATCTTTTAAAACTTTAAACTCATCCGTTTGACGTAACGCCGCTTCTAATTTGTTAATGTCTTCATAAATGTTAATCAAAAAATTTCCCACTCTCATTTTTAATTTAAAAGATAGACAATCAATCCTTGTACAATACCAATTGCTCCACCTAATACAGCACCTAAAATTGTAATCATTTGTAATTCTTTGTTGGCAATCCCGATGACAAGCTCTTCTAATTTCTTTAAAGGGAAAGAATCCACTTGCTCCCGAACTACTTCCTCTAAATTTAAACGATCTAATACATCTTCTAGCTTACTTTCTGCCTCTGTAAACCCTTTATGAACTATTTTAGGTAACAATTCATTTTTAACATATTCATTCCCTTGAGGCCAATAATAGCTAATTGGTTTTTGGAGATGTTCTTGCATTTTAAGTTCTTGTTTTGCGTAACTTTGGATATTTTTTAAGATGCCATCAAAGTCGATATCCTCTAGATACCCCATAACAGACTGTTGTTTAATAGTATCCCATTCTTTTAAGAAAATGTTAACTAATAAATGTTTCGTTCCAGGTGCGTTTATTAAACGAATGATTTCCTTTTGGATTTTCGATACGATCGAAGTTGAATCCCCTAATAACATTTGAATCATTCCACCGAAAGAACCTTTCGAACCTAAAAAATCATCCATCATATTTTTAATCGTCATCTCACCTTTAGCTGATAGGAAATATTCTTCCCCTTTTACTAAAAGATACGAAGTGACTTCAGGTATTTTTCTATCGATAGCATGGTGAATATCGTCAGGTAAAAGTTCCTCAATTGATTTAGTAGAAATCGTTGTCTTCATCACATTAAATTGCTTTTCAATAAATAAATCTACTTTTTCTTCAATTGTATTTGGCAAATGATCAAATCCGCCTAACTTTAACCAGTCGATTATCGTTTTATCGTCCGTAAAAACTGTATTTTCGACTTTCGTTTGCGCGAATTGTAAAACCGTTGAACGAATTTCTTCATTAAATAATTTTTTTTGAAAAACTTCAGGTGTTAATAAATAATTTTTTACGGTTGCACCAATTTGTTTTGATAATTCCTCACGACGTTTCGGAATGAGACCTGGTGTAAACGGTAATCGCCATTTTTTAATGTATAGTGCATTATATGGTCGAAACAACATTTTAATCGCAAGATAATTTGTAAATCCCCCGATTAATGCTCCAACTACAGCCATAAAAATGATTGTAACTACTACATTTTCCATTGAAATCCTCTCATTTCTTTCAAACTATTCCACAATTATATCAAAGGAAATGGATATAAAGATAATGTTAGCCTTTCTTTCTCACTTTTAGTACGATAAACGTAATCTTAAGTTTCAAGGGGGATAAGTATGATTCAACATTTTCAATTTAAGCCTTTATTTGAAAACAATTTATTGCCGGGGTGGGCGATATCCTTTTATTACAAACAGCAACAATATAAGGCTGAATATAAAAAAGACGGAAAAATTGTTTGGTTAAGCGCAAAACCTTCCAGTGAAGAACAAGAAAAGGTAGAGAAAATGATTCATGAACTAATGCTTTTTCATGTTTATGATTGATAAAAAGCGGGTTCGAATAAATCGAACTCGCCCTTTTTTATATTTCTTTCACTTTATATTTTCGAGCAAAAACGATATAGAAGTATGTGGATGCCACTAAATATAAACATCCCGTAATCGTAAAGGTATAGGCATAACCCCAGTAATTTCCGTACGTTGTAACGAGCCAAGCAGCTGGAATTCCCATCGTTGCCCAACCGATATTAAAAACCATCTGACTTACAGAGTTAGCGAGTCCTTTATATTTATCATGCACAACATCCATCGCTATGGCACTTTGAATCGGATTTCCTGCATTCATTAATGCTTGCCTCATTAAAAATCCAATGGAAGCAATAAATAAGGAATTGGTATAAGCTGTTAAAAATAAAAACGGAATCGATAGAAGTTGAAAAATGACTAATGCCCGAACTTTCCCGACTCTTTTAACTAGAAGTGGTCCGATTAACATTGCAACAGCGGTCATTGCAGACCCTAATGCAATAATAAAACCTACATAAGAATTCGATGCATCGAATCGATTGGCAAAATATAAATTTAAATATGGAATAACTAATCCAGATCCGGTTCCAATAATTAAATTAGATATTCCGAATAAAACAATCATTTTAAAGTTTGTCTTAAAGCTACTTTCAAAACGATCCTCTTGTCTTAATCCCTTATCTTTTGGTACTTTCACATCCTTTTGGAAACCGTCGCTAGATTTTAATCGAAATAGCGGTAATAAGCCAACCGTAAAGATTGCTGCGCCTACCATTAAAGAACCTCTTATACTATCAACTTCACTAATTTGGAATAACCATTGAAAACCATCGGCCACAAATCCTCCGAGTAAATTACCAAGAACATTTGCAACCGTCACAAAAGAAAAATGAATACTAAATAATTGAATTCTTTCATTTGGATTGGAATTTTCAGCTAAAAAAGGAACACCCGATACTTGAACAAATGCCCAAACGATACCAGCGATAAATGCAAAGACGAGAATCGGTTGTTCTACGGAAACGATACTTCTTCCAAATAACATAATAGCCGTTATAAACGTCCCAACTAAAAGAATGGATTTCCTCCCGAAACGATCACTAATAATTCCAGCAGGCACTAACATTAATGCCGTTGCTAGTGAATTAATGGAAATGACGCTACCATTGACTGCCTCTGAATAACCTAATTCTCGAATGTAAAGATTGTACATCACCATAAAGACACCCATCCCAATTTGAATGAGTACGTTGGCCATCATAAACAATCGAACATTGTTATTAAAAGATTTAATCGTTTTATAACTATTTTTCATCCATTTGTACATAGCGACTAAACCGCTTTCCAACCATTTCCCTCGTTCAACTAACATAAGTATGTAAAGACAAATTTGAATTTTCTATATATTTCGTTACCCTAAATATACGACTCCCGTTATAAAACTGCAATACCTATTTATAGAAAAAAGAGCTAGCCCTCATTTGAATATGCTTCCCTTTTACCATAACGATGGAAACATTCATTTAGGACTAGCTCTTTATTTTCATTTAATTATTATTGAAGGGCTCCTGCTTGTAATCGGTACATCGTTTCATAACGACCACCTAATGCGATTAACTCATCATGAGTCCCTTGTTCAACAATTTCTCCCCGATCTAATACTAAAATTTGATCAGCATTTTTAATTGTTGATAAACGATGGGCGATAATAAAGGTTGTTCTTCCTTTTTTCAAAACTTCCATCGCATGCTGGATAATTTCTTCTGTCTCGGTATCAATATTAGAAGTTGCTTCATCTAATATTAAAATAGCTGGATCAAAGGCTAAGGCCCGGGCAAAGGAAATTAATTGTCTTTGTCCAGAAGATAAGGTACTTCCTTTTTCAATAACCGGTTCATCTAATCCTTTTTCAAGATTTTTTAGAACCCTTTCCCCACCAACTGCCTCTAATGCTTTTTCTACCGTTTCTCTAGTAATACGTGGATCGCCCAAGCTGACATTTGTTGCTATCGTTCCAGTAAATAAATACGGATCTTGTAGTACGATTCCCATATGCTCACGAAAGGCTTGTCGCGGAATGGAAAGAATATTTTGACCATCTATTAAAATTCTTCCCTTCTGAGGATCATAGAAACGGAACAGTAAATTCATAATGGAACTTTTCCCTGAACCTGTATGACCAACTAGGGCAACTGTTTCCCCTTTTCTTGCGGAGAAACTAATATTTTTCAATACATAGTCATCATTTTTATATGCAAAGGAAACATTCTCAAACACAACATTCCCTTCGTATCTTGGAATAGATTGTGTACTTACTGGTTCTCCTTTTCGATCCAGCAATTTAAAGACACGAGAACCGGCAACAAGGGACCGTTCCAATTGGGAGAACTGATTGACAATATTAACGATGGGGCTAAATAATCTCGTTATATAGTCCACAAACGCGTATAACGTTCCCGCAGTAATGACATCTGTAGTAGTCATGGACTGGGTACCAAAATAGTAAATAAAAATAGCAAAGATAATTAAACGTAAAACATTCACTAAATTAAATGCCGTTGCTGAATCTAAAAATAATAACTTTCTTTGATATTCATAATGCTCATTATTCATCTCAGCAAATTCTTCCTTCATTTGCTTTTCCCGTTTGAAGGCTTGAATAATGGTCATTCCTTGAATCGATTCATTTATCATGGCATTGATGTCTGCAATCTTTGTTCGAACAACATGGTTATATTGGGAAGCATATTTTCGATAACCAATCATCCAAAAATATACGATTGGAACAACGATTAATGCAACAAGGGCCATTTTCACATTTAAAATGAATAGCGCTATATATACCCCAAAAATGGATATAAAGCTTGTTGCAAACTGGGATAATACTTGCACATATAAATTACGAATCGCTTCCGTATCATTCGTTACCCGCGCTACAATTTTCCCAGCAGGTAAATTATCAAAATAGTCGATGGGCATCGTTTGAATATGACCAAAAACATCTTGGCGTAACTTTTGAATAATCCGGTTCGCTCCAATTTGTAAATAAATATACATAAAGTATCTTAAAATAGCCGTTGCAATCGCTAATACAAAAAAGACAATTAATAAATTGATAATCGGTTCAAACTTCAAAGAACCGGGTGTCATATAATGGTCAATGATGTATTTAGCGATAAATGGCCCCGCTAAATCGGTAAATACGGCAATCGTTAATAAAAATAATCCGATATAGATTGGCTTTTTAAATTGTAGTGCATATTGAACTAAACGTTTACTAGTACTCATTCGCTAGACACCTCCTCTAGCTGTTGTCTATCGTATTGTTCTTTATACCAGCCTTCTTTTTGAAGAAGTTCTTCATGGGTACCTTCTTCGATAATTCGACCATCATCCAATACGATAATATGGTCTGCATGTTGAATAGCAGATAAACGGTGGGTTGTGATAATGGTTGTTTTTCCATTACGCACAAGACCAATATTTTCAATAATTTTTGCTTCCGTTTTTGCATCTACAGCGGATAAAGAATCATCTAGAATAAGAATCTCTGGATTTTTTATAAGCGCCCTTGCAATGGACACCCGCTGCTTTTGTCCTCCAGAAAGGGAAACGCCCTTTTCACCAACTAAAGTTTCCATTCCTAAAGGTAAATTTTTCAAATCATTTTCAAAGTAAGCCATTCTCACGGCTTCATTTATTTCTTCCTCTGTTGCATCTTCTTTTCCAAATAAAATATTTTCACGTATTGTTCGGGAGAAAAGAACATGATCTTGCGGAACATATCCTACCCATTCTAATAACTGTTCCTTTGATAATTTGGCAATATCAATATCGCCAATCGTAAACTGCCCTTCACCTAATGGATATTCTCTAAGAAGTTGTTTTACAAAAGTCGTTTTTCCGGCACCAGTTTTCCCGACAACCCCTAAAGTTTCCCCTTGTTTTAAATGTAGGGAAAGATTTTGTAAATTTTTCATTTGAGACATCGGATATTGGAAGGAAAATTGATTAAATCCAATAGAAGATGGACTCGCCCCTGTTACTGGGTTATGAATATTTTTTACATCTTGTTCATAATCCAAAGTTTCTTGAACACGATCTAGGGAAGCATTCCCCTGTTGCATCACATTTATGAGCTCTCCAATAGCCATCATTGGCCATACTGCTAACCCTAAATAGACGTTAAAGGTTACAAGCTGACCTACCGTCATTTCACCATTTGATACAAGAACCGCACCATATCCTAAGGCAACAACATAACTTATTCCTGTTCCAATCTTTGTAATTGGTCCGAATAATGCATTGATTTTTGCTACATGGATATTTTTTTGGTACACTTCTTCACTCATTTGTGCAAAACGTTTTTCATCTTTCTTTTCCTGTACATATGCTCGAATAACACGTACACCTGCTACCGACTCAAGCACACTATCATTTATTTCACCAAAGGATTCTTGGGCTGTCATGTAACGTTCATGGACAATTTTGCCCAAATATTGCATAAGTACGGCCATTATTGGAATTGGAAGCATGGAGAAAAGTGTTAACTTCCAAGAGATTAAAAATCCCATTGCTAAAATGATCGCCCCCATGTAAATCGTAGAATCCATCAGGGTCATAATGCCGAACCCTGCCGTTAATGACACGGCATTTAAATCATTTGTAGCTCGAGCCATTAAATCGCCCGTACGATTTTTTTCATAAAAGGTTGGTGTCATTTTTAAAAATTGGTACATCAATTTTTTACGAAAAATTCGTTCTAGCGTTATGGCACCACCAAATAATTGATATTGCCAAGTGAAATTCATCGCATATCCAACAACGATGATGAAAATAATCGCTATTAGATAATTGCGAAGTGACTCAGCTGTCATCGAATTCATGGCAATTTCATCGATTGCAGCCCCAATTATCCATGGTGGTATTACTTCCACAACGTTGGCAATCATTAGGAGGACGACCGCAATCGTATATCTTTTCCAATAACTTTTAAAAAACCATTTCAATTTAAATAAAACATCAAACATTTAAACACCTTCTTTTCCTATTCATATTCCTTCACTATCCACTATCTGCAAACCCATCTTTTAATAACTTTCTTGTGTAATACTTTTTCATATCATTACGCTTCCTCTCTAACTTTTTTGTACTTAAACAACATGACATAAATCTCTTCCACGATATTGTATTCGATCGTCCACCCTACCGAATTTATCCATAATTTGGAATATTATAAGCGCAAAAAGCACCTATCCCTTTTAATGTGATAGATGCTCATAAAAAAAGGATACAAGTATCCAATACCTGTATCCCCTTTCGCTTAAATTTATGCGCGTTTAAGCTATAAACAGAAGAAATATATAGGAAGGCTTGGATTAACATATTGAATTGCTGGCGGCAAATTTAATTTAATTTTCATAATCCTTACCTCCCCTTCCTTAAGTTTATTTTCTATTAAAGGGTAGCATAACCATTTTTTGAAAGTCAACAATTTTTAGAAAATAGAGAAAACAATTTTTCGAAGGCTTATTTTCATCGATTCTCTCCCCTTCTATTAATCTAATCTGACTAGTAAATTGGTCTTAAAAAATGTAAATATTCTTCCTGATTGTATGTTTTCAATTTGTATTTTTACATAAAATATTTTATCATTGTATTATTCAATTATTTTTTATTTAACAGGAGGTGTACTCTTTGTTTGCTCCCCTCATTTGGGCTGGAAACAAAGAAAATATTTGGACGTAGACATAGTAGAGTTAACCATTAGGTTGGCAGCATTTGTGTTGTTAATTGCTGCTACGGCATTTTTTGTTGCAACCGAGTTTGCAATCGTAAAGGTGAGGTCAACACGTATTGATCAATTAGTTGCGGAAGGCAACAAAAAAGCAATGAAAGCAAAGAAAGTTATTTCAAATCTAGATGAGTATTTATCAGCTTGTCAATTAGGTATTACAATTACAGCATTAGGTTTAGGTTGGTTAGGAGAACCTACCTTTGATTTAATTTTACATCCTTTATTTGATATGTTTAATTTAGATTCAAGAATATCTGGAGTGCTTTCAGTCGTTGTTGCATTCATTATTGTAACTTACTTGCACGTTGTCGTAGGGGAATTAACTCCAAAAACGTTTGCCATCGAGAAATCAGAGGCACTTACTTTAAATTTATCTGGACCATTAATTATGTTCCATAATGTTATGTACCCATTCATTAAAGCATTGAACGGTTCTGCTCGTGCTTTATCTGGATTATTCGGTTACAAAATGGTTTCAGAATCTGAAGTAGCGCATTCTGAAGAAGAACTTCGCATTATTTTAACTGACAGTTATAAAGGTGGAGAGATCAATCATTCAGAATACGAGTACGTTAATAGTATTTTTGAATTCTCTGACCGTACTGCGAAGGAAATTATGGTACCTCGAACTGAAATTACAAGTATTGAAAAAGATTTAACAATAAAAGAAGTATTTGAAGTAATGGGTGTTGAACAATATACACGATACCCTGTTATTGATGGCGATAAAGACCACGTAATTGGTCTAGTAAACTTAAAACATTTATTAACAGCGTATATTAAAGATCCTGCAAACGGTAACAAATCGATTCAAGAATATATGCAACCGATTATTCGTGTTTTTGAAACTGTTCCAATCAGTGATTTATTACTTAAAATACAACAAGAACGAATTCATATGGCCATACTAATGGATGAGTACGGTGGAACATCTGGTTTAGTCACAATCGAAGATATTATCGAAGAAATTGTCGGTGAGATTCAAGATGAATTTGATGATGATGAGATTCCGGAAGTACAAGAAATTAGTAATGATCATTATATAATAGATGCAAAAATGTTAGTAGAAGAAGTAAATGACATGTTGGGAATTACAATTGATGATGAAGATGTCGATACAATTGGTGGTTGGTTCTTAACACAACGTTTTGATGCTGTTGAAGGTGATAGCTTTGATTTCCAAGGCTACGAATTTAAAATTAAAGAATCAGATGGACATCATATTCTTTATATCGAAGTAACAAAATTACCTGAATCTGAACCGTCAGAAGATGAGGAATCAGAAGAAGAGAATAATTAAACATTTACTCAAGTTAAAACGACTTTCCGGTTTTCGGAAGGTCGTTTTATCATGTTCTAAAGTTTTGCCAGGAGGAAACAAAGTGGAGTTATATACAAATTTACGAGCTGGGGAAAAAGGGGCATGGCTATCCATTATTGCCTATCTATTCTTAAGCTCCATTAAACTTACAATTGGTTATTTTGGAGAGTCGGAAGCATTAAAAGCTGATGGGCTAAATAATACAACAGATATTATTGCTTCAATCGCTGTACTTATTGGACTTAGAATTTCTCAACGTCCTCCTGATTTAAATCATCCATACGGTCATCTTCGAGCAGAAACGATTGCTTCGATGATTGCCTCATTTATTATGATGATGGTCGGTTTACAAGTACTACTTAGTTCAATTATGAATCTATGGAACCCTGTGCGACAAAGTCCTTCTATGTTAACGGCATTTGTTGCAATAGGAAGTGCAGTGGTGATGTATGGTGTTTATCGGTATAATTTGTCCCTTGCTAAAAAGATTAATAGTTCGGCAGTAAAAGCGGCAGCGTATGATAATCGTTCGGACGCCCTTGTTAGTATCGGTACAGCGATTGGTATATTTGGGGCGATTATCGGTTTTCCAATCATCGACACTTTAACCGCATTAGTTATTGCGATTATCATTATTAAAACCGCAATTGAAATTTTCTGGGAGTCCGTCCAAACTTTGACGGACAGCTTTGATATTGAAGATACCGAAACTTTGTCCGTGCTGATTGAAAATGTAGATGGAGTTATTGATTTATTGGATTTTAAAGGGAGAACCCATGGAAATGTACATTTCATCGATGTCACCGTAACGGTAAATCCCTATTTAAATGTTTGGGAAAGTCATCAAATTACTGAAAAAATCGAATCAACTGTGAAACGGTTTAATCCATTTTGTACGGTACTTGTCCATATTGAACCCCATGAAATTCCAACAGCAGTGGAAGAAGATTACCATTTCTAATAAGTTTTAACTAATAAAAAATAAAGCAACTTTAAGGGAGCTTCCTTAAAGTTGCTTTTTCCATTTCAGGATAACTTTCCTACAGACCGCTACCTTCTGTTAATCCATGTTTTACAGCATAAAGCGCAGCTTGTGTACGATCTTGGACTTCTAATTTCGTAAAAATATTCGATATATGAGTTTTAACTGTCTTTTCTGTTACAAAAAGTGAAGATGCAATTTCGCGATTACTTTTTCCCTTCGTTAACTCCGCTAACACATCTCTTTCACGGGGTGTTAGTGGATTTTTTACATGAGGTAAGTTTTCTTCCTCGCGTAATACCTCCTCTAATTGGGAAGTAGCGGCAGGATGTATAATGTTTTCCCCGCGGATAATTTGCCTAATGGCGTTTACTAATTCATCTGGTTCGATATCTTTCAACTGATACCCTGCAGCACCAGCTTCAATGGCGGGTAAAACATGATCTTTGTCGGAAAAACTTGTTAGCATTAAGATTGCAACATTTGGCCATTTTGCTTTAATTTTTTTCGTCGCTTGTATTCCATCCATCTCTGGCATCACAAGATCCATTAATACGATATCAGGTTGCAGCGATTCTACGAGTTCGACCGCTTCAATTCCATTTTTTGCTTCCCCAATTACTTCAATATCTTTTTGCGTTTTTAAAAAGAATAATAAACCACGACGTACGACATGATGATCGTCTGCAATTAAAACTCGAATCATTTTCTCTCCCCCTAATAAGGTAAACGGATTAATAGTTCCGTTCCCTTCCCAATTTGACTTACCCAATCGACTGTACCGCCAATGGCAATGGCACGATCTTTAATCGATTGTAATCCAATCGAAGGAAGTCTTAATTTTGGATCAATGACAAATCCCCTTCCTTCATCTTTAATAACAAATAAAATATCCGTTGACGTGACCGTTATATAAATAATCGCTTCTTGTACGCCTGCATGTTTCCGTACATTGTTTAAAGCTTCTTGGGTAATACGGAATAACGTTTCTTCGACACGGGAAGGAAATTGAATAACACCCGACACGTTTACTGTTAATTTAATATTTAACATTTCAGCATAAGCTTTAATTGCTTCAATAAGCCCACTCTCTAATCCTTTCGGACGCAATTGCCATATTAGTGCTCGCATCTCTGTTAAAGCTGATTGAGTAAGCTGTTGAATTTCTTTAAAAGTTTCTTTTATTTCTTGCTGTTCACTCATCTCAATTCCTGCTCGGGCAGTTAATGCGACGGAGAACAATAACTGATTAACCGAATCATGTAAATCCCTCGCTAGGCGATTTCTTTCCTGGACAAGGGCAATCTCCTGTTCCTGTTTCGTTAAATTAATACGCTTAATAGCAGATCCCATTTGAAAGGCAACCGATTCTAATAATTCCAGTTCTTCTTCTGTGTAACTCACTGTATTTGGCGAAGCAACGTTCAATATACCAAAACGTTCTTCTCCCGATTGTAATGGTACCGTCGCATGATGGGTAATATTCGCATTATCCCCGATATTCGCTTCAATAGCAGCTTCAATCCGTTGACATTCAATTATATTTGATGCCTTTTCTAACTCATGATTTCGATAACGGGAAACACACCAACATCCACCTTTTTTTAAATGTTGGCAACTATTGAAAGTAAGTGCTTCAGGTAAATTTTCATGGGCTACTAACTTCGATTTTCCCTTTTCATTAATGAAAAAAATCCATCCTGTTTCAAAATTTGTCCCATTTAAAAATTTCGTTAACGCACCTCTCAGCATTGGAATTAAATCTGTTTCTTCATTTAATAATTCAGCTATTTCTTTAAGAATGGTTATATTGGAATGATCACTTACAGACAAACTTTCTACACCTCTCATAATGAACAAACTATTTTCTAAATTTATCATATCATTAGTCCATAGCGATTGGCATTTGTTGTCCTCTCATACTTTTGAATGAAACTTTTGATGAATATTTAGAAAACATTTGAAAATTATTCTCATTTAATAGGAAATTTAAGTGTATAATAAAGAGGAATTTAGCGTTACTAGGGGGATAGAAATGCAAGTAAATAATACTAGTACTTCTAACGCTTATCAATTAGCCTATGAAACGATACGTAACAAAATTTTAAGCGGAGAATTACCGGGTGGAACAAAACTTGTCGAGGAACGATTGGCAACAACTATCGGAGTAAGTCGTACGCCGATACGGGAAGCGATTCGTCATTTAGAGCAAGAAGGTTTAATTAAGGACAAACGAGTTTTTAAACCTACTCGAAATGACTTAATCCACAATTCAGAATTAAGAACTTTAATCGAGTGTTATGCTGTGAAAATAGCTGCAGAAAAAATGTCTAAGGAAAAATTAAATTTACTAAAGCAAGCGATGAAAGATTCAAAAAAAGGGACCGCTCATGAAATTGTAAGCGCAAACAAAAGGTTTCATGATCTTATCATACTAGAATGTAACAACCCTGTTATAATTGAAGAAGCGAAAAAGACGGATGCTATTTTCGACTTGTTTAGCCGCACATTGTTAAATAATAAAAGACCATTATTATATGAAGAACACGAAGAAATTTACCGGGCTATTTCATCAAAAGATAGTGATTTAGCAGTTGAATTAATGAAAAAGCATTTAGAATTCGATTTGAAATATATGTTACGTTATACAAGTTACTTTTAGTCCATTTTTTGTACATTTCCTATGTTTGATTGTCAAATAAATTTCTTATAGTATAATTATCCGTAATTCAAAATAATTTACTTATTAATCAATCTGCGTAAGAAAATGATTACTAGGAGATGCTAAATGAATAAAAAACTAGAAAATAGTTTGCTATTTATATGGCTCGTGTCATTAGTAGCAACACTTGGTTCACTCTATTTTTCTGAAATTCGTGGTTACGAACCGTGTGAGTTATGTTGGTATCAACGAATCTTGATGTACCCAATTTTACTTATTACGACAGTAGCTTACATCCAAAAAAATGTACGAATCGCCGTAACAACTGCTGTTTTTTCATGTATTGGTGGAGCCATCTCTCTTTATCATTACGGTATACAAAAACTAGATTTCTTAACTGAGTCAGCACCAGCATGTGGACGAGTTCCTTGTACAGGACAATATATTAACTGGTTCGGGTTTATTACGATTCCATTTTTAGCTGGACTTGCTTTCATCTTAATCGCTATAACTAGTTTCTATATGATCAAAGTTTTAAAGGGGGAAAAATAATGAAAAAACTAGGGATTATCGGTGCCATTGTTGTAGTATTATTTGCAGCTATTATTATACTTACTAACTTAGCAAACGAGGATAAATTAAAAGACAATCCTTACGATAAAGAAAACTTAAATCAATCAACGATTGATTTATTATCCGATGAAAATTATCAAAACATCATTCTTCCCGACGCTTTAGAAGAAAAAATTGCGTCTGGAGAACCTGTCGTAGCGTATATGTTCAGCCCAGAGTGTCCACACTGTCAAAAAATGACGCCTGCTCTTATGCCTATTGCTAAAGAATTAGGTATTCAAATTGATCAATATAATATCCTTGAATACGATCAAGGTTGGACTGATTATCAAATTAAGGCAACACCGACTTTAATTTATTTTAAAGACGGAAAAGAAGTAAGTCGTATCGTTGGAGATTATTCTAAAGATACAAAAGTGATTTATGATTTCTTAGAGCAAGTAAAATAATAAAGGTATTACTATTTCATAATCGTGTTCTATATAGAGCACGATTATTGTTATTTTGGAGGTATATGATGTTCCAATATGAAGTTCAACAAGAAAGTCTATCCGTGGAAGAATTGTTGCGCACAAAATGGCGCCTTGGCAAAAAGATTGTACATGAATTAAGAATGGCAAAAGCTGTTACTTACGAAGACTCAACACCTGTCATTTGGAAAGAGCCACTTCGTGTTGGCACGATTCTTTTCTTTCACTTTGAAGTACCCGCATCCAATTATAAACCTACTCCCCAATGCGACTTAACGATTCAATATGAAGATGACCATTGCCTTATTGTATCTAAACCGAAAGGGATGGCTACACATCCTAATGACGTGCACGATGTGGACACTTGTATGAATCATGTCATGGCGCATATTATCGCAGCTGGAGGACATTACGCAGAACATGTTCACCGTTTAGATCGTGGAACAAAAGGTTTATTATTAATAGCAAAACATCCTATAGCGAAGTCCATTTTTGATCGGATGATTGAAGAAAAAACAATTATTCGAACATATGAGGCAGAAGTACAAGGAAATATCCGACAAGAAAGCGGAACGATTAACGCTCCGATTGGCAAAGACCGCCACCATCCAACACGCCGTGTCGTTTCGAAATCCGGTCAACATGCTATTACTCATTATGAAGTCGTAAAACGTTTTAAACAAACTTGCCTTGTCCATTTAGTATTAGAAACTGGTCGTACTCATCAAATCCGAGTTCATATGGCTCATATCGGTCACCCGATTGTCGGTGATACGATGTATGATGCAAGAAAAACTGCCTCAGGTGATTATGAATTACATGCAATTCAACTGGATTTTGAACATCCTTTTTTGAATAAACGGATTGTCGTTTCTGACAAATAATGAAAAGCATCCTTTATAGGGTGTTTTTTCATTCCTACATAAAAATCATTCCTTATCGTCGTTTCAACAAAAGCAAAACAACATATAAAGGAATGATTTTTAATAATTTTTAATTCAATTCTAAAATGGACTAAAAATCAAAATTGTCTGGGTTTGATCCAAAGCGTTGATTTTTATTCAGTTGATTCATTTGTTCCATTTGCTCTTTCGATAGTTCAAAATCAAAAATTTGCATATTTTGTTCAATTCGACTTGGCGTAACCGACTTCGGAATCGTAATCACGTCATTTTGATAATGCCAACGAAGAATAACTTGCGCCGTAGACTTACCAAGTTGTTGAGCAATTTCAGTAATAACTGCATCTTCAAGAACTTTACCTTGACCGAGAGGAGACCATGCTGTTACTGCAATATCATGTTCTTTACAGAAAGCTCGAAGCTCTTCTTGGGCAAGATATGGTTGTAATTCAACTTGGTTCACCATTGGCTTTACATTTGCCTTTGCAAATACCTTTTCTAAATGATGAATATGATGGTTGGATACACCTGGTACACGGATTAATTTTTCTTCATATAATCTCTCAATGGCACGGTAAGTATCTACGAATTTCCCTTGAACAGGCCAATGGGTTAAATATAAATCTACATATTCTAATCCTAGTTTTTTTAATGATGTTTCAAATGCACGTAACGTTTCATCATAGCCTTGATCCGAATTCCAAACTTTTGTCGTAACAAAAATTTCTTCCCTCGGTACATTCGATTGGCGAATCGCTTCCCCTACTTCTGTTTCATTGTTATAAAGAGCCGCCGTATCGATAGCGCGGTAGCCAACTTCAAGGGCCTTTACCATTGCTTGTAGGGCAACTTCAGGTTCTGTCATTTTATACACGCCTAAACCAAGGTATGGCATTTCTACTCCATTTTTTAACGTTTTAGTTGGTATCATCGTCAAAATTACTCCCTCCTAACTCTTTCATATTTTTATTATACGATTATTTCTAAATGTTACTAAATAATTTGAACTGAAATTTCAAACTTATCTAGTAATTACGAGGAAACATCTTATTCCTCTCTAAATCTATTAACTATCTAAACTTCTCTTAAATATTTCTATTTTAGTCGTTCTAAGATGAGCTTTGTAGAAATATAAATATATGAAAGGTATTTTTTCTTATTCCCAAGCCATTTGTCTTAAATTTTCCTGTGGAGAGTGATTCTTATGATGGAAACCCCATTATTGTTAACAAGTTTTCTTAGGCGTGTCGAAAAGTATTATCCCGAAAAACTCGTGATTTCCCGTACAAGTCCTGACACGATTCACCGTATACCTTATAAAGAATATGTAAGCCGAACTCGAAAACTTGCAAATGCATTAACTTCCTTAGGTATGAAGCGTGGGACGAAAGTTGGTTCTTTTGCATGGAATCACCACCGACATCTAGAGGCTTATTTTGCAGTTCCTTGCGCAGGGGCCATTTTGCATATGGTCAATATTCGTTTAGCACCAGAACATATTATTTATGTCATTAATCATGCAGAAGATGAAATTTTATTAATTGATGGAGATCTTTTTCCGTTAGTAGAAAAAGCGATTCCTTACTTAAAAACAGTAAAGCATATTGTCGTCATGCAAGATAATATGGAAGTTCCACAATCTAGTTTCCCAAATGTTCATTCCTATGAAAAGTTGTTAGCAGAAAGTTCTGATGACTTTGACTTCCCGGAGGATTTAGATGAAAATTCTCCAGCTGGCATGTGCTATACAAGTGCAACCACAGGTATGCCAAAAGGAGTTGTCTATTCTCATCGTGGTTTAGTATTGCACAGCCTTGCTCTAGGTTTAAGTGATAGTATGGGATTGAGGGAAAAAGATGTTGTGATGCCGATTGTTCCAATGTTTCATGTAAACGCTTGGGGCATGCCCTTTGCCTCCGTTTTATATGGTTGTACCCAAGTACTACCTGGACCTGGGTTTTCTCCACCATTAATTTTAGATTTAATTGATCAAGAAAAAGTAACAGTTACTGCTGGGGTACCAACTATTTGGCTAGGTGTAGCTCAGGAGCAAGAGAAAAATCCTCGAGATATATCATCCTTACGTTCAGTCGTTTGTGGAGGTTCGGCTTCTCCGAAGGGATTAATTAAAACATTTGAAGAGAAATTTAACGTACCATTCATTGTCGGCTATGGTATGACGGAAACAACCCCACTTGTTTCCTTATCGACTTATACTTCCTCGATGGATGAATGGGGACCAGAAGAAAAATTAAACATTCGAGCAACTCAAGGGATGACAGTTCCTCTTCTTGATACGGAAGTGGTAAACGAAGCAGGAGCAGTTCCGCAAGATGGCAAAACGATGGGAGAATTGCGTATTCGCGGACCATGGATTGCAGATGAATATTATAAAGATGAGCGGACATCGGAAGCCTTTAAGGATGGCTGGTTATATACGGGAGATATTGCCGTCGTAACAAAAGAAGGCTATATAAAAATTACGGACCGTACGAAGGATCTCATTAAAAGTGGCGGTGAATGGATATCTTCCGTCGATTTAGAAAACGCTTTAATGACCCATGAAGCAGTGTTCGAAGCTGCTGTGATTGCAGTACCCCACGAAAAGTGGCAGGAGCGCCCCCTTGCGTGCGTCGTGTTAAAAGAAGGCAAACAAACAACGAAGGAAGAATTAATTGGCTATTTAGAAGGTCAATTTGCGAAATGGTGGTTGCCAGACGACGTTGTTTTCATCAACGAAATACCGAAAACTTCTGTAGGGAAATTTTTAAAAGCAAAATTACGGGATGAGTTAAAAAATTATCAAGTTAAATCATAATAAATCAAGCTGACTCAAATTTGAGTCAGCTTCTATTAATTTTTCCTCTTATACGTTTCTTTTTCATCATTGTCATTATCGAGATCATCGAATTGTATTGGATCGGGAAAACGCATATCTTCTTCTAATTGTGCTCCATCTCTCAATCGTTCCATTTGCTTCCCTAAAAAAATTAAATCTTCCATATTATTTGCCATTGTGCCATTCATAATCGTTTTATCTTGTTCCATTTTTTTCACCCTCCTAACATTACTATTCCCAAAATATAATATTTCACCCATTCTTTAAGAGAAAATAATGTAGTAAAGTTAAGTTAGATAAGCTATACTAAATAAAGAGATTTTATATACATGAGGAGGATACTTCCATGAGTTTAATTTTAATTCTTGCTGTTACAGTAGCATTTTTAATCGCTATCTTTACTGCAGGTTATGAAGGCGACTATACTTCAGAAAAATAATCTCCACAAAAGGGTATGATAACTTTGTTATCATGCCTTCTTTTTTTGGGGAAAATCTTTTCTATACCCCCAAATGAATAAACTTGACATTTAAAACTTTAGAAAATAAACTAGGTTACATAAAGTAAGTTGATTATTAAAAATAATTAACAGGAGGCAATTGTATGCCGACACATTTTCATAAAAAACCAAACAAGTATGTTTCCCACGTTCAACTAAAGGTTTCTAACTTACAAAATTCGCTTGAATATTATACAACTATTATTGGATTCGATGTTTTAGAACAAACGAATACAACGGCGGTTCTTACTTTCGATGGTTCGACAAGCGTTCTTTCTTTAGAGGAAATACCGAATGCACTACCTTTAAAAGGGGGGCAAACAGGCCTTTACCACTTTGCCCTTTTACTTCCAACCCGGAAAGATTTAGGGAATTTTATTCAACATATTATGCAACAAAATGCCCGTGTTGGAGCTGGTGATCATCATGTAAGTGAAGCTTTTTATTTAAATGATCCTGATGGCAATGGAATTGAAGTGTATGCCGATCGCCCTGAACAAAATTGGATTTGGAATAATGATTCCACTATCTATATGACGACTGAACAAGTAGACGTTCGTTCTGTTTTGGCAGAAGCTGACGGAACATGGAGCGGCTTACCGACTGGTACCGTAATGGGGCATATTCACTTATCTGTAGCTAATTTAAACGAAACGGAAAATTTTTATACGAAAGCTTTAGGATATGAAGTAGTTACCCGCTATGGCAACCAAGCATCCTTTATTTCCACAGGTAAATATCATCATCATATCGGAATGAATACATGGAATAGTTTAGGCGGTATTGCTACTCCTGAAAATGGAGTAGGATTAAAGTCGTTTACCATTGTATTAAATAATGAAATGGAAGCTCATAAAATAAAAGAAAATTTATCGAAAATAGGGGCAACAGTAGAGCAATTTCAAGATGCGCCTAAATTTGGTGGACAACAAGCTTTTTCAACCATTGATCCTTCAGGGATTCGCATCATCTTTACAATTGAAGGAGCATAATTACGTTTTGAAACATGTTCAAATTGTTTGAACATGTTTTTTCAGTCTTTCGGTCCATTTCCCCACACTTCACTTCCCTTTACGATAAAAGGAAAGGGGATGATGATTACATGAAAGAAAAATGGTCAAATGGAATGCAAGTTGCTCAAGTACGATTTGCAAGACCAACAGATCAATTAAAAGAAATTGAGAAATTTTATTGTGAAGGAGTCGGCCTGAAAAAAATCGGTTCCTTTTCTGGTCACCGTGGTTATACAGGACTTTTAATTGGATTACCAAACAGTGATTACCATATAGAATTTACAGAACATGAAGATGGCAGTCCATGTCAGCCCCAACGAAAGACAATCTACTCGTTCTTTACATACCAGATAGAAAAACGATTAATGCAATCGCAGAAAAATTAGAGCAAATGGGCTATCCCGAAGTTGAACCTGAAAATCCTTATTGGGAAGAAAAAGGGGTTACGATTGAAGATCCTGATGGCTGGCGACTTGTCTTAATGAATACGGATGGAATATAAAAAGAGGCTACATTTGTACACAACAAATGTAGCCTTTTGTTTATTTTAGTCCAGGGAAGTTTTGCTGACGCAGTGCTTCATAAATAATAATCGCTGCAGTATTTGACAAGTTTAACGAACGGACATGTTCACTTTGGGGAATGCGTAAACATTTATCTTTCCTTTCATAGGCGAATTCCTTTGGTAAACCAGTCGTTTCTTTTCCAAACATAAAATAAATATCTTTATTTTGATCACTAAAGTCATGGTGGGAGTACGGTTCGTCACTATAAGTTTCGATTAAAAATAACTCCCCATCCTTCGAATACTCTAAAAAATCCTCTAAACTATCATGATAGACGATATTGACAGAGTGCCAATAATCTAATCCAGCACGTTTTAACATTTTATCATCCGTTGAAAATCCAAGGGGACGAATTAAATGTAAGGATGTATTTGTGCCAGCACATGTACGAGCAATATTCCCTGTATTTGCTGGTATTTCTGGTTGATATAAAACAATATGCAATGGCATATAAGACACTTCCCTTTAATACAATTTCTAAGCTTTTAACAAAGTAAGACCTTTTTCAATTTCTTTCAGCACTTCTTCATCGGTCTCTTTTTCACGGGCTTTAAGTAAAGCTTGTTCTGCATCACTACCACCAATTTTTCCAATAGCCCAGGCTGCTGTTCCGCGCATAACCGGGCGTTCATCTTTATACATAATTTCTATTAAATCCGGCACAGCAGACTGTTCCTTAAAATGGGCTAATGCAATAATCGCATTGCGTTGAATCGGTTTTTTCCCTCTCCAAGATCCTGACATATAACCAAACTTCGCTTTAAATTCTTTATTTGACATATGAAGTAACGGTTTTAAAAGCGGTTTTGCCAATTCTGGTTCAGGTTTAAATTCCTCATGAATCCAATTCATTTTCCCTTTGTTTTTTGGACAAACTGTTTGGCACGTATCACAACCGTAAATTCGATTACCTATTTCCTTTCGAAACTCATCAGGTAAGAAATCCTTTGTCTGGGTTAAAAACGCGACACACCGTTTGGAATTTAACTGTCCAGGATTCACAAGAGCGCCCGTTGGACAAACATCTAAGCATAAAGTACAGTCACCACATTCATTTTCGATCGGTGAGTCGGGTATGAAAGGAATATTCGTAATCATTTCACCTAAGTAAACATAAGAGCCAAACTCAGGTGTAATAATCGAACAGTTTTTACCGCTCCATCCGATTCCAGCTCGCTCAGCTACAGCTCGATCCACTAGTTCGCCAGTATCAACCATTGATTTCGTTTGAACATCGGGAACCCGATTCTTTAGCCATTGTTCAATTAAATTTAAACGTTCACGGACCGCCACATGATAATCGACTCCCCAAGAAGCACGAGCAAAAATGCCTCTTCTTGATCCTTTTTTTCCAACAGGTGCATCTTCCATTTTAGAAGGGTACGCCAAGGCAATGGCAATAATACTTTCTGCACTATTTAAAAGCAACTTAGGCTCTGTTCTTTTTTCAATATCTGGCTCTTCAAAACCAGATTGATATTGAAGTTCTTGCTGACGTTTCAATCGGTTTTTCATTTCATGAAAGGGAGAAGCATGCGTAAAACCGATTTTATCAACGCCAATTGATATTGCATATTCAATTAACTCTTTTTGTAATTGTTCGATTATCATTAACGCATTCAACTCCTTATTTGGTAAAATATATAATCATACGCAAATGTTGCGAAATTTAAAAATTGTAGGTGATTTTCTTTGAACATCTCCATAAACGATGCACTTTTTACAACGAATGACCAATTAAAAATCGGCATTATCCATTATACCAAAATTGTCGTCTCAGAATCTCCTCAAATGATTAAAGGTCGTACTCAACTTTATCAAGAAAACCTATATTTAGAACTTCAAGAAAACCCTGTCACAGAACGACCAGGCATTGCAGAATGGCGTAAAGTTTGGAAGTCCTTTGGCGCTGATCCAAATCGTTATCGTCATTCTGCTGAAAGTTTAATGCGACGTATTGCTAAGCAAAACTATTTATCTCCTGTTCATTCCGCAGTAGATTTAAATAATTTCTTTTCTTTACAATACGAAATTCCAATCGGTATTTACGATGAAGAGAAACTGGAAGGGAACGTTGAACTGCTACTTGGAGATGAAAATACTGGATATGAAGGGTTGAATGGCCGTTTTAATTCTTTAAAAAATATTTTATATAGCAAAGATGCAAATGGTGCCTTCGGAAGTCCTTTCGTTGACTCTGTTCGAACAGCTGTAACAGAACAAACCCGTCATGCGATTCAAATCTTTTATTTACGACCTTCTCTAGATGAAACAGAATGTCTTCAATTATTGAATACTGCTGGAAAGATGTTTACTCAAGTTAATGGTGGCGATTTTGATACAGCTTTACTATCAAAAAGTAATCTTGTTATAACAATATAAGGGGGTTCGGAAAGTGAAAAAAATTCCGCTTGCTGAAGGGGTTAAATTAAAAAGTATTATAACGAGAAAAATTCAGGAACTTATTAGTGAAATTCAATTTGTTTCCCATGCAGTTGTAGAAAAGGGGGAAACCCCTAAAACATCGGGAAGAAAGCTGGTAGAAGTTGAAGCAGAACTTGCCCGAGTAAGAAAAGATGCTAGAACTTTAGATAAACTCATTTACCGAGCAAACATTGATCATACCGTGACGTTTAAAGGCGAAGAACTGCCGATTGTGGAAGCAATTGAATTAGCTACACAGCTACGAGCCGATGTAACTCTTTATAAAGAGTTAGGACAATCGGAAAAAGAAACCCTCTACCACGGCGGAAGCGAATCCGTTATTTTTTATAGCGTCGCTTTATATGAACCAGAAGAATATCGCAAGCGGGCAAATGAAATGGAAAAAGACGCTCATCGATTATCCAACTTAATTAACGCCAAAAACTATCAAGTTGAAATTGAATTTGACGACTCGCACTATATTTAATCTCGGTGCGGTGAGACTCCAATCCGAGACGTAACGTACCGTCGCCTGCCTTTTAAGCAGTTTAGTATCGCAAACCGATTACCATTGACCGGTTACTTTGTGACCTATAACTAATAACCAACCAACGTAATAGGACAAGTTCCCTCATCGTAATCTTGATATGACGGTACTTACACAAAAAGGTTACTACTTTTCTTATAGAATTGTAGTAACCTTTTATTTTTTACTTTTCAAGATAAATAGAATTTCCATAAATCGTTTTTTGATTCTATTATTCTAATTACTAAACAAATATTAACCATAAGATCATTGACACTGCAATTGTGACAATCCCTTGTAACAGAGTCGCAACTGTTTGAGCTTTATATGCTTGGGTTACTTCCATTCCACTATATTGGGTAACAACCCAGAAGAAACTATCATTTACATGGCTCACTGTCATTGCCCCTGCTCCAATTGCCATAACGACAAGAGCTAGCGGAATTGCCCCATCAATTCCAGCTGTTGCTAACATTGGTGCAACTAAAGTAGAAGTAATAACTAAAGCCGTTGTTGAAGAACCTTGAGCCGTTTTCAATGCTGCAGCAATAAGGAATGGCACAAGTAGGAATAAACTACCTTGAGCTAGGGAGCCTAAATCCATTTCTTGTAGCATTTCACCAACGCCCGTTTCCTTAATAATCGTACCGAAGGAGCCACCTGCACCTGTAATCAATAAAATGGGAGCTGCATCTTTTAAACTATCCCCAATCCATCCTGATAATGTTGTTTCATTCATTTCAGGAAGTAATAAAAATGATGCAAATACCCCTAACAGTAAGGCAACAATTGGTTTCCCTAAAAATTGTAAAAATACATTAATAGATGCTTCCGGATCCCCAACAAGGGATGCAATTGAACCAATACCAATTAATAAAATTGGTAAAATAATTGGTAAAAATGCTTTAAAAGTGGATGGCATTTTACCATAGGACTTGATGATTTCCTCATAATCTAAAGCTTCTTCGTCATCAGCTGCCACACGAATTTTCGAAGCAACTTTTGTAGCCCAAATGTAACCAACTAATGTAGCAGGAATTGCCACAAGTAAACCGATTACGATGACTGTCCCTAAATAATCACTCGCCCCAATATTCCCTGCAGCTGCAATAGGACCTGGAGTTGGTGGTACTAATACATGGGTAGCGTATAACCCCGTTGCTAAAGCAACCCCCATGGAAGCAATCGTTACTTTTGCTCGTTTAGCCAAAGATTTTTGTAAACTTGATAAAATAATGAATCCTGAATCACAAAATACTGGAATCGAAACGATGTAACCGATAATCGACATCGCTAATTGAGGATGTTTCTTTCCTACTATGCGAAGAACTACTTCTGCCATTCGATAAGCTGCCCCAGAGCGCTCTAATATCGTTCCAATCATAGTTCCAGCAACAATGACAATACCAATACTTGTCATTAAACTACCGAAACCGTTATTCACTGTATCGGCTACCGTTAGTAACGGCATCCCACTAGCAATCCCAACAAAGAAAGAACTAATAATTAATGCTAAAAACGGATGCAAATGTAACTTTGCAGTGGCAAAAATAACAAATAATACCCCAATTAATATAATTACAAAAAGCATTTCATCATCCCCTTATTTTAATAACTTCTGAAAAATCGCTTTTGTTTTATTTCTTAAATGAACAGCTGGTTTTTCCATTGCCATTTGTACCGTCACGTCCTTATCAACTAAGGAAGCAACTGTATGGAAACACTTGGCCAATTCTGGTATGTCCTCCACTGCACCAGAAATTAAAATGGTTGGAACTCCAGCCTTTTGAGAAGTACTAGCGATTCCATAAGGTGCCTTTCCATGTAAAGTTTGTCGATCAGATTTCCCCTCACCTGTTACAACAAAGCTAGCACCAGACAATTGTTCATTGAAATGAACCGCCTCTAAAACAAGATCAATTCCTTGATTAAATTGGCCATTTAAAAAGGCAATCAATGCGCCACCCATTCCACCGGCAGCTCCTGCACCTGGATAATCATGTAATCGTATATTCTTTTCTTTCTCTACGATATTGGCCCAGTTCGTAATATGAGGTTAGCCAGATTTTTCTGGTTGACCTTTTTCGTTTAGGTCTTATTATAACGGTAGTCGGGGTAGA
>NZ_JACSQA010000021.1 GCF_014836845.1 Ureibacillus galli
ACCCGAAAAACGTTCAAAATTACAAAAGGCCTTCAGAATGTGACCATTCTGAAGGCCTTTTGTCGACAATCTGAATCACATATCTTATCGGATATGTGATTATTATGGCGAATTTGTAGATAAAAAAGAGTGTATTTTTATATAGCATTGAACCAATTCCCAATTTTTGTTAAGATTAATTTTGTAAAGGGAATATATTCCATTTACGAAGCCTCGCAACCTCCTAGACCCTACTTAAGTACACCGCTAAGTAAGACACCTCATTCTTTAATTAAAATCGCTAAAGAAAGGAAGATATCAATGAAAAAATTTTTCACCTCTATTTTAACAGTAGTCTTATTATTTAGTATGGTTGGAAGTGTTTTTGCAGAAAGCAAGAAGGTTAATTATGAATACTCAACAGCATTGGTAAAAGCTGTCCAATTAGATGAAAAATTCGTCGGAGCTGTTGGAGTAGATGGAGAATTTCTTGTTTTAGATCAGCAAAAAGCAATTGAAAATGGTATATCAACCGATGAAATAAAAGAAGCAAAAGAAAAAATTAAAGACTATAATAAAATTACCAAAGATGCTCTGGAAATTACACCCTTATTAACTTTCGTTGGAAATCAAATTCAATTCGATGAAATAGAAGCGGAGAAAAAGGGAGTTTCTAAGGAACTCATAAACGCAACAAAAAGTGATATAGAAAAGATTAATAAAGCATCAGAAGGTATCTTTAGTATCGCTGCTTGTGACGGATCAAATAAGTATGTAGATCGTTGGTATGGTTATGATACGTACTTCGATAGTTGTAATGCTAATAAACTTATAGGTTATCTGACAATTGGAGCAGGGATTACTACAATTGCTGCTGCAATAACTGCGTTTATAGCACCTCCAGTGGGGCTTGCTGTCGGCATTGCTGCTGGCTTAATTGGTATAGGCGCGGGTGCGTTAGCAGTTGCTAATGCAAACGGATGTGGAATTTTAATAAGATGGTCTTTTGATAAACCAATCTGGACAGGTTCACAATGTTAATAAATAGAAATTAAAGGAGAGAAAAAAGGTGTCCGTGTTCTTAATAGCAAAAATACTTGGCGGTATTGCATTTGTGTTGATTCTAATCAAAACTTTATTCTTTAATACAGAGAAGAAAAAAGAAGATAAGTATCTAATTTACACACTTCTTCTAATTATCATTTCTGTTAACATTTCAATCTGGGTTATTGCAGCAACTAATTCCTAAAATAAAAAGAAAGGTGGATCCGGTATAAGGGAGTCCACCTTTCTTTTAACTTCTGCAATGAAGCATTATTACTATACTCTATGGTATCTACAAATTATTTATCGTAAATAAATCAGGTACAAATTCTTTAGGTTGGACACTATTATATCCTTCCTCTACACAATTAAACAGCTTAATGAAGTGAGCCTCTAATTTATTTAATTTATCCTTTGCTTCTGTATAGATTGAATCGATACTTCCTACATGCTAAATAGAAGTATGTATAATTCTTCCATTGACTTTCTTTATATAGCGTCTTTAATATCCGATTTATTGCAGTATAACACTCATTAAATTGAGGGTTAGAATTCTTCCAAGTTCCATTATAAATATATGGTGTTAACTCTTTCTCAAACTGCTTAAACAATTTACTTTGACCAGCAATTGATAATATACGTTCCCATGTTGAGTTATCGTATATTTTGAATATTTCTTCACGAGCTAATATTGCTGCTATTTTTGATAACGTAATTTCTTCAATAGAATCCATAAAATATCCCCTTCTGTTACTTTTCAAACAATCCAGCAGTAATAATTTCCAGTTTATGATTCAAATGATCATTTATCAATTAAAACTAAATTTACAATTTATCATTAATAATAAATTGAATAAATTCTCTACCAAACTTCGTTATTTTAAAGCAATCATTATATTTCACTTTTATTGCTCTTGGGTATTTATTTTTCTTTGAATTCGTAATAAGCTCAACATAATTTTTAAGTTCTTTGATTGCATCTTCAATAGCTTTTAAATCTTTTTCCAATACTAAGTCAGTCTTACTAGTTTAAATGCCTTTTTTAACCAAATTTTTCCTAACTAAATCATATTGTTCATAAGAAATTTTATGTTTTTTAATGACATCTTCGAAACTATTTATTTCAGGTTCTTCATCACTCAAACCATCATATCGAACATATCTTGAGCCGTTAAGTTTTTAAACTGTGTCCAACGCATTTTCGGCCAATGTTCTTTTTGAATTTCATTGAAGCTTGCTGGTATTTCAGAGAAAATACCTGTGTACGGTAAACCTAAAAATTCCGCTTCCGTTTCTTTATTTAACTCAGCCTCATCTAAGCCATTAATGAATAATAGATATGTGATTTCTTCAATATTTGTCGTATTTAAAAGAAAAGCTACGGCTTTGAAGTGATTGCAGTAGCTTTTACCAAAATCAAATCGGCTGAGGGACTTTTGTTAAATCCTCCACTTTAATGTTGTATTGGTCTTCTATGAATTTTTGGTTCTTCTTCGTTATCTTAGGAAAGACAAAAAATAATCGATTGATTGCTCTACTCATTCCAACATAGTAAACCCTATCTTCTTCGTTCTCCAAATTAGGGTTAATAAGAAAAGCTAAAGAACTTGGTATTAGTAAAACATTTTCAAACTCATCACCTTTTGCTTTATGGATAGTACGGTGGTGACTAGTATCTTCTTTAAAATTTATACATATTGCAAGTTGATTGTATGTAGTTTCATCATAAAAGTTTTTAGCGGTACCCGCTTTAAAGCTACTCATTGAAATATGTGATTTCATTACGGTATAGAATGTCATTAAAGACTTTTCATTATAACTACAATATTTAGCTAATAACTCTTGAAGTAATTTAATTGAGTTATTAACTTGATCTTTCTCCGGACAATCACTAAATAATGCTTTCATTTTATCTAATGCATTTTTATAATCACCAATTCGTGCAAATTCAACTGCTTCTATAGAATTTAATATTATTCTCATTCTATCTTTATTACTATCGGCTTCTTTAAATTTCGTTAGTAGCCTCGTATCTATCCCGTTTAATGAAACTAACGATTTCATTGCATTGGCAGTTGGGTTATCCCTTGAAAGCGTATGAATTGTTGAACCCTCTCCACACAACTCTATTATTTTTCGATAAGCGTCTCTAGTATCACCAATAAATAAAATTGGCAACTCACTATCAAAATTTTTGAATTTAGTTTGCACAATATCCGTTCGTACTTTGTTCAGTAAATCAATAATTTGATTCGAACTACGCCTATTTTCAAGAATTTGATATTCGACCATATTTTCTAATTTGAGATTAATAAATTCATCTATACTTGCCCCTTGAAAGGCATAAATAGACTGTGCGGGATCTCCAATAACACCAACGATTGTTTCTTCTTGAGCTATCAACTTTAAAATTTTTGTTTGAATAGGATTGGTATCCTGCACTTCATCTAAGAAAAAGTACGGAAATTTAGCTCTTAGAACCTTCAATATAAATGCATGCCTTGTTATTAATACATAACTAAAGAACAATACATCGTCGTGATCAATCTTTCCTCTTTCCCAACTTAACTTTTTATAACTAAATAAATCTTCTTCTAAGATGCCCGCTACTTTACTTATTGCTCCTGCTTTTTCTTTTTTACCAACTAAATTTAATGCATCTCCATTTTCAAATTTATACTGTAAATTTGAAAGCCACACCCATAATGAGGCCATTTTATCCTCTGTAAACTGTAACTGCTTAATTGTATTAGGATGTTTTAGTTTATCTTTGTTAACATGGTTTTCTAACCAAGTACCGACTATGGAACGTTGAGGTAATATAATATCATGCCCATCTATTTTTTTTACATTTAGATTAAATTCATCTGCAACTAGGAAAATATAAGGCTTTATTACATGTTTATACAAAAAACTATGAATAGTTGATACCTCTACTCTATTAGTAATACCTGTACCAAGCCTTTTCAAAATAGTTTCAACAGCGACATTTGTATATGTAATACAAGCTATTTTTCGCGTCTTCTCTAGTCTTAAAGAATTTTTAACTGTATTTTTTATATGATTAACTAGCCAATGTGTTTTACCCGCCCCTGGACCAGCTGTTATTTTGAAGTGCTGTTCAATATCAATTAAGTCACTAGATGTAATAGTAATCAATTTTCACACACCCATTCTATATCTTCTTGAATATAGTCTGGCACGACAAACTCAACAAAGTCTTCTGAGCCTCGCTTAGCTAAGTTTTCTTGTAATACGTTGGCTAATTCTAAAGCATTAACCCCCTTACCAACTGAATTTAAATACCTTGCAGCTATCAATGCTATTTTTTTATCCTCATCTGACCAATTTAATACTTCTTGTTTTAAGGCATCTATGATTCTCGTATTTTCTTTTGATTTACTTAATCGACTATAAAATTCATCAATACTTTTACCTTCTTGAAATAGCTTCATCAGCGCTTTAATTTCTTCTTTATTAGACATTGAACCCGTTACTAACATCTCCAACATTGGATTGAATCGCACTAAATCATATTCAAGTGTTTTACCTTGTAATTCATCTTGAAAATAAAACTTAATATTCGGCGAATAAACTATATCTTGCTTACTAGTTTTATATTCATATTTATCAACTTCTGCATTCAGCTCAAATGGATAGCATTTAGTATAAGTTGCCCCCTCACTTGAAAGCTCTTTCCTCATTGGATCCCTATCGGTAATACATACTACTTTTCTTTTGATTGCAGCTGGATTATTGGTGTTAAATAACTTCAAGAAATGATCAAAATATTTACCACCTACGTTTATAACAGCAATATGATTGTCTTCTAAAGATTTTCCGACATATTCAGCAAATGTGGACATTAATAATTGCTCCGCTAGCCCTTCTACTAAAATAATTTTTTCCGCAAAAAGCATATTCGATTTAGTTGCATCTAAAAATCTTTGTACATACTTTTTACTTTCCTCGTTGCCTTCAAAAACTTTACTTGGATAACTAGCACGCGTTTCATTATTAGCTTTGTATAAACAAATTAGTTCGTCCAAGTCTAATGCACCTGTTATATGAGTCGAATGAGTTGTTACAAAGATTTGGCGTACTTTATTAGCTTTTAAATTTTGTTTTAAAAAATTTAATAATTGTCTTTGCATTGATGGGTGTAAATGCGCTTCTGGTTCTTCTATTACGAGCATGGGAAAGACTTTTGAGTTACTCCCCAAATACGTTTCACTAGCATTTACTTGCATTTTCGCCAATAGTAAAGACATAAAAATTAAATTATTATAGCCAAGTCCATTATGCGTTATAGGTAATTGAATTCCATCATGATGCTCTACTATTAGTTTAAGTGCAGAATAAAGTTCGACATCTGTTATACCACCAGCAAAGTTTGGTTCAGCATTATCAAATGATGCCCCAATATCTTTCGAATACGATAAAATTTGTTTTTTTCCTTCTAGCATCCTCTGATTTAAAGAATCCATCAGTACTTTAGCTTGATCTTCAAACTTCTTTTTTTCGTCTTTAATTTGTTGTTCTTTTTCAGCTTCATTTAGAGCTTGATTGGATTTTATATTGTAGTCCATAAAGAAATCCAAAACATTTTTTAATAACGTATTTTTTCCGCTGAACATATCCCTTTCGACATCTCTAATAGCATCTAAGAACTGAAAATCGAATTTTTTCATATATTCGCTATCAACGCTAATTTGATTTTCTAAATTTCCTCCATAAATTTTGTATGTATAAAAACGCAGAAAATTTCTATCAATAATTTCCCATGCATCAATTACAGAAGTTGCAGTAGAAAGCTTTTGTTCATATTCATCTTGATGTTTTAGTGGAAGACAGAACTCATAATGTATTTTGGCTTCGTATGGCTCTTCCAATTTCGTTAACCATTGACTTACAACTACCAAATCATCTCCCATTAGGTTTTCTTCTTTTTCTTGACTAAGAGTAATTGATACGTTGATACTAGGTGGCTGATTTTTCAATTCATCTAATGTAAGTTGCTTATTAAAGTCATCAATAGATAAGTTCTTTTTAACAGATGGATTAAATATTAATGCCATGGCTCTTAGTAAATTTGATTTTCCAGCATTATTATGACCAATTATTACATTTAAACCCTCGTTGAATTCGATAGTATTGGCCTTAAAATTTTTGTAGTTTTTAATTTCTATCTTTGATATGTACATATAACTGTTCCCCCCTCTAAATACGAACTAACTTTTCTATATTACATCTATTATAGATTATATTGTAAATATTTGTTTAAAAAAGCATATCCTAGTTTCCTAAGATATGCTTCGTTAAATCTCATTCAAAAACTCGCTTGCGAATTTCTTCCTTCTTTTGATTTGCTATTTTTACCCTTAAATCTTCTTCCGGCATCTCTATAAAGATAGTTTAGTATCATAATAATCCCTTATTGATGGTTTCTATACACTAATACTGATTTACAGAACAAATTAGTTCGTCACTACTTGTTCTGCTTAAAAATGATGATTTATATAGATTGAAAACCCATTCTTAGATCGTGCTGTTGCCAAACTCTTTGATGGTCTAATGCGCTAGCCGTTGCACTGCATTAGTTAGAAGTACCTTTCTCAACTTTAGCTGGAGAAAATTGATGGTAAAACATCTATAAATGTAAGAAGCTAATCTGTTGGGCGACCCGATAAGTCAAGTGCGTATGCGACTACAAATTGCAGGTTTATAGTTTTCTCTTTGTCACTTGAATTGTCTTAGGACAACCATCTCACTTTTCATCGTGTTTGGTGTGATGAAACCTGCGGAATTCATATAAGTGAGCCGCACCCGTCAATTTGACGGCGAGTGAAGAACTTGCAGTGTGCAACCCAAAGCCCACCTATTATTAAAGTCGAACTCTTTTACACCATATAGACAGACGGAAATATTTAAGGGAAATCCTTTCTTTTCAAAGCTTGGTGTAATGAACTTCATATAAATTCTATAAAGATTAGACTTTTATGCAGTAGGCGAAGTCAGTCTAAATCCCCAAATTGATGAATTGTTAGAAAAGATTAATTTGTTAGAGGATGAAGAAGAAAATGAAACAACCATCGATCTCGAAGAACTAAAGCAATATATTCAACAAAAACTAACCCCTGAACAACCGTTAACAGAATTAACATCAGAAATTTTGGCACGGTTCATTAAGGTTATCAAAGTAAAGCAGACGGCCAATTAGAAGTGCATTATCTCACTTCAAAACCGTCTGCTTTTTATGTTTCAACAAATATTAAATTCGAAATACCAAAGACTCATCTTAGGTATACGTCAAAAAGCACGTTTAACTAAGATTTAGTCAGCTAACTCCAACCACGCCACCGCTTCACAGTGGCTCGAGAGGACAGAATGAATGTCATTTGAGCGTGTCCGTTCTCGGAAACATATCCACTGCGTTTTTGGCACTATCGGTAGGCGGGAACATATCCATTACACTCGTAAAATATAAAGGATGTTCACTACTGCTCTGTCGATTTAAATGGCTCACTCCAAACATTTATAGGCAAGTATTTTCCCAGTATCTGAATATTGCTATCAACCTTTTTCTGAACGATACTTATGCTTAAGAGCATCAGTTACTGTTTCAATAATTGAAAATTCAAAATCCCGCTTTGACATTTCTATCGAAGACAAGAACTTCTTGTTTCCTTTGAAAGACTTCCATAATAGTGTCTTATCTTTTTCATCAAAATTTATCTTAAACAAGAGATTGGAGAGAGAAACAATCAAAGATTTCTGCTTATCATCAAACTTCTTTTTACTGAAAGCTATGTATTCCTTCAGATCACCTATGTCGTATTTTGGTTGCAATCCAGTTATCGGATTAACCAACAATTGAGTAGAGGAATTCATCAGATTTACATAAGAACCCAATTCATATTGCTGTGCCTCTGTCATTAAGTTGTAGTCCAAGCCAAATGCTCTTGTTCTTTCACTTGCACAATTTAGTTTTTGGCTTTCATCTTTAATGCGGCTTATTCGCTCATTAATTTCTACAATAGCAATTTCGTATGATTTAACATCACGCTTGCTGATGAGGGTGAAAATCTCCTCAAGACGGTTCTGATCACTTTTCCCTTTCCATAGCAGAAACCCGCTGCCCACAAGTGCAACTCCGGCAATCGCCCAACCGACAGGTCCGGCAAGGGCCAGGAATGCATTTCCAGCAGCCATTCCTCCACCACCGGCCGCAAGCGCACCTCCGCCCAACCAAGCTAATGCCGCGTTGGTAGCTGCCGCGCCACTCAATGTAGATATGGCTGTTCCTGTTGAAGCAATACCGAATGTTGTCGCAATTCCCATTGCGGCAGTAGGGCCAAGAGCCGCAACTGCGATTCCGGCACCTAGACCAGCAGCACCTTTTCCAGCATTTTTTGCGACGGCATTTTTGTAATCTGATTCAATCTTTTCTGCTTGCTGCTTCCAGTTCAGACGGATTTTTTTCAGTTTTTCATACTCTAATCGCTTCTCGCCTGGAACATTTCTAATTTCGTCAAAGAGTTTTTGTATGGTGTTCAATTCATCATAAAGCTGGCTTGTGAGTGTGCCCAACTCGCCAATTTTATCATTTGTTTTCTTGATAGCCGATTCTGCCTGCTCTTGGGCAAGTTTTAACCTCGATTTTTTCTTGCTCATTGTCTGTTACCCCCAAAATATAAATCTATATCGGATTTTGTTCTGAGTATATTATTATCAGGGACCTTTCTGAGTTCTGCCAATCGGACAGATTTTTGGAATGCCTGAACATACATATCGCTATTCTTAAAGTCATCAATAAAATCTACAAGATCCTTATCATCGTATAACTCCGATAATAATGAGAGTCCGTTCAGATAGTTTTCTACGATGGTTATTTCTCTTCTTGCAAACTGAGCTTCGGACTCAGCTTTTCGTATTACAACAACCTGCTTTGCTTCGCCATACAATGAAATCGTGAAACGGCCCACCCCCACTATGTTAAGCCGAAGGAAAAATTCAGTCACATTGAAGGTACCACCTCCGGTTATGAAAGCCCGTATGGTTGCATCGCCGAGATCCATCATGCAGAAGGTGCCGTGCGCTATTGTAAGCATTCTTTTTACGGTGGGATTTGAGAATGGCTCACAAGCTATCCACATAGCGGATGCCGAACGTTCTTCTTTCCCTGTTGTTACGAAGTATTTTACCAATCGCCTCATCGCATATACCAACCTGACAATGATTTCATTGATAAAGACTGGAATGACTTGGGTGGCTTGAAAGCGGATATCGTATCCTTCTTTGTATATGCTCAGAGCCAACTCATTTATTGTGTTGTCAAACTGTGAAGCGGGAATGTTCAGTTTTCTCTTTATTGCAATAATATCATTCGTCCATGCCCAAAACGGAGAAGGTATTCCCATACCTCGACCTTTACTGCTGGATGATCCAGATATATCGGAAATCAAATGGCCAAACCAATTGACGAACCCACAAAATAATTTTTCTGGAACATTACTGCCGCGAAGTTCAAATTTTCCATCAGCATTCTGTAAAGATATCAGTTCTCCACCGGAAACAAAGTGCGATTGATTTGTAAACTGATCTAATATCGAAAAAAACAAACCAAGCAAAGTCGGATTATGGCCAAGTGATTTGAAATGATGATTTGAAGGATTCAAGTCAAATACTATACTCCCAGCATCACCGGCTCCGCGCTGGTCATATGGAATTTTAAATTTCTTCTCAAGAAAGCCAATTGCTGATGACAGTGAATCATTTCCTTTGCCTTCCCATCCGCAAAGTTTAGCGAAATCAGTTGTCCGATTTACAAACCACTTATCAGTAACATCTCCAGCCGGTGACTCTCCAGGTTTTCCAACCAGGAAAATATCAATGATGCCACAGAGAACTCCTGAACTTGCAGCCAACGCATAATCCAACTTATCACAGTTCGGTCTGAGACTCTCAACTGACATGATTGTCTCTTTCAGACTCTGAATTTCAGTTTCCGCAGATATTAATGCTGTTTCGATGGAAGATGAAAAGCTAAACCCATCGTCAGCAACACTCATTCTAAGAACGAATCGGTCTGTTCCTTCTGCTTGATTCATGCTTTTATACTCCCTCCCTTTTTTAGTTTGCGTTATATCCGAATATCTGGTTGAATCTTATTTTTAGGTTATCAATCTCCTTGAGGGTAAAGCCGAGAAAGTCAATAGACCCGACATTTTAAATCACTTTTCATTTTTCCAATTACGGTTTCTCTTTTTTATTCAATTGTCATCACATTGTAAATGTAAGAATATGTAGTTTGATTTTCATTTCAGCATAACAACACATCTACGTTTTTTTGCCGAATTTTCCTTTTTCAAAGGAATAGTACATAATCAGTATTTCTTTTACCTCAAATATTGTATGGCAAGTGCAATTAGTGATAAACAACGATTGAAAAAATAGTCGTAATAACGGACATCAGTAATATCAATCCTATCAGTTTCATGATGCCGTATGCGATATTTATTTCCAATGTCCGTCAACACCTTAAATTCATTATTAAACAAATCGGCAAAATCATCATTTCCGTTTGCCATATCATTTACTATTTTTTTGGATGAATGTTTCTTATCTAATGTTGTATAGTAAGTTTTTAGACGTTCTAACGCATCCCATATCTTTTCCACTGAATCTTGTCGTGCTGTTGGATTTGGTGTCTTATATAATGCAACAGCATCTTTCAACAACTCTCTTGTGCCTACCTCATGTACCGCTGCAAAAGTATTTTCAATTTCCGTTGTAAGTGGACTGTTTTCAACAATTCTTTCTATAATTTTTTCATCTGTAAGTTCATAAAGTAGCCCCGACTCAGTAAATATTTCATTTATTGCCTCCTGGAAATTTTCAAATACATCTGAAGAGTTATGGCAATCTATCGTTTTATAGTTTCGGTATCTCTCATTATTCCATCGTTCTGAGATATCCTTAATATTTTGTGCAAAAAACTCAATAAGGTCTAAAAGTGCATACTGGTCATATTCATCGTCATATGCAGGGGCACAAATTCTATCGTACTCATCCCGAAATAGAGAAGGGATTCTTATTTTAATTCTAGTTATAAATCCTTTTTCATCAAATGCAACATAGTCACTATCTGTAAAGTCATGATGACAATTTAGAATGAAAATATGCGTTAAGTTTTTTTGATATCTTTTGCAGCAATCTAAAAGTAATGAATACATATCCCTGTTAATAGAATATGTCTTTTCCAGTGGTGCTCTTATACCATGTCTTTCAGAATATAATTTCATAAGCCATCTCCTTAAATTCCTATTTATCATTTATTAAATAGGTAACATTCATTTCGCGATTTAATACATCATCTACACATATGGGTCTAAAAGGAGTTTCTTTGTCCCTTTTTTATTTTCCTCATCAATTATTAAATCACAAGTCAATTTATCTATATCACTAAAATCCATATCTGGTTTAAACCCTTTATCTGGTTTTAACCAATGATTCATCATCAATCTGTCAAACGTTGCTTCACAACTTCTTCTTGGACATCTCCCTATTGTTGTTGTGAAAAGATTGGAATGGTATGAATAATGATGCGTATGAATAAAATCATCCCACGATTGGATAACCTCATCTTCATCACGCAAATCAACTATTTCTATTTCTTCAAGATTTCTGTCTTTCACCGCACCCCATGCTTTATTCAACATCCCAATAGCTTCTGCATCACTCTTTGGTGCGCTATATCCAAAAATAGTAACCATATACGCTACCTCTAAAGCATTATTCAATGATTTCCATGACTTTGATATAGCTGTATCACTAGCATAATCTTTATTCTTTATTGGAAATAAAAGTTTTGTGGGAGCGAGGGATTCACCACATCTACACGGCATCCCTACATTACCCATGACATTATCCTCTGAACAATATCCAACAGCAACATTTCCATGTAAAAAAGCTAACTGTGGCAAATTAGTAGTATAAGCCATAGCACGTGCATAAGCCTGCACTAAAAGTGGATCCCAATTAAAAGTTGCAATTAAATCCTTTGAAGTTAGTCCCATAATCAAATAATCATAAACAGTAGGACTATCAGGTAACTTGAAGTTTAACATGTAGTCACGGATGACTTCCTCTAACTTTTGCTTGGCATCCATGCAATTAGGTTCTGCTTTACTGCGCTCATCAAGCTCCATATAAATATCTTCTAAATTATCAGAAGAAGTATGTAGAGTTATTTTTTCTAATATATCTGTCAATCCAAGCTTTTCAATGAAACCATTCATTGCGGATATTTTCCTACCATTCCTATCCCCATTTGGGATAGCTGCACAGCTTGCACCGGCGCCCAGTAGAACAACGTGTGGTCTGCTCTTCATGTAATATTCATAATCATGCAAATCCTTCGCTGTTGGATAATCATCCTTCATTTTCCATTCCATCCCCCTTAAGTTAAATTTCAATTATGTAATATTTACGACCCTCACCTAAGTTCCGCCATCTGAAATCATACTTTCCAGATAAAGAAACATTATCTTTATTTTTTCCTACACCGGTAGCTTTAAAAATACTGCCATAAACAGAATACTCTTCTCTAAAAAATTTATAAATGCCTTCGTTATTGCGCCCTTCGTAGAAAGGCCTGTCTGAAACAAGGGTAACAGTAGCTGTTTTAGTAAATCCCCGGCTTTTAAGTTCTTCCATGAATTTAATATCCTTCACGAATGAATACATCTGCTCTGGGTACTGACCATTTAATGGACACTTAAGTTCAATAGCATATTTCTCAGATTTATCTTCATTAAAGATAGTTATGTCTATTTCTTTCTTAATGGTTTTGTTATCCGGTGTAAAATAAGACACATTCCTTTCAAATTGAACCCGATACCCTTGAAGTCTTTCACGTAAAAATATCCCCAGCTCATGCTGAAGACTAAACTCATTATAGATTTCAACTTTATTCGCCTGTACGTACATGAAGAAGTCTTCTACAAATTTCCCTAAATCAAGCAAAGTCTCTACTTCCATCCTCCACCCACTCTCTCAATCACAAAAACTTGATTTGTATTTCATTAGCGTATCTTCAACCTCATGCCAGATAGTTACCGTTTCACCGTCATCCTCAAATACTTTACCGTGACTTTTAGGTCCATCCAACTTCATCTGTGAGTAATTGTTCTTAAAAGTTGGCACGTACAGTTCCGGGTTGTTTTCGTCACTGCATAAGCGTTCCATCATATCTATGGTAGCACGACCTGTGGCGGCAACCGCCTTAAAATAAGCACGGATGATCTTGTGGTTATATTGATTCGACTTTATAGCCCATACTGGGATTCGTTGATTTGCTTTTCCGTAAAAATCCCTGTTTGTATCTTCATTCTGTCTTGCTATTGTTTTTGGGTTATAGGCTTGTGATGCTTTTTCAAAGGTTTTTGCAATATACCAACGCATACAGCTTTCCACTGCAACATCTTGTATTTCATTTGTTAAATTCAATGCGATGCAGAATTTCTCATACACATCTGCATCCACTGTAAAGGTCACGCTCTTATTCACCGTCTACACCTCCACTATTTACTCTATTACAAATTATACCACTAATTTGTAAATACTAATAAACTAATTTGTATTGACTCATTGAAAGAACTATGAAAAACACCCTGCATTTCAGCAAGGTGTTAGATTCTAATAACATTTTGTTTTTCATTTCAATTTTTAACGTCTATACTAATGCCAGACTTGAATTCTACTTCAATTCTATTATCGTGTACTGTAACCTTTTCTATAAGCCTCCTTACTAACTGCTCATCATATTCCTCTAACTCACAGGATTGTTCATTAAAGAAATCAGTCATTTCAGCGATTCGTTGCCTTTTTCCTTCACGCTCTGCATTTTCAACAAGTGCATTTTGCTTCAATTCTCGAAGGCGGTAGATTTCATCAGCCACATCTTCATAGTCATTCTTGGATTTTGCTTGGATAAGAAGCTGTTGTTGTAATTCTTCCAATTTGCTATCAATATCATTGGTGGCATTATCATTTTCTTCACTAAGTATAGTAGTTATGTTTTTCTGCAACGCCTGGATGAAGGGTTCTTTGTTAGCCAAAAGTTCGTTAATAGCCTTAACTACTGCTGTCTGCAATGTTTCCTCGTTTATGGTAGGGGCAGTGCATTCAGAATCCTTCTCCTCCAGACGGCTGACGCATCTCCAAACAATAGACTTGTAACCTCGGTTATTCCAGTGTACCCGGCGGTAAATATCACCGCACTGTCCACAGTAAACAATACTCGATAAAGCATACTTGCTACTATAGACCCGCTTTTTACCGTCCTTGCCCCCGCGAAGATTTGCTCTTCGAACCATCTCTTCTTGAACCTGCATAAAAAGCTCACGTGGAATGATAGGCTCATGGCTGTTTTCTACATAATACTGGGGAACGATGCCGTTATTCTTTACTCGCTTTTTAGAAAGGAAATCAACCGTATATGTTTTTTGTAGAAGGGCATCACCGATGTACTTTTCATTCTGCAGTATCTTTTTCAGTGTTTCTGGTCTCCATTTGGCTTTGCCTGCCGCTGTTAGAATACCGTCTGCTTCTAGTCCTCTTGCTATCTGTAAAAGGCTGGCTCCCTCTAGGTACTCCCTGTAAATCCGTTTAACAACCTCAGCACCCTCTGGGTCAATCACTAATTGCTTGTTTTCATCCTTGGTGTAACCAAGGAAACGCTTGTGATTGACCTGGACTTCGCCTTGTTGGTAACGATATTGAATACCCATCTTAACATTCTGACTCAAGGATTGGCTTTCCTGTTGGGCAAGGGATGCCATAATTGTCAGCATGATTTCTCCCTTAGAATCCATGGTATTAATATTCTCTTTTTCGAAGAACACAGCGATGTTCTTATTAGTTGACGGATGTATTTAAGGCAATCCAACGTATTTCTGGCAAATCGGCTGATGGATTTTGTGATGATCATGTCAATATTTCCTGCCATACACGCTTCAATCATGCGGTTAAACTCTTCACGCTTCTTGGTATTGGTACCTGTAATACCGTCATCTGCAAAAATACCTGCCAATTCCCATTCCTTGTTCTTCTTAATATAGTTTGTATAATGTTCAATCTGAATGTCATAACTTGAAGCCTGCTCCTCACTATCCGTTGAAACACGGCAGTAAGCAGCCACGTATTTTTGGTTTTCTTTCACTGCTCTTATTGCTTCCGACTCGTTTAATTGCCGGAATGACTGTAACATTCCTACTTACCACCACTTGTTACACCTCACTTTCAATCAAACTGTAGGCATATTCCGCCTGCTTGTATGGATCTTCATATTTTTGCACTAGAGGTTTTACTTTGAACTTTACAGGATAATCCGTTTTCGGTGCATCTTCAGGCATCCTTATCCTTCCAAGCCTTTCTGCTCGTTTTCGTTTTTCAATTCCACCTTTTTCAAAGATCTCCCCATCAATAATCGGAGGGTAGAAATCATCGCCAAGGTAGTGCTTGTTCTGTAACATCTTTCCTGCAGTGGCATGGTAGCAGTCAATCCCAGCTTTTTTAACAGCATTTTTCAAAGAAAGTCCTGCCAAGTATCCTGAAAATAATTCTCTTACTTTTTCTGCTGCTATATCATCTACAACAGCCTTTCCATCTTCAATTCTATATCCATAGGGTGTGTGACCCATCTAATTCACCAACCTTTCCTTCAATGTGATTCCACATTTTAATTCAAATCCAACTTCCTCTCGTGAAAAGACCATAATCTTTTCTACATATTCTTCAAACAGCTCATCCTCATAAGCTGTGAGCATTTTGGACTTAGTGGCAAACCTAAGTAGATGGTTAACTTCCTCTATCTTTGCAAAATTGCCGTTGACTGAATAAATAAGTTGCTCTTTTTCAGCAAGAAGATTTTCTCTTTCCGCCACCAGTGAATTCTTTTCTTTATTAAACAGAGCAGGTTCCAGATATCCTTTGGCCATTAAACCCGTCAGCATCTGACTCTGCTCCATGTTGTTTTCAATCTTAGTTTCCAACTCTTCAATTCTACGAAAACTCGCTACATTATTCTGGTTGATTGTACAAGATTAGAATAAAAGTAGACCTTGAAAAACAAAACAATAATAAAAACACTCATCCCCCTCTTATTACGGAAGATGATTTTAGAGCGGTGCAGGAACTCATGAAGAAAAAAGGTACTCATAAGAGCAATGGTAAAGAGAGTTTATTTGCTCATATTGCTAAATGCGCAGACTGTGGAAGTGGAATGCACTTTAAGCCTAACAGGAAAGTATCCTATTACAGACTGTAAAGGATGACCTTAGAGATTTAATAAAGGATAGCGTTAAACTAGAAAAGCTTTACGGTATCGCAGAGAAAAAGGCTAGTTCTGTAAGTTCCAATTTTGAAAAAGAAATTAAGCAAACCGAAAAACAACTTAAAGAAGTAAACAAACGGTTTGATAATATCCTAACGTTGCATACAGAGTGGCATATCACAATAGAGCAATTCAAGGCTCAAAATGAACAAATAGCCCAACAACAGAAGGAACTTGCAGTCAAAAAATTTGAACTTCTATCCGCTCTATCAACTAGAAAAGATACCACAGAAGAATTACAGTTCTTTAAAAAAGAAGTAGAACACTTTGCAAACCTTGACATTGACGATAAACAGGTACTAAAGCAGGTTCTACAACGACTTATTAACAAAATAGAAGTTTATGAGGAAGGAAAGGTTAAAATTCATCACAACCTTTCTCCCTCACTTTCCTCTTAATTAGGTACAGTTTAATCCACTGTACCTTGTTCATTTTAAAAAAACTCACCACATCTTTACCCCACGCAAACCCGCATTCCACCGTTGGCGTTTAAAATAAAGTCACCATATCTTACACTCATTTTCACACATTTTTGATCACATTTTGACCGTTTTTCTACCCTTTTTTCACGCTTTTTGTTCACGTTTTTTTCGATTTAAAAAGAAGTAGAGTAGAAATAAGGATGCCAGGAACCGAGTAATGACAAGGGTTTCAGGGATTTTTGATACAGGACTTTATTTTAAACATGAAATAAAAGATGTTGCGACTTTTTTATAAAGTACACGACTTTATTTTGGGGTTACACTTTTAAAACAAGCTTCACTATCACCTCAACATGTGTTATCATCAATATTTGATACATTTTCGCTAAAAATACCCATTTCGCGTAAATTTATACACATAAAAGATTGTTGTTCCATGGTTTTTTCATCACCCAAAATCAATATCCATTTTTTTAAAGTTAGCTTTTTAGGGTATCTCTAGAGCGATCGCTTTAAGAAACCACACTATAAACGGATACCTGATTTCATACCCATTCTGACATCTTAGATACCCATAGGACTCATTCATTCTTTATATATGAAAGCAGTAAATCTTCTAACCTTTTAGGTACATAATCCACCTGTGTTCTCTTCATGATTTTCCCTAAAATCTCAGCTGCATCTTCTTCTTTAAAGAACCTGTTTCTAACGTAGCAATCGTTACTACAAAACTTCCGCTTAATGCACTTAATGCTACAACAATAATTAAAATATTACTTGTAAGCCCTGCTTCTACCATAGCTTGCCCTAAAACAATACCACCAACAATCCCCATCGATTGCGCAACTTTAGTTGGAAGACGCGCACCAGCTTCTCTTAATAAATCAATTATAATTTCCAATAATAAGGCTTCTAAAATAGGCGGGAAAGGAATTTGTGCCCTTGACTGACAAAATGTAACTAGTAACTTTGATGGAATTACCTCATAATGAAACGTAACGGCAGCCACATAAATTGCAGTAAATAATATAGATAGCACCATAGAAATCATACGTAGCCATCGAAGAACTGTACTTAATATCCACCTTAAATAAACGTCTTCGGTAGTTTCAAAAAAGCTAAAGAATGTTGATGGACAAATAACTGCAGTTGGACTTCGATCAACAAAAATAGCAACTTTCCCATTATTTATGGAATAGATTACTCTATCAGGTAATTCAGACATTAAATACTGAGGAAAAAATGAGTAAGGATTATCATCTAAAAACTGTGCCAAAACTGAACTATCCATTATATCATCTATATCTATATTATTTAGCCTATCCTTAATCGAGGTAACAAGCTCAGGGTCAACAATATCATTTAAATAAACAATTCTTACTTTCTGCTTTACACGTTCACCTAGTTCTATTTCATCACTTACTAAATTAGGATTAGAAATATTATGCTTAATACTTTAATATTTGTGGATAATGATTCCGTAAAAGATATTTTAGGACCATAAACAAGAGATTCAGTTTCCGCTTTTCCAAGTGACCTTTCAACAGAATCACCAACACCAGCGAATAGTCCTTTTTTTTCAAAAGGGAAATAAATAAAAGTGAAACCATCCAATATATACTTTGAAATATCATTTGTTTCAACTAGTTCTTTAACTTCGGTAATTGGTAAATGTTCAAACAAGTAATTTAGATTAATTTCTTCAGATGTAGAATTATTTAAGAAAGAAATAATATTTTTTTCTATTGATATACGGTTAACAAGAATCTTTAAAAAGTACAATTCAATTGTTTTATTTCCGACTGTTACGGTTCTATTAACTAAATCAGGAGAGTTAGATAATTGTTTTTTAATACTTTCAACATCAATTTGCTTAGCCTGTTTTTTAAAAAAATTCACATAAATCCCCCTTATACTCCAAATTTAACCATTAATATTTTTCACAATATAAAATTTCTTATATACATAACTTTCCTTGTATATTTTTTAATTCTAAGAAGAAAATATATGTGATAAAAAAACAAGGAGTGATTAGTATGTCATTAATACCGTATGATCCATTTAGACAACTAGCAAATATGAGAAGAAATTTTGACCGTTTTTTCTCTGACTTCCCTCTAGATCTTGGGATGGAAAACAATAATTTTGGTAATATCAGAGTTGATGTGCATGAAACTGAAAATGAAGTAATTGCTTCATGTGATATTCCAGGTCTTGAGAAAAAGGAAGATGTAAATATTGATATTGAAAATAATATGTTAAGCATCAACGGTACCATCAATAAAACAAATGAGATTAAAGAAGAAAATATGTATAGAAAAGAACGCTATACAGGTAGCTTTCATAGGACTGTATCCTTGCCAAGCCCTGTATCTAATGAAGGAGTAAAAGCTACCTATAAAAACGGTGTTCTTGAAGTCAGAATGCCAAAGAAAACAAATGATAACAAAAAGAAAATTGATGTGGACTTTCACTAAATGAGTAAACTATTACCTGTTATGAAAGAGTTCGGCAAAGATTACTTGCAAGAAATAGCTAATGAACAACCAGATTTAGTTGATTTACTTATTTTAACTGTACATTTACCCTCTCATAAGAAAAAATTTATATTAAAGCAGTTAAATGATGATATTAAGAAATCTTTTCTCATACAATAATGTATTACATTTGCATTACTTCATAAATTGAAGTAATGCTTTTATGTTTATAAAAGGGAGGGAAATTCACCTTCGCAGTCATAAAAGCTACTGAAGAAGACGTTAAACTATTAGCACGTTTAATTCGTGCAGAAGCTGAAGGAGAAGGAAAGTTAGGTATGTTAATGGTTGGAAATGTAGCTGTAAACCGAGTGCGCTCAAGATGCTTTGACTTTGAAGATATTAACTCAATTAGAAGAATGGTTTTCAGGTACTTCCTTGGTCGAATAGTCTTTCAATTCGCTGTCTTATTCAACATGATAAATAGATTATAAGTCAGTCCCCATCTTTTTTAATAGGTGGGGACTGTTTGACGCTTACTTTCCTACAAAAAATCCATTATAAATTTTCCATTAGACGTTTTTTGATTAATTCATAATCGTCCCTAGTAATACCAGGAGCAAATTCTTCAGGTAACTCCTCTAAGTTTGGAATTGGTCCGCCTTCAGGAGTACCAATTTTCACTTCAAGCGGTTGCCCATTTTCCGGATTTGTTCCTTTCCAAATCATTCCGATATCCCTGTATTCTGTTTCGCTCCATGTGTATAGCACATTGCTTAAGCCTTTTTCTATGAACGGTCTGGCATAATCAAATTTTGAGTTATCAAGATTTGGAACTGGAAGCATTTTCGTCAAGTCTATCCCTGTAGCAATTTCGATTGCTTTCGCATAGGCGAGGATATGTGTTCCTCCACGAACAAGTAAATACCCAATCATGGTTCTAGCAACTGGGTTATCAGTCATCTCATAAACTCTCATTTTATGTGTACGTGCACCAATCTCTAGAAAAAAGTTATGTGTTAAATCTAAAACCAGATTTCCACTATTAAAAACATTATCACCAGTCCAAGGTCTTCCCATTGAATCACCTGGTATAGCCGTTTGAGCTGTAGAAATAAAATGGTAGGTGTTTCTCGCATCCTTTCCATTTTGAAGTGGAGTGATATCCGGATTCCCTGGAAAAGTATTACCTACCGATAACAAATTAATCGTATTAGAAACAAGTTCTACATGACCAAATTCTTCTGCTGTAATGCTTGCCACTAACTCATAGAATGGTTTTAGCTTTTTTTTATTTCTGAAGTTAAAAGACTGAAACATATAGTTATTTAAGGTAGACATCTCCCCAAACTTGCCACCCAAGAGTTCTTGTACTGCTGCTGCAGCATTCATATCGCCGTGTGCGGGTATAGGAAGTTCAATTGCCAATTTATTTATTCTTTTAAACATTATTTCCCCTCCACTTTCTTTTTGTTAACCAGGAAAAACCCAAATAATTTGCTGGGTACGAATAAAAAAGGGAGTTCCGTTAGATTCGACAACAATGTGATCTGGCAATACATTTTTCAATGAGCCACGAACGCTACCTCTTATGGTTTGGACAGTAACCAATTTACCAACAATGGTTGTTAATGTCTGATAAACATATGGATCATAAAAGCTTAACAGGTTGTTGTTGTTTGTCATTTAGATCCTCCTATTCTAAAGTCATTCTTACTGAGTATATGTTTCTCGATATGAAAAAAGACTGAAAAACAACTGTTCAATTTGACTCTTGTTGTTAAATACTATCCTGAAAATAATAAACGGCAATAGCACATTTTTTGCAATACGAAACTAGGCCTAGCAATACCCAATTTTTTAAACTGGACCTAGGCATGACTAATCTAATCCTTTTATGTACGAATTTACACTATGGCTCGCATACGCCGATGTAATTGACAATAAAATTGAAAAGATAAAGCAAGGGCTTGTAGAGTTCCAGAATAAACTTTATGGCACAGGTAATGCCATTCAAAGTATAACGAAAACTCTTGACAAACTATTTCAACGTCAGGATAAACTGTTTCAACGTCAAGACAATATTATCAAGCTACTGGAAGTTGTGTATAACAATTTATAATTGTATGGAACACCAGTAAATCTCGTGCCTATTTCAAAAATTAGAAGTCATTAAGCCGCACTCGAAAGATGGACAAAGATATATTGAAGTTGTATTTATTTATCGCTTTGAAAAATCTGTTGAAACATGTGCCGATATGATTAATTGCGACAGGAGCACCTAATTGGTATGTAAATAAATTAGCAGCAGAGTTAAGCAACAAAGGTGATGACAAACTATTCAAAACCTTATCATTACTTATTCCAGAGGAAGAATTAAAACCAGAATTAAAGAGTATAAAGGGTGGCTATAAAGATATTGATGTGGTCACTGTTTCCGAACAACTAAATCAAAAAGGGATACTGGAGGATGTGGGCGGCGTAACACCTAAAATTTCGCCCACATCTCGATTTCAGACATATAAATAACCCTCAAAAATGCCGTCAAACAAGCATTCTCGAGGGTTTCAATTATTATTTTTGTCCATTTAAAAAAAACTCACCACATCTTTACCCCACGCAAACCCGCATTCCACCGTTGGCGTTTAAAATAAAGTCACGCTATCTTCCCCTCATTTTCACACATTTCCGATCTCGTTTTGACCGTTTTTCCACCCTTTTTTCACGCTTTTTGTTCACGTTTTTTTCGATTTAAAAAGAAGTAGAGTAGAAATAAGGATGCCAGGAACCGAGTAATGACAAGGGTTTCAGGGATTTTTGATACAGAACTTTATTTTAAACATGAAATAAAAGATGTTGCGACTTTTTTATAAAGTACAGGACTTTATTTTGGGGTTACAACACCTGTACAACCATAATAATGTACTGCTAAAAAATCCCATTCAAACCCGCATTCCTACGTTACGAGTTAAAATAAAGTATTGCACGAAACCATCATTTTCTCAATTTTCTTCTCACTTTTTTCTGCCACGACTTTATTTTTTTGATAATAAAGTCGTGGTATTTCTTGCTTTTCTTCCTGTCTTTTTCTCTTGCTTTTTCTCACTCTTTTTCATGCTTTTGGGGTTCTTACGAACCCCTCACACTTTCTATCCAACCCTGAAACCGTAAGGTTTCCACCCTACTTTCTCCCGCTTTTTCATTCATGCAAAAAAGGATGGGATTCCTGTTCCCACCCTTTCATTCTTGCTTTTTCTTCCTGCCTTTGTCCACACGTTTTCCACAGGCATATCAGAACTTTGTTTTGATTTTGCTATGGGTTTGTTTTGTGGCACAGGAGATTATTATGGGGTTACAACACCCTTGACATCAACACCACACACTCCACATGTGTCGTTTGCGGAAACATGTCAACTGGTTGGATTTCTTTTGTTTTGTAGCCGCCATCTTCGAGTACCCGTAAGTCCCGCGCTAAGGTCGCTGGATTACAGGAAACATAAACCACTCGTTTTGGTTTCTGTTCAATGATAGTATTGAGCAATGCCTCATCGCAGCCTTTTCGTGGTGGATCAACGACTAATACATCCGCTTTTTTACCTTCAGCATACCAACGAGGGATTACTTCCTCTGCTGGGCCGGCTTCAAAATACGTATTTGTAAAGCCGTTTAATTCGGCGTTACGTTTAGCATCTTCAATGGCTTGTTCTACAATTTCTACACCTAGCACTTGTTTCGCTTTCTCTGCTAAAAATAACGATATCGTCCCAATCCCACAATAAGCATCAATAACCGTTTCATCCCCAGATAATTGGGCATAATCTAACGCTTGCTTATATAGCACTTCTGTTTGTACTGGATTCACTTGGTAGAAGGAACGAGCTGAAATTTCAAAGCGGACATTACCGATCGTATCCTCAATAAAATCTTTTCCCCAAAGGGTAATCGTTTCATTTCCTAAAATCACATTCGTTTTTTCAATATTGACGTTTTGTACAATCGATGTCACATTTGGGACAAGCTTACGGATCAATGCGATTGCTGCTTCTTTTTGTGGGAACTTATGTTTATTTGTCACTAACACAACCATTACTTCCCCTGTTGCTCGCCCTTTTCGAACAACGACGTGGCGAAGCATACCTCGATGGGACTCTTCATTATATGGTTGTAAACCGATGTCCATTAGTTCCTTTTTTAAGTTCGCCATCATTTTATCTGCTTCTTCTACTTGGATAATACAACGTTCCATATCGACGATTTCATGGGTTTTTGATTTATAAAATCCAGCAATCGGTCCCGTTTCCGTTTGAGTAAATGGAATTTGGGATTTATTACGATAATTCCATGGATCTTGCATCCCTTTAACCGGTAGTACTTGCGCATCGATTTTGCCAATCCGTTTCATGACGTTACGAACCATGTTTTCTTTCCATTTCAGCTGCCCTTCATAAGATAGATGTTGCAGCTGACAACCACCGCATTTTCCAAAATAAATACATGGGGCTTTCACTCGGTCGGGAGATTGTTCTTTTATGTCTACGATTTTTGCAAAACCGTAATTTTTTAAAGTTTTTAATACATGTACTTCAACCGTTTCTTGCGGAAGGGCGCCTTGAATAAATAACGGGTAACCGTCGATTTTCGCCACACCATTTCCATCATGGGTTAAGTCTTCTACTAAAACGATTTTTCGATCATTTTTCTTTACTGGTGCTACCATGTTCCGTCCTCCATTCAATTCTTCTATTGTAAAACAAGTGGAGGGTAAAAATCTCTACTTTTGCACGAAATTTATCTCATTTTAAAAAAAGAGCTACTTTACAGCAGCCCTTCCTCATTTTGAATCTTCTTCCCTTACGATTTTATCCATCGGTGCTAAAATAAACGCCAGCACAATTGATACAATGGTCATTATAAAAGGGGCGACAAATATCATAAACTCATTCATTTTATATCCCTCCTATGCATGATCGTTACTCTTGCCAGTAACATAGTCTTTATTAAATAAAAATAAACGGAACAGTAAGTAAAGGGATGGGAGCAATAAACATAAGCCCAGTATAAAGACAATGACTAAAGCAATTGCCATCTCTTTATTTGTAAATCCCTCATGGATCGTTAAATAGGGATACAACAAATATGGATAATGGGAACCACCATAGGCAAAAAAGGCAAAGAAAAATTGTAGTATTAATAAAATAACTGCTAAACCATACGACCGCTTTTTCCAAATAAGCCAAACGGTAACTAAAAATAATAAACCTGAAAGAGCAAACAATGGCCATATAGCAATGATATTTTCATAATGTTCTACATTATGACCACGTAGCTCAACGATAATCCCAAATGCCGTAATAATTAATGGGATCGACCAAATGAGAGCATACTTTCTCATTAAATTGCTTGCATCTATATCCTTTGCTTTCCATGCGTACCAAGTTAAAAAGACCGCCGAAATATAAAGGACTGCAGAAATACTTAAAAGCACTATACTCCAGGAAAGGGGGCTCGTATACAATTTCCAATAGTCTAATACAGGGTGCCCATCTACCACCTCAACAAAGCCACCTTCTGAAATGGTAAAAACGACTGAAAGGGATGCAGGAATTAATAACCCCGCTAGCCCATAGGCAAAGGCATACCCTTTATGGCCAGCCGAACCATAGGACTCAAAAGCATAATAGGATCCTCGAATGCCTAATAACACTAATGAGATGCTTACAGGTACTAGTAAAATCGTTCCATAATAAAAAGCCGTTTGAGGAAAGAATCCCACAATTCCTACGAAAAAAAATACAAGAAATACGTTCGTTACTTCCCAAACCGGTGACAAATAGCGCTTAATGATTTCCGTTAAAATGTGGGACCGATCGGTTAATAAACTATAGGCATTAAAAAATCCTGCTCCAAAATCAATGGATGCCACAATAACATAACCAAATAGAAATATCCATAATACTGAAATTCCTAACACTTCGAGATTCATCGCACCTCACCACCTTTTTCCGATTCCCGGTCTTCAATTTCCTTTTCAATAGGATTGGAACGGAACATTCTTGATAAGACGACGATACTCCCAATCCCTAGCACAATATATAAAATACAAAATAGCAGGAGCATCAAATCCACGTTTCCACTTGTTGTTGCCCCTTGTTCCGTTCGCATAATACCTCGTAATATCCACGGTTGCCTTCCGACCTCTGCTAACCACCAACCTGCTTCTATAGCAATGACCGATAACGGACCGCCTGCTACAACAACCCAGCGATACCATTTGCTTGCGATAAACGACCAGCCACGCCATTTTCCAACTAAATAAACAAGGGAAACGAGAACCATGAACATACCGATAAACACCATCAAATTAAACAAATAATGGATATAAAGCGGAGGTCTTTCATCTTCAGGAAACTCATTTAACCCCATTACTTCGGCCATCGGATTACTAAAGGCTAATATACTTAACCCATATGGGATGGTGATTTCATACTTTACCTCTCCATCATTCATAACCCCGAAAAGAATGAGATCTGCACCCTTTTCCGTCTCAAAATGCCATTCGGCAGCAGCTAACTTTTCTGGCTGATACTCTGCTAAATATTTTCCAGAAAAGTCTCCAATTATCGCAGATGCAATCGAAAAAATAAGACCACATTTCATAACGAGATAGAGAGCTTTTTTATGATAAATATGATTTGATCCCTTTAATAAACGGAAGGCTGCAATCGATGCCAGTATAAACGCTGCCGTCATAAAGGCTGTAACAAGTACATGGGTTACTTTAGTTGGCATTGCAGGGTTAAACATTGCAATTAATGGTTGAATATTGACTAGCTTCCCGTTTACGATGTCAAACCCTTGAGGAGCATTCATAAATGAATTAACGATTGTGATAAAAACCGCGGACATCGATGCTCCGATCGCAACTGGGATCAGCAACAACATATGCTTTTTTTGACTATCAAAACGGTCCCACGTGTATAAGTAAATTCCTAAGAAAATTGCTTCAAAGAAAAACGCAAAGGTTTCCATAAATAAAGGTAACGAAATGACTTGTCCCGCTAGCTCCATGAAGTTTGGCCATAATAGCGAAAGCTGTAATCCAATTGCCGTCCCCGTTACGACCCCAACGGCAACTGTAATAACAAATCCTCTTGCCCAGCGTCTTGCCAGTAAAATATAATGTTCATCATTATTTCGGTACCCGACCCATTGGGCAATCATAATCATTAAAGGAACACCAACTCCAATCGTTGCATAAATAATATGAAACGATAGAGTAGTTTCAGTGAGTACTCGACTCCAAAACACCGTTGATTCGTTAATCAAAAATAAGTCCTCCCTAACTAAATAATCGACCTAAAATTGATAGCAGCATGATGACTGCTACTCCAAAGCTTAAGTAAATTAGCCATTTTTCTTGTTTTTTGTACATTTACTATCTCCCCTTAAAAGCCATTATGCCCATTTTTAAAGAAGTTGAACGGCGTAGTTAGATGTGATAACCCTTTTTATTATTGTCAACATAAAAAAACCTATATAAACGTTAGCTTACCCTAACATTTATATAGGTCATTCCTTCTAATATTTAAACTCGGTCCAATTCACGAATATCATCGATTGGAACGAATACTTCGATATGGCGTTTTAAGTTGGTGAAAGTGACAGGTGCATCGCCACCATATTCACCATCTAAGTTAATATGAATTGTTTCACTTTCTTCTACGTTGGAAACTTTCACAACGCTTGCTTTACGATAAATTACATTCGGATCGTTTAAATGCTCCCCTCGAAGGGCTAAAGAAGCGACTTTAATAAAATCAGCAATATTACATTTCTTTAGAATCATCATCGTGAATAAACCATCGTTAATACTTGCATCTGGTGCAATTTTTTCAAACCCACCGACTGAGTTTGTTAAGCCACATAAAAACATCATGGCATCCCCTTCGAAAACTTCTCCATCAAATTCGATGCGCATATTTGTCGCTTTTATAGAAGGAATCATTTCAATTCCCTTTAAATAATAAGCAAGTTGACCAAGGAGCGTTTTCATTTTACTCGGTACTTCGTATGTTAATTCTGTAATACGCCCACCAGCAGCAATATTAATGAAATAACGGTCATCATTTATTAACCCGACATCGACTGGTATCGAATCACCTTTAATAATAATATCAATGGCCTCGTCGATTTTTCGCGGAACGCGGATTGCCCTTGCAAAATCATTCGTCGTTCCCATTGGTACAATACCTAGCTTCGGTCGATTTTCATAAGGACTCATACCGGCTACTACTTCATTTAGTGTACCATCACCACCAGCAGCAATGATAATATCAAAACCTCGTTCTACAGCTTGAGCAGCAGCTTGTTTTGCATCCCCTTCACAAGTTGTTGCATGGCATGATGTTTCATACCCGGCAATTTCAAGTTTCTCTAAAACTTCAGGTAAGTTTCTTTTAAAAAGCTCTCTACCTGATGTTGGGTTGTAAATGATTCTTGCTCTCTTCATTTTATCTTCCATCCTATACTTCGTAATATGTATAAAACTTTTCTACAAAAGGGAAAGTCCTAAGTAAGCCGAACTTTCAAAGGACCTTTCCATTAAAAACTTTATTTTTGTATAGCTTTTGATAGTACTTTCTTCATATCTTCATAAACCCATTGTGCACATTGAGGATTATGAACAAATTTGTCCTGCATAGAAGTATACATTTCTTTTTGCTTTTGTTCAAATGTTGGGTCTCCTTTTTCTGGTAATTGTGCCCGCATTTCCGTTACTAATTGTTGTAGCTCTGGTGCACGAGGCCCCCATTTCCCAATCACTTCACCTTGCTCATTTAACAATAAATAGATAGGAATTGCTCTTCCACCATTTGTTAAATAGCGGTCGATTAAATCGGTATCCGCATCACGGAATGCACAACGAATGTCTAAATCGGCTTCCTCAGCTATTTTACGAATAACTGCATTATTTAGCATCGCATCGCCACACCAATCTTCTGTAATAGCTAAAATATGAGGTTTTTCCTCCTTTAATAAGGCAAAAAGTTCATCTTCTGGATTGACATTGAAATTTTCGTATACTACAAAACTTTTTTCTTTTAAAACAGGCGTCGTCATTTGTTCCATATACTGTGCCATTGGGATGGATTCTTCAAAATATTGTTGTTCTGTTTTCATTATTAACTCTCCTTTTTTCTTTTATTTTGCATAAATTGTAACCAAAATACAATTTTTAGGATTGAACAAAGAAGCCCCTATAAACCAAATTCATTGGAATGATAGGGGCAACAGATGATTAACGTTTATTAATTTCTTCAAGAAGGATTTTGTTTACCATTGGTGGGTTTGCTTGTCCTTTTGAAGCTTTCATAATTTGGCCTACTAAGAAGCCAATTGCACGGTCTTTACCGTTTTTAAAGTCTTCGATTGATTGTGGGTTCGCATCTAACACTTCTGTTACTAAGTTAAGTAATACAGCTGGATCAGAAATTTGAACTAACCCTTTTTCTTTCACAATCTTCGCAGCATCTCCGCCGTTTTTCACTAATTCAGTGAAGACTTTTTTCGCAATTTTAGATGAAATTGTTCCGTCGGCGATTAATTTCACCATACTAGCTAAGTTTTCTGGTGTTAATGCTGTTTGGCTTATTTCGATTTGTTCTGAGTTTAAGTAAGCTGACACATCGCCCATTAACCAGTTGGCAGAAAGTTTCGCATCTGCACCTGAAACAACCATTTCATCAAAGAAATCCGAAATCTCTTTGTTCACTACTAGAACACTTGCATCGTAATCGTTTAATCCAAGCTCTTCTACATAACGTTTTTTACGAGCATCTGGCAGTTCAGGAATCGATTGACGAACACGCTCTAACCATTCATCGTCAATTTTTAAATCGACTAAATCTGGCTCTGGGAAGTAACGGTAATCATCCGTCCCTTCTTTCACACGCATTAAGATTGTTTTACCCGTTTTTTCATCAAAACGACGAGTCTCTTGTTTAATTTCTCCGCCAGACATTAACACTTCTGCTTGGCGTTTTTCTTCATATTCAAGACCTTTTCGAACAAAGTTGAAAGAGTTTAAGTTTTTAAGCTCTGTTTTTGTACCGAACTCTTCTTGACCATATGGACGGATGGAAATATTCGCATCACAACGTAAAGAACCTTCTTCCATACGGACATCAGAAACACCAGTATATTGAATAATCGATTTTAATTTTTCAAGATATGCATAAGCTTCTGCTGGTGTACGAATATCTGGCTCTGATACGATTTCCACAAGTGGCGTACCTTGACGGTTAAAGTCAACTAATGAATAACCATCACCGTGAGTTAATTTACCAGCATCTTCTTCCATATGAAGACGGGTAATACCAATTTTTTTCGTATAACCTGGTTGACCATCTGTACCTTCAATTTCAATTTCGATCCATCCATCATAGCCGATTGGCTTATCAAATTGAGAAATTTGGTAAGCTTTCGGATTGTCAGGGTAGAAATAGTTTTTACGGTCAAATTTTGTTTCTTGGTTGATTTTCATATTTAAAGCTAAGGCTGCTCTCATCGCATAATCAACAACGTTTTTGTTTAATACAGGTAAAACACCCGGATATCCAAGGTCGATAACTGTCGTATTTGTATTTGGTTCCGCACCGAAATGGTTTGGTGCTGGTGAGAAAATTTTCGATTCTGTTTTTAATTCTACGTGTACTTCTAACCCAATAACTGTTTCAAAGTTCATATTTATTTACCCTCCCAAATTTGAGGAGTTTGTTGATGGAATTCTGTCGCTTGTTCGTAAGCGAATGCCGTGCGATAGATTGTTTCCTCATCGAAATGTTTCCCGATAATTTGTAAACCTAATGGTAGGCCATTTTCAAATCCACATGGAATGGAAATCGCAGGAACACCAGCTAAGTTAATCGGGATCGTTAAAATATCATTGGCATACATCGTCAATGGATCGTTAATATTTTGACCGACTTTAAAAGCAGGCGTTGGTGCTGTTGGTCCAACAATTACATCATAGTTTTCGAATACTTTATCGTAATCTTCTTTAATAAGCGTACGAACTTGTTGAGCTTTTCTGTAATAAGCATCGTAAGTTCCAGCACTTAATGAATACGTTCCAAGCATAATACGACGTTTTACTTCATCACCAAAACCTTGGCTACGTGTTTCTTTATAAAGTTCCATTAAGTTTTTCACGCCTTCTGCACGGAAACCATAACGGATACCGTCAAAACGAGAAAGGTTAGATGAAGCTTCTGATGATGAAAGGATGTAATAAGCTGCTAAAGCATATTTAGAATGCGGAAGGGATACTTCTTCTACAGTAGCACCTAACCCTTTTAAAACGTCAAGAGCTGCTAATACGGAATTTCTAACTTCTTCGTTCACACCTTCACCTAAATATTCCTTTGGCACCGCAATACGTAACCCTTTAATGTCACCATCTAATTTTGATACGTAATTTGGTACTGGTACATTTGCTGAAGTGGAATCGTTCGGGTCTACTCCTGCAATTGCTTCAAGTAAAAGAGCGTTGTCATAGACGTTACGTGTAATTGGTCCGATTTGGTCCAGTGAAGATGCAAAGGCAACTAAACCGTAACGAGATACCCGGCCATAAGTTGGTTTCATACCTACTACGCCACAATATGCAGCCGGTTGACGGATTGATCCACCTGTATCTGAACCTAGTGAAAATGGTACTTCACCAGCTGCTACTGAAGCTGCAGATGCGCCAGAAGAACCGCCTGGTACATGTTCAAGATTCCATGGGTTTTTCGTTGTTTTATAAGCTGAGTTTTCATTTGATGAACCCATTGCAAACTCATCCATATTCAATTTACCAACTGTTACCATACCTGCTTCACGAAGTTTTTTAACTACTGTTGCATCATAAATTGGCATAAATCCTTCCAAAATTTTAGAAGCACAAGTCGTTTCTAGACCTTCTGTTACGATGTTGTCTTTCACACCGATTGGTAAACCGAATAATGGTCCCCGTTGTTCAAATGGAACTTTGTCCAATTCTAAGCTTTGCTCCATTGCTTTTTCCTTATTTAAAGCTAAGAAAGCTTGTACATCGTCATCAAGCTTTTCAATGCGAGCAAATGCTTCGTTCGTTAAATCAGCGATTTTTATCTCGCCGTTATGTAAACCTTCTTGTAATTCTTTCGATGAACGTTCAAATAACGTCATGAAGTTCCCTCCTTTTATCACAGTTTAGTCTTCTAAAATTGGTGGTACTTTCACTTGACCATCCACTTGTTCTTTTACGTTTAGCATCATTACATCACGATCTAAACCTTTTTGGGCAACGTCTTCACGCATCACGTTAACAATTGGTAGAACGTGGGAAGTTGGTTTTACATTCGTTGTATCTAATTCGCTCAATGTTTGTGCAAAATCAGTAATTTTTTCTAATTGGTTTGCAAATTTCTCTGCTTCTTCATCCGTAATCGCTAGTCGCGCTAAATGTGCAACGTGTTTTACTTCTTCTTTTGATATTTTCGCCATTTCATTACACCTCCGTTATTCTAAAGCGTGGCAATAATCAATAATAATACCATTTTTCTCATAAAAAATCACAAAATAGGACAAAAACCTGAAAGTTCCTGCACATCAATGGACATCTGATATGAACACTTCATTACTTCCATTAAATTCAACTCTATTATCGCCTTAAAACCCGCCAATTCAAACCTATTAATAAAAATATCATAAATTGAAGGCAAGTTTAATCCTTTGCCATAAATCGAGCCATCCCTCTCATACTTCAACATAAAAAAGTAGCATTAGAAAATGTCCTAATACTACTTTCCTAAAGAGTTTTTAGCCCTTTTTAATAATCATAAATATGAACAAACGGCTCTTCATCACTACGCTCTTTTATTAATAAGGCTTCCGGTCCATTTATCGAAGTAATGCTCACTTCTATATCCACATCTGCAGGCAATTGTTGCACAATAATTCCCGATAAATATTGGGTAAATCCGATGATTTCTGTCGTACCATAAAATTGGATTGGAATCTCAATCGATAATTTTGTAAGTGTGTTATTTTGATAGAATCCTCTACCGATGACACTTGTATAATTGGAGAAATATTCATCTACTTCTTGTTTAAATTTTTGGAAGCTTTCATTTACTTTACGATATTCCGCATCTGGTGAAGACATAGGGAAAGTCACATAATTCTCATTTATATCCTGCCATTCCCCTAAATCTGATTGTCCTTTTTCTGAAACGTTATAAGCAAAATAAGATCCAGGTACAATGGCATTATTTGCCTGTTGTTTAAACAGCCCGATGACAATTGGAACATCCTTCAGCTCAGGACGTTGACGCAAACGATTAATGACTTCTTTTGCAATCTCTTTCCCTTTTTGCTCGATTTCAGCATTCGGAATTTCCTCTTCAAATGTGTCCCCGTATTGTTCTTTTTGATAGTAGTAGATGGAATTTAAAGCAAGTCCAATCGAAATACCACCAAGCTTGACTTTATTATCCTCTGTTTTTACAAGATAGTTTTGTTCGACAATATGAGCAAGATATATTGGTGCTTCTTTCGCCCGTGTCTCTGGGTCCATTTTTTCTCCGTTTTTATTAACATCAGCAGGATTTAACCCTCTTAGTTCTTCTGGTTCATCGGCATTTTGGTTACTACGAGCAAGCCAGTTACTAATTGTATCGCTATCTAAGTACTGACCTTCTTGGAAGAAGTAATTTTCTGTATCATATACATTTTGCGAGAGTCGCATTAACCCTTCTTCTACTTCTTTAATGTCGTACTTCGTATTAATATTCGACACGACTAATCCACGGCTTGCACTTTCCTTATACGGAACAAGCGTTTTATAATAATTATCATTTAATTGCATACTTGGGATGATTGTCGTTTCAACTTCTGCTTCAGTTTCATCTGTATCTTGTAACACTTCTGTATCCTCTTTAAATGAAGGGACACAACCTGTTAGCATTGCAACAACGACCATCGCCGGAATCCAGCGAAATCGGTTCATCGTTTGAAACTCCTTTACTGTTGTAATTGTTCAATTAGGCGGTTTTCGTCCCAGACTTCGATGCCTAGTTCATTTGCCTTTGTTAATTTTGAACCTGCATCTTCGCCGGCAATAACAAGGTCTGTCTTCTTACTAACACTACCTGTTACCGTTCCACCCAACTCTTCTATTTTCGCCTTTGCTTCATTGCGTGTCAATTGCGATAATTTTCCAGTTAAAACAATCGTTTTCCCTGCGAATGGATTGTCACCCATTTCCACTTGTACTTTTTTCCCTTTGTACAACGTGTTGACACCAGCTTCTTTCAATCGAGTGATTAACGCTTTCACTTCATCACTTTCAAAATACGTGACAATGGAATCGGCCATCTTTCCACCAATTTCATGAATTGCTGTAATTTCTTCTTCCTTTGCATCCATAAGGGCATCCATCGATTCAAAAGTTTCGGCTAATAATTTAGCTGCTTTTTCACCAACATGGCGAATTCCAAGTCCGAACAGTAATCTTTCCATCGAATTTTCTTTCGAACGTTCAATCGCTTCTACTAAATTTTTCGCAGACTTTTTGCCCATTCGTTCTAGTTTTACAAGCTGTTCCACTTCTAAATGGTAAAGATCACTCACATCACGAATATAATTTTCACGAAGTAGTTGTTCTACCACTTTTTCTCCTAAACCGTCAATATTCATCGCATTTCTTGAAACGAAGTGTTTGATGCCTTCAGCAATTTGTGCGGGACAGGTTGGATTGACGCAGCGTAAAGCCACTTCTCCTTCAATTCGAACAAGTTCGCTTCCACAAGCAATACAATTTGTCGGCATCTCAAAAGGAACAGAGTTTTCTGGACGCTGTTCTAAAATAACCCCGATCACTTCAGGAATGATATCGCCTGCTTTGTGAATAATGACCGTATCGCCTATGCGAATATCCTTTTCCCGTATCAAATCTTCATTATGAAGAGAAGCTCTACCGACAGTTGTTCCTGCAACTTGAACAGGAGTTAAAATAGCAGTTGGCGTGATGACCCCTGTTCGCCCTACTGTTAGTTCAATATCTAATAAGGTCGTCACCACTTCTTCTGCAGGGAATTTATAAGCAATGGCCCAACGTGGACTTTTCGCCGTATAACCTAATTCATCTTGATGAGCATAACGATTTACTTTTACGACAATCCCATCGATTTCATACGGAAGATGGGGGCGATTTTCAGTCCACTTATTAATGAACGCAAGAACATCGTCAATTGTTTCACAAAATTCCCGTTCTTTATTGGAAGGGAATCCCAATGTCTCTAAATAATCAAGCATTTCTGCATGGGAATCAATTCCATATGCTTCACCATCTCCACCAATAGCATAAATGAATGTGGAAAGATTACGACTTGCTGCAATTCTTGGATCAAGCTGACGAAGGGAACCTGCTGCTGCGTTACGCGGGTTAGCAAAAAGCTCTTCCCCTTTGTCGGCACGGGCTTTATTTAATGCTTCAAAGGATTTTTTCGGCATATACGCTTCTCCGCGCACTTCTATCGTTACAGGATCTTTTAAACGAAGAGGAATCGCACGAATCGTCTTTAAGTTCGCCGTTATATCCTCTCCAACAGTACCGTCTCCACGGGTTGCCCCTTGGACAAATACGCCATTTTCATAACGTAACGAGATAGCTAAACCATCAATTTTCAATTCACAAACATAGGAAAAATTGTTGCCAATCGATTGACGAATTTTACGGTCGAAGTCCCTTAAATCTTCTTCACCAAATGCATTGGATAAACTTAACATCGGATAATTATGGGTTACTTTCTTAAATCCTTGTAACGGAGCACCGCCAACACGTTGAGTCGGCGAATCTGGATAAATTAAAGAAGGATTTTCTTTTTCCAATGCAATTAATTCATTTAAAAGCTGGTCATACACAGCATCAGACACAAGAGGCTTATCCAAAACATAATAGGCATGGCCGTACTCATGAAGAAGTCGATTTAACTCGGCGACTCGTTTTTCAATATCGTTCATTTTATTCCTCCATATTTTCATCCGTTACGAAGATACTTTTGTTCTTATCCTTTCGTAATCGGTGCAAATTTAGCAAGTAATCGTTTAATACCTATACTTGGGAAGGCAATATCTAACTCTAAGCCGTCCCCTTCACCTTTCACACTAACAACCGTTCCGGTACCCCATTTACCATGTACAGCTTTATCGCCAGCTTTCCATTGGAGTTGGTCTCCACCAGTCGATTGAAGGTTGGCGATTTGTGGCTTCGTTTGGACATTCCCTATCGTTCTTCGCCTTTGACTTTGAACTCGTTGATTACGTCCAGAACTAAACGGTAATTCATCGGCATCTATACGATGGCCAGATTTTGAAATTTGTTCCATAATGTCTTCCGAAATTTCTTGTAAAAAGCGGGAAGGCATATTATAGCTTGAGCGCCCAAATAGCGTTCGTGAACCAGCACAAGTTAAATATAAGCGTTGCTCTGCTCGCGTTATTCCAACATAAGCAAGTCTTCTTTCCTCTTCCATCTCTGCTGGGTCATCTAAAGAACGGGAATGGGGGAAGACGTTTTCTTCCATACCAATAATAAATACAATCGGGAATTCTAATCCTTTTGCAGCATGCATCGTCATTAAAATAATACTTCCCTTTGTTGTATCCTCTTTATCTAAAGCATCGATATCTGCTACTAGTGCTAAATCAGTTAAAAAAGCGATTAAAGATTTATCGTCACTACGCTCTTCAAAAGCCTTCGTAACAGATAAAAACTCTTCAATATTTTCTAAGCGACTTTCCGATTCAATCGTTTTTTCATTTTCAAGCATTGTCCGATAGCCAGACTTATCGATTACCTGTTCAACAAGTTCCGTAACGGATAGATATTCTTGCATTTTCGTAAATCCTTCGATTAACTCTCGGAACTTATCTACCGCACCTGCTGCCCTCGGAGTTAAGCCCATGAATAAAACTTCCTTCATCGCATCGAAAATGGAAAGATCTTGTTGAATCGCATAAGTAGCCATTTTTTCAAAAGATGTCGCCCCAATATTTCTCTTTGGTTCATTAATAATCCGCGCAAGGGATAAGTCATCATCGTTATTGGCTATTAATCTTAAATAAGCTAATAAATCTTTAATTTCTTTTCGATCATAGAACTTTGTTCCACCGACGATTTGGTAGGTCATGTTTGATTTAACGAGCACTTCCTCCATTACACGGGACTGGGCATTCGTACGGTAAAGAATCGCAAAGTCATCTAATGAACGATTTTCTTTTTCCATGAGTTTTTGGATCGTTTGTACGACAAATTGAGCTTCATCTTGTTCGTTATAAGCTTTATATAGAACAATTTTTTCGCCTTCTAAGTTCTCAGTACGAAGTTTTTTCGGATATCGACTTTCATTATGTTCAATGACATCGTTAGCTGCTTGTAAAATTCGCTTCGTTGAACGGTAATTTTGTTCTAATAAAATAACTTTTGCATTCGGGTAATCCTTTTCAAAGGATAAAATATTACCGATATCAGCTCCACGCCATCTGTAAATCGACTGATCTGAATCGCCAACAACACAAATATTTTTAAATTTTTGTGCGAGCAATTGAACGAGTTTATATTGGGAATGGTTCGTATCTTGATACTCATCCACATGAATATATTGGAATTTATTTTGATAAAAATCCAACACATCTGGAACCCGTTCAAACAGCGTAATCGTTGTCATAATTAAATCATCAAAATCTAACGATTGGTTTCGACGAAGTCTTTTTTCGTACCCTTCGTAAACTTGTGCAACGACTTTCTCATAAGGATTATTTGGATTACTGTTTGCTTTATATTGATCTGCTGTAATACATTCATTTTTTGCTGAACTAATGGCATTTAAAATAGCACGAGGTTCAAAACGTTTTGGATCAATGTTTAACTCTTTTAATACATTTTTTACAACGGACAGTTGATCAGCAGAATCCAAGATGGAGAAATTTTTTGAAATGCCAATTCGATCGATATTACGTCTTAAAATGCGTACACACATGGAGTGGAAAGTAGATACCCACATACTTTCAGTCGTACCGTTACCAAGTAAGTTATCAATACGATCGCGCATTTCCCGTGCCGCTTTATTCGTAAAGGTAATCGCTAAAATTTTTGAAGGGTAAACTTCCTTTTCCACTACTAAATATGCAATTCGATGGGTTAAAACACGTGTTTTCCCCGAGCCTGCTCCTGCCATAATAAGCAGTGGTCCTTCTGTTGTTTTTACAGCTTCAGCTTGCTGTGGATTCATTCCGTTCAGTAAATTTTTCGTTATTTGTTCCATGATGCACCGCCCTTTATACAAACATTTGTTCTCAATTATACTATAACGAAATTATTCTCGCATCTGCTTTATTTATTCAAAGCGCCTTTTACAGCTTTCACTGTTTTTAACGCCTGTTTTAAATCGTCATAAATAATATTGCCAACTACAACTGTATCAGCAATCCGTGCCATTTCTACAGCTTGCTCTACAGTTGTAATACCGCCACCGTAAAATAATTTAGTGTCGTTTAATACTTCCTTTACAGACGATACAATTTCTTGATCCCCATAAGTTCCACTATATTCAATATAAAAAATCGGTAATTTAAAATAGTTTTCAGCAAGTCGAGCATAGGCAATGACATCTTCTTTTGTTAAATCCGTATCGGCATTTGTTACTTGGGCTACTTTACAATCAGGATTTAAAATACAATATCCTTCTGCAACTAACTCGTCCCAAACCATGATATCTCCATACTCTTTAATCGCTTCATGATGTAGGTCTTTCACCCATTTCGTCTCGCGGCTATTTAAAACAGAAGGGATGAAATAATAATCAAAACCAGCTAAAACGGATTCAACATTTGAAATTTCCAATGCGACTGGTACGGAAAATCGTCGTACACGTAGTAAAATATCAATTACATTATCAATTGTGACACCATCTGTACCGCCAACTAAAATAACATCGGTACCCGATTCACAAATTTGTTCTAATGCTTCATCTGAAATTTCCTTTGCTGGATCCACTTTAAACACATGTCGCCAATTTTTATAATCCATTCTTCCATTCCCACCTATCAAATTTAAAAAATCAATTGTGTTTTATATACGCTTACAAGTATAACGTAAACTTACTTAAAGCGAAAATTACATTCTCTTTACTCAATATAAAAAGCTGTCTAGGAAGTCTTCTTTCTTTGACTAACTAAACAGCCTAAATTTCACATTAAGCTTACGATTATTTAGAAGCTTGGAACGGTTTCTCATCTGGATAAAGACGACCTAACATTTCATCGTAAGTGTCATTCCCATAATCAAAACAACGACGAACTCGAGAAATTGTTGCAGTAGATGCACCTGTTTCTTTTTTAATTGATTCATACGTTTTCTTTAAACGTAATAAATGGGCCACTTCAAACCGTTGGGCTAATGATTGAATTTCACTAATTGTACATAAATCATCGAAAAATTTATAGCATTCTTCAAGATCCTTTAATTCCAATACAGCTTTAAATAATTGGTCCGTTTGATGCCCGCGAATTTTATCAATCTGCATTTTCATTCATCCTTTCTATTGCTACGAGTATGTTATAGAGGTTGCAATGCCTGGATCTGTTGGAACAAAATGAATCCACGTTTGTCCAGGTACTAATTTGACTTCACTACCATCTTCTTCTACTGCTTTCAATACACCATCCTTGTTTTCCCAACGAACTTCTCGCATCATTCCTTGTTGGAATACATACGCGGTTCCACCAGAATGAAGGTCAATTTCACGGCGTCCTTTATTATCAATAATGGAATGTTTCATTTCAAAAATTAAAACATTGGAAAGTTTCAACGGCTCATTTGTTAAATAATCTGTTGTCACAGCGTCTCCCGATTGCCGTGTATAACAATTACTTTTTTCATCATAAGTATAAAGGCTATTAAACGAATTGTCGTTACTGTAAGTAACCGACACGGAATTTGCTTTCTCTCCTATTTTAACACTTTCATCTTCTTTATAAAAAGTATACGATACTTTTTTCTGATAAAGAAGTGAAGCGCTCACTTTATCTGCTGCGGCTTGTATATTTTCACCTGGCATATAGGAGTTATGGGGTGCTACACGATCTTTTGATCGTTTAAACAACGTCCCATCATACGCCATTCCATTAACATGATCAACGACTCCATTTTCTAATAGTGAGCGGGCTTCCGGACTGTAGCCATGGGCAATATAGAATGCATCTAATCCGGCAGCAATTTCAACAAAATAATCTCTTGCACTGCGAATCGGTCCAATATTATCAGGTAGTTTTGATTGATACAAAGCTAGTAATCTTGTAATATCCCCTTCGGCTAACATTTCATAAATGACATCAGCAGAGGCAATCCCTGATTGAGGTCTTGCTTTAGGATGATTATTAATTGTTACCATAATAGGACGCATCGAAGCTTCTTGTTGTACTTTTTCACCAGTAAATGGCGTAACAAAGGATAGTTCTACTTCTTCTGATATAGGTAATGTTTCTTCTTCTTCGATAGATTCTTCTGATTCATTCTTTTCATCTTTTTTACCGCATCCGACTAAAAGAGCTGAAATGATTAATACAAAGCATAGATTTCTCCATCGAAACAATCAATTGTCTCCCCCTTTAACGTATCACAGCAGGTAACATCACTTTCTTCTTCATAACATCATATATACCTCTAGGCGTGATACGAATATATGGTAAATGTGTAGCTTGTAAAAATAGCAATGTATAGATTGCATCACTATGACGGTAGCCTCTTTCTTTTAGAGCAGATTTTAAAGCTAACTCATATTGAATGATTTCTTCTACATCACCGTTAAAGAGAGTTCCATTAATGGCAAGGGGAATCGAAACGATAACTTCCTTATTTTCAACTAGTACAATTCCACCTTTTAATCTCTTTAATTCATTAAATGCTACTTTCATATCTTCTATGCTTTTTCCTATTAAAATAATTTCACCCGTATTAGAGTAAGAGGATGCAAATCCTTTCAGCCTAGTGTCGAACCCTTTAATCATCGTGTTTACACGCCATTTCCCTTGACGGTCAACTAACATTAAATAACTTTCATCTTTTCCAAGGGGGAGTTCCTTTTTAGTAAATTGCATACTAATTGAATATGGTTTTGTAATGACATCGTTAACCAATTCAATTCCAATTGGCATTGAAAATTGAAAATCATCATCGGTTAAATCAAAGGATAGATTTAATGGTCCTAAACTATCCCACTCAATTTTTGGGAGAGCATTTACCTTTTCATTCTTTTGTTTTAACCATACACCCTTTGATAACACTGCCTCTGGGTTTGGTGAAAATTCATCAGTTAATATATTCAAAGAAGCAAACCGTCCTGTTGCAATTAGACCGTGAAGATGGGTCATACTATAGTATCGCGCAATATTGTAAGATGCCATATTGTAAGCATCTATTGAAGAAACACCTTCGTCAAGGGCAATACGAATACATTTATCCATTACGCCATCAAGATGGAAACTTGGTGTAGAACCATCTGTTGTCATCATTAAATGATCAAAAATATTCAACTTTTTCTCGATTATTCCTTTGAGCAATTGAGGTAAGTCCGGTCGAATGGAAGAATGTCTTAACGTAACATCTAATCCATGAAGAATTCTTCGTTCCACTTCTTCTACTGTCATCGCTTCATGGTCACCATCAGCGCCAAACAATTTCATACGAGCAAGCGTTTTCTCTGAGGCTCCAGGAAAATGCCCCTCTACTTTTTTCCCTTTATTTTTAGCTAGTTGTATCCAATGAAGCATTAAATCATCTCCGCGGACTAAACGTGGCCATCCTGTCAATTCTCCCCCAAGAATCACATCATCTCGTTCAAGCCATTCTAAAACAGATTTATTTGTAAATAATTCATCTTCGTTGTCGAGTTCCGTTTGGGAATCAAACCGAACCCACCAATAGAAAGAAAAAGGTAATTTTTTCAGCTGATTCATTAATGAAAACGCTTTCCAATTTGGGAGTGAAAAAACAAAGTTCATGTTATCTGCGATAAAAGTTGTTGTTCCACTTTGTGCTGCAAAATCTGCAAAGGATTGTGGATTATATAATTGGAATGGATGTACATGAGGTTCGATATAACCCGGTACAACGACTTTTCCTTCTAAATCCACTACCTCTGTATTAGCCAAATTAGAAGGCATTTCCTTACCTACATATACAATACGATCTTTTAGAATCCAAATATTCCCTACAAGCCATTGTTTGAATACACTATGTAAATAACGTGCATTTTTTAAAACGATTGTTGGTGCTTTATTTCCGTCAATGACAGCTACTTGTTGTCTTATTTCATCAATTTTCCAGGTAGACTTTGGCATTTGTAACACTCCCTTCTATTTCTTATAATATTTATTTTGTTTATTCACTATTTATACGCACATACTAACTTTGCTCAAAAATTGTTCAAATATTTATTTGAGTTGCAAGGAAATTTAATGGTTATATCGTATCACAGCACTTTTTTATATTAAAGTGTTTTATTTGGAATTATATTCTAATAAAAGGAGTGGAACTTTACATGGAAGAGAACATTTCCGAAAGAAGTGGTTTTGTCCGTTTAGCTCTAGGTACAGGTTTAACAGCTTGCGGTATTGCTCACTTAGCAAAGGAGTCAGGTAATCGTGGTTTAGGGGCACTCTTCGTAGCAGCAGGTGCCATGAAAGTGGCAGAAGGGATCTTTCTTTATTGTCCCACAAAAGCTTTCATTAATTCGAACGTGAAAAATGCCGTTTCAACAACTTTTGATGAATATATAGATGGCGATAGCATTATGCAACAATTTAATCAATCCTATGAGAGTCGATGGGGTACAGGCAACTCCTCTAATAATAGCACTTCCCAATCATCGAATTCTGGCTCCTCTACAATGCAAAACGTTGCAAGTACAGCTTCACAAGTAGCCCAAGCAGTTTCCAACGTTGCTCCAAGCGGTACAATGGCAAATACAGCCTCTCAAGTAGCTAAAACTGTTGCCGATACGATGTCAGGAAATCAATCTAATCAAAATAATAATCAAAACAATCATCAATCTGGTTCAAACAATTCTACAAAAAGTGGAAAATCAGCGATGAACCCGAGTTAAAATCCATTTTCTTAAAAGGAATGGCAAGAAGTCGAAGTTTTTTCGATTCTTGCCATTTTTCTTTATTGGAATGTTCTCCACCCGATATCTTTACGGTAGAAAAATTTTCCCCACTGTTGTTCATTAATAGTTGAATACACTTTTTCTTGTGCTTCTTTTAATGTATTTGCCTTTGCAGCAACGAGTAGGACACGGCCACCATTTCCAACAAACTGCCCATCGACTAATTTCGTCCCTGCATGGTAAACATCAAATTTCTCAGTCAAATCCACTAAATTTGGAAGAGGATTTCCCTTTTCCACATCTCCTGGATATCCTTCTGCAGCGATGACAACACCTAACATCGCTTCCTCAGACCATTGTAAATCAAAATATTGTTCTTCCATTAACGCCTTCATAAATAAACCAAAATCGGAAGTCATTCGAGGTAGAACAACTTGTGTTTCTGGATCACCAAATCGAGCGTTAAATTCTATCACTTTTGATCCTTCGTTCGTTAAAATTAATCCTGCATATAAAATACCGGTAAAGGAAACGCCCTCTTCCTCCATCGCCTTCACAGTCGGTTCCACAATTTCAATATAGGCACGGCTCACATACTCTTGAGGAATTTGTGGGACTGGTGAGTATGCACCCATCCCTCCTGTGTTTGGTCCTTTATCTCCATCGTAAGCGCGTTTATGGTCTTGGGCGATGACCATCGGATAAATTTGTCCTTTATGAACAAATGACATGAAGGAAAACTCTTCTCCATCCAAAAATTCTTCAATTACCACTCGAGAAGAAGATTCTCCAAAGCGTTGGTTACCAATCATATCATAAATAGCATCGCATGCTTCTTGCTCTGTCATAGCCACAATCACACCTTTACCAGCGGCTAATCCGTCTGCTTTAATAACAATTGGCGCACCTTGTTGTTTCACATATTCCACAGCCTTTTCTGCATCTGTAAATGTTTCATAAGCAGCTGTTGGAATGTTATATTTTTTCATTAATGCTTTCGCATAAGACTTACTACCTTCTATTTGAGCCGCTGCCTTTGTAGGGCCAAAAATCGTTAAACCGCGAAGTTGGAAAAAGTCAACAATACCTGCTGCCAATGGCTGTTCGGGACCAACAAAGGTAAGATCTACAGCATTATCCTTTGCAAATTGGGCAAGGCCAGCAAAATCCATTGAATCAATTGCAACAACTTCCGCATCTTGTCTCATACCGTCATTACCCGGTGCAACAAAAACTTTTTCCACTGAGGGGGAATGATTAAACTTCTTTGCTATAGCGTGTTCACGCCCACCACTACCGACCACAAGAATATTCATGTGAGATAGCCTCCTTATTTACTCGATGTCCAATGTTCCATTCATACCCTTAAAAGAAACGCCCGCCTCATGACGAGCGTTTTGCCACTTCATACTGTATTCATCATTAATGTTTAAAATGACGAATACCAGTAAATACCATCGCAATGCCATATTCATTTGCTTTATCAATCGAATCTTGGTCTTTAATAGAACCACCTGGTTGAATAATTGCTGTAATACCAGCAGCTGCTGCAGCCTCTACTGTATCGCTCATTGGGAAGAAAGCATCTGATGCTAGAGCTGCTCCCTTCGCTTTACTACCAGCTTGTTCTAATGCAATTTTAGCGGAACCTACACGATTCATTTGACCTGCCCCAACACCTAATGTCATTTGAGCGTCCGTAACAACGATTGCGTTGGATTTCATATGTTTTACGACGGACCAACCTAGTTTTAATGCTGCCCATTCTTCTTCCGTCGGTTCACGATCTGTTACGACTTGAATATTCGCATCATTAAATCCATAAGCATCGTCTTCTTGAACTAATAAACCACCTTCAACAGAAACTACTTTAAATGGATCTTGCTTTTCTTGAGCGAAGTTGATGGTGATTAAACGGATATTTTTCTTTTTCGTTAAAATTTCTAATGCCTTTTCTGTAAATGAAGGTGCAATAATGATTTCTAAGAAAATTCCGCTTAATTTTTCTGCTGTTGCCTCATCTACTTCACGGTTTAATGCAATAATTCCTCCGAAAATGGAAGTTGGATCTGCCTCGTATGCTTTATCGAACGCTTCTTCAATCGTTGTACCTGTTCCTACTCCACATGGATTCATATGTTTAACCGCTACTGCCGCTGGAATTTCAAATTCTTTAACGATTTGAAGCGCTGCATTTCCATCTTGAATGTTGTTATAAGATAATTCTTTTCCGTGTAATTGAGTAGCATAAGCTAATGAGAAATCAGAACCTAGACGTTTTTGATAGAACGCTGCTTTTTGATGTGGGTTTTCTCCATAACGTAACGTTTGTTTTAATTCATAAGTGATAGTTAAGTTTTCAGGGAATAGTTCTTCCGTTAAATAGTTTGAAATATAGGAATCGTAGGCCGCTGTATGACGGAATACTTTTGCAGCTAATTCACGGCGTGTTTCAATTGTTGTCGCTCCTAGATTTTTTAATTGTTCAAGAACTTTTGAATAGTCATTAGAATCGACAATAACCGTTACATATTGATGGTTTTTTGCAGCGGAACGTAACATTGTTGGACCACCGATATCGATATTTTCAATCGCATCATCCCATGTTACATCGGGCTTTGAAATTGTCTCAACGAAAGGATAAAGATTAACGCAAACAATTTCAATTGGTTCAATCCCATGTTCATTCATTTGGACTTGGTGGGAAGGATCATCAAACTTTCCTAAAAGTCCTCCATGAATCATTGGGTTTAATGTTTTTACACGCCCGTCTAGTATTTCTGGGAATTTTGTAACTTCATCAACCGCTGTTACAGGAACACCATTTTCTTGTAACATTTTTTTCGTACCGCCTGTTGATAAAATTTCATATTCTAATGCCACTAATTCCTTTGCAAACTCTAAAATACCATCTTTATTAGAAACACTAATAAGTGCACGTTTCGTCACGAAAAAGACCTCCAATTTTTATAAACAAATATGTAAAGTAACAGGGAATCCAACATGGTGTCCCTCTTAATAAAAAATTAACTTTCAAATAGTTTTTTTAAAGTGTTCGTATATAGCTCATGTTCAAGCTCATGAATACGTTTCTCTGTTGCTTCTTGATCCCCTTCGACTACCTCTACGGCAGCCTGACTAAGAATCGGACCTGTATCCATTCCTTCATCGACAAAGTGAACCGTTACACCAGTAATTTTGACACCGTGATCTATTGCTTGTCCAATAGCATCTTTACCTGGAAAAGCAGGTAATAAGGAAGGATGAATATTGACAATACGCATCGGAAAGGCAGATAGTAATGTTTGGCCGATTAAACGCATATAACCGGCCAGGACAATCCACTCGACCCCTTTTTCTTGAAGTTGATTGATAATTTCTCGCTCATAATGATCCTTTGAATCATAATTTTTTGCCTGAAATGCAAAAGTAGGGATTTGAAAGTTTTGTGCCCTTTCTACGACAAATGCGTTAGGCTTATCGGTTACAACAAGTTCAATTTGAGCATTAAGCTCTCCTCGGAGAATCGCTTCTTGAATCGCTTGAAAATTGCTCCCGCTCCCGGAAGCAAAAACTGCAATTTTCTTCGCCATTATACTAAGCTCCCATCATGCTCGCCGTTAAATTGGACGCCTTCACCTTTCACAACACGACCAATTGGATATGCCTTTTCACCGTTTTCTTCAGCAATTGCAATCACTTTTTGGGCTTCTTCTGCAGGGACAGAAAGCACGTAACCAATCCCCATATTAAAGACGTTATATAAATCTTTATCTGCTAAAGATCCTTTTTCCTTTAAAAATTCAAAGACTGGGAGGATTGGCCAAGAGCCTAAATCAATCTCCGTTGCTAAACCTTCTGGCATCATACGAGGTAAGTTTTCATAAAAGCCTCCGCCAGTAACGTGGGCCATTCCATGAATTCTTACACTTTTTAACATTTCAAGGACAGGTTTTGCATAAATTTTTGTTGGTACAAGAAGGGCCTCACCGATTGGGCCAAGCTCTTCGTAACCTTTTACAACTTCATCTACTGCATAATTATTATCTTCGAAGAGGATTTTGCGAACTAATGAGTATCCATTTGAATGGACACCACTTGAAGCAAGACCGATTAATACGTCCCCTTCTACAATATTTTCACCTGTCACAACGTTCGCCTTTTCAACCGCACCTACAGCAAACCCCGCTAAATCATACTCGTCTTCCTCGTAAAGCCCAGGCATTTCTGCCGTTTCTCCACCTATTAAGGCGCTACCAGCTTGTACACAACCGTCGGCAACACCCTTTACGATTTGTTCAATCTTCTTCGGATCTGCTTTTCCAACTGCAACATAATCTAAGAAATAAAGAGGCTCTGCACCTTGAGCTACGATATCATTTACACACATCGCTACACAGTCCACACCAATCGTGTCGTGTTTATCGACCATGAAGGCAAGTTTTAATTTTGTCCCAACACCATCAGTTCCTGAAATTAGAACCGGTTCTTTTAAGTTGAGGGAGGACAAGTCAAACATGCCTCCGAAGCCTCCAAACGTCCCCATTACACCTAAACGATTTGTACGTTCAACGTGTGACTTCATACGTTTTACTGCTTCGTAACCAGCTTCTATATTAACGCCTGCTTGTTCATATGCTTTAGACATGACTTATATCCTCCTTAACTATGTTGTAGTTCCTTTTCATGGGGTAAAACTGTATCTGGGAAAATTTCAGTTGGATATTCACCAGTAAAGCAGGCCATGCAAAGTCCACGATTTGGATCATCAAATGGCCGGGATGTAGCTTCCACAAGTCCTTCTACGGAAAGGAATGTTAAGGAATCTGCACCAATAGCATCCCGTATTTCTTCGACATTTTTACTTGAAGCGATTAGCTCTTCACTTGTAGATGTATCAATTCCATAGAAGCAAGGGTTTTTCATCGGTGGTGAAGAAATAACAACATGCACCTCTGTTGCACCTGCTTCTTTTAACATGTTGACAATACGACGGGAAGTTGTACCACGAACGATGGAATCATCCACCATTATCACTCGTTTTCCTTTTACAACTTGTACGACTGGAGAAAGCTTCATTTTCACTCCGCGCTCACGAAGCTCCTGTGTCGGTTGAATAAACGTACGGCCAGTATAGCGATTTTTAATTAACCCTAGTTCGTAAGGAATACCGCTTTCCTCTGCAAAACCGATTGCTGCTGAGATGGATGAATCAGGTACACCCGTTACGACGTCTGCTTCAATTCCAAAACATTCTTTTGCCAGTTGTTTTCCCATCCGTTTACGCGCCATATGAATATTAATTTGATCGATGTTGGAATCTGGTCGGGCAAAGTAAACATATTCCATCGCACACATCGCACGTTTTTCAGCTTCTACAAAACGATCCTCTTCAATTCCTTTATTGGTAATGATTAAAAGCTCTCCCGGCTCCACTTCACGTATGAACTCCGCTCCAATTAAATCGAAAGCACAAGTTTCTGAAGCGACCACATAAGCATCTCCTAATCTTCCAAGGGATAGAGGGCGTAATCCATTACAATCGCGGGCAACCATCATACTATCCTTCGTAATGATTAAGAAGGAAAAGGCACCCTTTAATAGTGAAAGGGCCTCTTTTACTTGCGCACGGAAACCAGGTTTTTTACTTTTCTTTATTAAATGGACAACTACTTCAGTATCAGAAGTGGAATGAAAAATGCTTCCAGATCGTTCTAAATGTTGTTTTAAATGATTGGCATTTACTAAATTTCCGTTATGAGCTATCGCTAATGTCCCTGTGGAAGAGCGGAATAATAACGGCTGAACATTTTCAATACCGCCTCCACCTGCTGTTGTATAACGAACATGACTAATGGCCGCATTTCCTTTAGCGCTTTTTAGTTTTTCTTCGTTAAATACATCGTTCACAAGCCCCTCACCTTTTACTGCTCGAAGTTGCTGACCGTCTGTAACAACGATACCTGCTCCTTCTTGACCACGATGTTGTAGGGCATGAAGACCATAATAGCTTAATTGGGCTGATTCCGGGTGTCCCCAAATACCAAATACGCCACATTCCTCATTTAAGCCTCTGATTTCACCAAGCATGGGATTGCTCCTTTCCAAGCAGAACGGAATTCCTCCACTGTACCTTCTACAAGAATACCCGTATCTCCATGAATCGTTATTTTTCCATCGTCAGTTACTATACCGATTTTCTTTGCATCAGGAATAATTGATTCAAAGGCAGCTGCCTTTTCTTCTTTTACTGTTACAACAAAGCGAGATTGGGATTCGCTAAATAAAGCAGTTATTGCAGATCCTTCTAATGTTACAAAGATACCTAGTTTGTCAGAAGCAAATGTTTTTTCCGCTAAAGCAACCGCTAAACCACCTTCTGAAACGTCATGGGCTGATTGTACAAGCCCTTCACGAATAGCCGTTAAAATGGCTTGTTGGCGATTTGCTTCCACATTTAAATCAATCTGTGGTGCTTTCCCGAAGATTTTCCCATAAACAAGCTTTTGTAATTCTGATCCGCCAAACTCTGTAGTTGTATCACCTACTACGTAAATGACATCGCCAGCTTCCTTCACTTGTTGTGTTGTAACGTGGGCTAAATCTTCTACTAAACCAACCATACCGATTGTTGGTGTTGGATAAACGGCCTCACCAGAACGTTCATTATATAAAGAAACGTTTCCGCCAATAACAGGTGAATTGAGCACTTCACATGCTGCTGCAATTCCATCAGCTGATTTTTCGATTTGCCAGAAAATCTCTGGTTTTTCTGGGTTACCGAAGTTTAAACAGTCTGTAATCGCAAGCGGTTTACCTCCTGACGCAACAATATTACGTGCTGCTTCTGCAACAGCAATTTTTCCGCCTGTTTCTGGATCTAAATAAATGTAGCGAGAATTACAGTCAGTCGTCATCGCAAGACCTTTATTTGTACCACGTACTCGTAATACTGCTGCATCTGAACCAGGTGCTACGACAGTGTTTGTACGGACTTGATAATCGTATTGATCGTAAACCCACTCTTTCGAAGCAATGGTTGGTGCTTTTAGTAACGATTTTAATGTTTCTTTGAAGTCTGCCACTTCTGGTTCACGATTTTCAATTGCTTGGAATTCAGCGAAGTAAGCTGGTTCCTTTGATGGTTTATGATAAACCGGCGCATCTTCTGCTAATGCATCAGCGGGTACTTCTGCAACGACTTCCCCTTTATGAAGTAGGCGTAGCATTTTATCGTCTGTAACACGACCGATGGCAACAGCATCTAAACCATATTTATCGAAGATTGCTTTAATTTCATCTTCTCGTCCCTTTTTCACGACAATTAACATACGTTCTTGGGATTCTGATAACATCATTTCATAAGCGGTCATCCCAGTTTCGCGTTGAGGAACTAAATCTAAGTTCATTTCAACACCTGAGCCCGCCTTTGAAGCCATTTCTGCTGAGGATGAAGTTAGACCAGCTGCTCCCATATCTTGAATTCCGACTAGAGCATCGGACTTAACAACTTCTAAGCACGCTTCAAGAAGAAGTTTTTCCATGAATGGATCCCCTACTTGAACTGCAGGGCGTTTTTCTTCAGAAGCTTCTGACAGTTCTTCGGAAGCGAATGTTGCACCGTGAATTCCGTCTCGACCTGTTTTTGCCCCTACATACATCACGGTATTTCCTACTCCAGCAGCAATACCTCGTTGAATATCTTTATGGTCAATTAAACCGACACACATGGCATTGACTAATGGGTTCCCTTCATAGCAAGGATCAAATTGAATTTCTCCCCCTACTGTCGGAATACCGATACAGTTACCGTACCCAGCTATTCCTGCAACGACTTCTTCAAATAAATATTTACCGCGCTCTGATTGTAATTCACCAAAGCGTAATGAATTCAGCATCGCAATTGGACGGGCACCCATGGAGAATACGTCACGGATAATCCCCCCTACACCAGTAGCTGCTCCTTGGTATGGCTCAATAGCAGAAGGGTGGTTGTGGGATTCCATTTTGAAAACGACTGCTTGTTCATCGCCAATGTCAACAATCCCTGCCCCTTCACCAGGTCCTTGTAATACTTGAGGACCCTTTGTCGGGAACTTACGTAACACTGGTTTTGAGTTTTTATACGAACAGTGTTCAGACCACATAACTGAAAATAATCCTGTTTCAGTCCAGTTTGGAAGGCGACCTAGAATGTCACATACCATGTCATATTCTTCATCTGACATACCCATTCCGGCATATAGCTTTTGCTCTTTAATTTGCTCTTGATTAGGTTCGAAACTAGCTGACATGTGATTCCCTCCACTGTTTGACAATAGATTTAAATAGTTTTAGACCGTCGTTACTGCCAAGTAATGCATCGACCGCACGTTCTGGGTGAGGCATCATACCAAGTACGTTACCGCGCTCATTCACAATTCCTGCAATATCTTCCATACTTCCGTTTGGATTGTCCCCCGCATAAGTAAAGACGATTTGATTATTTGCCTTTAATTGGGCTAATGTTTCTTCGTCACAGAAATAGTTACCTTCTCCATGAGCTATCGGAATATGAATAACTTCTCCCGCTTCATATTGACTCGTAAATAATGTATTGTTGTTTTCTACTTTTAATTGAATTGTTCGGCACATAAATTTTAAGTTTTTATTTCGAAGTAAAGCACCTGGAAGTAAACCGGCTTCCGTTAAAATTTGAAATCCATTACATACACCTAAAACTGGCTTTCCTGCTTCTGCGAACTTTTTTACTTCTGCCATTACGTTCGATTGGTTCGCCATTGCGCCACAACGTAAATAATCCCCGTAGGAGAAACCACCCGGAACTAAAATGCCATCAAATTCGCTTAAATCTGTAGCATCATGCCAAACGTATTCCACTTCTTCACCAAGCTCATCCTTAATAGCATGGTACATATCGATGTCACAGTTCGACCCAGGAAAAACGAGTACTGCGAATTTCATGATTAGTTAGCCTCCTCGACTTCATAGCGGTAATCTTCAATCACTGTGTTTGCAAGTAACTTTTCACACATTTCTTTGACAAGTACATCAAGTTCACGATCTGTATCATCAATTACAACTTCTAAGTATTTGCCAATACGAACGTCTTGCACTTCGTTATATCCCATTTTCGCTAATGAACCTTGGACTGCTGAACCTTGTGGATCTAGTACACTTTCGCGTAATGTAATGTAAATTTTAACTTTCTTCATTTCTATTTGCCTCCAAGTCTCGAAAGAATGATTTCATATACTTCTATTAAACTACCTAAGTCACGACGGAATACGTCTTTATCTAGCTTTTGTTTTGTTTCTGCATCCCATAACCGGCAAGTGTCTGGTGAAATTTCATCTGCCAATAAAACATTGCCTTCTTTATCACGGCCAAATTCAAGCTTAAAGTCTACTAAAATAACACCGACATCTTCAAAGATTGGTTGAAGAATACCATTAACCTTCAAACCTAGTTCGTATAAAGTTTCTACTTCCTCTTTCGTAGCAATCCCTAAAATATCAATATGGTCGTTATTGATAATCGGATCACCAAGGGCATCGTCTTTATAGTAAAATTCGACGATTGTCCGTTTTAAAGGAGTCCCTTCTTCAACACCAAGTCTTTTCGCTAAACTACCAGCAGCAATATTACGAACGACTACTTCGATTGGAATAATCTCCACTTTTCGTACTAATTGTTCATTGTCTGAAATACGTTCGATAAAGTGAGAGTCAATTCCGTATTCTTTTAATCTTTCGAAAATTAATGTGGTAATACGGTTATTTAGAATCCCTTTCCCATCTATCTCTGCTTTTTTTTCACCGTTAAATGCAGTAGCACTGTTTTTATATTCAACGAACAAAATGTCTTCTTGTTCAGTTTGATATAAACGTTTTGCCTTTCCTTCATACAAAAGCTGACCTTTATTCATGACCCGTGCCTCCAATTATTTTGACATTTCCCTCTCATCAAACAAAGCGAGAGAGGGAATGTCATTTGATTCAATTTCTCAAGTAGAAAAATAAATTAATTTAATCCAAGACGTTCAAAAATCATATCAACATTTTTAATGTGGTAGTTATAGTCGAAGCAATCATCAATTTCTTCTTTTGTTAAAAGTGAAGAAATTTTCTCGTTTGCTTCTACTAACGGACGGAACTGAATTTGTTCGTCCCAAGCACGAGCAGTTAATGGTTGTACTGTGTCATATGCTTCTTCACGTACTAACCCTTTATCGATTAAAGCAAGTAAAATACGTTGTGAGTAAATTAAACCGAAGGTGCGGTCCATATTACGTTTCATATTTTCAGGGAATACCGTTAAGTTTTTCACGATATTTCCGAAACGGTTTAACATGTAGTTTAAACCGATTGTCGCATCTGGTAGGATGACGCGTTCTGCAGATGAATGGGAAATATCACGTTCATGCCATAAAGAAACATTTTCATAGGCAGTTAACATATATCCACGGATTAAACGAGCGATCCCTGTCATATTTTCAGAACCGATTGGGTTACGTTTATGTGGCATTGCTGATGAACCTTTTTGCCCTTTTGCAAAAGCTTCTTCCACTTCACGCGTTTCTGATTTTTGCAGACCACGGATTTCCGTAGCAAATTTCTCGATAGAAGTAGCAATTAAAGCTAACGTTGAGAAATATTGTGCATGGCGGTCACGTTGTAACGTTTGAGTTGAAATTGGTGCAGCAGCTAGACCTAATTTTTCACAAACATATTGTTCAACAAATGGATCGATGTTTGCATACGTTCCAACAGCACCTGAAATTTTACCTGTTTCAATAACTTTAGCAGCTGCATCAAAACGTTCTAAGTTACGGTTCATTTCTTCACGCCATAAAGCTAGTTTCAATCCAAATGTAGTTGGTTCTGCATGAACACCGTGGGTACGCCCCATCATAACTGTATATTTATGTTCTTTTGCTTTTTCAGTCAAAATATCAATGAAGTTGATGATATCTTTACGTAAAATTGTGTTCGCTTGTTTAATTAAATAAGAAAGTGCTGTATCTACTACGTCTGTTGATGTTAAACCATAGTGAACCCATTTCCGTTCTTCACCTAACGTTTCAGAAACGGCACGCGTAAAGGCTACTACATCATGACGTGTTTCTTGTTCAATTTCGTAAATACGGTTAATGTCAAAGGAAGCATTTTGGCGAAGTAATGCTACATCTTCCTTTGGAATTTCACCAAGTTCAGCCCAAGCTTCACAAGCTAAAATTTCAACTTCTAACCAAGCTTTGAATTTATTTTCTTCTGTCCAAATTGCGCCCATTTCGGGACGAGTATAACGTTCGATCATTGTTTCTTCTCCTTTTATTCCGACCAAATGGCAGAATTCTCGATTTGATGAAGTGTTTCGTCAATACTATTGGTCATTATTGTCACATGTCCCATTTTACGATTCACTTTAGCTTCAGTTTTCCCATAAAGATGGATTGACCAATCAGGATGTTTTGAAATGGAATTACTTAAAGGCACAACATGTTGACCTAATACATTCACCATAATTGCAGGGGACAAAAGTTCTGGTTTACGAAGTGGCCATCCGCAAACGGCACGAATATGTTGTCCAAATTGAGAAATGTTACAAGCTTCAATAGAATAGTGGCCTGAATTATGTGGTCTAGGTGCTAATTCATTAATAACAACGTCACCATTTTCTAAGACGAACATTTCAACGGCTAATGTTCCAACAAGCTGTAAATGATCTGCAATTTTCTTCGCTGCTTCTATGGCTTTGTCAGATGTTTCATTAGAAATCCGTGCAGGTACAATCGTTTCATGTAAAATGTGATGCACGTGAATGTTTTCTCCTACAGGAAGGCAATAGTTCTCCCCGTAACCGTTACGTTGGACAATGACAGATACCTCTTTTTCAAAAGGGACAAAGCTTTCCGCTACGCACGGGGAATGCTCAAATAACTTTTCAGCTAATGGTAAGTCCGCTTTTGAATTTAATTGTTGTTGACCTTTACCATCATATCCACCACGTGCCGTTTTCACAATACATGGGTAGCCAATTTTGTCGATTTGCTGTAATAACTCTTCATACTCATTTGCTACAATATATGGAGCTACTGGACAACCCGCTTCTACAATCGCCTTTTTCTCTGTAATGCGATTTTGCGTAATGCGGACTAATTCAGCTCCTTGAGGTACATAAGCGATTTCTGTTAATCTCTTTAAACCTTCATAGTCTATATTTTCAAATTCATAAGTAATGACATCGCTGACTTCAGCTAATTCTTCTAACGCCGCTTCGTCATCATAGGGTGCTACAATTCGTACATCGGCAATTTGACCACAAGGAGAATCAAACGATGGTTCCAGTACAGCAATTTTATAGCCAGCTTCTTTTGCCGAAAGTGCCATCATTCGACCTAATTGACCGCCACCAATAATTCCAATCGTTTGACCGGGGTAAATAATTTTTGTCATATTAGATCACCTGTACTTTCCAATACCTGCTGTTTAATGGATTCTCTACGTTCCTCCAGCTTATTGGCTAATTCACAATCGGTAATCGATAAAATTTGAGCGGCCAGTAAACCTGCGTTTGTAGCTCCCGCTTTCCCAATTGCTACCGTTGCCACGGGAACTCCACCAGGCATTTGTACAATCGATAGTAATGAATCCAATCCATTTAATGCTCTTGACTGAACTGGTACACCGATGACAGGTAATGTTGTTTTAGCTGCAACCATTCCTGGTAAGTGTGCTGCACCACCTGCTCCTGCAATAATGACTTGAATACCTCTTGCTCGAGCTTTCTCCGCATATTCAAACATAAGGTCTGGCGTACGATGTGCCGAAACTACTTGTTTTTCGTATGGCACTTGTAATTCATCAAGAATTTCACATGCATGTTTCATCGTTTCCCAGTCACTGGAACTTCCCATAATGACACCGATTTTTGGATTCATCTATTTCTCTCCTTCAATCTTTCGCTTTATGTAACTTCAAATATGATACTTATATTCTTTCAATCTTTTTTTATAAAACGATAAAAAAGTCCTCAAATAATCCACTTTCTCTCTAATGCAAAGAAAGCAGAATACTTGAGGACATCAATTTGAAAGAAAATGTAGCGAGCATGATCTGTACCCACACCTTTCTAAATGCCAAAAGTTTGCTTTCCCGCATAGTCCGACATTTACGGTGCCGGGTAGAGACACTAGAGCCATATTCTCTAGCATATATGTGGGAGGTCTTATTTAATAATCCATTTCACTTTGGTGTAAAATACCAAAGGTTAAACAACTCACATTTGTAAGGTAAGATGTTTATTTCCTAACCCCATTTTAACAAGGTATAAACAGAAAATCAACGAAAAAATGCGAACGATAAATTTTCATAAAACAATAATGTTCGTGTTTTGGTCGAATTATTTTTCAATCACTCATTAAAATTCCTTTAAATTTAATTTTTTGCCGCAAATACGTAGGTTCCCCATCGACTATATGAAAAACCGGTTCTTCCTTACGCCCCATTGGCATGTAACCTTCTTTCTTCATTCGTTCAAGACATTGTTCAATCGTTTCATTTTCATTTACTTCAAACCATATTTGTTTTTTACTCATACATATTTCCTTTCGACAACTCATTGTATTTATTTTATCAAACATTCCATTATTTAAAGGATAATCGAATAAGGTACGCAAATTTAATTATAATTTACCCATAATTGTTAGATTCTCAAAAAATTTAAAAATCAAAAGGTTTTCTCATTAATTTCTAATCAAAGTTCTGTATTATCAATACTAAAGATGCGAAAAAAGTGAGTTGATTAGATGCAACATAAAATTTTAATCATTGAAGATGAAGAAAACATTGCGCGCGTCCTTCAACTGGAAATGGAATTTGAAGGTTATGAAACGGACGTCGCCCATACTGGTACATCTGGTCTTATTAAATATCGGGAAGGGAAGTTTGATTTAATATTATTAGATTTAATGTTACCAGAGATGCATGGCTTAGATGTGTTAAAAAGAATTCGCGCGACAGAACAAACAACTCCTGTCATTTTATTAACTGCTAAAAGCGAAGTGGAAGATAAAGTGAAAGGTTTAGATTTGGGGGCAAATGACTATGTAACAAAACCTTTTGAAATCGATGAATTGTTAGCTCGTATTCGGAATACGATACGTTTTTCCAAACAAAGGGAGAAAATCGCCGAGCAGAAAGATGAACACCTTTTAAGCTATGGCCACTTGTCCATCCATGAGCATACTCGGGAAGTGGTTTATTTTGAAAAAACGATTGATTTAACTCCTCGAGAATATGACTTATTGTTATTTTTACTGAAACATCCAAAACAAGTTTTAACTAGGGAGCAAATATTAGAGGCCGTATGGGGATTTGATTATTTTGGAGATACAAATGTGGTAGATGTTTATATTCGATATATACGTCAAAAATTAAATTCCTCTAATTCAACCCCAATTATCCAAACGGTACGTGGTGTAGGGTACGTTTTAAAGGAGTCCCCTCATGAAACTTAGGACAAAAATTCATCTATATACAACTTTGCTCATGTTAGTTTTATTAGTCATCATGAATAGTGGTGTTTATTTACTTTATGAGCAATTAGCGATTAATACTGAATATAAACAACTGAAATCCGATAGTGAGGAGTTCCTGACAGCCTTTAATAATTTATCTGATGTGACAGACCCGAGTATTGTATTACGTGCTTATATGCCAACAAATGGGGCAATCCGCGTGTTGAATGAATCGGGGAATGAAATTTTTTCAGTTGAAGCTCTTTCCTTTGAAGCCATTCAATTAGAAGTAGGCAAAAACGAAGAATATGCGATGAACGAAGTAGATGGCCTACCAATTATTATGATAGAGACACCAGCTATTTGGAAAGATAGTAATATCGTAACGATTCAGCTCATTCAACGATTAGATGATGTCGCCAAAAACTTAGATCTTTTAAAGCTTATTTTAATAGCTGTTACTGCTTTAGTTACTATCCCCCTTCTATTATCCAATATGGGGCTTAGTCGAATAATTTTAAAACCTTTAGAACGTTTAAGTGAAGCAATGAAGAAAAACGCTACTTCAGGAACTTATGAAAAAATCGATGAGGCAGATGTCGGGAAAGATGAACTCGCAGAAATCGGCCGAACGTTTAATGGCATGATGGAGGCACTTGAAACAAACTATCGGAAGCAAGAACAATTCGTATCGAACGCTTCCCATGAACTTAAAACTCCCCTCACTGTCATTGAAAGTTATGCAAAACTTTTACTGCGACGTGGATTTACGAACGAAAAGGTTGCGACAGAGGCATTGGAAGCTATCGTTAACGAATCATCACGCATGAATGAATTGATTGTACAAATGCTTGAGCTAGCAAAAAATAAAGAACGTACTTCCTTATCAATTCATAAAGTAAATCTTGCACAACTACTAGACGATACTTTATCACAAATGCAACAGGCCTATAATCGATCTTTTGAATTAAAGGGAGAAACCCAGCTTTATACTTATACTGACGAACAGAAACTAAAGCAACTTTTATTTATTTTGCTAGATAATGCAAGAAAGTATAGCGATGATAAAATCATCGTAACTGCGACAAAACTTGGGGAATCTATTTCCATTACGATTCAAGATTTTGGGGAAGGTATTCCAAAAGATCAAATTTCCCATCTATTTGATCGATTTTATCGCGTAAATAAGGATCGAAATCGTAAAACAGGAGGTACGGGTCTCGGTTTAGCTATTGCAAAAGAGTTAGCTGAGCGTTTAAAGATTAAAATAAACGTCGCTAGCGAAATAGGAGTAGGTTCCTCCTTTACATTACTTGTCCCCATACAAAAGGATTTAAGCGAGGAGGATAACCAATGACAAATTACACAAAATGGATGATTTCTTTAGTTGTATTAATGTTAGCCGTTACTATATTTGTCATATGGGTTATTCAAGACCGTTTTTTTGATTCCGATGAACTAACTGTCGATGAAGCTACTAAAAAGATTGAAACATTATACGGTGGAACAGTAGAGTCTTTTGAAGAAAATGAAGATATTTTTTACATGTCCTTTGAAAAAAACAATGAAACTTATCATTTACAAGTTGATGCTGAAACTGGAAATGTTTTAAGTTTGAATAAAGCCTTTGTTAATACAGAGCCTAATACAAACAAGATGATTAAAACGGAACAAGAAATACGTAAACTTTTAAGTTCTCAAACTATAGGAGCGATTCAATCGATTACTTTCCAAAATGACGGAGACAACCCGCAATATGTTGTTGAAATTACTGAACACGAACGATTAAAAACCTTAATTGTGAGCGGTATAACCGGAGAGATTATTTCGGAAAATGTAAAAGATCAAAAGGCCCATTCCGATACATCAATCGTCATTACGAGTGAAGATGCAAAACAAATTGCCCTTTCCCAATTAGACGGAACGGTAGAATATATTGTCTATGAAGAATCAAGTGACGGGGGCTATTATTTAGTAGAGATTGACGGTGATAATGCAGAAAAAACATTTCAAATACACGCTATCTCAGGCAAAATACTTTCCGTATCCCAACATGACGACGATTTAAATGATGATTTAGAGGACGACTCAGCAGATGAAAGTGACAATGAAGAAGATTAGAATTGGTTCATTGCTTTCTAATCAAATTCTAATCTTCCTCTCCCTTTCTTATCATTTTTCTCCAGTAATATAAAGGTATCAAAATCAGTGAGGAGAGATACAACATGAAAAAAGTGATTTTAGTACCTGTATTACTAGGAGCAATGGGAATTGGTGGGGTTATTGCTGTAACGGGAGGAAACATTACCGGTTCTGCTAACTCTGAAAAATTAACAACGAGTGAGATTGAGAAAAAAGCTTTAGCCGAAGTAAAAGGAACAGTTAGTGATATCGAGTTAGAAACAGGTGTGACAAAAAGCTATTACGAAGTTGAAGTAATTACAGACGATGCAGAGTACGATTTAAAGCTTGATGCATTTTCCGGAGAATTATTAAAGAAAACAAAAGAGAGACTTGATGATGACGATTCCATTGAAAACAGTCAATCAAACACATCTACGAAATCAAATGTAAATTCATCCGCAGCATCAGCAAAACAAAATAACGATGTTTATGATGATGACCGCTACGATGATGATGATGACGACGATTTAGATGATCGTTACGATGACGATGATGACGACGATCGTTATGATGATTAAGCATATAAAGAAAAAGGAAGTAAAAACATTTCTGTTTTTACTTCCTTTTTTAATTAGAGATATAATCTCGTTCAGATTCGTTTATTTTAATCGAATCTTGATCAACTAGCTTAATAGAGGCTTCATCCATCAACTGTTTAATTACAAATAAAATGTCCTGCTGTACTTCGTATCTTTCATGTATGTCATTAGTAGGAATATAATAACTGACTAACATTCGATAATAATCTGCATGAAACTCATCAATATAAACAAGGATTAAATCATCCTTTGATGTTTGCGGATGTAAAATAATTTGCTTATTCACCTCATTACAAATATTTCGAATTTCCTCTTCTGTATGTTTGGTCGATATATAATAATAGGTTTGAATTTTCCGTTTTTCACGCTTCGTTAAATTATAGATCGGTTTATTCATTAAATACGCATTTGGAACGTACACAATTCCCTTATCTGCTGTTGCAATTAATGTTGAACGCAAGTTGATATCTTGAATAACACCTTCAATTTTACTGTCTTCTGTTGAAATATAATCTCCTACTTGGAAAGGCTTATCTAACGTCATCGATAATCCTCCAAATATATGGGAGGACGTATCTCGTACACCAAATGCTAACGCAACACTGGTAAGCCCAATCCCTGTTAAAAATCCATTTAAATTAAAATTCCATAATGAAGCAATTAGTACGATCGCTATAATGGCTATAAAAGCATTTATTATACGTAATGTAAAAGGTGTTAATTTTGTTGATTTACTTACATCTAAATGAAAGGACTCAGGATGATTCGCATAAAACGCTAAAACATCATAAACTCCTTTAAAGAAATAAAATACCATTAAGGAATACAACAAGTTGAGCATCGATTGATTGGAAAATAGAGAACTTTCCATGATGAAGGACAATGAAAAAAAGACGATCAGTGTAAAAATTGCATGACGAATCTCTCTACTAAAATGTTCGATAATTCTAGCAGTCATTAATTTCGACTTTTTCTCAAAAAATCGAACAATTTTTTGAATCATATATTTTAATAAATAATGTTGTAGTAACCATCCAATTACTATTAAAGCTAAAGCACTTACTATGTCTGTTAACTTTGGATCAATCATATTCGTATATACCCAACGAATCGAATCAATCATATTCTTTTACCCCTATCTTAAAAATTATCTATTCCCTTCAATAAGAATATGAAATTTCTTTTTTAAAACTTTTATAATCATATCAAATCCAACGAATGTGTACAATTTTGCGCTATATGTAAGGTTACTAGTAAAAGCCCTCAGCTTTTTTGATATAAAAAAAGACCACTGACTTTCAGTGGTCTTTGTTGCCTAGCGACGTCCTACTCTCACAGGGGCAGCCCTTAACTACCATCGACGCTTTCTCGAAGCGCGATGACACGTCGGAAAACTGCGTCATCTGCGTCAGTCCGATGCTCATGTACGGAGTACACTGCGCTTCGGGCCTCCTTGATTCCTTGTTTTCCTCGGTCCTCCCACTTCTCGAGGTTTTCCTTCTGTATTTTTGATTATTCTTAAACGCGCCGATTAAAGCCTTCGGCTTTTGTACGTTGGGGGCTTTTTTGGTATAAAAAAGACCACTGAAATTTCAGCGGCCTCTGATTGCCTAGCACGTCCTACTCTCACAGGGACAACCCTCAACTACCATCGACGCTTTCTCGAAGCGCGATAACTCGTCGGAAAACTGCGTCATCTGCGTCGGTCCGATGCTCATGTACGAAGTACACTGCGCTTCGGGCCTCCTTGATTCCTTGTTTTCCTCGGTCCTCCCGCTTTCTAAACGCGCCGATCTAGCCTTCGGCTTTTGTACGTTGGGGGCTTTTTAGGTATAAAAAAAGACCACTGAATATCAGTGGTCTCTGTTGCCTAGCGACGTCCTACTCTCACAGGGGGAAGCCCCCAACTACCATCGGCGCTAAAGAGCTTAACTTCCGTGTTC
>NZ_JACSQA010000022.1 GCF_014836845.1 Ureibacillus galli
CAGAAACTATTACTTTTATTTTAAAAGAAAAAAGACTGTAGGCAAACTCGAAATTTCGAGTTTGTCTACAGTCTGAATCGAGATGCCCTAAAGCAATCTCGATTTTTTAATTTTTCCCTTTTCGCTAAAAGACGAACAGTTTACTTGTTCGTAAATACTCCTCATATGGTTATTTCCATTGCATCCCTGTATGTTTAATATGATATTGGACATTCACTTTAATGGTCATTTCTTTATAAAGTTCTGCCCATTTCTCATCTGTTTTCACATTTTCATCCCAATACTTAGGATAAAAAGCTCTTACCCTTGCACCTAAACCAAGAATGTCCGATTCCTTTTCTTGCCACTTCTCAACAGTTTCTTTGAATTTTTCATTGGCAATTCGTGAAGCTTCCTTTTCAAGCTCTTTAATTTTCTGTTCACCTAAATCTTTCGTGTTGACTTCCTCATCAATATTAGAGTCAATGTCGACTTCGATTAAGGCTGTTGGATATCCATTTTTTACATTGACTTTAATTTTCGAATCCCTTTTTAATGACTCTATTAAATAAAAGCCACCATCCTCAGACGATACTGCAATTGGGGTGCAGTTCACTTTCGCTTTAGGACTTTCTTTAATTAGTTCCGTTTCAATTCGTTAATTTGTTTCGTAAGTTCATTAAATTTTCGATCCAGTTCAGCATAATCGCTGTCTTTTGACGTCATAAAACTGAGTCTACCAAGAACTTCTTGCCGTTCGGTTTCCAATTTCAGCAGCAATTCCTTTTTTGTATCTTTTTTACTCGGTAATTCTTTTTCCTCTTTAAAAATCCCACCTTCCCTAATCACTAATTGTTGGTCAGTAATTTTCTCAAGAAAATAGCGGTCATGGGAGACGACTAAAAGCGTTCCATCGTATTTTTGTAGAGTATCTTCGAGCTGTTCCCTAGACGGAAGATCTAAATGATTAGTTGGTTCATCCAAAATAAGTACATCTTTATTTTCTAATATATATTTCATCAACTTACATTTTACCCGTTCCCCCATACTCATATGTTGAATAGGCTCTTTCCATGATGCTGCCATGAATCCTAAATGTTTCATTAAATTTTGCACTTTACCTCTTTCCTCAAAGGATTCTTGATGGAATAATTGTTCAGGCGTTTTGTCCAAAGGCAAATCGAATACTTCTTGGGTTAGGTAACCGATATTTGCAGAAGGAGAAATCCAAATGTCTCCTTCTGCTTGTTCCTCCCCCATTATCATCTTTATTAAAGTTGATTTCCCACTTCCATTAGGACCAATTAAAGCTATTTTTTCTCCATGTAGAATTGTAAAATGAACATTTTGAAATAAAACTCTATCGTTAAATGTCTTTTTTAAATGGTTTACTTCTAAAAAACGTTTCCCATTTTTCCCTTGTGCCTTTAAGGAGAACTTCACTTCATACTCAGGTTTAACTTTTTCTACATTCGATTTTTCCAATTCCTTTTCAAGTCTTTTCCGTTTGGATTTTACTTGAGCATCTGTTCGTTTAGCTTTAACTCGGTGATACTCTTTAAATCCTTCTTGTTTTGTCGATTGGGCATGGGCCTTTTGTGACCATGAGGATAGTTCATTTAATTGACCTTCGATTTTCCGAATCATTTGTTGCTGTTTTTCATACTCGCGCTGCTGAGAAGCCCTTCTTTTTTTCCGTTCTTCTGTATAACTCGTATAGTTCCCCTTATGCTCGATTAATCGATTGTCTTCAATAGCCCATATTTTCGTTGTCACTTTATCTAAAAAATAACGATCGTGGGAAACTAAAATAATCGTTCCTTTAAATTGCTTTATTTGATCAATGAGTAGTTGAGTGCTCTCTTCATCTAGATGATTGGTTGGCTCATCTAACAGTAATAGTTGGGCATTTTTTGAAAAGCCTTTAGCAAGTCTTGCCTTCAACCTTTCCCCGCCACTCAGGTAATGATAATCATTAGACGGTACATTCCACTTGGATAATAATAATGCTTCCTCTTTTTCAAAAAGGTTTGATGTAAATGATGCTGTTTCTTGTTCTACCGACTCAATCGTTAAATTTTGTAATTGATCAACCTCACCACTACTAGGTGTTATATCACCAGATATTATGCGAAGTAGCGTTGATTTCCCTGCTCCATTTTTCCCTATAATCCCTATAATATCTCCTTGATGAACCGTAGCACTTACTGTCTCAAAAATAACCATATCCATTATTTCATATTGGATATTTTGTAATTTTAAAATCTCTTGCATAAAAACTCATCCCTTCTGCAAGGGAGGACTCTATCTGACATTATCAAACAACTTACCTACTTAGGAATTCGTTCCAAGATATAAGCCAAATAATAAAGAAAAAATCCTCCCAAATAATGTTGGAAGGATTAGTCGCATTTTTACAATGTTAAATAAACTATTGATATCAATAGCTAATACACGTATTTTAGAAAAATGGGCAGACTAATCCTATTTTAATTTCTTGAAATATAAAATGTACTTCAAAAATAAAAATAAGATTATTGAATCATCGGCCACCCATCTTCCCTTCTTTTTCAATTTAATTTATTATATCATAAATCAAATCATTTCATGAATTCCATCTCTAATTTATTCAACAATTAGCATATCATTGGAATCAAACTTCCACATTTCTCCGTATGCCACTTCCCAGTAATAACCGTTAGGATCTTGAAAATAGCCACTATATCCACCCCAAAAGACTGTTTCTGGTTTTTTAACAATTTTAGCTCCTGCTTTTTCAGCTAATTGAAAGACTTCATCAACTTCGTTTTTTGATTTCCCATTATAAGCTAAAGTCATTCCACCGAATCCTTGTCCAATAGTTGGCGGATTATCTTCATTAATATCTTTTGCTAAATTTTCGAGAGGGAATAATGAAATTTTTGTCCCATTATTATTAAAGAAAATAACTTCAGGATTCGATTCGTCTCCATAGATTTTAACTTCAAAGCCTAAACCATCACGATAAAAATGAAGAGATTCATTCATGTCCTTTACACCTAATGTAATTAAATTTAAACGGTTCATTGTTTATCCCTCCAATTTTCCCCAAAAGTTTCTTTAAATTTTGCACTCAGTTCACTCCATACATCAAACTTGTTCCCGTCTATGTCAGCAAATACAAAGTTTTTTCCTGCATGGCCCCGATCTTCAATGTCCCCAACTTGAATATCATTGTTTTTAAAATCACTATGTAGATTATGAAGAGCATTTAATCCGTCGACTTCAAAAGTAATAGAAAAGCGTTCAATCCCATTACTATCTACAAAGTTTGCACTCTCGTCTTTAGATTTCACTAAAAAGAAACTTAGATTGGCAAAGTTAATAATCGCTTTATCCGAATCGATATAAGATACTACAGCACCTATCTTTTCCTTATACCACTTAGCAGCAACTTCAACTTTTTTTACCGGAATGTAAATTGTCCCAACCCTTACTAACCCTGTTAACAATGTTTTCCCTCCTAAAAAAACCTCATTTTTTTATACTTTAGAAAAGTATTCAAAATGAGGTTTTATATTAATTATTCTTCGTTGCTAATGCATTTTCAATATGGGCAAGATGATGATTTACATGCCATACACAAAATTCTAAAGTCCCTTGTACTGTTTGATTGCCCGTTTCAGGATGCTGATACGTTCTTTTAAATTGCTCATCTGATAAATTTTCCAATAAATAAGCTAATCGATTATGTAACCCTTCAATAAGTTGTAAGGATGATGATAACGGAAGATTCACATCAGCTAACTGTGCCCATTCATTTTCTTCAAAAGGTTTAATCGTTGGATGATCCTCTGTTAATGCTAATTTAATGCGTGTATAAACGTTCACTTGTGCATCTGCAATATGGTGGACAAGTTGTTTAACTGTCCATGACCCATGGCGATACGTAAGCGATTGATCTTCTTCATTTAACGATGCAACGATTTCTTTTAACCGAGTTGGATATGAAGAAATGTCTGTAATCCATTCATGTATTAATTCCTTAGTAATTTCACGAGTACTTGTAAATTTTCCAATTGGATATCGCTCATCCATTAACCTTCTCCTCCAATTTCTATTAAAATTTAATGTTATTTAAAAGCTGAATATGTTGTTATAGAATATTTGCATGTTGTATTGGTGGAGTATTGCTAATATTCCAAGTAATGATAAGGGGGACATGTTGAATAACATATGTAGTCAATCTAATATTCCCTTAAAAAACAGCCATTACTTTAAAGTAGTTCGTAATGCTTCAACATGTTTAAAATGATGCAAATCATGTTTTATAAAACCATGGAAATAATCCGAAATGGTTAGGGATGTTTCTCCAACTTGTATTTGCTGATCCCACAATTCGTCTTCAATATTATTAATAGCAATAACCAACCTTCTTCTTTCAGCTACAAATGCTGCAATCACTTCTTCTTTTGTCATTTCTTTACTCTCTTTAGATGACTGATCGTTTAATTGATTTTCGTTTGGAGCTTTCGGTAATTCTTGATGTGTAAAAAAATAAGGAATGCGCTTTTTTAAAACAAACTGATCCCACGCTGGAAAATGACCAATAATTTCTGCAATTGTCCATTTGTCCTTTGCAATAGGTGTTCTCCATTCCGTATCAGTTAATTGAAGTAATGTTTTTGCCCACTCAATCGAATTTTCATAATGCATTAATAATTGTTCTTTATTTTTATGCAAGAATTTCAGCTCCTACAATGTTCTCTATTTCATTTAATGTTCTAGAGAATATTTGAAAGTCCTTCTTATTGATTAAAAAATAATTGTTTCACTAGAACAGCGATCCAATATAAAAGGAAAATCGTATAAACAGCTTTGATTGATAATTTTGTATTGCTTAGAAATGACTGTTTACTATAATTGACCATTACTTTATTATCGAATCCTAAATAGTCTTCAATAATATCTCCAGTTTGTTCTAAATCTTTGTAATATAAAGTAATTCTCGTCTCAATTGTCCAAAATACATACGTCACTAACAATCCACACATTGGCATAATATATTCTGCAAATAATAGAACATCCGACGATTTTTTTACAGCAAGCTGTACTAATCCGAACTGAACGACAAAGTATACCGGAAAGAGGGCAAATCTTAAATTACTATAATGTCTACGGGATGCTTTAATTTCTTTGTATTGTTCTAGTGCCAATGCTTTTTTATAGTCTAACTCATTCATACAATTACTCCTTCAAAAATCTGTGATGTAAATTTCATTTTAGCGAACAACAACCGAATAATAAATACAATTCTTTTTCCAAACTTACATAAATAAAAAAGTCGAAATCACTTAGTGACTTCGACTTCTAACTATTTTTTCGAGGATAATTTTACTCTCTGGAATACTCGGTATGTCATCTAAATTAAAGTTTAAATTTTGTTCGGGTAATTCATATTCCATTCGATTTACTAAAAAGTCTAAACTAATTTTCATCAGTTCAATCGTAATTTGTTCCCCTGCACAACGGTGCCCTAAGTAGTAATCTCCACCACCTTGAGGAATAAAACTAAAGGGACTTCCTTGCCACTGGGCAAATCGTTCAGGGTAAAATTCTCCTGGTTTTTCCCATTTATTTGGATCATGGTTTGTACCATACAAATCTAATAAGGTTAACGTTCCTTCTTTAAACTGATAACCATTCCATGTGAAATCTTGTTTTACTTTTGCTGCCACAAACGGGAAGAATGGATAATATCTTCTTACTTCTTGCACGAACATTTTAGGATAGTCTTTAAAGGCTTTTAATTTTTCCTTTTGTTTAGGAAATTGATGAAGTGCTAAAAGGGAAAAATTAATATAGATTGAAATGGCAACAATTGGCCTTAACATATTTAATACTTCGACCGTTACTGTTTCTACATCTAATAAATTTCCTTCCTTATCTTTATGGAAAGCAAATTGATGCAAAACTGTATTGATTGGAAATTTCACTTTATGCTCTCTCATGTTTTGTATCAATTCTTGAATCTTTTTTTCAGCCAAGTTGCGATAAGTTCTTCCTATCCAATGAGAAGGTCCAATGGCAGCAGGTGTTTCAAACATGGATGCTAATTCTTTTGTCATTTTCTTAACATCATTTTCATGTAAAGGATAGCCAACCCACTTAAATGCCACTTTACAAAGCAACTCTTTTACTTCTTCATAAAACACAATGTTATCCATTTGTGACCATTTATCGAGAGATTGTTCCCATTGCAGTTTTGTCATCTCCATCAATGAATCTAACTGTTCAGGTGTCATGACAGACATAATCATTTCTTTTCTTTGTTTATGGTCATCATCATCTAATGTTTGAACACTATTTTTCCCAAATAAAGTTTGGACGATTCGATTAGGTGCTGCACCTTGTCTTTGAAATTTAGCTGGATCATAAAAAACGGCTGCCGCCTCTTCGCCAATCATACATATCGCTTTTTTACCTAAAATTCGCGTCTCAAAAATGTTCGATTGAAATTTTCTACTTCTGTTTAATATAAAATGATAACCTTCTTTTAATAAACTAATACTATGATCAATACCTTCTTCTCGGGGCATTTGGTTTTCCAACTTTATCACCTCTTTTAATTTCACTAGCATTAGTCTTTCTTAACAAAAATAGTTTATACTTCATCCGTTCCCTTTCAGACGGTCTTTTAAACAAAATAAAACACCATCAACTGTTCTGTATTTAAAACAATTGTGGTGTATAGTGATAAATAATTTTAATAAATAATCGGATACGCATTTTTTACCATATCCTTTGCAAGTAAATGTTCCAGCTGACCTTCAAATTCTAATTGTATATTTTCAATTGATTGCAAATCATGTGGAGAAACAAGGGAAATCGGTTTATTAAAATGAATAATTTCACCTTCATTTAAAGCCTTTGCAACAAATTCGGAACAAAAATACGCTCTCTTTCTTTGATATGGTTTGTTAATAATAAAAGTAATTAATCCTAAAAGGTTATATCTATATAAATGTTTTTCCATTTCTATATTTTTAATAAAATTACGCATTTTTTGAATTTGCGCATCCGTTGCATCAAAACTATAAATGGCACATCTTGCATTTTTAAATAATCCTTGCCTGACGTCTTCATTTACAAACCCACCAATGAAAGGATTACGAGGTCTTTTACGGCCGAAACTATATACTTCTTTAAAGTCATCATCAAATACAATCGATGCATGATTATATGGCTTTTTTGTATAAAGCTTAATCATTCTCGTGAACATTGTTCCTGTATCAGTCAATAATAAGTAAATTTTCTTCCTTTCCATTAATGTACCCCTTCATGTGTTTTATTACTACTATAATAGTTGATTCCCTATCTATTGTGAACCGACTGTAGAAATATTTCAGTATCAGACTTAAGACGTAGATGATTTTCTTTATTCATATTTTGGTTATTGTAGGATATATGCTAAAAATATTTTTTTATGAATAAGAAATTGGAATATATTACTATACCTATTAAAAATAGGCTAGCACGGATGGCTAGCCTACTTCAATTACTATTTTTCTTTAATTATCGACGTCTGTATTATTTCCGAATTGTTTGCCCCCACCAAAACCACCCATCATACCGCTAGATGCTTCTGTAACTCCGGATTCGTTTAAATAGGTCATGACCGTTGAAAGGGAAAAGTCAACCGAAAGTTCCCCCTCTTTATAAATCGCTTCTTCATATACCCCATCTAACCTTTCACCAGTTATTACACCACCAGAACGGAGTTTGTATGTTTTATCTGTTTTTAATTCCGGCGAACTAATAACAACAGTTTGGAATTCTTTCTCTGGTTCCAATGCGATAATTTGTTGCCCGTCACTATTTTCAACATAAACTGTTGTACCAGCTTCTTTCATTTCATCGAACGTCATCATAATGGCATTTTGTAAGGAGCTATCTGAAATACCTTGTGCCATACCACTACTTCCTACAGCAATTAACATACCACCTTCGATATTAAAGGAATTTGCATAATCTAATGCACCGTTGCCCGAGTTTGTCGGACCATAAACGATTACTGTACCATCTGTCATTCGCATCGTATTATTGGAATCTAAACCATCTCCATCGGCATTAACATAAAGATAACCGCCTTCAATTAATAAATTCCCCTCTTCTTCTGTTGTCGTTTCAATGGATTCGGCTGTTTCATCTGTTGTAGCATCTTCTGTTGAATTTCCGCGCATCATACCAAACCCTACTTCTTCACTATTAATGTTTACGCCATCATCTGCCGCAACGATGTGAATCATACCGTCGGAAATCGTGACATTTTTGCCTTCTAAACCTTCCCGACTTTTCTCAATAGTAATGTTGCCTCCCGAAATGACTGCCTCAGTATCGGCATGAATCCCATCATCACCACTATTGACAGTAACTTCGCCTCCGGAAATCATTACGCTTCCATCACTATGAACGGCATCTTCTAACGAATCGATATGAACTGTACCACCTACTACGATTAGTTCAGTACCAGCCTTTATACCTTTTGTACTAACTGTATTAGCGTCTGTTGTCGCTTCTTCACCTTCAACCGTTTGATTCTTTGAATTTTCTTCTTGATCATTATTCATTTCAGGTGCATCTTCAGGAGGTTGAATGCCAGCTGGTCGTTCTTGAGGCATTGTTTCGGTACCGTCCGTTGATTCTGCAGCATCTCCTGTTGTACTACCTGACATCGGACCCCCTTGCCCCATATTTTGAAGTCCATCCATCCTTGATTTCATCAGTTGTTGCTGAATTTCTGGATAATCTTCTAAAATTGCTTGTAAATCTTCCATGCTTTCTACGCTCTCTAACTGCTCTTTTACCTCATCCGAAACATCAACGCCTTCTAACATAGAGTCAATCATTGTCGACAAATCTAGTTCGTTCATATTACCTGGGCGGTCCATACCTCCACCCATTCCAAACTCATCAGTATTTTCAATCGTTTCAGGACTTCCGCCTCCCGTTACAATGTCATAGTTACCATCTGCAACGACTACTGTTTTTTCAGCCTGAATGCCATCTTCCTCCGATTGAATAGTGACTGAACCACTTTCTAAAACAATATTCCCTTTCTTCTCATCTTCCGCATTCGTCGATTTTAAGCCATCTCCTGCTGACTCTACTGTAATGTTTGCTTCTTTCACAGCTAAAAGATCTTTGCCTACAATGCCTTCGTCAGCAGAGATGACATTTATTTGACCGCCTGTAAACAGTATACTATCGTCACTTTTTATACCGTCTTCATAATTTGCTTGAACGGTTAATGAACCCGACCCGTTAATCGTTAAATCATCATTACTAAAGATAGCTGCGTCGGGCTCCGTTTCTTGTCCTTCGTAAAGATACTCTTTAGCATCCGTTAACGTATTCACCGTATTTTCCTCTAGTGAAATGACCGCCTTATCAGCCTGCTTAATATAAATAGGTGCACTCGTCGAAGAGTTGATTGTCACTCCATTTAAAATGAGGCGAACAGTACCTGCATCTTCTGCATCAACGACAATTTGTCCGTCGTCTAATGTTCCTTCAAATACATATGTACCTGTTGTACGAATGAGTATTTGATTTCCTTCTAATATAACTCCACCGTTACCGCTAAAGTCTATTGAAGTGCCGTTTAAATTTACTAATGTAACACTTTCCTCTTCCCAATCAGAATACTCGTCTTCACTTTCGTAGGAAACATATTCACTGGTGATTTTTTGGATAGAGGCATTTGGAGTAGATTCATTACATCCACTAATAAATAAAGCGGATCCTAATAGAATGGGAAAGAGTGCTTTGAATGTTCTTCTCATATCATCATCCCTTTTATTGTATGAAAGGGGATCCCCTTTTCAGATCCCCTCCCTTTTTATTCATTTTCAATTCCTTTATTAAGCTGTAAAATTACCATCGTAACTTAACATAACGGCCGAGCGTACCCCGGGAATATTAGAAACTTCGGAAACGATTTTTGCATCATTCTCTTTTACACGTACTTCATATGTCGCTTCTATTTCATAATCTTGAACAATCGATTTAGATTTTAAAGCAAATTTTTTCGTTTTTGATTTTATTAATTTTTCTACTTCTTCACCCGCAAATTCTTCTTCCCATTTCACAACTAATAAATAAGGATTCTCGACAACAATTTTGTTGGCAAATAAGACAATTACAGCCCCAATGACAACAGAACCAATCACAACTAATGGAATGAAACCTGCTCCACATAAAATTCCCGCTACAATAGACCAAAATAAATACATTAAATCCATTGGATCTTTGATAGGTGTTCTGAATCGAACGATGGATAATGCTCCGACCATACCTAACGATAACAATACGTTTTGACTAATCCCCATAATGACAAGGGCAGTTGCTAGCGTCATAATCATTAATGAAATATTAAATGAGTGAGAATAAATAACCCCATTAAATGTTTTTTTATAAATATAGTAAATAAATAAACCTATTAAAAAAGCTATGCCTAATCCGATTAATGAATCAGTTAATGAGAACGAAGATGTCTTTTCTATAAAACTTGATTTAAAAATATCTGAAAAATTTGTTGTATCCAATTTTCTTTCCTCCTAATCATATGAATTAAATATACATTCGACTTAATTGATATTTTGAATAACTTTCAGCTTGTGTATCAGATAGTTGAAGTAAATGTTTAATGACTTCCGGTAAATAATCATCATATTTCACTTCCAAAATAACTAAATTTGGCTCGAGTACATCTACCATTGGCAAATACTGATTGAACATATCTGTATTTCGTATACTCGATTGAACTTTCATATCGAAAGTAATACGCACATTTCCATAAGGATACATCCAAGCTTCCCGTTCATAATCAACTACTACCATCGGTTTTAGTTGGTGGTATTTCATGTTGAAAAATAAATCCCGTATTAATTCCCGTTCATCTGTTTCCATCCATTCAATTTCACCTACACGTATTTGTTCGAATTCCTTTTGAGTTAGTTTACATTTTGATTTGAACGTTAAATAATTGCGTTTACTTTTGCGTTCAAGATGAATGACGGAAGAACTTTTCCCATATATACGTACACGGTATTTGTCCCTGTTTATATAACCTTCCTTTTTTTCATTCAGCACTTTGTTGTCAAAATTATCGAAGTAAGTGGAACGAATAAGGTATGTGCCATTTGGTCCAGCATTTGGATCAAGCTTCAAAAAATGTTGAAGTTTACGACGCAACACATAATATTCAGCTTTCGAAATGGCATGTTTCAATTCTTTCCGACCATTCGGATTGAATGAAGTTTGAATAGGCATCTCTTTTTCTCCTTTCTTAAATATAGAGCTTTGTTTATTTGTGAACCATTACTACTCTTTTAACATTTCCTATATTAAATCCCGAATGTGTCGGCAATATGTCAAAGTAAAATTTTTATGAAGAATGTTAACTTTTCAATTGGCAGCATTAGGAGCTTTCGTTAAAGGCAATAAAAAAACCCGGAAAAATTAATTTCCGGGCATAATTTCACTGATCCACATGATATAACATCTTAAGGTAACATTGAATTTCAATATTCAGTTGTGAAAAACTAAATAGAGAAGATATGCTTTTCCTTAATGAGTTTCGGCGGATTATTAGACGTTGAGTTGTCTTCTGCGTTAATCATAACGGAAATCCCTCCTGTAAATCATGTCGGATTGTTTAGTGAAATCATTTATAGTATTGTTCATTTCATTTAATTTATACGCTTTGATATTTATATTTTAAAAAGAAAAAAACCCGGATTTTCTCCGGGCTTTCGTTTCACAAAACCTTACATGATGATCTAAAACTGTCTAGCTTTTGCTTCAGTTCTCAATATTTGGTTGTGGAGAGAAATCTCCGTTTGACCATTCATTTGAGATTTTTGAATCTTCGGCTTTTCCCAGTTTCGGTGATTCTTCTGAGAATTAGGATTTAGTAATCCCTTCTTATCCATCGGTCACACCCCTGTTCACCATGTTAGATTTCTTATGTGAAATCGTAATTAGTATGCTTTTCTTTTTCAATGTTATCCGTATTTTTTTAAAATAAAATCCTTTTTTCCAAAGATAATAAATTTGAACACTTTTTTACCTTTCCCATATTTTATAAAGGAAAGGGGCGATAAATATGGTTTCGATTGAACCAATTGAATTAAACGGACACATGTTTACTGCTGTTACTGTACGGTTACCAAAAACCACTTTATTAACTGTTTCCAACGAGAACGGTTATATCATGTGTGGTGCATTAGATGTAGGGTTATTAAATAGTAAATTAGCTGATCGTAAAATTATTGCTGGTCGGGCTGTCGGTGTAAAAACAATAGATGAATTGTTAAGAGCACCACTAGAATCCGTTACGTATGAAGCGGAAAAACTCGGCATTGTAAAAGGAACAATTGGCGAGGATGCCTTAATGATGATGATTTAATTTTAACAAAGCCCAAAATAGCTGGGTTCCATTAAAAAGAGGAATTCATTTTAACCTTTACTGTTTTCCTCCTATATATTCCGGTGTAAATGAAAATAATACCAAGCATAATTATTATTCCTATATAAACGGACATCATAGATGGTATTAAAAACGTTCCTACAATAATACTTGAGCGGGAAATTAAATCCGCACCGGAATATCCTACAATGGCAAAAGCTGCATAAGACCCCCTCTTATCAGCTGGCATCATATTTGCTTGTTCTGCATTGAAAATTGGTGAATAAATTAATTCTCCAATCGTTGCAATAAACGCAAAGAGAATTAATACATACCAAATATTTGCTGACATCACAACGGAATATCCTATTCCATAAATAATTAACCCAATAACGATCACTTTTGGCTTACTAAACCGATCCGTAAAACGACTAATAAAAAATGTAAGCAATACGACAAGTAACATATTCTCTATATTAAGAATACTAAGCATTCGGATTCCACTAATCTCAAATCCACCTATATAAAGGGAATCAAAGGACTCGGCCAATCGCACAGCAATATAACTATTTAACGATAATTCCGCTGCGATAATAAACATGGAGCCGACAACTACTTTTACAAACGGTCGGTCTTGTAAGGCTACCTTATAACTATGGAGTACATCCATGACTAAATTCGTATGTTTTTGCTCCAGTAACTCTCTTTTCGTGTCTTCTAGCCAAATTCCGTAAACGATTGTAATACAAATGGCTACGAAAGTTAAAATACTAAATAATTCAATTTGATGTTTTACATATAGTAATCCACCTAATGCTGTACCAATGGCCATCGACAAATTGGATAACCAGTAATCCGCTGTGTATATTGCTTTCCGATTTTCAGAAGTCGTTGAATCAATAATGAGCGCATCCATCGTCGGATATTCCATACTACTGGAAATCGTAAACAATACAAAAGCAATGGCAAATAGGGTAATGATATTTTGTTCAGGTAAAAGGCTGATCGTCATAAGTAATAACATACTCGCACTGACAGCTGAACTAATGATTAATATTTTCTTTCGTTGAAATCGATCTGATACATAGCCTCCAACTAAATTCGATAAAAACCCTACAATAACCGCTATTACTAGAAAGACTCCTGCCCATAATTTATTCATTTCTTGGGCAAAAAATAAAGCCATAAACGGTAATACCGCTGAAGAAAGGGCTCGAATAAAGAAGGAAGTTAATAATCGAACCTTTACATTTTGGGGATAATCTCTCCATTTCATGATGCTTCCCTCCTATCTATTCCATTTATAGCAAACTACTTCAGGAAAAGATAGAAAAATTGGATAATTTTGTTTAATCAATAATAAAACGGCATTGAAAGTATTTAACAATGCCGTTTTATTATTTACCTCTACTGATGATTTCTAAAGAGAATTTATTTCAGTCGCTTTAATGACTTAATGCCTCACTATACTTCCCTGTTATTTTTTCAATCTCCACTTCAAACAATTATGTTTTTGGTAATGCTGGATAACCGCCCTTTTCGAAAGTCCAATCCGGATCCCCATATTTTTTCCATAAACGGTCATAAAACCATTCTTTTTTTGTATCATTGTCAATATGTTTAATCGTTCCAAATAACACGACACTTGTATATCCTAAAGCAGATTGACATGCGTATTTTTTTCCTGGAACGATTTCTCCCATTTCGCATACTTCAACACTTACTTTTGAGTTCACCTTTACATTTTCCCAAAAATGACTCTCTCGTAAGTTCCCTATATGTAAATAAAGTTTTTTCCCTTCCTCATAAACATAAACAAAAGGAATCACATATGGATACCCATCTTCCCCCACTGTCGCCACATGAGCCACTTGCGCATGTTTTAAAAAGTGATAGGCCATATCTTCAGTAACTTCTCTTTTTTTATTATGGATTGTTCCCCTCAAGATTTCTCTCTCCCTTCTATTAATATATATTCTAAATACATCTTTTAATTCCTTTTCATACTTAAAAATATTTCAACTTGCCAACTAATTTTCTACGATATTTATAAATCGACGATAGTATGATAAAATCAAAACGATAAATACTAGGGGGGAAATATCATGGGTAAATCATTAAAAACAGATGCTAAAATTACTCCAGAGCGTGTTGATGAAGCATTAGCTATTCGTAATAATTTAATTATTGAGTTATTAGTTAACGTATTAGATGAGAAACTAGTAATTGAGCGCCATATTTTACGTGAACGTCTAGCAAACCTTATCGAACTAGCAAATTATGATGATGAATTAACTGAAACTCTTCACGGAGTAATTAATAAACTTTAATTTCTTTAAAAAAGTCGTCCATGTGACGACTTTTTTTACGTTTAACCTGTTTAATATTTTATAACGGACAAGCATACATTCTTTTAACATTATATAAAGGAATGATTAAGTGGAATCAGCACTCATTTATATGGTTTTACTCCGAATAATCTCTGGAAGTATTGAAGTTACCGCTGCCGGATTCATGTATAAGTCCCATGATATCGAAAAAGCTCTCGCTATTAATTCCATGCTCGCTTTAGTTGGCCCTACAATCCTTATCATCACTACTGGACTTGGTATTGCGGGAATAGGGGATAAAATTTCTTATCAAAAAATGATTTGTCTATTTGCTGGTGTTTTACTCATTTTATTTAGTTTAAGAATGAAATAATCAGTTAAATAAAGAGTACTATTTAAACCACCCTTTCCTTCGAAACCAAAGCAGCATAAACAAACCGATTAAAGCCATTAATATTAAAGAAAAAAAGTACCCATATTTCCAAGTTAATTCTGGAATATAACTGAAATTCATACCGTAAATTCCTGCAATAAACGTTAAAGGCGCAAAAATGGACGTAATAATCGTTAATAATTTCATCACATTATTTGTTTGGTGTGAATTTAACGATAAATAGCTATCCCTTATATCTGCCGTGACTTCCCGATTTGTCATGACCATATCAGATAGTTTAAGCAAATGGTCATAAATATCGGAGAAATATTCTTTTCTTTCCCCTATACGATTTAAATTTAAATGGTGGGAGTTCAACATTCGGTATAATAAATCCCGCATCGGATTTACTGAATGCAACAAATTTAATAACATATTTCTCGTTTCAAATAGTTCATTCATAAGGTGGTTCATCGATTTTTTATTGATGCTATCATTCATTTTTTCTAATTCATCTTCAATTTTATAAATAAGAGGGAAATAATTATCGACGATTTTATCTAATATTTCATAAAAAATATAGTACGGGTCCCAACCAGCTAACGACTCTTGCGCTAATAAACGGTTCCAAACAATTAGTACCTCATCTGAAGGTACTTTATGAAAAGTAACAATACAACTTTCCCCAACAAAAAAGTCCAATTGGTCTTTTATAATCACTTCATCTTCTTCCTTGAGCAAGTGGGTAACGAAAAAAGTATAATTTTTATAATAGTCTAATTTTGGTCGTTGAAATTCCTGTACACAGTCTTCAATGGCAAGAGGATGAAAATGAAATGTGTCGGAAAGATGTTTCACCTCTTCATCTGTCGGTTCACTAAAATCCACCCAAAACCATTTGTAGTCAGATAAAACGGCGTTATCAATCGAAATATTTTTCTCTAAATGATTATCATTTGTTATTCCTATGAAGTTGATCATCGCATATGCCCTTTCATAATCAAACATTAGATTATAATTGCTTTTCCCTTTTATAAGTTTGAATAAACCCATGTATTGCATCATGTAACTTTTTCGGTTCTTTCGTTGGAATTTGAATGTTTTGCCTTGTCAATAAAAACTAATTTGTTGTGGGGCAAATTCTCATGAAGTATTTGTGCATATTGGTGAAATGTTTTATTTTTAGCACCATACAATAGTAAAACAGGGTGCTGAATTTGTTGTAAGTAATTTGTACAATTGTATTTTCTACTATAAAGGTAATATTGCTTTATGTTTATGACATGACCTTCCTTCGCACCCTTTTGGAGACTTTTGAAGGTATGAGATGAATTGGCATTTCCCTTTGTCACCATATAGGTGAGAAAGGGTATTGTTTTTTCATTGGAGAGATTTATGGCTGCACTTAAACGAAATTTTAAGTACCTATCTTTCACTTCCGACAACCCACTTATAACGATTCCGCCAAAAGCCCGTTCTGGATGCTTCAATAAAAACTCTAATACGATAGATCCTCCTGTAGAATAGCCACAGATAAATGCCTTTTTAATTTTTAATTCGTCTAAAAGAGCAATCATATCTTCCACAATTAGTGGATAAGTAACCGGCTCTTCGAAGTAACTACTTTTTCCATGTCCCCGAATATCAAAAGTAATAATCTTATACTTTTTCGAAAAATGCTCAAGTTGGAATTTAAATGTAGTACTTGTTAATAGAGGTGGATGAATAAATATAATGGGGATTCCATCACTTTTATGTCATAATGAATATTTATTTCTTTCGTAGTTAATATCGGCAAAATCAGGACCTCCACTTTTGTACATAAATAGAAACGGAAAATACTCATTATTTTTTAACGTTATTTAAAATTAGACTAGCTGCCTTTAATCCTGAAACAACTGCTCCTTCCATCGTTGCGTAATAAGGTTGCTTTGTATAGTCGCCGGCTAAAATCAAGCCGTCAATATCTGTTTTTTGATTTGGTCTTAATCGATCATGATTCGGCTCTAAACTATAAAAATCCTCTGGTCTGCTTACAATACGATATTTCGTTAAATTCGTTTCTAGATCCAGACCTAATTCCCTTGCTTCCTTTTGCACTTGCTTTAAAATTTCTTCTTTCTCCATTGCTAAAAACTTTTCAGGTGGTGTCAAGATAATCGAAAGCCTACCAGGGACATGGGTAAAGGTTGAACGGGATTGTTCTGCAAAGCTAGCTAACGATGTTAAAGGTCCAAAAGTAGTACGATCATAAGGTAAAACAGGCTTTAAAAACTCCATTTGAATCGTGACTGCGGGCATTGTTGGTAATTGAAAAAGCGATTTCAATGAAGGATGATTCAAAAAATTTTCTTTTAAAATTTTCTTTGCTCCACCTAAATCCGTAGCTAGTATGACATGTTTTGCATGGAAACGGGAGCCATCCTCTAACTCAACTCCTTGAACATTTCCCTCATCTACAATTAAGTTTTGCACTTTTGCATTCGTTTGAATTGTCCCTTTTTTCCCTTCAATGTAGTTAGCTATAGGTTGAGCTAAAAGTTCTGTCATTCCTCCTAAATAAGCACCTATCCTCATCCGATAAAACCTTGGAATTGCTGGGAAAAACAATCCAAAAAAGACTTTTGCAGAATATCTTTCAGGTGGTAAAAAGAAAATTCCAGCGCTAAGGGGAATGACAGCATAATGTAGAGCATCTTCATTCACTTGATGTTTTTTAGCATAATCTCTTACATTCCATCGATCGAGTGAATCAGGATTTCGTAAATAATCAATAAAACCATTTATAAAAAAGCCCATTAATGAGAACTTATCTTTTAACGAAAGAATATCATTATTCCCCAATATCCCCTTTAACAAATCGATTGGCCCAAAAATGGGTGAGACCCCGAAGGTTGCCACATCCTTTTTCCCTTTAATACGAACATCTACGTTTTCTTCCCATTGAACAATGGAGTCGACATTAACTCCTACTTTTTTTAATATGTAGGGCAATGCTTTATAGTACCCTATATGACGGTGAAAACCCGATTCAACAAGCATTCCGTCTTCATCCCACGATGACGTCCTTCCCCCAATTACCTTTTCCTTCTCAAGGACCAACACCTTCGCACCTTGATCACATAACTCGACAGCAGACGTTAATCCAGCCAATCCAGAGCCTACAATAATTACATCGTATTGTTCCATTTATCATCATTCCTACCTATTTAAATTAACTTTATCTTTATGAAGTTTTCTCATTTCCCTTCTTTTTTAAGCAATGATTCATGAAGTCATGCATCCAACAAAACTAAAATCATCGATTAATTGAATAAAAAAATTAGTCAAACCAATACTTCTATTGAAAACTTACTAAAGGGAGGAAATTTCATGTATTTTTATAAGGAAGATTTGATCAACATTATTGTTCCGGATAAACCAGATCCATCAGCGGCTAAAGTACTGCAAGAAACATTAGGTGGACGCTTTGGAGAAATGCGTACAATGATGCAATTTATGTTTCAAAGTGCCAATTTTCGTGGAAAAGCCAAACAATATCGTGATTTGATTCGTGGAATCTTTTTAGAAGAAATTAGTCACGTGGAGCTTGTACAAACGACGATTAACCAATTATTAAACGGAGCTGGGGATTCTGGAGTAGGTAATGCGGGAGTTGACCAAGCACCGTTAGATGAAGCAATTAAACATGCAAATCCCCACCACTTTATTATGGGTGCACAAAGTTCATTGCCAGTAGATGCGGCAGGAAACCCTTGGATGGGGAACTACGTTTATTCCCACGGAAATTTAGTTGCTGACTTACTTGATAACCTCGTACTAGAGTCCACAGGTGTACTCCAAAAAACTAGGATTTATGAAATGAGCTCGAACAAAACTTTCAGAGAAACATTAGCATTTTTAATCGTTCGAGATAACGCACATCAAAATGCATTTGCTAAAGCGCTCGAAACCCTTGGAGTTGATTGGGCAAAATTATTCCCTGTTCCGAACTACGACATTACAAAATATCCTGAATGTCAAAAATATGTTGATATGGGCTTCCATAATGCATTCTTTAACTTTAGGTTAGATGATCATCGAGCGGGCGAAATCTTTAAAGGTGAATCTCCAAGCCGTAATAGCGGTGAATTACTTGTTGTGGACCCTCCAACACCTTATCCTGTACCAGAATTACCGGACATGCCAAATGAACATAGCCCAGGTTTATGGGATTTAAATAATTAAAAAAAGAAAAGTGCTAGCCTCTTTTACGAAAGAGACGAGCACTTTTTTGATTAACGATTAAATGACTTGATTGATTCGTTTTTGTTGACGTTTTACTGGGTCTAGTTTTCGTTCGATTAAACCTAATAAAACATCGGATAAAATGGCCATTAAAGCAGTTGGTAAGGCGCCCGCAATTATAATTGCCGTTCCATCTGTTGCGTTCGTTCCACGGATAATGATATCACCTAAACCGCCAGCGCCAATAAATGCACCAATTGCCGTAATTCCAATTGCAACTACAAGGGCAATCCGAATACCTGTAATGATAACGGATAAAGATAATGGCAACTCCACCATGTATAAAACTTGAGCCTTTGTCATCCCCATTCCTCGTCCTGCATCAGTAATACTTTTATTAATATTTTTAATGCCAACATAGGTATTTTTAATAATTGGAAGTAAGGAATAGAAGAAAACTGTAACGATAACCGTTGTTTTACCTAAGCCTAGTACTAGCATTAAAATGGCCATTAAAGCTAATGCTGGTATTGTTTGAATAATATTGGCAAGAGTAATAACAACACCAGACAATTTACTATATTTTGAAATGAGAATACCGAGTGGAATACCGATGAGCGCTGCAAGTAATACCCCATAAATCGAAATGAGAAAATGATCTAAAAATTGACTAAATACATATAACCCGTTTTCTTGCATGTAATAGAAAAATTGTTCGGTTGTAGACATTTGTGACATATCTTGCATTACTCATCACCCCCTTCAAAATAGTTATGTTCGATTAAGAACTCTTCTGCTACAACAGCAGGTTCCATCAAATTATTGTCCGCCTGGTAATTGAGCTTTTGCATCGTTTCTGTATAGATTTTCCCTACTAAACGTTCAACAGCCTTTTTGACTTCAGGTTTTTCTTTTAATAGTTCCGTATCTGCAAAAGGACTTGCATCGTAAGGAGGGAAGAAATTCAAGTCGTCCTCTAAAACGACTAAGTCATAAGACGCTATACGGCCGTCAGTCGTATAACCTAACACAACATCCAACTCACCTGTATCAACGGCGTCATAAACTAAACCAATTTGCATTGGGTATGTTCGAGCAAAATCGAAACCATATGTTTCAACGAAAGCTTTATAGCCATCCCCTTCTCGGTTCATCCAAGACGTATCAACACCCGCCTGTAAGTTACTCGCAACAGAAGCTAAATCACTTACCGTTTTTAAGTTATATTTTTCTGCTGTTTCCTTTGTAACCATGAAGGCATACGTATTTTCAAACCCATAGGAATCAAAGAATGTTTGATTAAACTGTTCTGCAAATTCCTTTTGTACAAAATCCAAAGCTCTTTCAGGATCTTTAATCGGTTCTCCTTGTAAAGCACCCGTTAAATCCGTACCAGTATAACGAACAGATGACATATTCGCATCCCCGTTTACCATCGCTTGGTGCAATACAGTACTTGAACCTAAATTATTAATAAGTTCCACTTCTTCATCCGTATAATGCTCAATCATATATTTCATCATATATGCTAATATTTGCCCTTCCGTTGTGACAACAGAAGCGATTTTAATTGAATCATCCTTTTTATTGCTCGACAATGAGCAACCACTAATAATTAAAGTTAAAACTAAAATCATTGTCAGTAGGAGTCTATTTCTCATGAAGTACGACCCCCTTCAATTTTTAACCCTTTTGGTGTTACCCATTTCTCTAACTTACCTAACAAGAAATCTGCAAGCAGCGCTAATAGCGTTACAATAATTGCGCCTCCTACAATTAACTCCGTTTGGTAAAGATTCAATCCATTAAAGATAAAGTCACCTAGACCGCCTGCACCGATATAAGATGCTAATGTTGCCCAAGAGATTACATATACTGCTGATAGACGTATTCCGGACATAATGACTGGAATAGCTAATGGTAATTCGACAAGTATGATGGACTGCATCGTTGTCATCCCCATGGCAATTCCTGCACCTTTTGTATTTTCATTCACCGAATTCATCCCAATAAAAGTATTATTTAAAATTGGTAATAATGAATAAATACATAGTGCAACGATTGCTGGTACTTTCCCAACTCCTAATAGAGGAATCATAATAGCTAATAAGGCAAGGGATGGTACCGTTTGAAGAACACTTGTAATACTTAAAACAACCTTTGCGACATATTTTGTTTTTGATAATAAAATGCCGATGGGAACTGCAATAAGTACTCCTAATAACAGAGCAATCATTGATATATAAAAATGCTCCCAAGTTTTTAGTAAAATATCAGAGCTGTTTTCAGTGAAGAAGGTAATCATTCACTCATCAACTCCTTTTTATTTTGAACCGTTTCCTCTTCCTCTCCCCAAATTGTGTCATAAACGATATCAACGATGTTAGCCCGTGTAACTAAACCGACTAAACGGTGCTCCTCATCGACAACAGGGATATTTTTTAAGTTACGCTTTAAAATTCTACGAACAGAATCTTGTAGTTTTGAACCAGTTTTTACGTAAAAGATGTCTTTTTCATAACATTCCGAAACACTTTTCTTCGTCTTACGTGCACCTGTAAAGCTTTCTACATCTAAATATCCTTGCAGTCGATTGTCGCCATCTGTTACAAATAGTGTGTCTACCCGTTTCTCCACCATTAAACGAATTGCTTCATCGAGACTTTTTTCAATTGTAATAGAAATTGGTTTTATCATTACTTCGTCAACCGTTTTAATGTTTGGCTTTTGCTGAATGAGGCGATGGGAACCGATAAACTCTTTTACAAAGTCATTTGCTGGGTTTGCTAAAATATTATCGGGTGTATCAAATTGAATTAGTTTTCCTTCATGCATAATCGCAATGCGGTCAGCAAGTTTTATCGCTTCATCCATATCATGGGTAACGAAAATAACTGTTTTATTTAAACGTTGCTGAATATCTTTGATAAGATCTTGAAGTGTATCACGTGTAATTGGGTCAAGGGCTCCAAATGGTTCATCCATTAAAATAATGTCTTGATTTGCAGCGAGAGCACGCAAAACACCAATTCGTTGTTGTTGACCCCCAGATAATTGTGCTGGGTAGTAGTCTAAATAGGAAGGTGGTAAATTCACAAGTTCGATTAATCGTCGAGCTGTTTCATCTTTTTTCTCTTTTGACCATTTTAATAAGTGGGGAACAAGCGTTATATTATCACGGATTGTCATATGTGGCATTAAACCGATTTGTTGAATTACATAACCGATGCTCCTCCTTAACGTAACGGGATTCATTTTCGTAATGTCCTTATCATTTAAGGTCATTTTGCCACTTGTAGGTTCTACCATTCTATTAATCATTCTGAGGGCGGTTGTCTTCCCACTTCCACTTGTACCAATGAAGGCGATAAATTCACCTTGGTTAATATCAAGGTTTAATTGATCGACAGCGACCTTGCCACCTCGATACACTTTTGTTAAGTTTTCAATTTTTAACATGTCTATAAAACTCCTCCTCTCAACTATATGTTACATGGAATCCAATAAAAAATTAAGGAAATACCTATAATGCAATAGCTAATTGTGACAATTTTATGAACTTTTTATATATTTTGTGTGACAGTAAATAGGCATTATTTTCAGAAAAATTATGGATTTATCCCTTTTATATCAAGGTTTTTCGTAGGATTTAAAAATTTAGGATACAAGTAAGTTAAAGGTAAAATATCTGAATATTAAAACTTATGACAGGTTGACAGAAAAAAACGTATTTTTATAGAGAAATTCGACACAAATTGAACATATAGCAGGGACATAAAAGAACAAAAAAACAACCTCAACCGTTTTGCGAAGGGATGAGATTGTTTACATCTTATATTTTAAAATCCGATCTTTGGATAATTTCGGTTGAAGGGATTTGGTAGAGCAAAAATTGTTGAATTGGACCGTTATTTTTTAAGTACGATTCAACGATTCGGTAACCAACACAATAACCAATCCATCTTGGTAACCCTAAACTATCATCCCCATATAAAAAAGGGTGGTGTAGTTGTACTCCCTTTAAATTTAAAAAAGGAACAAAGTTTTTTTTCCACAACTTTCTCACATCATTAGGAACATACCTTTTTGTCCAGGGGGAGAGCCACTTTTCCCCATACAATTCTTCCACAGCCGCTTCTGCCATACCTTCAATGATTAATGAATCGATTAATTCTATTTCTTCCGATTGTTTATTCAAAAAGGCAAGCCTACAACTATGATGATATTCATGGGCAAGTAATGTCTTTAATTCTTCTTCTTCCATCTCGGTTGAGACAAACAAAAATAAAACACCATTATATGTGACACCATTCTTTTTCGCTTCTTCTCCATCAATGATTGGTCGATGTTTTGTTAAAGGGAAAATATAGATAGGTACATCTGGACCTTTCCATACATTTTTTAACCTTTCAAATTCCTTTTGAAGTATTTGCCATACGTTTTGTTCTTTCAATCTTTTCACTGTTTTATCTATTTCTAACCCTTCCATAGGATCAAATATTCCATTTCTTAGAAGTTCAAATTGAATTTCCTCTACTGTTCTTAAAGGAAAGAAGGATTGGAGTGGTTCGCATAGTAATCTACGATGAATTTCTACTATTTTTTCTTCATTTTTCCTAGACATTTCACACAGATTATAGAGCTCGGGCAGCAAGTTTACTACTGACATCTATTCCCTCCTTTTGAAATTAGTATATGTTTTAGACTATTAACTCGTGTCGACTATTAAAAAAAACATATATTAGTTAGCAGTCTATATTAAAAGGAGGGTTAAAGATGCATCCTAGACAAATCTACGAACTATGTTGTCGTCACAAGGGCAAAAAAGTTTGTATTATTGAAAAAAGTGGTCGAAGACATGTAGGAAGAATTACTCGAGTAGAACGGGATATGGTATGGATTATGCCCGAAGGTGGTTTCGGTGGCTATGGTATTGGTTATTGGGGCTGGGGCGGAAGTGGATTAGGTGTCGGTATTGCTATTGGTGCAATTGCGGGCATCGTTCTTGCTAATGCTTTTTGGTGGTAATTTAAGACTCTATATCTAAACAGAAAGAATCTATTTTGAGAAGTTTCTTTTCAAAATAGATTCTTTTTAAATTTAAAAATAAAAAAGCTACCTTAAAGGTAGCAAATTTTTACTGATCATTTTCCACTACAAACTTCAGCTTTGTTAATTTGTTATGCCAGAATTGCTCGTAGTAAGCTAACCAATCTTTTAATTCTTTTAATGGTTCAAACTGCAAATAATATATTTTTTCTCGACCATTTTTTTCCCCTCGAACTAACCCTGCCTCAGTTAAAACATTTAAATGCTTTACAACCGCTGTACGACTAATATCGAAGTGGGAAGAGATTTCAGCAATCGATTGATTTCTTTCTGATAATAGGTGAAGCACGTCTCTCCTCGTCGGATCAGCTATTGCCTGAAATACATCAACTTTTTGGACTGCTTGGCTCATTAAACTTCCACCAGCTGTTTTAATTTTTGAACAATGCCTTCCCAACCTTTGTTCATCGTATCGCGAATGACCGATTGAGGACGTTGTGCTTTTGCAACGATTGCATCTTTTTCTTTCCAGCCACCATGGACGACCGTAAATTCGGTATCATTTCCAATTTCTTTTAATAAAAAAGTTAATACCCATCCATCTGTATCCCATTGAATCGAAATTTTCTTTCGCTCTTCAATTTCAAGTACTTTACATGGAGATGGACCAAAGGGAGACTGAATGGTAAATTCAAATCCTTCTTCCAATTTAAAATCACTTGGCATAAACCATTTTGAAATCCCTTCAGCAGTAGAAACATAGCTCCACACTTTTTCAATTGGTGCCTGAATTAAAACCTTTTGTGTAATATCTGGTAAATATTCCGTCATGGCATGATACTCCTTCTTCTAATATAAAACCTATAGGTGTTATTTAGATTATATATAACCAGAAGGTGTTATGTCAAAAGATTATATAATAAAAATGACAATGGCATATAGTAATGGCATTAATGTTAATATAAAGCCAATTTTCGTTAATTTCTTAATAAATAGGAAGATAACTCCTAAAATCCAAAGCAAGACAAATAAAGCATCCACATAAACCGCCTTTTCTAAGCTTCCATTTTCCAAGATTGGAATCGAAACGTAAAAAGCAAAAATTGCTGTCCATATAATATGTACGATTCTATAAACCTTAAACATTATCGCAACCTCCTTTTCCCATTTTAATAATGACGTTCTATTACAAGAAAAAGATTCGTCCCTTTTAGTATAAACTATTATCAAAAGGAAAAAGCTCTCATACACAAAGTTCCCTTTGCCAAATATAGGTGTTATAAGAAAAAAACGTCGACCCTTTAAACGGATCGACTTTCTTCTTTTAATGCCAGTTGGATATGAGCTAAATGATGATTTCCATGCCAAGCATAGACACCAATGTTCTCTTTTAACGGAATCGCACCTGAGTCTGGATGTATAAATGTTCTGTTTAACTGTTCTTCCGTTAAACTTTCTAATAAATATCCCCATCGTTCATGTAAAGCTTCAATAAGTATTAATGATACATGAATCGGTAATTGGGAATCTGCAAGAGCAGCCCATTTTTGTTCCACATAAGGCTTGATGGTCGGGTTTTCTTCCGTCAATGCCAATTTAAATCGCATGTACGAATTCAAGTGACTATCTGCAATATGGTGAACGAGCTGACGAACGGTCCAACTACCTTCTCGGTACGTTTTTGCAAGCTGTTCTTCCGTAAGTTCCTTTACTGTTTCAATCAGTCTAGTTGGAAATGTTTTGATGTCATGAATCCATTGTTCCAATACCTGATTTGAAATAGTTTCATTACAACTAAACTGTCCGATAGGATATTTTGCATCCATTTTTCTAACCCCCAATTTTTGATTTCAGCTACTTTTTGCTAATGCCTTCTTGTAAAAAATTAAGCTTGCTAACATAAGGACCGCAATAACAAAATAAATCTCGCCCTGGAAATGAATAAGAAGCCATCCACCAAAGACTGGTCCAATAAAACCACCAATATTTTTCAATTGCGATGCTCCTAAGTAAGTGGCCTTTTGTGTGTCTGGCGCTATCTCCTCGATCATGGCGTTCATCATTGGAAAAGCAAATATCTCACCTATGGTAAAAATCACCATGGCGCCAATGAAAAATGGCCAATTCGTAGCCATATTAAATAAAACAAAACCTGCTGCAAAGAAACACATTCCGATTACTAGACACTTTAACATTGAAATTTTTTCACTATATATACTAATTGGCAGCTGTAACAATAAAACAACGGCAGCGTTCGTAACAAGTAAAACAGAGAATAATTCAACTCCGTCTTCAATAGACAAATTAACAAATTGGGGCAGAGTGGAATCATATTGGGAGTAACCGAGATTGATTAACATCCCTCCTGCTATCAATAAAAGTAGCTTTGTATCGGTACCAACCACTTTGAACATTTGGAACAAAGTTTGCCTTTCCCTTGCCAGCTGTTGACGCATTTCGAAGTGATTTAACAGGAAAATAAGAATGATTCCGTAAGTAGCATAGATACTACCGGTTATAATAAAAGGCATGGATGGACTTGATAGATTTGAAATCCAAACACCTAACACAGGACCAATGACACCTGCAACATTTATAGCTGTATATCGGACCGAAAATAACCTTCTCCTTTTCTCCTTTTCTGTAAAATCAATCATTAAAGCCTGGCTAGCAGGTTCGAAAAACGATCTACATAAACCGTTTAAAGAACTAAGCACGATAAATACCGGTATGCTATTGAATAGGGCAAAACCAAAAAACACACCACTCCAAACAAAAATGGTAAATAGAATGACAAGTTTTCTCCCCACTTTATCTGTTAAAAATCCGCCAAAAAGACCACCAAAGGTTGCAAAAAGTTGTGCCACTCCAAGGGTTATCCCAATCATTAACGGGGAAGCATGTAATTCCCGCTGCAAGTACAAAGCTAAAAAGGGCAACGTCATGAAACTAGCGGCTCTTGTAAAAATCGTTCCAAATAAAATACTCCAAACTAACGGGTGAAAGTAAGTTAGTTTTTTCAAAATACCACCCCTATCGTCCATTAATACAAAAGAGGAATTGATAATGCTAAATGGACATTACAAAATTTATGAACTCTATAAAATTTACATTGGAAAAAGAGCTACACTCTTCAATGGGAGGTATCTAACTTCCATTCATAAAGAATATCAGGTAAACCTTCTTCATTTTCATGTCCTCTACCAATTATTCGAAACCCATGTTTTTCATAAAAAGCTTGTGCCTGTTTATTTACTTCAAATGTGTATAAAGTTAATTTTCCAGAAGACCGTTCTTTTGCCCTCGCTAATAAAACGGAACCAATGCCTAGACCTTGATAATCTAAATGAATATAAAGCTGGCTAATTCATGCTCATTGTAAGCAATCATTCCAACTACATGGTAATCAATTAGGGCCAGTTCAACTTTATACTCTTTAGGTAATAAATCATTTAAGAAATAAAGATGGTCATCAAAACTATGCCCTTCTTTTTGTCCGATGGCGTTCTCTTTACTATTCCTCCACATTTCCACAGTCTGTGTTGCATATGTACTGCTATATGGGATTATAGAAATTCTCGGCTTCCCCATCTGTTCACTCCCTTTCTTAATAGTTATTACTTTAATAGCTATTCGGGTAATATTTCACTTTATATTTTTCAGTGATTCTACTAAACTGGGATGCAAGTATTTGTTGAAATAACATCCCAAATACAACAGGCATCATCACTTTCGGTGGAAAGTATGTACTTGCAATGACGACCCCTACAGCAATATTACGCATTCCCCCTGTAAAAACAACAGTCGTTATAACTTCGGGATTTTTAAATAGGAAGTGTCCTAACCATAAGCACATTACATAACCAGAAATGGCCAGTAGCATCACAACTACAATAATTCCGAATATTCCCCAAGTAATGTTTTTCAAAAAAGGCGCAATAGCACTACTATTAATCATGACAATTAAAAAGAGACTAATTTTTTGAAAAGGGGCAAGGGGTTTGCCTACAGTAGTGTTGATTTTCCCTTTAGTCCACTCATTCAGTAAAACCGCTACGATTGATGGGATCACAATCATCCAAAGTAAATCAAGCATAATCGACATCGTTTCAATTTCAATGCTTTGACCGACTACAAAATGAACTAATAGCGGTATAACGACAGGTGAAAGAATTGTATCGATTAAAATAATAGATAAACAAAGAGCCAGGTGACCTCTACAAATACTCACCCATATAAAACTTGTAATGCCCGTTGGGACTGCGACAGATAAGACAAATCCAATCGTTAAGTAATGATCGTTAAAAAAAGTCTCCGCTATAAAATACGCCCATATTGGCATAAGAATATGTAAAAAAGCGATAGTGATTAAAATCACCTTCGGGTATTTCATAAAACTACGTAATCCTTGGAAATTCATACTTAAACTGCCTGCAAAGGTCATAAAGGCAAATAACCATGGAACTAAAAATAATAAATGTCCACCTATATCCTCAAGTAAAACACCTATTACCAAACTAAGCGGTGTTAATATCGGCATTAATTTTTGGAGGTGTTTATTTATAGCTGTTAACATTGCATAAAGCCTTCTTCCTCTTAAAATATTATTCTCACGTGGTCCTCCCTATTTAACGGAACTATTTTACTGAAGAAGACAAGCTGTTCTATATTTTGATTAATATTTTCCCTTCATATTGGCGACCTTCCATGAATTGATGTGCTTCCTGTACCTTTTCCAGAGGAAAAACTTTCGCAATCGGTAGTTGAATTTCTCCCTTTGCAAATAGTTCGATTACTTTTTCTGCTACAGGTTTTAAACGATTTGGATCATATTGTCTTGTTGTTCCTAAACTAAATCCTCTTACATTCCGACAACTACTATGCACATCGCTCGTTTGAAAAATACCTGCCTTACCGCTGCTATTTCCAAATTGAACAAGGGTGCCATATAAAGCTAAACACTCCATACTTTTCGTTGTTACTTCCCCTGCCATTGAGTCAAATATTATATTTGCTCCCTTTTGATTTGTTAAAGTTAAAACTTCTTCGGTAAACGTTTCATATGTATAAACAACGTCCGCACCTAAATTTAAACAATAATCCTTTTTTCTAATATTCCCTACTGTAGCGATAATTTTTGAGACTTGTGCTAGTTTTGCCAGTTGTATCAACATCGATCCAACTCCACCTGCCGCGCTATGGATCACAATTGTATCGGTTGCCTTCACCTGACCGATCTCATGCAATAACATATAAGACAATATCGATACAGTTGGCATAGCCGCTGCCTGTTCAAAGGAAAGGCTATCTGGAATTTTATAAACAAGGTCTTCATTGGCAATGACATATTCCGCATAAGACCCTGACTTTGGAAAGGCGATAACCCGATCTCCTTTAGAAAAGGAAGAATCTCCAGCCACTTCCTCGATCACCCCAGCACAATCGAGTCCTAACATCATCGGAAAGTTCCCTTTCCCCTTGTTCCCTACACGTTTTTTTATATCTGCGTAATTGACGCTCGTATAAGCAACCTTTATTAACACTTCTCCTTCTTGAATAGATGGTTTTTCGACTTCTGAATATTGTAGAACTTCTGTATCCCCAAACCGATTTTGAATAACAGCTCTCATTATTTACACCCCTTGTTCTTCTATCAACAGATGCTATGCATTAAAATATTCCCGTAACAATTACCACAATTATACATTAACTAAATAGTAAAAACAGCTTACATTTTGAACTAGCAAACTGTCTTTCATAAACAAAAAAGAATCCATTTCAAATAAAATGGATTCTTTTCATGTCTTTATAAATTTCACTTCATAGGAAGCTACTCGTTGTATAGATAGAAGTTAAAAATTCAACTCACAGTCATGGTGTTCCCATATATCATATAAATTACCATCTAAATCTTCTAAGGTGAAAAAACTACCGTTATCACTTCATAGCTTATTTTTCCTACAGTCAATTTCTTTGATAATAATTTTTTATGGAGACTTTCAATATCATTCGTAAAAAAGGTAGTAACCCTTTTTTTCTACCCGCTACTTCAAATACTGCTCTTGAATCATGATCACTTTTAAGCAGGTAAAGAATCGGTCTATTTCCAATAAATAAACTGATGGACTCCTCTGTTTTATGCCTTATATTAAAGCCAAGATTTTCTACAAACCAATTCGCAGATTTCTCTATGTCCTTAACCGGAATTACATTATAGGCAATCCCTAATACTTTACCTTCCTCTTCATGAGTTTTCATGTTCTCCCCCTTCAGTGAGTGCAAAATTCGATTATTTTATACTTCTACGAATTTAGGATAAATTCCTTTTAAAGCAATTCCATTTTTAAAAGCTAATTTACTTTCTTTCACCAAAATTGAATGTATCATCTGTAATCGGGGCTACTTTTGCTTTCGCGTAAGTTGACCCTTTTTGTGAGAAGAAGTCGTATGTCGATCCTTCGTTGCGAATGCCGTTCATTACGATTGGATTCACTTCTTCTTCTGGGAACATTGGGTCAAAACCAACATTCATAAGGGCTTTATTTGCATTGTATCGAACATATGACTTCACTTCAGGTGATAATCCCGTTTCTGCATAGACATCATCTGTATAAGCCATTTCATTATGGTATAAATCTAGTAGTAACTCATATCCCCAAACCTTTAGCTCATCCTGTTTTTCAGTAGAAAATTGTTTAAATAAATTTTGAGCGAAAAAGCCTACCGCAACCCCATGGATTGACTCGTCACGTAAAATTAAGGAAATCACTTCTGCCGAGTTGCGCAGAATCCCTTGTCCACCTAAATATAAAGGATAGAAAAATCCTGAGTAAAATAGGAAAGATTCTAGCATAACGGAAGAGAACATCGCTTTCCATAAAGATTCGGCGTTACCTTCTTCTATGCTGTTATAAATATCGCTAATTTTACTTGCTTTATATTGAAGATATTCATTCTTTTTTACCCATTCGAATAACTCATCAATCTCTGAATTCGTACAAAGAGTTGTGAAAATATAAGAGTAAGATTTAGCATGAATCGCTTCAAAAGCACCAAACACTGTAAATACCGCTTTCTCTTGTAAATCCGTTGCATAAGTAGCGATTTGATTCATACCAATATTCGTTTGCACCGTATCAAGTAAAGTAAGACCTGCAAAAACCTTCTTATAAGTTTCTTGATGCTCGAAACTTTGCCATTGTTTAATATCTTTACTTACAGCTATTTCTTCGGGAAACCAAATTTGCTTCCATTGCTGATCCCAAAAAATTTGAGCTAATTCACTCGTTGGTTTATTCCAATTGACTGCCTCATAAACTAGATTTGACATGCGACACACTCCTCTAATGTTTGTAAACGTTGACGGACATAGTAAACGGACTTAATTCCGCGCGACCATGCGTAAATATAAATTTTCGCTAGTTGCTCCGTTGTCCAAGCATCTGTTACGTATAGGGTCATAGAGATTCCTTGATCGACATGTTTTTGGGCAGCTGCATATAAATCGATTAGGTCATAGGCATTTACATCATAAGCTTCCACATAAAGGTGTGCATTATCATTATTTAAATGCGGCATCGGGTAAATTGTACGACTATCTGCGTAATCCCGAACCTCCACTCTTTCAGTACAAGGTGCGATCGACGCTGTACAGCTACGAATATAAGAAATGCTTCCTGTTGGTGCGATAGCTAATCGATAAGAATGGAACAGGCCATGTTTCATTACTTCTTCTTTTAAATTTTGCCACATCTGTTTTGTAATAACAGGCACCTTACCAAGGGCGTTTAATACTACCGGAGAAAGCTCTTTTTCTTCCTTCTCCACATATTGTTTAAAGTAAGCACCTGATGCATATTCGCTTTCTTCAAATCGATGGAATGTTTCTCCTCGCTCTTTCGCAATTTCCATAGATGTTTTTAAGGAATAATAGTTCATTGCTTCCATAAAGCAATCCATGAAGTCAATCGAATCCTTCGAACCATAAAGAATTCCTTGCGTCACTAGATGACCGTGTAGATTCATTGCACCAAGCCCAACAGAATGCATAATTTGGTTCGCTTTCGCAATAGACGGCACATTTTGAATATACGTCATCTGTGATACGTTCGTTAGTAAACGCATTGCCGTATCAACTAGTTGACCAAAGTCATCCGCCTTACTTGCGGCATGGATGTCGATGGAACCTAAATTACAAGAGACATCTAACCCGTATTCATTTGGCTCTCCTTGGTCAGTAATGACGCTTGTCTCTTGTACTTGAAGTATTTCTGTACAAAGATTAGACATTTTAACTCGTCCAATGTTTTTCAATGGATGAACATCATTTACATTGTCATCAAAAATTTCAAAAGGATAACCCGATTCAAATTGGGCTTTTTTCACTTCTGTATAAAGTCTGCGCGCATTTAATCGTTTAATTTTTCTGATATTTGGGTTATCTAATAATTCATAATACATTTCGGAGATGGATATTTCCGACATACGTTTCCCATATTCTCTATAAATATCATAAGGGCTAAATAATACGATATCTTTATCACGTTTCATTAGTTCAAAGAAAATACTTGGAATAATAATACCCGTTGATAAAGTTGCTAATCGGATTTTATCGTCCGCATTTGGCTTCTTGGAAGAAATAAAGTTTTCTATATCACCATGGAAAATATTTAAATATACAACACCAGAACCATTTCGTTGTCCTAATTGGTTGGAATAACTAAAAGCATTTTCTAACAGCTTTGCCACTGGAATAACACCACTTGCACGGTTTAATATTCCTTTAATCGGATCGCCAAGGGGACGTAAATCCGTTAAGTTAACCCCAACTCCTCCACCTAAACGGGATAGTTCTAAACAGTACCCAATATTTTCAGCAATACTATTCATCGAGTCATCCATCGATAATTTAAAACAGCTTACTAACTCACCACGAGCTCTTTTCCCACTGTTTAATGCTGTTGGCGTAGCAGGTTGATAAGCTTCCATCATCGCTTCCACCGCTCGTTCAGCAAGGGATTTGTCACCTTGAGCTAAATACAAAGCAATAATGACAATTCGATCTTCATATTTTTCTAGAATTTCTTCTCCGTCACGGCTTTTCAAAGCGTAGCTATCATAAAACTTACTTGCACTCATAAAAGATGGGAACCGGAAGTTGTAATCATATGCCTTTTTATACAATTTTTTAATAAAATCCATATCATAAAGCTCGATAAATTCTTTCTCATAGTACCCTTCATCTACTAAGTAACGAATTTTTTCTTCTACGTCGATAAAGTAACGTAGTCGAACGTTTACATACTCTAAAAAGTAACGACGTGTCGCCTCTCGATCCTTTTCTAATTCCAATTGCCCCGTAGAGCTGTAACGATTTAACACATCATTATTTAACTTTAAATATGTCTTCATACAAGTACCCTCGTTTCATAAAACTGTTGAATTGCTTCATAATCTGCTTGGTAACCACGTAAATCTAATTTCCTTACTAAAGGAATTTGATACTTGGCAGCTATTTTTTCCCCGGCACCACCGAAATTGCGAGGTCCAAAATTGCTATTACCACTTACCACTACTCCTTTACAATGGGCTTCATTTTGTTCTAAAAAGCGAGAAACCTTCGTTGGAATATCTCCGAAGCCATCCGTATAAGTAACTAATAGATAGGGCTTGTCTATCTGTAAATCTTCGCAAATTTCAATAGATTCCGCTTCTATTTTAGAAACGATATATCGTACGTTTCCAGTTCGACTTGCATAAGCAATCATTGATGAACCAACTCGATGTGGGAGATGATTTCATTTACATCTCCAATAAACTTCCCTTCATGTTCTAAAACAGGGACTGTTAAAAAGCCCGCATCGATTAACCGTTGTTTTTCAGTTTCATTATGATCAATATTAATAATCTCTACGTCTAATCCTGCTTGTTGTATTTCTGTTTTTACCCACATACATTTTGGGCAAATTGTTTTCGTAAATAGTTTCATCATACTAATCCCTCTTTCTTAAATCTATTAAACTTATATTAATTGCTGATGTTAGACAAAGTTTTGTATTTGCGCTAATCAGCTTTTACAAACGTAATTCGAACGTTAAAATAATAAAAGGCTATCTCTTCGAAAAGAAATAGCCTTAATGGAAACGTTCGTAAAATTGAAAAATAGTAACGTCTCCATTTCTCAATCCCCGAAGAAATGTCATCGCATTTTTATAGGCAGGTCTCCTGGCTTAGCTTCATTCTCCGATTCCCTTCCCATGCAAATGCACAGTGGCATTAAAAATCTTCGTCAGCTTCACAGTTGCGGGGGCAGCGTCGGGATTCTGACCGAACTTCCCTTTTAAACTACATATAGTAGTACCTAACAAAAATGAACACAATATATAGTTTTTATCTTCTGGAATTAGTTTAGCATACTCCCCAGGATTATGTAAATGAATAAAATCGCCTTTTCCAATTCATACCCTTTTAAACCCTTATTCTACTTTGTTTTACATATGAAAAATAAAAAATCTACTGATTCAAAATTCAAATTATGCTATAACAAAAAATACAGAGGTGAGGTTTATGACGATAACCATTTTAATTACGAGTGACTTACATGGTAGATTAGATCGTTTTGAGCAACTATTTCATCAAATGAAAAGTTTAAAAGCCGATTTAGTCATCGATAATGGAGACTTTTTAGACGGTAGCCCAGCCACATTTTATTACAAGCATATAAATTACAAGGAAATCCATCCTATGATTACCCTTGCAAACGAATTGTATGATGTGGCAGTTTACGGTAACCACGAATTGAATGACCATCTTCCGAAAATCAAAAAGTTACACTCCCAATTTCAATTTCCTTGGATTAGTTGTAATATTGGGAACTTTTCCAAACCCTATTTCACCAAAATCATTGAAGGAAAAAAATTTATTGTCATTGGTGCTACAACCCAATTCACCCCACTATGGGATGAACACGGATATTTAACTGAACTTCCATTCCAATCCGCTCTAAAGTCGATTCAACATTGGGTTACTTTTGTAAAGACTTATGAAAAACCCGATTATTTAATCGTTTCCTATCATGGTGGATTCTCAGAAGACCCTTTAACAGGAGATGTTTTTCAAGAACGTATAGGTGAAAATGAAGCAAATGAAATTTTAGAGTTAACGGAAGATATCGACCTCCTTATAACAGGACATCAACATTTATATTTCAATAAGAGGATTCGCCAAACATTAACGGTTCAGCCGGCTTCCCACGGAAAAGGCTTTATCGAAATTCAAGTAAACTTCCACGGTGAAATGAAACAAAGTCTCGCTAAATTCCACCAGTTAAAAGCTATCCAGCCATCCTATCCTTCAGAGGTAGAGCAATGGTTAGATGAAGAAATTACTTACATAGTACAAGATTATACATACCAAGGATTATTAAATGCTCGTTTATCGAGCCACCCTTATATACAGCTGCTTCATGACATGCAGATGAAGGCAACAGGTGCCCAAATTTCCGTATGTGATTTATCTTTCTTAGAAAAGGGAGGATTTAAAGGAAGCATTACGAACCGAGATATCGTATTAAATACGAGAGAACATACCCTTAAAGTTATTTCCTTATCAGGATTTGAAATAAAGCAGTTGATGGAAAGTAGTGCTGCGATTTTTGATTTGAACAAAAATGGAGAAATCGATTTTCGGACGAATGTCTATCCTGGAACGCCCCAACCTTATCAGTATGATTTTTGGGGAGGTCTCTCTTATACAATCGATATAAGGAATCCTATTGGAAATCGAGTAAAGGATATTTCCTTTAAAGGTGAGCCGATAAAAGAAGAAATAAATTATATGGTTGTCCTAAACAGTTATCGATTAACTGGCTATGATTTCCCATTATTAAAAGATCGGGATATTCTTTACGAAACAGCTAGTACAGTTCCCTTCCTACTAAAAGATTATTTAAAAAAGGATATGCCTATTGATGTACCGCATCACGGGTCATTTAAAGTAATTTATTAAAAGAAAAAGCCCTCCAAAATTGGAGGGCCCTCACTGGTTAATTAGTAGCCACCGTAGCCACCGTTCCAGAAATAAGCACCAACAATAATTAATAGGATGAATAAAACAACTAGTAATGCAAAGCCTGAGCCATTGCCATAGTCGTTACCGCCGTAACCGTAATCACCACCAACGTTTTTACCCAAATCGAACACCTCCTCATATTCATTTCAATACATCATATGTAATCTTGATGGCGAGAACTAGACGAATGTATTGGTCGTGAATTTTTTAAATTTTCTTCATTCCTTACTCCAGTTAAATAGTAATATGAGAGAAATACGATGAAAGTATAAAAATAGATGAAAGTGAAGGATTTCAGTTATTCCAGAACTAAATATTACTGTCTTTCGCGACAAGTCTAAGTAAAAATAACTTCAAACTTTCTAATGAAAATATACTAATCCTCTAAAGACTAACCAACACCCACTCCACAACAACTTTAAATATATTAATACTTTAAAAATTCTAGAAGCTCCTTAGTTCTTTTTGAATGAAGGAGTTTTTTAAGTAAACGACTTCATTCAAAAACTTAGAATTTGCGTAGAATTTCCCACTAACCATTAGGTAATTTATACTTTTTTCTATTTACCTTAAATTCTTCTAAAACCCTTCTACTCCAAACAATTCTAACTATTATTCTAGCAATTGATTACGCAAATTAGAGGTTTCATCTATTTGATTCGAGGAATACATTAAATAGTTACAACATTTAGATAAATGGAGGAATTTTACATGAGTAATAAAAAACTACGTCAATTGGAAGCGTATAAGGTGGATGACAATAATAAACCCCTTTCAACAAATCAAGGTCTACTCGTGTCTGAAGATGAACATTCATTGAAAATTGGTTCACGTGGTCCGACGATTATGGAGGATTTCCATTTCCGAGAAAAGATGACTCACTTTGACCATGAACGTATTCCAGAACGTGTGGTCCATGCAAGAGGAACAGCTGCTCACGGTGTTTTCGAATGTTATGAAGATGCGAGTGACATCACAAAAGCTAACTTCTTATCAGCTAAAGGGAAACAAACACCCGTTTTCGTTCGTTTCTCTACAGTAGCAGGATCTCGTGGTTCTGCGGATACTGTACGTGATGTTCGTGGATTTGCTACAAAATTTTATACGGAGGAAGGAAATTATGATCTAGTGGGCAATAATATTCCCGTTTTCTTTGTACAGGATGCCATTAAATTTCCAGATTTTGTACATGCAGTAAAACCCGAACCTCATAATGAAATTCCACAAGCGCAAAGTGCCCATGACACTTTCTGGGATTTTATCGCGAACAATCAAGAAAGCGCCCATATGGTAATGTGGCATCTGTCTGACCGTGCTATTCCTCGCAGTTATCGTATGATGGAAGGTTTTGGCGTAAACACGTATCGTTTTGTCAATGCAGCGGGCAAATCCCATTTTGTAAAATTCCATTGGAAACCGAAATTAGGCGTACATTCACTCGTTTGGGATGAAGCCCAAAAAATTGCCGGAAAAGATCCTGACTTCCATCGTCGTGATTTATATGAAAACATCGAACAAGGGAATTTCCCAGAATACGAACTAGGTGTCCAACTAATAGCTGAAGAAGATGAATTCAAATTCGACTTCGATATACTAGATCCGACGAAAATTTGGCCTGAGGAAGAAGTACCTGTTCGTATCTTAGGCAAAATGATACTGAATAAAAATGTAGATAATTTCTTTGCTGAAACAGAACAAGTTGCTTTCCATGTAGGACATGTTGTACCTGGCATTGATTTTTCAAACGATCCTTTACTACAAGGACGTTTATTCTCTTATACAGATACACAGTTGATTCGGTTAGGTGGTCCTAACTTCCATGAGCTACCTATCAATCGCCCAGTATGTCCATTCCATAATAATCAGCGAGATGGATATGGACGTCAAACCATTAACGTCGGACCTGTAAGCTATCATAAAAATTCAATTCAACAAAATACACCTAGTCCAGTTTCTCCTAATGATGGAGGATATGAACATTATCAAGAGAAAGTTGAAGGTGTAAAGATACGGGCAAGAAGCAAATCATTCGAGGATCATTTTTCTCAAGCTCGTATGTTTTGGTTAAGTATGACAGATATTGAAAAGGAACATATTCTTAAAGCCTTTAGTTTTGAGGTAGGAAAAGTAACTCGTGTGGATATTCGTCAGCAAGTAGTCGATATGTTTGCGAACGTTGATGTAGATTTAGCTACACAACTTGCTATGAATGTAGGAGTTCAACCGCCAAAAATCAAACAACATGTTCAAATAAACAAAACTTCTCCTGCTGTTAGCATGTATGCCAACCCTATATTCTCAACAGAAACAAAAAAGGTAGCAATGATTATTAATGAGACAACCGAAGACTTAGCCCAAATTATGAATGCATTAAAAGCTCAAAAAATAACAGTTGAATTAGTTAGTGATAAACAACAAACCATTCTTGGATTTACGGTAGACCATACGATGGATACAACTTCTCCCGTTCTTTACGACGGAGTCATCATTGCAGGGAAGTTTAATAATCCAAAAACTAAAAATAAATTAAACCACTTCATTGATGAGACATACAATCATTACAAACCACTTGCCCTTTTAGTGCAACCAAATTCTACTCAACAAGTACAACCTGGTGACGAAGGAATTGTCCAAACCGTGGAATCTTTCATTGAAGCCCTACGTATTGGACGTCATTGGAATCGTGCAACAGCCATTGGCTAATAAATAATGAGATTAACTTATTTCACTTTCGTTTAGTTGCATCTTTAGATAGAAACAATAAAAAGAGCATGTTTTGATTCGCTTTCAAAACATGCTCTCAAATTTGTACACTTCTTAACTAATACCACTCAAACTCACGAAAAGTCTTTTAGAAGGTTGTCATTTACTATGTCAAATAAAGAAATGATGTAAATTAAACAAAACAAGAATCGAAGAACTGGGACAACAATAGAAAGAGATTGTCCCCAATAAATTTAAGAAGATAGCCAAAAAAAACTATCACTTAATTATTATTCGTTTCTTGATGTTGGATCACTTATGGAATTTGAAGCCTCAGGAATATCATCATAAACTTTCGTATCAACTTCATAAACGGAACCATCTGCAAGTCCTTTAAACACTGCGAAGAGTGGTTGAGTAACCGTTTCTTTCAGCATACCAGCCTGCTTTTGTCCTAACGTTTGGCTTTGACCTTTAATTTCAATTAACATAATGGAAGTATCATTTAGCGCAAACGCCCCTAAAGCTGTACCAGGTAAGTTTACATCAGGATATTTCTGAACAGCTCCAAAATGGGATTGACCTTTTTGTAATGTTAATGCAGATAAAGCATTGACTTGTTTCGCAAGTGTCAATACGTCTTCATCCACTTCATACTGCTCACCTGTAAATGGATCTGTATATGGATCAGCAACAGCTGCAGCGAATTGGACAGGTACAGATCGATTATCCTCATCAGAAACTGTATTGAAACCACGGTGGTGTACATCTACATATACATCCGGTTGGAACTCTTTGAATACACTTGTTACAGTACGTGCTTCTGCAGTGACATAGAAACCTCCGTATCTGCTATTATTTGTTGATTTAGAGTTTAAGAACGAAGCGACCTCACTAAGGTCTTGGTTTTCTACTCTAAAGTCTAAATTTGGATTATAGTCTCGGTTTTGATCATAGCCAGGAATACCGTAAACGACACGCCCTTCATTATTTTGAGCCCTTTCACTACCATCACTATTGTAGTACCATGGTGCTAATGTATCTGCTGGAAGACCGATATTTTCAGGTAACCATGTTTGATGTGTATAACGTGTAGGGTACCATTTCCCTTCATATTGGTTATCAGCTCCTTCAGGATTAATACGAGGCATTATCCAGATGGATACGTTTTCTAAAATTTCTTTAACTTCCTTTCCGCTGGAGGAAAGCTTTTGAATAATATCAATAGCCGCTTCGGCTCCGATTTGCTCATTTCCATGAATCTGAGCAGTAATTAAAATACGTTTTTTATTTGGATCATTGTCCCCAAATTTCGCTACATAAATTGGTTCCCCTTTATCCGCTTCAGTTTGATAACCATCGGGAGCAAGGTTGGAATATCCAGCAACCTCTAGCTTCATCTTACCATTGGAAGAAGCTTCGAGCTTTTGCAATTTAGTTGCTAATTCTGCATTTGACATATAACTTGATAGAGAAATATTCTGGTTGTCTTCAATGTAAGGTCCGTTCGGTGTAGATTGCGGATTTGCGTAGGCTGCAGATGATACACTTACAGTTAGCGCCAACGCTGTTGGTAAGATTACTTTTGAAAACTTCTTTTTCATAAAATCCCTCCTAAGTTTACTTGTCCCAATTTCCAATTTATTTTGGGGCTCGAAATAGATTGTACATGATTGGGACGGAAAACAAAACGGAATATTTTATCTTTTCAGAAAATTAAGTCTTTGTTAATGTAATTTTATTTTGATTAGGGATTACAAGACTAGTAGACAATGCAAACTTTAATATTATTCTCCCCCACCTAGGTAAAATAGAATATTTATTCTCAAAATCTTTCATATAAAGATTAATATTTCACATAAAAAAGGAGCCATTTGAAACATTTCATTAAATGGCTCCTTTCTATTCAATTTTACAGTTATTCTTCAGAAGGACGTTGAGTTTGTGTGTCCAATGTGTCCCAGAAACTAATATCTGCATTGTCAATTGAGCCATCTGCAATTGCTCGAACAGTGGCATCAAGAGTCGTAACCGTTTGTTTAATTAAATAACCATTACTTTTTTGACCGATTACCCGAGATGGATCTTCATGGTCGGACATTCCGCGCATTTCAAATAATAGTGTCGCGATATCGTATTGAACCGCTGCACCGTTACGGCCAATATTTTCCCCACTTCCACCATTATATTTTCCAATATGGCCCCAACCTGTTGAATCAACAGCATTAAATACGACTGCACCAAGTTTTTTTGACTTCTCTAAAACTTCCGGTTTTACATTTGCATTTGTCGGATAGAGCATCGAACCGGATACTAATTTCCCATCTCGTTCATAATCCGTACCTTGATGATGAAGATCAATCATATAATCAATATCATACTTTTGAAGAACGTTCTCATGAAGTGCTTGTGTTTCAGGTTGTAATTTATCTACATGATCACGATTCAAGTCAGTTCCAACTGCATTATAACGTGTTAAATGACGTCCTCCATCCGCTACATAATCTTCAAGGGAAAAGTCTACATCCCCCATTGCACCGTCTGCATTTAACATCGGTACAATTAGGACATTGACATTTTCAAGAACACCTTTTGTTTTATTTGTCCCTAGATGCTTAATAAACTCTAATGCACCTTCTGTAGTTAATTGTTCATTTCCATGTTGTTGCGTTAAAAATAGGACAGTTGGATTATTTGGGTTCGTAATATATTTTGCCAAATAAATATCTCTATTTTTTACCGTTTGTCCAATTACTTCAAGCTCCATCGCTCCTTGTTTTGCATCTTGTTTTTTGAGGTACTGTACCATTTCTTCGTAAGTATATAGATTGGACGTTTGAATTGATTCATTTCCATTATAACTTGGACCTTCACCGACCGCATAAACTGGTAAAGCAGCCGGAGCCACAGCCCCTAATGTCATGATTCCCGTTAACGATAGCGCAAATAATTTCTTTTTCATGTTATCCCTCCACATTCAAAAGTCTGAATATTTTTATTATTCATAAATTAATATAATCTATTAAACCTTCGAATGTATATAGAAGAAAACTATCATTATTATTAACTAAATATAGTTCATATATCATAAATTACCATTAATGGGTATGTTAATTAAATTTATTATTATGTCCTAATAGTTCCCTTTTTACCTTTAAATAGGCATAATTAATCTCTTTATAATCATTTTCATGTTCATCGATTAACTGAAGGAGAAATTCATTTAACGTTTCGGTTTTCTCACCGAGTATTTTTTCCATAATATATACTTTAAATTGCTCTTCATAAAAAGCGATCGAATGCGATGCCATCTCTTTCCACTCCTTTTCATTCCATAAAAAAAGCATCTTTCCTACTGTGAAAGATGCAGCTATGACAGGTATACATCCTACTCATGAAACAAACTGAACGAGTCCTTCTTCTCGAAAAATATTTCGCTTATTCATTACATATTGAAGGAGATTGTTTGTCACATTCTACACCCTTTGAATAAATAAAGCAGGCGGGTCTATTTACCTTTACCTACTTTATTTGTTATATTCAGATGTTTTTTATTGTTCAATTGGATTTTCCACTTACTACTTGTTCGCGTAATAGCGTTGCGGCCTTTACCATATTTTTGAGGGCTGCGATTGTTTCAGACTCCTGTCTCGTTTTTAATCCACAGTCCGGATTAATCCAAAATTGCTCTTTTGAAATGACTTGTAAACTTTCTTCTAATATTTTCATCATTTCCGATACATCAGGTACCCGCGGGCTATGGATATCATAAACACCCAAACCAATCCCTAATTCATATGGATACTCTTTAAGTGAAGAAATTAACTCGCCATGACTTCTAGACGTTTCTAATGAAATGACATCGGCATCTAATGCACGAATCGGGTCAATAAAGTCATTAAATTCGCAATAACACATATGTGTATGAATTTGCGTCTCATTTTTCACACTCGAAGTAGCTAATTTAAATGCATTGACCGCCCACGTTAAATAATTAGACCAATTTTCTTGGCGAAGAGGTAAGCCTTCTCTTAAGGCTGGTTCATCGACTTGGATAATGGCGATACCAGCTTCTTCTAAGGCTTGAATTTCTTGTCGTAGCGCTAAAGCGAGTTGTTTTGCAACGACTTCTTTTGGAACATCATTTCTAACAAATGACCAATTTAAAATGGTAACAGGACCCGTTAACATTCCTTTTACATGTTTGTCAGTTAGCTTCTGTGCAAATACCACTTCTTTAACGGTCATCGGGTTTGTCCACTCAACATCTCCATAAATGATTGGTGGTTTCACACAACGGGAACCATAAGAAACAACCCACGCATTTTCAGTAATCGCAAATCCCGTTAATTTTTCTCCAAAAAACTCTACCATGTCTGTCCGTTCGAATTCACCATGCACCAATATATCTAATCCGATTTCTTCTTGAATCCTAACCCAACGTGCCATTTCTTTTTCAATAAAGTGGGCATATAATTCATCAGTTAATTGTTTTTTACGCCACGCAGCTCGGGTCTTTTTCAATTCAACGGTCTGTGGGAAACTACCGATTGTTGTTGTAGGGAAATCTGGTAACTCCAATGCTTGTTTTTGAATATCCCTACGTTGTTCATATGGAAGAGCCCTCATATAATCCTGATCTGTCACCGATTTTAACAAACTTTGCACATTCCGATTTTGTCTTACCGGATGAGCTGCAAGGTTTCCTATGGCTACCATACTTTCTGAAACGACCTTTTCTTTCATCCATTGTTGCTTTTTTATAAAGTGAGTTATATGGACAAGTTCACTAATTTTTTCATCTGCAAAGGCGAGGGCATTTAATAGAACTGGTTCTAGCTTTTGTTCATTAACAGTAGTAACCGGAACATGTTGTAAACTGCAAGAAGATCCAATCCAAACAGATTGAACATTACTTAACTGCAATACACTCTGTATGTCAGCTACAACTTCCGCTATATTAGCAGCCCAAATATCACGCCCATTAATGCAGCCAATTCCTAATACTTTATCATTAGGGAATCCATGTTGACGTATGGCATTAATATTTTCTCTTTTCCCATGAACAAAATCTAAACCGATTCCCGCCACTGGTAGTTTTGATAATCTTTCATAAGATGTTAATGCTTCAAAGTAAGTTTGTACCATGATGTTCGCCGTTGGAACACTTTCTACTAGCTGTTTGTATAGTTCCTCTACAAGTTTTACCTCATCCTCTGATAATGATTTTGTCAAGGATGGTTCCTCCAACTGAATCCACTCCGCTCCAGCGTCTACCAATTGTTGGATTACTTCTGCATAAAGTGGTAGTAACTGTAAAATAAAGCTAGCTCGTGATTGATGATCATAACCTTTCGTTAAATCAATAAACGTATAAGGACCTATGAAAGTCGGTTTCGTCATGATATCCAGTTCGTTTTTTGCTTCTAAAAAATATTCTAATATTTTATTTTGCGATAGCTCTAGTCTAGCACCTTCATATTCCGGAACAATATAGTGATAATTCGTATTAAACCATTTGGTCATTTCACATGCTACGACGTTCTTTGCACCCCGTGCCATTGCATAATAACGTGTTAATGCTGTCTCATTTTCCATCGTTTGATAACGGGAAGGAACAAGACCAAACATAACAGCTAAATCTAACATACGATCATATAAAGTAAAGTCACCAACTGTAATATAGTCGATTCCTAATGCTCGTTGACGTTGAATATTTTGTAAACGGAGTTCCTTTAACTGTTCTTGAAACTGCTCCTCAGAAATCTCCCTTTTCCAAAAACTTTCTACAACCCTTTTCCATTGTCGGTTTTCACCAATATACGGATAACCCACTACTGTACTAATAACATCCATTTTGATAAGCCTCCTTTATTTTTTACATAACCCAAATAAAAAAGCTATTCCTGAATTCAGAAATAGCTTTGGACTTATCTATGCATAGTTAAAAAAGCGTAAAAAGTTCACTTTTTACGTTCATTTCGCACAGAACACCACCTATTTCCACGTAGGTATTTGGTGTGTACTAGAATTAGGCAGGTCTCCTGACTTTTCATCAACACAAGTCAATGCCTTCCCATTTACACAGTGGCATCTATTGACTTGCTCCGAATTCACAGTTGCGGGACAGTGTTGGATTTTCACCAAGCTTCCCTTTTAAGCTTATTCTCATAAGCACCTATTCTTACACGTTATGTAATTATTATGTATTATACCTAAAAAACAAAGGGATTGAAATATTCAAACTATTATTTTAGAAAAGAATTCCATTTTCAACAGCCCTTGTCAAAGAGCTATTTGTACATATATGGTTTACCTAACACCATAAAAACCAAAGCCATATTAACTCTTCTAACGACCTTTCTTTTCATTTTGTTAACTTACTTTTCTTCTACGTTTTTGCATCGTTATTAAAGCAAAGCCAACTAATAATAAAACAAGATCTACCATTATATAAGTAAAGGTATTTGTAGCTGTCTTAGGTAACATAAATCCTTTACTATCAAGAGCTTTACGAGCTTCTTTTAATGTATCTAACGCTTCGTCAACTTCTGACTGAGTAGCATGTGGGTCTGCTAAAACTTTTTTAGCATGCTCTAATGCTTCTGCGTACTTCTTCCAACTTGCTTCTGTATAATCGGATGCTTTTAATTTATTTGACTTACTTACTTCTTCCACAGGAAGTGCTTTATTAACCGTTAATGCTTCACGAGCTTTTACTAGTGATGCTAAAGCTTCTTCTACTTCCGATTGAGTAGCATTTGGATCTGCTAGTACTTTTTTAGCATGTTCTAATGCTTCCTCGTATTTCTTCCAGCTTTCTTTTGTATAATCCGATGCTTTTAATTGATCGGATTTACTTACCTCTTCTTCAAGGGGTGCTTTATTGACCACCAGTAGCCCCTTCTTCAAAATTACTATTCGGTAGTGGAGCTGATAAATCAATTTGAAGTGCTTTACCTTCTCCGTTGTCTTCATTATTTACAAAGGTAGTATTTTAATAGGAGATAACCTTAAAAATAAAAGTGGTTTTTTATTTGATGTTCTAAAATTTACAAACTATCATTTTATTAAAGTCAATATATATAAGGAGATGTCAAAGATGAGATTTGTTGTCGTCGATTTTCTATCATAAACTTAAACACTTATAGAACTCTTTTATTTTCTTAAAGTATTCTTAATCAACGTCAAAATATTTAAGATCTATAACAAAAGAATCATTTAAAATTGGACTACTAATTTAGGAGATAACCAACTACCCTCACCGAGCATTCCTGTTTTTTGATAAGCTAAATAGGAAGTGATGAATTGAGGGAGGTATTATTTGTGAATGTAAATGAATTTCAAGAATGGGTGAAAGCTTATTATGAGAAAAGAGGTTGGTCAGAATTAGATATATTTATTCGAATCGGCTTTTTAACTGAAGAAACTGGAGAAGTTGCCCGCGCAATTCGAACACTTGAAATTGGTAGGGATCGACCAGATGAAAGTAAGGGAACTTTAGAACAACAAAAACAAGAATTAACAGAAGAACTCGGGGATGTATTAGGTAATCTTATTGTAATTGCTAACAAATATGATATTTCTTTAGAAGAAATTTTTCATTCACATCGTGATAAATTAGATAAGCGATATCAACTACAAGAATAACTTTTGTTTTAATCACATAATTGAATTGAAATTTTTACATAAAAAAATCTCTTTAGAAAAGCAAATTTCTAAAGAGGTTTTTCTTTTATAAACTTTAATATATAATGCTTCTTATTATTCATCTACTAATTTTTCTAACTCTCGCTCAGAAATAACATTAATACCATGAGATTCTAATAACGCCGTCGTTACACCGACTCCGTTTATTTGTTCTCCTATAAACTTGCCGTTATATATTTTTTGACTACCACAAGATGGGCTAAATTCTTTCAACACTACATATGTAGCTTTCATTTCTTTTGCTATTTCTAGTGTTTTTTTAGCACCCTTTAAATATAATTCTGTCACGTCATTTCCAGAACGTTCAATTACTTTTGCTTTTCCTGCCAAAACATCAAATCCATCACCATTCATAATCTCAGCTGGTTCTCTAGGTGTGACAAAACCACCTAATAATTCCGGACAAATCGGGATAGCTTTCTGATCATCAATTAATTTTTGGATGGTACTATCCAAACATGACGTACCGTTGTATCTCACTGGGTTTCCAGCTAAACAAGAGCTCACTAAAATCATACGACTTCCACATCCTATTTAAACAACACTATCGCCTATTTCACGATTAGTATCTAGTTTCTTTTCATTATACTACAAACTAACGGTGCCCCAAATTTGTTTGAAGTTTATTGATAATCCAAAAAATAATCTCTCGTGGCTAAATCAAAAAAATATACTAGATTCCTGATTGTAATGGGATTTAGTCTTTTTCTATTTTAAGAAGAATATAATTAGTTTATAGAAGCATACAATTGAAAACCATTTTTTAGGAGGATATTTATGTTCCAAACATTAGACCATTTTATACGATCTTGGGAATTTGAAGCAGATGCTACACAAAGAATACTAAATCATTTAACAGATGAATCACTAAAACAGGAAATAACATCAGAGAATTGGACATTAGGGCGTATTGCTTGGCATACGGTTACTGCTATTCGAATTATTACTTCAAATACTAACTTATCGTTCGAAGCTCCCAATCAAGACTATCCCGTTCCTACTTCAGCTAAATTTATAGCAGATCGTTATCATCAAGCAAGTAGCACATTTTTGGAGGCTATAAAAAGCCAATGGACTGACAATACAATGAATGAAGTGATTGATTTTATAGGTCAACAAATCCCCATTGGTTCTCTGCTATTGTTTTTACTCCAACACCAAAGCCATCATCGAGGACAAATGACCGTTCTAATGCGGCAGGCAGGATTAGTTGTTCCAGGCATTTATGGTCCCTCAAAAGAGGAGTGGGCAAAATTTGGTATGGAAGCCCCCAAAATGTAGTGCATTACATTTTACAGAAATTGAAACCAGTAATTTTATTCAAGATTGCTAATTTATCAATCCTCTTAGTTTTTTAGTAAACGTACTAAGGGAAAGAATAGATAGACCCATAAAATATCTGCCATCTACATTAAGTAGATGGCCTTTTTAATTCCATTGCTCATTTGAATAACCTCTTGATTCTTTACTACAATTAATCGTTTTTTCATAGAATCCTTTTAAACCCTCTTTTTCTACGGACTGCTTCTGCCTTCTCTGAAGTGAATTTTAAGAATTCTTTTATCATGACATATCTTTTATCTTTTCTCACAGCATACGAATCTATAGTATAAAGGATGTATTCTTATATAAATGAAGAAAAAGACTATAATCCCAGTTCGACAAATTTTTTCAAGTAATTTATAATGTAATAGTAATACAATGACATATGATATTAGTGCTATTTCTTAAAAACTGAAAAAGGCAAACTTATCGAAAGGTAGGGACGCAAAGCTACGAGTCTAAAATCCTATTGGATAAAGATAGTCGGGTTGCCAATCTTAATTAATCCTTATTTGGCTATCCTTATCGACATCTAGGATAGTTTTTTGTTGCACTTTTAAGAAGGGAATGTGCAAAAATTGACAATGATAAGTAGTAGATTATAACAAAAAAGGAGTTTGTAAGATGATAGTGGTTGACAAAAAGAAATACAAAATGGCCATTAATGAAGTGGCGAAGGAAGTTCATGTGCAGGTAATCGGATTAATGAGGGAAGAAGATGCAGAAGGTTATATGGTTGATTTACAAGATACGATTAATAAAGTACCAAGACATGAATATACGTTTGTTGTCGATGGAACTCACCAAACACCTGTCCCGTCAAAGGTTGTTCCCCAGTTAGAACAAACGATGCAATTTTATTCTAGCCTAGGCTTTAAAAATGTCCTTGTAGTAAAACCTAAATCTAAAATTGCTCAAGTACAAATTCGAAATGCTCTTGAAAGAATTGATTTCACAGGTACGTTTATCGATAAAGTACAACACTCTCTATAATAGGTCCAATTGAAAGGAATTTTTTTAATTTTCAATTTGAAAGGAAGATCCTTAATGCAAACAACACAAGAGTTATATACATACGAAATTATAACGAAGGAACAACCTGACTTAATTCAGAAAGCAGCTGAGTGTCTAGCTCGTACCTTCATCGGCGTAGATGTTTCAGGGAAATGGGTTCAAGAACCAATGGTAGGTCAATTAAATATCGATTATGAAGATTTTTATCAATTTACAAAGGACTATTTAGACTCCACTGTAGAACAAGGATATTGCGCAATCGCACAAGATATTCATCAGAATGTGGTAGGTGTTCTTGCTGGAGATACAAATGCACCAGAGATTATCGGTGAAGATATATTTGAAGGTTCTTTTTATGATATGAATGTCATTCTTCGAGTTCTTGAAGATGTAGATAAACGTTTCATGGAAGATTACAAAAAACGAAACGGGAAAGACATTGAAGACGGAGAGTTATTACACCTCTTCATGTTAGGAGTTATCGCTGAACATGACCGTCATGAGATTATTCAGCAATTAGGAGAAAAATTGATAGCAAGGGCGCAATCACAAGGGGTGAAGGCGGTTTTAGGTGAAGCGACAAACCCGAAGTCGCTACGAGTAATGGAAAAATATCATAATATGAAAAAATATATTGATTTACAAGGCAATTATATTGTTCATAAATATCAGGACAATAGCAAGTTAAATGGAATTCCTACAAGTGTTGCAGATGGTACATATATCATTATAAGAGAACTATAAATATTGCTAATTCAATAATAATAGGCGTTAGGAGATTTGTTTATTATGGAAGCTATTATGCTAGGTATAATTGTGGTCTTATTGGGGGTATCGGTATATTTTGCTTATAAATACTATTCGCTAAAACATCACCCTCAAGTTAATAAAGAATTACTAAATGCAATGAAAGAAATCTCAGCAGGTAATATGATTCCTGTTGATGAAAAAAGTTCTAATCATACAGCCTTCAATCAACTAATTGAATTTTTCAGCAGTGTAAGAGAAAAGTTTTTTTCCTTTTCAAAAGATGTACAGGATAAAGGGAAAAATCTCGCAGAAATTGGTGAATATGCTTCTGAAAAAGCGGATATTGTTCGAGCGGCAATTGATGAGGTAGGTAGAGGATTAGAGAAACAATTAATCGCTACAGAGGAAAGCGCCGCATCTATGGAAGAAATCTCACAAGCGATTGATGATTTATCGGTACGATCAAACCAAATTTCGGAACAATCGAACGCTACATTAGAATTGACTCAAGAAGGAAACGAGAAGTTAAAGGATTCTTTAGTAAAAATGGAGCAGTTTAATCAAACTGTAAATACAACATTTGATGCCATAAATAAACTTGGAGAAAAATCTCGGGAAATCGGCCTTATTGTAAAGGTAATTACGGAGATTTCAGAACAGATTAATTTATTGGCATTGAATGCGGCCATAGAAGCTGCCCGCGCGGGTGAACACGGTAAAGGATTTGCAGTTGTTGCAGATGAGGTTCGTAAATTAGCAGAACAAACACGACAATCTTCTTCTGAAGTATCGAATATTGTGAAGAATATACAGGTAGAAACGGAAGTAGTTGTTAAGTCCATGAAGCAAGGAACGGAAGAATTTAAAGAGACAAATAATACGATTGTAGAGGTTGGAACAATGTTCGAAAAGATTCTATCTACTACAAAAATTATTGCTGAGAATAACGAAAATTCTTCTGCAAGTACAGAAGAATTATCTTCTGCTACTCAACAAATCATGGCAACAATTGTTGAGATAGCTTCTATTTCTCGTGAATCTGTTGAAATGTTTGAAGAGTTAATCGAAATTAGTGATGATGAATTGGATACAATGCAAAAACTTGTTCAAGAAGCAAAAAATCTTATCGAGTTAAAAGATCATGTAAACAAATTACTATTTGCCTCGGATCATGTTGGTGAAACTGTAGAAGCTAAAGTGAGTTAATATATAAGCTCAATATAGCAATATCAAGATAATCACCTTGCTGGCTTATATAAATAAAAGCGCTTCTCATAGGTTAATGCAACTTGTGGGAAGCTTTATTTTTGTGCAAGGCAAAACTATAACAAACTACCTTTCCGACGTAAGGAGTTAATCGATAGAATTCTATGTTCCATGAAATATAACAACAACTTCTAGTATAAACAGCAAGGAGGTAACTGCATGAAGGAAATACAAAAATTGTTCCCTAGTATGGATGGGAACGACTTTCAAAGAGAAGAAATATTATCCTACTTTAACACCGTTTTAACGAAAATTGATGAATTAAAAGATCCGAACAAACTAACGTTAGGTGAAATGCCTGAGTACACGGAAGATTACTATAATCGCGTCATTCAAAAAGCGACAATTCCGAAATTCGGTGTGTCGATGGATAATGTCGTACAAGAACTTCTAAAATTGGTGGAAGGACATCGGTTCGTCAATCGGAACTATGTAGCCAATGCAGCACCACTTCCGACCATTGCGAGTATCATTGGAAATTTAGTAATGGTCCTCGTTAATGGGAATAATCTATGGGATGTGGAGGGGCCAGCAGCGGCTACAGCAGAAGTCGAAGTAACTGCAATGTTATCTAAACTGGTTGGCTACGATGAAAACATGAGCGCAGGATATACAACTTGGGGAGGACAAGGGGCTGTCTTTAACTCTTTACGTCTTGCCATTGCCCGTTACGCACCATCTTCTAATCAAAAAGGTATACCGCAAAACCTTTATTGCTTCTGTTCTGAACTATCCCATTACAGTCTCTATAAATCTGTAGAGGCAACAGGGATTGGTGTAGAAAACATGATTCGCGTGAAAGCCAATGCGGATCATTCTATGAATCTAGAAGATTTAAAAGAAAAAATCGAGCAGGTTATTGCAAAAGGCGGCGTTCCGCTTTATATCCTTGCCACAATGGGAACGACGGATACATTTGGGATTGATGACATTGAAGGCATTAAGTATATAGCGGAAGAAATGGAACGTACATATAACATCGATCCAATTTATATCCATGCAGACTCTGCTATGGGGGGCATGTATACGTTCTTTAATCAATACGATTTTGAAGGCAATCCCTTACAATTGGAAGATAAAGTGAATGAAGTTTTAACATCCTATCAACAAAAATTTAAACAGATCAAGCTTGCAGATAGTATGGTCTTTGATTTCCATAAATTAGGGCAAACGCCATATACAACGAGTTTATTTTTAATTAAAAATAGAGAAAATCTAAAATATGTTGATTTAGATGCAGAGGAAACGCCGTATGTTGGAAATCGGGGCTATGGTAGTTATCATACAGGCTATACGCTTGAATGCTCGCGAATGGGAAGTGCTTTGTCCATTTATGCTTCGTTATTAGCATTTGGAATCGAAGGCTATCAAGAACTTTTAGCCAACTATATTCGTGTTAATATTGCATTTAGAGAGACTTTAACAAAAGAAATTTCGAATGTGGTGGTCACGAATGGGATTTCTCCGATTACAACATTCCGTTTTTATCCTGAGGAGAAAAAATGGAATGACGAATTGAACGGACTTTTAACCGTAGAAGAAATGATGGAAATCAATCAATTTAATGACGAGTTTGCAGAGATAATTGGTACCGACCGAGATACTATTTTCTTTGGGAATACAAGGAAGCAGCGCCTTGTGAAAGCAAAAAACTCAAACAATCCGATATCCATATATGCGCACAAATTTTTTGCGATTTCTCCATACACAACCATCGAAGAGGTCGATCGCTATGTTGCATTTTTAAAAGAACACTTAGAATTTTTTCTGAAAACAAAACGTAGTATGTTAACAAAAATCTAACAGAATTAAGATTGGTGCAAACGACTTTACTGTTACTTTAACCCCGTCCTAAAATTAGAACGGGGTTATGCTTGTCTACACTTTTCATTTATACGAAATTCTAGAATTAAATATTTTGAAAAAGTGAGATGGTTAGTATTAGTGTCGATAAGGAACCTGCAGACATTAAAGTTATTATTCTTCTTCCGTTCTTTTCTTTTGAAGATTTTGTAAGCTCCCGGGACACGGCAATCCATAAAACAATAGAAACGATAGCTACTATGGTAATAACATTTGTAGACATATTTGTTTCCTCCTTAAGTTATATTTTTTCCGAACCTGGATTAAAACCCTGTTACTTTATATACGAATTAGAAATATCAAAGTTTCATCATTGACCATTTTAAAGCAAATAAAAAAGAATCCTTTTGAAATCAAGATGGATTCCTCTCTTAATAAATTTTATAAAAACTCATTATTTATTTTACGCTGTGAAAAATAAACGATTTCGTTTCTGCAGATGCTTGCTGAAACTCCCAATCTCCATAGGCTTGAATTCGTGAAAAACCTACTTGTTGTAATGATTCATGGATGTTTTCTTGTGTTCGAAATTTTAATTGCATTTTTTCATGAACAACTATTTCACCTGTACGTGCAATTTTTACCGTTTCATAAAATGTAAAAACATCGTCTATGAACCCTTCATATTCTGTCCAAATTTCAAGTAATTCACCGCTCACCTGATCCGTTGCAACATCAGGTGTTTCATCTTTTTCCCACTCTTCCCACGCTTTTGCTAATGGATTACGAGTGTCAAAAATAAAGTGTCCTCCCGATTTTAAAGCACGATGCACATCTGAAATGACGTTCTGCCAACTTTCCTCTGTAAGAAACACTTGTGCAACATTCGCTGTCATAATAACGACATCATATGCATTGGTTTCTAAATTCGTACTATCCCCAACAATCCAAGTCACTTTGTCTGAATTCTCTTTTCTTTTCGCATATTCAATCGCTTCTTCATTCGGGTCAATGGCTGTAATATGATAGCCTGCTTTCGCAAAATGAGTTGTCAATCTTCCAGTTCCACAACCTAAATCAGCTAATTTTTTCGCATTTATCTTTTTTAACAGAGCTAAAAAGAATTCGTCGTCTTTGCCCCATCTATTAATTTGGTCATACACTAATGGAATCATTAAGCTATCCTCCTTCTAGTAAAACAGAACTTTACCAAAAAATATCACAAATTAATTTCTTTTATTAGATTTAAAACATAGTTTATTTCATATACCCTTTGATACAGTTTCCAACTTTATTATTTAGTTCCCGACTTTTTTGTCTTTCAACAAGTACTATTGGCTTGAAATAAAGTCTGATCAAAAGTTATCTAAAAATGTTAATATTAGAAACCCACATATATTGAAAAAAGTTTAATCAAAATACGTGGATTTAATATTTAAATGGATTTAGTTTTATAAAAAAGATTGATAATAAACAAAAGTCTCACCTATTAAAGTAATTCCTAAATAATGTGAAATTCATATACACTTTTTAAATGAATTAATTGAACTTATGATACTATGCTTAGCTCACCATTTTCGATTTTATAAACTGAATCGCAAAGTAGTTGAATATCTTCAGAATTATGACTAGCTAATAAAATAGTTACACCCTTAGCTTTTAAATCGAGTAAAAGGTTTCGAATGTCTTCAACACCACTCTCATCTAAAGCATTCATCGGTTCATCCAGAATTAATAATTTGGGGTTTTCCATAATCGCCTGTGCAATCCCTAATCTTTGTTTCATCCCTAATGAATATTTGCTAACAGGTCGAGTATCATTCGAATCTAGCCCTACTAGTTCCAAAATATTTTTAATTTCCACATCGTCTATTTTATTTAAAATTGATGCAAGAATTTTTAAATTTCTATAACCTGAATATTGCTTTAAAAATCCACTCGTATCCAGTAATGCACCTAAATCTTTTGGGAATTTTCCTTTTTCGATTGCATCACCAAAAATATTGATAGAACCTGCGGAAGGAACGATAAGACCTACTAAAGTTTTAAAAAAAACACTTTTCCCAGATCCATTTCTTCCAATAAAACCATAAATTCCTGGTTCATCAATTTCTAAGTTTATCCCCTTTAGTATTTCGTGATTTTTCACCTTTTTAGATAAATTCGCGATTTTTATTATTTGCATACAAATATACCTCCTTCACTTATGAAAAGAAATCTTTTCTTCCTCGATAGATAAAATAAGATATTGCATATAGTACGATGCTACTAAAAAATAAAATAATCGCAACCTGACGTAGTGCATTTCTTGTAGCAATACCTTGTTCTATCGTCCACACTTCACCAATCATTGCACTCGCGCATAGCGTCCTGCAAACGCAATACTATTTGGAGATCCACCAGAGTGAAAGATGACCGGTTGTCCTTGTGAAGGTAGGAATTGGCAAGGCTCCATTAGCATCCGATGAATCTCGTTTTGTGACAGGTACGGAATTAGTTATAGACGGTGGCTATACTGCAAAATAATAAAAGTTTATGAACGTATCTAACTCTCCTTTTTAAAATTTTTAGTTTTTTATTGTTGTTAAGTTCCTTCTTCAACTAACCTGCCTCGTTAGGTTAAGTACATTGTTTCACAATCTTACATAAAGTTTTAACATAAATATCCAGATGCCTTTTAAGAAGTTATTCAACAATATGGCCCGATCGTAATATGAGGTTAGCCAGATTTTTCTGGTTGACCTTTTTCGTTTAGGTCTTATTATAACGGTAGTC
>NZ_JACSQA010000023.1 GCF_014836845.1 Ureibacillus galli
AGAAACTATTACTTTTATTTTAAAAGAAAAAAGACTGTAGGCAAACTCGAAATTTCGAGTTTGTCTACAGTCTGAAGTAACTTCTCAGCAGAGAAGTTACTTTTTTTATTATGCATGCACTTTTGATTGAGTGATGTGTGCATTTACTTTTTCATCGAATTCTTTTTCTGACTTAGATACTACTACTGTTGCGACACCGTTACCAATTAAGTTCGTTACGGCACGAGCTTCTGACATAAAGCGGTCTACACCGATTAATAGGGCAATACCTTCAACTGGAATCATTGGGAAGGCAGCTAATGTTGCTGCTAATGTAATGAAACCAGATCCTGTTACACCTGCAGCCCCTTTCGATGTAATCATTAAAATACCAAGAAGTGTTAACACTTGAATCCATGTTAATTCAACATTATAAGCTTGGGCGATAAATAGCGCAGCCATTGATAAGTAAATCGCTGTACCATCAAGATTGAATGAATAACCAGTTGGTACAACTAAACCAACTACTTGTTTTGAACAACCATAGTTTTCTAATTTACGCATCATAGAAGGTAAAGCGGATTCAGATGATGACGTACCAATAACTAAGAAAATTTCATCTTTAATGTAAGCAATAAATTTAAAAATATTAAATCCATAAAATTTTGCAATGGAACCTAGAATAATAATGAGGAACAGCGCCATTGTAATGTAAACAGCGGCCATCAATAAACCTAAGTTTCCTAGAGATTCTAAACCGAAGTTCCCAATTGTATATGCCATCGCACCGAAAGCTCCAATAGGAGAGAACTTCATTACCATACCAACAATTTTAAAGAAGATTTCAGATACTTGCTCGAAAATTTGAATAACTGGTCTTGATTTTTCACCTAATGCAGCAGCAGCCATACCGAATAATACAGCGGCAAATAGTGTTGGTAATAATTCACCGTTTGCAAGAGCTCCTACAAAGTTTTCTGGAATAATACTAGAAATGAAGGCACCAATACCATGCTCAGTTTCTTCCGCAGCTGTCGTATATTTTGAAATATCTTGATCACTTGCATGGGATGTATCAAGTCCATCACCAGCGTTTACTAATAATGCAACTCCAATACCGATTGCTAAGGCAATAGTAGAAACGATTTCGAAGTAAATTAATGCTTTACCACCGATTTTACCAACCTTTTTCATATCTCCCATGCCACCAATACCGATGACAACGGTTAAGAAGATGATTGGAGCAATTAACATTTTAATTAATTTAATAAATAAATCCGCTAATACTTTTAAACCAGCACCAAACTCTGGCCAAATCGCTCCAACGATAATACCTAAAATAATCGCAACGATTACTTGAAACGTTAAATTTTTAAGTAATTTCATTTCCTTCTTTCCTCCTTGTAAATTTATTGTAAATAAAATGTTATCGCTTTCATTGAAACTATCATAACTGATAGTTTTCTGAAAAAGCTGTTTAGTTTTTAATGGTTATATCGTTCATTTCGTTCAATTAAATGTGAAAACTATCACAAATGCCTATAAATCAATTAATTCACTGTTATACTACTGATTCAAATTACTTTCATTTTGTTATAGTACAATGGTGGAGTGAATAAAAAAACTACCTTTTTGTAAAAGGTAGTTCCATTTTGTTCATTTTGTTCATTGAAATTATGGGAAAGAGTGATTTAGTTCATCTAATAAATCATCTAAATATTGATCATTAATCGTATTTTTATAGTGTTCATATATTGGGTGGAGTTTTTCTTTCCATTGTTGTTTGTTTGCTTCATCTAATTCATAGATAGTAACGTTCGGATCCGATTGGAGATCCTGTAAATTTTGTTCATTAAATTTTTGAGCTTGTTCAAACTGCCAATTTTGCATTTCTTCAAGAGATTCAATAATAATTTGTTGATATTTTTCATCTAACTCATTCCAAAATTGTTCATTCATCAGAACGGCATAAGCTAGAATTCCATGATTGGAGAGGGTAATATGGTTTTCCATTGTATGGAATTGCTTAGAATAAATATTAGAAATCGTATTTTCTTGGGCATCTACTAAATGATTTTGCAAGTCACGATAAACATTGCCAAAAGGTGTAGCAATAGGCTCTGCTTGAAGAAGATGAAATTGCTTTCTTAATATGTTACTTGGCATCATACGAATCCGTTTTCCATTAAATTGTTCAACTTCTAAAATCGGTGATGTCGAAGCAATTTGTTTAAAACCATTGCTCCAAAACGTTAAGCCTTTAATATGAACGGTTTCAAGCTCCTGTAGTAGAGATTGACTGACGTTTCCGTTTAAAACATCTTTTAATTGCTCATTATTCTCAATAAGGAAAGGTAAATCTAGAACTTGCCAATTTGGTAACATATCCGTCATTTTCGAAATGGTTGGAGCAATCATTTGTACATCATTTTTTAAAAGTGCGTCCAGTTCATTGTCATCACTATATAACATACTGTTTGGATAAACTTGAACGAGGAGATGTCCATCACTTTTTTCCTCGACAAGTTGGGCAAATTTTTCTGCTGCTATTCCTTTAGGTGTATTTTCTGCCACAACATGACTAAAATGAATCGTTATTTGATCCTTTAAACCCTCTTGTTCATCATCATAGGGTAATGCTGTCGGCGAAAAAATATTTTGACGATACCCAAATAGTACGATTAATATAATGATGGTAATTAAAGATCCAGTTAGAAAGTATTTCATTCTCTTCACCACGATTATTGTAAAATAAATATAAAATCATTATAAACTTATTGGATGCGAATAGGACAGCGAAAATTATAGGAGGTTAATGGATGAAAAAACGGAAATTATCGATGAATAAAAAAATTATGTTTTTGACGTTTTTCATTATAGCCTTCTCCTTTTTAATAGCAGGTACTTTTGTTATTGGAAGTTTATTTCAAGAAAAAGAAGAAGATATCGGTCAAGAGGCAATGCTTGTAAGTCGAACGGTAGCGAACTTACCAGAAATTAAAACATTATTACAAAGTGAAGATTTTGAACAATCATCAAAAAAGATAAATGAAATCATTGGTGAAATACGTTATATCAACAAAGCGGATTACATTGTTGTGATGGACATGAATCGGATTAAGTATTCCCATCCTTCTAAAGAGGAAATAGGACAAGTTAGTCAATCGACCGATATGGATCCTGCCTTTGCAGAACACTATTATTTATCAAAGGCAAATGGAGAAGAAGGAACGATGATCCGCGCCTTTGTACCCATTATGAATGAACTGAATATTCAAATTGGAGTTGTGTTAGTCGGTTATTTACTTCCATCTTATCTTCAAATCGTCGCTGATTATCAATCGGAATTTATTGTGACATTATCTTTATCAATTTTATTTAGTGTTTGGGGAGCCCATACCCTTGGACGTCATATTAAGAAGCAAATGTTTGGTTTGGAGCCTCATGAAATATCAAAAATGTATGTAGAAAGAACCGAAACATTCAATGCGATGCATGAAGGTATCATTGCTGTTGATAAAGAGTTAAATATTACAATATTTAATAAGAAGGCATGTGAAATATTAGGAGTGGAAGGAGACCCTTTCCAATATTTAGGCCAAAATATATATGATGTGTTACCAGATACACGATTACCTGAAATCGTTTTTTCAGGGAAGCCGGTTTATGATCAAGAAATTTATGTGAATGAACATAGTATAATCAGCAATCGGATTCCGATTCTTGTAAATGAAGAAACAGTTGGAGCGGTAGCTGTATTTAAAGATTTAACAGCTTTCAAACAGCTTGCGGAAGAACTAACAGGTGTTAAAGCCTTTGTACAGGCATTACGTGTCCAAACCCATGAGTATAAAAATAAACTACATACAATTGCTGGGTTACTTCACCTAGGACACTATCAACAAGCGTTAGCTTATTTGTCCCAAGTAAAGGATGAACACGATAATGTAACGAAATTTTTAAATGAACGAATTTATAATGAAAATATTTCAGGATTATTATTAAGTAAAATTAGTCGAGGTAGGGAACTCGGGATTACAGTTAATATTGATAAGGAAAGTAAGTTTACTCAATTTCCAGAGAAATTAGATCATCATGATTTTGTCGTATTATTTGGAAATTTAATTGAAAATGCTTTTGATTCGTTAGTGGCTATAGAAAAAGAAAATAAAGAGATTCATATTTCGATTGATGACCATGATGGCATGCTTGCGATTTTAGTAAGCGATAATGGGATTGGTATGACAGAAGAAGTTAAAGATCGCATTTTTGAAAGTGGATTTTCCACGAAGGATAAAGAGAATCGTGGAATTGGTTTATATTTAGTGAAGGAAATTGTGGATAAAGGCAATGGTACAATTGATGTAACAAGCGAACCAAGAAAGGGAACAACTTTTGTAATTACATTTGAAATAGAATAGGGAATTTAAATTAGCGTAATAATAGTTCAATTTGACAAGAGATAACTAGGTGATAATAATAAAAGAACATGTTTTTCACCTAATAAATGTAAAATTGATAAGTGGGGAACAACGCGGAAAAATAGAAAATGGGCTAGTTTAGGGGGAATCATGTTTGAACTTAATAAAAGTTTTACTCGTAGAAGACGATCCGATGGTCAGAGAAGTTAATCGACAATTTATTGAACGAGTAGAAGGCTTTAAAGTGGTTGAGATGTGCAATAATGGTGTTGAAGGCTATAAAAAAATTGAACAATTAAAACCCGATTTAGTTATAATGGATATTTTTATGCCTGAACAAGATGGGCTTATCACATTACGTAAAATTCGAAGTGCTAATATACCAGTAGATGTTATTACGGTAACCGCGGCAAATGATATGCAAACTATACAACAAATTTTACACTTAGGTGTATATGATTATATAATGAAGCCTTTTACCTTTGAACGAATACAACAGACGCTTTTAAATTACTTTAAATTCAAAGCAAAGTCCGAAGAAGTACAAGATTTAACCCAAAAAGAATTAGATGAGATGATTCGTCCTTATCGGGAAATGGAAGAGTCTGTTGAAAATGAAATTTCAATTTTATCAGAGCTTCCAAAAGGGTTTAACCGTTCTACTTTAAACAAAGTAATCAAATACGTTAAGGATTCCAAAGAGGGCGTCTCAGCGGACGAAGTAGCTTCAGGCATTGGGGTTGCCCGTGTTACTGCTAGAAGATATTTAGATTTTCTTGAGAAACAAAATTTCATTAAAGTAGATGTTCACTACGGTGGAGTAGGTAGACCGATTAATCATTATTTTATTTAAAATTACTTACTTAGAAGTGTATTTCGTTAAAAGTGCGAAATACACTTTTTCTTTTGTTTAATCTATTGAAATTGTACATTTAAAAGCCTATTTGCATATGATACCTTTAGAACAATTAACGTCAAAAGATGCTAGAAAGGAGATTACAATGCGTCCTCAAAGTTTCTATCCACAAGTGCCACAAGGTCGTCCCTTTAATCAATTCCCTGGACCTGGACCGATGCCTGGCCCTGGACGTGGGCCAATGCCAAACTTTGGTCAGCAAATACCTCCGGGTTTCCAACCGGGAATGATGCCGCAATCTGGGCCGATGCCTGGCCCCGGACTTGGACCGGGATCTATCCCAGGTATTGCTCCGCAAACGTCTACACCGAAATTAGAATCGTTTATGGATACAGCAAATAAATTTTTGGCTACTGCCCAGTCTTTTCAACCATTAATTCAACAAGCGACACCAATGATTCGAAATTTGCCCGCTTTATGGAAATTATATAAAGGTTTCCAAAGTATGCCGAGTTCCAATGAGACCGAGCAGAAGCAAGATAAAAAAGGAAAACAAAGTAGTAGAAGGGATTCCTTTGATTCTATCTCAACGTCATCCCGTTCTAAAAAAGGAAGTCCTGAAAAACTTACAACGCGACCATCGAAACCTCTCATTTATCAACCGCCATATGATTTTTAATACTTAAAAATAGAAAAGATTAGTTGGAAGTTTTGTATTAAACGTGTTGCTCCGTTATAATAAAACTATGTACCAACAAAAGGAGTGACACAATGCAAGTCATTAAAATAAATCCAAGAGGCTACTGTTACGGGGTTGTTGATGCGATGGTTATTGCCCGTAATGCCTCATTAGATAAAACATTACCGAGACCTATTTATATATTAGGAATGATTGTGCACAATAAACACGTTACAGATGCATTTAAAGAAGAAGGTATTATCACATTAGATGGGGAAAACCGAAAAGAAATTATCGAACAAGTTGAAACGGGTACGGTCATCTTTACGGCCCATGGTGTTTCTCCAGAAATTCGTGAGATTGCTAGAAAAAAAGGGTTAGTTTCGATTGATGCAACTTGTCCTGACGTAACAGTAACCCACGATTTAATTCGTGAAAAATCAGCTGAAGGTTACGATATTATTTATATCGGGAAAAAAGGACATCCTGAACCAGAAGGGGCTATTGGGGTAGCTCCAGACCATGTTCATTTAGTTCAAACGACTGAAGATATCGATCGTTTACAATTAGATAACGATAAACTGCTTGTGACAAATCAAACGACAATGAGTCAATGGGACGTAAAAGCAGCGATGGATTATTTAAAACAAAAATATCCCCACATACAAGTGCATGAGGAAATTTGTCTAGCTACTCAAGTTCGTCAAGAAGCAGTTGCTGAGCAAGCAGGTGCAGCGGATTTGTTAATCGTAGTAGGAGATCCAAAATCTAATAACTCGAATCGTTTAACGCAAGTTTCTGAAGAAATCGCCAATACGCCATCCTATCGAATTGCAGATTTATCAGAACTAAAGCTTGAGTGGTTAGAGGGGATTGAAACTGTGGCAGTTACAGCTGGTGCATCAACGCCAACTCCGATCGTAAAAGAAGTGATTACTTTCTTGGAGAAATATGATCCTAAAGATCCTTCAACCCATGAAATAAAAAGAACCGTTACGTTAAATAAAATTTTACCGAAAATTAAAGAACCAAAACCAGTCGACAAAATAATGCCTTACTAATAACAATTCTTTAAAAAATCAGGATGAATATCCTGGTTTTTTTTATTTTTTAAAAGATTCGTGGGCTATGAATATATTAAATATTCAAAAAGCCTTGATATTGTTGGGATTAACAGTTGTTTTGTTGTGCTTTACATTTCCAAAATGGTACAATATGAAACATGTTAGGAGGTACGAAAAATGTCGAAGTACTCAGATTATGATTTTAAGCCATTTTTAAGAGAAGCAATTGCAAAACTTGGCTTTGAAGAACCAACTCCTATTCAAAAAGAGATGATACCTCTTATTTTGAAAGGGAAAAGTGCAATTGGACAAGCTCATACGGGAACAGGTAAAACCCACAGTTTCCTATTGCCGATTGTGCAACGAATAAATGAAGAAAAACAAGAGGTGCAAGCGGTTATCACTTCACCAACGAGGGAACTTGCCCAACAAATTTTTGATGCATTGAATCAGTTAATTGAAGAAACGGATATTCAAGCAAAATTAATTATTGGTGGTACAGATAAACAACGTACAATTGATAAGTTAAAAACCCAGCCTCATATTGTTGTCGGTACACCAGGAAGAATTCGTGATTTAGTAAAGGAAGGTGCGTTACTAGTTCATACTGCGCCAATATTAGTAGTGGACGAAGCCGACCTTGCCTTTGATATGGGATTCATTGAAGATATTGATGGATTTGCAACTCATATGCCTGAAAATCTAGAAATGTTCGTATTTTCAGCAACGATTCCAGCTAAATTACAGCCATTCTTAAAGAAATATATGGAATCACCAGTTCATATTCAAATGAATGATAAAAAACCTGCAGCAGAAGGAATTGATTTTATTCTCGTACCAGTTCGCTCAAAATCAAAAAACCGCCGTTTAATGGAAGTAATTGAAGCGATTAATCCGTTTTTAGCTGTGATTTTTTGTAATACGAGAAAAAATGCTGAATCTGTTGCTGGCTATTTAGCAGAACAAGGGATTCGTGCTGGTCAAATTCATGGCGATTTAAGTCCACGGGATCGTAAAAAAATGATGAAACAAATTCGTGATTTAGAATTTCAATATATTGTAGCGACTGATTTAGCAGCGCGGGGTATTGATATCCAAGGAATCTCCCATGTCATCAACTACGAAATTCCAGAAGATCTTGAATTCTTTATTCACCGAGTTGGTCGAACAGCACGGGCAGGTAATAAAGGTACTGCTATTACGTTATTTGAACCTGAAGATGAAGATGCAATAGTACGAGTTGAAAAAATGGGTATCCCATTCGTTCAAAAAGATGTGAAAAATGGGGAATGGATTGAATTAAAAGAACGCCATGCTCGAAAAAATCGTGTGAAGCATGAGAACGAAATAGACGTTATAGCAAAAGCTCGTGTTCGCAAACCGAAAAAAGTTAAACCTGGCTATAAACGGAATATGCGTTGGGAAATGGAGAAAATTAAAAAGAAAGAGCGTAAAAAGCGCAATCGCATGAAGTAATAGGAGGAATTTGAGAATGTTGATAGGTTCGCACGTTTCAATGAGTGGGAAAGAGATGCTTTTAGCTTCAAGTAAAGAAGCGGCATCTTATGGTGCATCAACCTTTATGATTTATACTGGGGCGCCTCAAAACACTCGACGTAAACCAATTGAAGAATTAAATATAGAAGCAGGACTAGCACATATGAAAGAAAATGGTCTTTCCAATATTGTCGTTCATGCACCATATATTATCAATATTGCGAATACAACAAAACCTGAAACTTTTGCATTAGGAGTCGATTTTTTGCAAAAGGAAATTGAGCGTACTGCTGCAATTGGTGCTACTCAAATCGTATTACACCCAGGTGCCCATGTGGGAGCCGGTGTTGAAGCGGGTATTGCTAAAATTATTGAAGGGTTAAATGAAGTATTAGCAACGGATTATCCTGTGCAAATTGCATTAGAAACGATGGCAGGCAAAGGTTCGGAAATCGGTAGAACGTTTGAAGAATTAGCTCAAATTTTTGATGGAGTAAAAAATAACGATCGTCTATCTGTATGTTTTGATACATGTCATACTCATGATGCCGGCTATGATATCATAAACAACTTTGATGGTGTTTTAGAACAATTTGATCGATTAATTGGAATTGATCGAATAAAAGTTGTCCATGTAAATGACAGTAAAAATGTATGTGGAGCGGCAAAAGACCGTCATGAAAATATCGGTTTTGGACATATTGGCTTTGAAGCCCTTCATCGTATCGTTCACCATGAAAAATTCAAAGATATTCCAAAAATATTAGAAACACCTTGGGTAGGAACAGATTCTAAAAATAAAAAGGCTCCATATTTATTTGAGATCGCAATGTTAAGATCGGGCAATTATAAACCAGAAGAAATAGAAGCATTACAAATTTAATTTTAAAGTAGATGACTTTTTATAGAAAGTTATCTACTTTTTTTATTCTTTAGCTTAGAAGGTGGGGTAAATGAATAAACTAATAAAAGTTAAAATTCTATTGTAGCTAAATGGGAGGAATGAATGAAAAAGAAATTATTAATTTCAATTATGATGTGTTTCTTACTTTTAAATCATGTTCAATTTGTAAAAGCATATAGTTTAGACAATACGGTACAGAACCAATTAGGGAATGAAAATATAAGTGTTTCATTAAGGGCTTTAAATAATGGCGAATTACTTTATAACAACAATGGAGATGTAGCGATGAAACCAGCCTCTACATTAAAATTGCTAACAGCAGCTGCAGCCCTCAACATGCTTGGTTCTGACTATCGATTTCGCACGAAGTTTTCCATACATGGTGAACTTGAAGGAAATGTGTTCAATGGAGATGTTTATATGAAAGGGGAGGGTGATCCTACACTACAAAAGAAAGATTTTATTACCTTTGCTAGTATATTAAAACATCACGGAATTGAACAAATTAATGGAAATCTTTATGGTGATGATTCATTATTTGTTGGTGAACAGTTAACTCCGGGTATTTCGAAGGAAGATGAAAGCTATTACTTTGCCGCGAGAACGAGTGCCATCACACTGTCACCAGATAATGATTACGATGCAGGTACGATGATTGTTCATGTTACCCCGACGAAAGTCGGAAGTTCTCCAAACGTTGTAGCTGATCCAAAGGTTAGTGGAATGGTTATTCAAAACGAAGCGGTAACGGTTCAACAAAATCAAAGGAATACGATTGAAATTGAACGGCAATATGGAACAAATAAAATTGTCATTAGCGGTAATATTCCGGTGAATACAACTATTAAAGATTGGGTCACTTTTTATGATCCGACTATTAATACATTGCAAGTTTTCAAAACAACGTTAGAGGAATCCGGTATTATCTTTTCGGACAAAACCGAAATAAAGCGCAATAAAGTTCCAAAGGATGCACAAACGATTTTTGTTAAACACTCTTTGCCATTAAAATCATTAATGGTGCCCTTTTTAAAATTAAGTAATAATAGTATTGCTGATATTTTAGTGAAAACAATGGGGAGAGAAGTAAATGGGGAGGGGCATCTTGTTGAGGGACTCAATGCGCTACAACAATATGGTGCATTATTAGGACTCAATATGGAACAATGGACTTTAGAAGACGGTTCAGGCATGTCCCATGCGAATCGGGTAACTGCTAACGAATTAACCCATTTGTTGACGAATATTCAAATGGAACCCCAGTTTAACGTTTTTTATAATAGTTTACCAATTGGTGGACAAACTGATCGAATGATCGGAGGGTCCTTAAAGAATCGATTTAATGAACGTATTTATGAAAATCGAGTCATTGCTAAAACCGGCCATATTACGGGTGTCTATACGTTAGCTGGATATGTAGAAGCCAATAGTGGAACAAAATATGCTTTTGCCATTATGACTCAAAATCAAACGTCAATAAAGCTTACTGCAATTGATGAAGTCGTAAAAAAAATCATCACAGAATATTAAGAGAGGTTCCCTTTTTGGAAACCTCTCTTCTTTAATAGTTTTCAAGATATTTTAGAAGTTTTTTTAACTTTTTCTTACCAATAATACTTTCAACTTCCTTTAAAAAGGAATTGGGAATACCTGTAATAAGCCATGTAACGGAAGCTTTTTGCGAAAGAGGTCTTAAACGTTGTACTTCTTCCAACGTTAAATCAACATCGTATTGTCTAGCGAATTTTACAATTTCCTTATCCGATTTCGTTAAAAACTGTTCAATAAATTCAACTTGTTTCAAACGTGACATCCTTTCTAGTATTGATGAAGTCAATAAAGGGATGATTTTCAGTTCTTTTTAAGGTTGGTCCCTTTACATTTAGGAATGAATAGACTATACTAACAAATTGTAAATCGTAATGATTATGAATTAGAAAGAAGAGAAAAAATGAGCCAAACATTAATTGAAATGAAAAACGTGTCCTTTCAATATGAATATACACAAGTATTAAAAAACATATCGTTTAAAGTGGATGAAGGAGCATTTCTTGCGATACTGGGTCCGAACGGTTCAGGTAAATCCACTCTATTAAAATTATTGCTAGGTTTATTGAAACCAATGTCAGGTGAGGTTCAATTGTTTGGGCAATCCATCGATTCCTTCCGTCATAAGGAATGGATTGGCTATGTTTCTCAAAAATCCAATGCATTTAACTCAGGCTTCCCAGCAACAGTAGAAGAAGTTGTGAAAAGTGGATTAACAAAAAAAGTAGGGTTATTAAAACGAATGCCAAAGGATGTTGATTTAAAAGTGCTGGAAGCATTAAAATCCGTTGGAATGGAAGAGTTCCGCTCCCGTAATATCGGTCAACTTTCTGGCGGTCAACAACAACGAGTATTTATTGCTAGGGCATTGATTTCAAATCCGAAAATTTTAATATTAGATGAACCGACTGTCGGAATTGATCATGAAAATGTTCAATCATTTTATGATATGTTAGCAACATTAAACGAGGAACAAAATAAAACAATTATTTTAGTTACCCACGATGTTGATACCGTTTCCAATCGGATTAGCCATGTAGCTTGTGTAAATCAAACAATCCATTTCCACGGATATAAAGAAGATTTTGATACGATTTCACAAGATCAATTGGATAATTGGTATGGGCATGCGGTTCGAAAGATTCATTAAAGAGGAGAAGGCAAATGATTGAAGCGATTTTAAACTATGAATTTTTACAAAATGCCTTTTTCTCAGGGCTAATTATTGGAGTGATTGCACCATTATTAGGTGTTTTTATTGTTGTTAGAAGAATGTCCCTAATTGCAGATGCATTGTCCCATGTGACGTTGGCGGGAATTGCAGGAAGCTTATATTTAAGTCAAACCTTTACAGCCTTTGCATTATTAAATCCAATTTATTTCGGGATTATTGCATCGGTTAGTGGATCCATTTTAATTGAACGTTTGCGTAGACTTTATAAACATTATGAAGAGCTTGCCATCCCGATTATTATGTCAGGGGGGATTGGTCTTAGTGCCATCTTTATTTCATTAGCAAGTGGATTTAATACGGATTTAATGAGTTATTTATTCGGTTCCGTTTCTGCCGTATCGAGACAAGATTTATGGGTTGTGATCGGTATTGCAATCGTTGTTTTTTTATTTATCTTTGCTTTTTTCAAAGAAATGTTCGTCTTAGCTTTCGATGAAGAATATGCCAATGCGAGTGGGCTACCAGCAAAATGGATTCACTTTTTGTTTATGATTGTTGTAGCATTAGTGATTGCAGCGAGTATGCGAATTGTTGGTATATTATTAGTTTCTTCATTGATAACGCTACCTGTTGCGGCAAGTATGCGAATTGCGCGGGGATTTAAACAAACAATTATTTATGCCATTCTTTTTGGGGAAGCTGCTGTCATTATCGGATTAGTGAGTGCTTTTTATTTAAATCTAGCACCTGGAGGAACCATTGTTGTTACTTCTATATTTATCTTATTAATTGTTATAATAACAAAAAAGATTACTCTACATTTAAAGCACGGAAGGGGAGCAGTTAAATGAATATTACGAGAGCATGGGAAATTTTAAAAGATAACGGTTATAAAAAAACTGATAAACGTGAGCTAATTTTGAATATGTTTGAGGATACGGATAAGTATTTAACTGCGCGAGATCTCCTTACAGTATTAAAAAAGGATTTCCCCGGAATGAGTTTTGATACGATTTACCGTAATTTATCTACTTTTGTGGATCTTGGTATATTAGAAGAAACTGAGTTAAATGGTGAAAGAAATTTCCGAATGCACTGTGAATCGGAACACCATCATCATCATTTCATTTGTATGGAATGCGGAAAAGTGAAGGAAATTTCTGTTTGTCCGATGGAAATGATACAAGAAAAATTACCGGATTGTGCAATCGAATCCCATAAATTTGAAATCTACGGCAAATGCCAAAATTGTGTTCATGAAACCGTTTAACATGGTTTGAAAAATAACTGTTCAATTATTTGGGAAAATATGATACATTGCAATTAAGTGAATAACGTTTGCAGGAAAAAGATGCGATATATGCTTAATAGGGAATTCGGTGGGAAGCCGAAGCTGTGTCCGCAACTGTATGTGTTTGTTTCAAGAATATGCCACTGTCTTATACGATGGGAAGGCTCTTAAAACGAGAAACACGAGCCAGGAGACCTATCTTTTTCTGATCGTAACAAACCTCTTCGGAACTAAAGAGAATGTGCGGCATTATTTTATAATTTTTTGTTCAATCTTGTAACTTATGCCATCCGTTCTCGGTTGGCTTTTTTTATTGCCATGCTTTCCTATCCGAAGGGATGTTATCACTAAGAAAGGGGTGTTCATATTCGAAAAGATATCCGTTACAGCTGCTATCCATTTATGAGGGAGAAAAGTTGTCTAGTTGACTTCGAAATTCGAACTGATTCGCTTACAACAAAAATAGGAGTAGTATTGCCTTTGTTGCAAGAAGAGGAGAATTGCCGAGTTGTTTTAGATGATTTGCACAAAATCCATCCGGTGGCCTATCACGTAAACGGATCTGTTCGTGGGAAGTTATCGGTAACAGAAGAAGACTTAAGCTGGTTAAGTAGTCGATATGATTTTTATGTCGAACAAGTCGGGGAAGAAATAAAGCAATTTTTATTGCCCCAAGGTTGTCTAGCTGCAACATTTTTACATATTTGTCGTAGCGAAGCGAAAAAATCTTACCGGGCTCTTCATAAAGTAAGTGAGGAGAGGGAAGTACCGGAAATACTATTTGATTATTTAGGGCTACTAGCCAATGTATTTTTTGTCATGGCTGTTTATACAAATAAAATGCATGGTATAGAAGAAGTCCCATTTATAAGTAAAGCCTATCCTAATAAAAAAAGAAAAAAAGAGGAAGTGTGACGATGAAATTTTTCAACAAGAAGTGGATGGCACCACTTGCCATCTCATTGTTATTAGTTGGTTGTTCTGATGGTGACGAAAAATCAACAAATAATAAAACAGATTCTGAAGCAAGCGGTACAGAAGAAAGTGGTCCTTATACAGTAGTAGATGACCGTGGACAAGAAGTAACTTTCGAAGAAGTACCAGAAAAAATTGTTTCTCTACAACCAAGTAATACAGAAATTTTATTTGAACTTGGTGTAGGTGACCAAATTATTGGAGCATCGGAATATGATACATATCCGGAAGAAGCTTTAAAAATTGAACGTGTAACAGATTCAATGACTGTAAATACGGAACGTATTATTGAATTAAATCCAGATGTTGTATTTGCTTATACAACTGGAGAAGAAGCACAAATTGACCAATTGGAAAGCGCAGGGCTTAAAGTATTTGTTATTCAGTCAGCAACTTCCATTAACGATGTATATGGTGATATCGAACAGATGGCTGATGTAATGGGTGTTGAAGAAGAAGGAAAACAAGTTGTAGAAGATATTCAATCTCAAATTGCAGCTGTTCAAGAAAAAACAAAATCAATCGAACAAAAGAAAAAAGTTTATTTTGAAATTTCCCCAGCTCCAGACATTTGGTCTATCGGTTCTGGTACATTCCAACAAGAAATGATTGAAGCAGCTGGTGTAGAAAATATTTATGCTGATCAACAAGGATGGTTTGCAGTGACGGAAGAGGATTTAATTACAAGAAATCCAGAAGCAATCGTTTCGACTGTAAACTATATCGAAGATCCAAAAGGTGAAATTTTAGCTAGAAAAGGATGGTCCACAATTTCAGCAGTTCAAAATAAAGAAGTGTATTTATTAAATGCAGATATTATGGATCGTCCAGGACCTCGTATCGGTGAAGCGGTAGAAATGATTGCTTCAACAATTTACCCAGAATTATTTAAATAATATTAATTTAATAAAATAAATCTGCTTGATGACTACGACGTTTTGCCGTAGAAAGATAGCAGATTTTTTTTATTTTATTTGTTATGGTTATTAAGGGAAAGAGAACTTATTAGTTTTGTTAATTATATTAAGGAGCGATTTATGGGAAAAATTATTTTTATTACGGGTGGGGTTCGTAGCGGGAAAAGTGCTTTTGCAGAAAAATATGCAAAACAACTTTTTCTTACATATGGCAAGAAGCGTCTTATATACATCGCCTCTGGGGTTGCGATTGATGAGGAAATGGCGGAACGGATAACACGACATCAACAGGATCGGTTAAACTCATCCGTTAAATGGGAGACAATTGAAATTGAAGATGAACTAATATTTAAAGACGATTTATTTGAAGAGAGCCCTGTCGTTTTATGGGACTGTCTGACTACTTGGTTGAATAACGTTCTGTATAAAACGGAGTCATTCAATGAAGAGATTCGAGAAAATGAAATAAATCGATTTATACAAACATTAAAAAACCAGTTATTTAAGTGGAAAGAAGAAAAGGATTGTTTTCTATTACTTGTATCAAATGAATTAATGGATGAACCTCCATCTAAATTTTCTGAAGTGAATCGATACCGCTCCCTTTTAGGAGAGTTACACCAATGGATGGTTGCAAATTGTGACGAAGCGTACGAAATGGACTATAGTTTAAGTAAACGTTGGAAATAGGGGGAGGCTGACTATGAAAAATAACTTTATTGGATTACTATTATCTTTTCAATTTTTTTCCTCTGTTCCTATTCGAAAACAATTGTCAATGAATGAAAAATCAGTATCTGCGATGTTTTACTTAATGCCGATATTAGGTAGTTTAATGGGAGCTTCCCTTTTATTTTTGAAAGTGATGAATGATGAATTTTTCCAATTTTCCCCTTTGTTCATGGCGATTATCCTTGTAGTGGCAGGAATCATTATGACAGGAGGGCTTCATTTAGACGGTTGGATCGATATGAGTGATGCCTATTTTTCCTACCAAGATCAAGAAAGAAGACTTGCGATTTTAGATGATTCTCGTGTAGGAGCTTTTGGAGTCATTAGTTTATTCATTTTAATACTTTTAAAAGTTGGTTTTTTATATGAAGTGATTGATCAAAATAAAAACAATTTATTTTTGTTTTTCCTAATGATTCCTTTTTTAAGTAGAATAGCTCTATTATTATATTTTTTAACAACTCCCAATGGAAAAGAAAAAGGGTTAGCTGTTTATTTTAAATCACAAGTAAACGATAAAAAAATTTGGACAGCCCTTATTATCTATACAGTATTATTTTTCGTAGTGACTTATTATTTTTTAAATGTTGTTGGACTGATATTGTTTATAGCTATGATTATTTTTGTTTTCATTTACCGTAATTGGACGATAAAGAACTTCGGTGGTATGACGGGTGATCTATTAGGTGCGATTTATGAGGCGATGGAGGTGATTTTATGGGGAATCGTGTTATTGTCCATTTAATCCGCCATGAAAAAACAGATGGAAATATGAAAAGGAAGTATGTTGGTTGGACGGATGAATCTATCATATCGAAAGAGCAACATTTTAATATCCCAATCCAAGCGAATGAAGTGTATGGCAGTGATTTAAGACGTTGTAAAGAGACGGCTCATCTTTACTTTCCGAATGCCAATTATTATTCCGATAAAAATTTAAGGGAAATTCATTTTGGCGACTTTGAAATGAAAACCTATGAGCAATTAAAAGATAACCCAATCTACCAAAAATGGATAGAAGATCCAGTGTCCGTTACACCACCAAACGGGGAACATTATTTAGATTTCAACAAAAGAATTCTTCAAGGTTTCCAACAAATCGTTTCAAAAAATGGCCAATATACTTTTATCGTCCACGGAGGGGTGATTCGAGCTATTTTATCTTTATTTTCGCCAAAAATGGAGAGCTTTCAACAAATTGCTGTTTCCCATAGAACGATTTACTCATTAAGTTGGGTTCATATAAAAGATGTAGAGGAGGGGAGAAGATGCGAATCGTTATCGGTGGTGCCTATAATGGAAAAAGAAAATTTGTCATCGAAAAGTTAAAAAGCAGTGCCCTGGACAATTATGATTTCTTTGAAGGGGAAATCCCAAGCGGGCGTTCCTATACGAAAAATGAAGCGGTGGTCATCGGAAATTTTGAAAAGATTATTCCCCAGTACATTGAATTAGAAGAAGAACAAATTGCTACTCACATCTATGATAAATTACTGAAATTAGAGAAAGAAACAAATGTCATTTGTATTTGTACTGATATGGGGAGGGGAATCGTTCCACTTCAAAAAGAGGAGAGAAAATTACGTGATACATGTGGAAGATTGTATCAGAAATTATTTGCTGAAAGTGAAAGTGTGATTCGAATCTGGTATGGCATTCCACAGTTATTGAAAGGAGAGGATTGGTAATGGGGAAAAAACATCCTTTAACTCTTGTTGTATTAACAGCGTTAATCGGAGCGCTATGTGCGATTGGAAGTTTTATAAAAGTACCAGGTTTTATTACGACTGCGGCTTTAGATTCGGCACCTGCCTTTATTAGTGTTGTTTTTTTACCCCCATTATATTCGGGATTTGCGGGTGCTATTGGTCATTTTGCCACAGCGTTTACATCGGGATTTCCTTTTGGACCTCTACATATTCTCATTGCAGTAGAAATGTTTGTCATTGTTTTAGTTTTTAATCTTTTGCATCGACATCATTTTAAAATATTGAAGTGGGTGTTCTTGATTGGAGCGAATGGAATTTTATCTGCTCTTCCTTTTTATTTCTTGATTTCACCTTCCTTTTTTATAGGTGTATTACCTAGCCTAATAATCGCAACATTATTAAATGGGATGATTACTTGGATTACAATGCATATTTTAAATAAAGTACTAACAAGAAGAAGGGTACATATGTATGAGAAATGCAAGTAAAATTGACGAAAATACTGTCGTAACGGTAGACAATTCTGGCTGTATTGGAGAAAAACAACTAGATGCGGTCTATGCGACAAATGAGATGACGGCTTATTACACAACTCGTGTCGCATTATTAGAACAATGGTGTGCGGGAGCCCATCCGTCCCATATATTCTTGGCGAATTTTACGAGTGATTCAGCTTGGAGTGATTACGTTAAAGGAATTAAAAGAGCGTTTGATGAAATTAAAGAATCCATTCCCCCTATTAAGGGCTCAACAGAATCCAATTTTCAATCGTTACAATCGGGTCTAAGTTTAATGATGATTGGAAAGCTCCAATTTCAGTTAATTTCTAATAAAGAAAGTTACAAATGGCATGTAATTGGAAAACCGTTAGTTGGACAAGAAGTAATCGATGAAGAGAAGCATGTGGCGAAACTAAAGGAAATTTACAATTTATTAAAAAGGGGAATCGTAAAACAAGTTTGGCCTGTTGGATCCAAGGGACTGCGAGTTGAGTTAGAAAGGATTTTTCCAGGACGACAGGTAACTTGTTCCCTTTCTTTAGATAAAACAAGCGGTCCATCAACATCTGTTATTGTTGCGGTAAAAGAAAATGATGAAAAGTATTTGCAAGATTACTTATCGACGCCTTTTGAAAAAATCATAATAACGTAACGTTTTTTCCTCGAAAAAACTTCCCTTCAAGTACGCTGAAGGGAAGTCTTTTAAGATTCACCTAATTCTTTCATTTTCAGATGATTATAAACTTCTTTATTTATTTCTCCTGTAATTCTTGAAGTCGTAATCCCAGCGACCATGGAACCACTTACATTTAAAGCTGTACGTCCCATATCAATTAACGGTTCAACGGAAATTAAAACGCCAGCAAGGGCAACGGGTAAATCAAGGGCGGAAAGAACTATAATAGCAGCAAACGTAGCGCCTCCACCAACACCGGCTACTCCGAATGAACTTATCGCTACAACAACGATAACTGTAATTATAAATCGAAAATCAAAAGGGTTAATGCCTACAGTAGGCGCAATCATCATAGCAAGCATAGCAGGATATACCCCTGCACAACCGTTTTGTCCGATCGATAATCCAAAGGAGCTAGCGAAGTTTGCAATCCCTTCAGGTACACCAAAACGTTCCACTTGAGTTTTCAAGTTTAATGGTAATGTCCCTGCACTAGATCTGGAAGTAAAGGCGAATAATAAAGTTTCCATAGCTTTTTTTATATAAATAATAGGACTTAAACCGGATAATAAAAGTATGATTAAGTGAATGATAAAAACAGTTGCTAATGCAATATAAGAGGCAATAACAAATTTCCCTAGATTATATATAGCTCCGAAGTCACTTGTTGCAACTGTTCTAGCCATGATGGCTAGTATCCCGTAAGGAGTTAAACGTAAAACAATCGTCACAACACCCATTACTAAAGAATAGATAGCATCAATTGCTCTTTTAATCGTTTTGGAGGTTTCCCGTTCTTTACGTACGATTCTTAAATAGGAGAATCCTAAAAAAGCGGCAAAAATGACGACTGCGATAGTGGAAGTGGAGCGTGCACCAGTTAAATCTAAAAATGGATTGGCTGGTATTAATTCAACGATTTGATCGGGTAATGAAGAGACTTCCGACACTTTTTCCTCTAAAGAAGCGCCTCTTTCCTTTTCCTCTTCACCATGGACTAATTGGGACGCATCTAAATCAAATAAAGTTGCCGAAAATATACCAACTGTTGCGGCAATGGCCGTTGTTCCAATTAAAAATAATAAAATAAGACCTGCTATTTTTCCAAGATTACTTCCAAGTTTTAATTTAGAAAAGGCGGATAATATCGAGATGAAAACGAGCGGCATCGCAATCATTTGAAGGAGCTTAACATAGCCGGTACCTACAATGTTAAACCAAGCAACGGTTCCAGTAATGACATCCGATGTCGCCCCAAAAATAACTTGCAGGGCAAGACCAAAAAGGATCCCTAAACCTAATCCGGCAAATACCCGAGTGGAAAACTTAACATGCTTTTTAGTTAAAATATATAAGAAAGATAATAGTACGATAAATATAGCAACATGAATAAAAATAATAAAAGCCATCGCGACCACCTCCTATAAAACGATTCTATGTATGTTTATATTGAGGAACTTAAAAAATTTTATGCGCAACCCTGGATAAGCTTTTAAAATAAAACATTTTTATTCGATTTTTGATACAATGTTGGATGAACGGATGTTTGCAGAAAGGATTTGAAAAAAATGAATTCGCCATATACTTTTAAGCATATAGCACCAATGATGAATAACGGTGAGAACCGACAACCCGCTATTTTTTTATTTCATGGATTAGGGAGTAATGAGGAAGATTTAATACAGTTAGTAGGGGAATTAAATGAGCAATGCCATATTTTTAGTTTAAGAGGACCAATTACTCATTCGCCAGGATATGCTTTTTATACATTTGAAGAAGAGGGGAAACCAACCCGAGAAGTTTTCGATAAAATGATTGCTTACACACAAAATTTTATTTTAGAGGCAATTGAAGAGTATGAGCTGAATATCGAAAAAGTTTATTTAGTTGGATTTAACCAAGGTGCTGTCGTTGCAGAAACACTAGCACTTATACTTGGGAAAATGATACGCGGAACGGTTGCATTAAGCGGCTTTTTACCAGACTTTGTGATGACTGAATACAATAAAGCGTCGCTAGAGGATACAAAAATCTTTATCTCCCATGGGGAATATGACTATGTATATCCAATTCAGTGGGGGGAAAATAGTAAAAAATATTTCCAAAGCCAGGGGGTGGATGTTACTTATAAAACATACCCAGATGGCCACGGTGTAACACCAGAAAATTTACGTGATTTAGTTCAGTTTATTGCTCAAGATTTAAATAACCCTTTAAATTAAAAAAGAACCGGAATTTCATAATCCGAAAAAACAAAAAATCTGCTGAATTCTAGAAATTCGGCAGATTTTTTGTTTTAAAGCATTAGTTAAAGTAGTTTTTCTGCTTCTTCAAGGGGCATCGGCTTATGGAAATAAAACCCTTGCCCTGTAGTACAGCCCATTTTTTGTAATATATCATACTGCTCGGATGTTTCGATACCTTCTGCCACGACATGCATTCTTAAATTGGAAGCAAGTTGAACAATCGTTTTGACAACTGCATGCATGTCAGCATCATTAATATCATTGATAAAACTTCGATCAATTTTAATTTCAGAAAAAGGAAGTTGCTGCAAATAACTTAAGGAGGAAAAACCTACACCAAAGTCATCAATGGCACTTTCATAACCTAATTTTTTTAACTCTAAAAGGATTTCCTTTGCCTTTTTGTAATCAAAGAGTTCAACACTTTCTGTTACTTCTACCCGAATTAAATTGGGGCTTATATTATATTTATTTACTAAAGAAATAAAGTCATTTACAAAAGTATCACTATAAAAGTGCACTGGTGATATATTAACAGCGATTGGTACAATTTTTTGCCCTTTTGATAGTCTTTCATATTGAAAATGTAATACTTTTTTCAAAATAATATTATCGACTTCATTAATCTTTCCATTTTGTTCTGCAATTCGAATAAATTCCACTGGCGAAACTTGGCCTAGTACTGGAGAATACCATCTTGCTAAAGCTTCGAAACCTTCTATTTCGGAAGTTTCTAAATTAATTTTTGGTTGCAAATGAACTGTAAATTCTTCATTTTTTAAGCCATATCGCAATTGATTTAAGATGTCTAATTCCCTTTGAATTTTTTCATCCGTTTCTGCTTCAAAGTAGGACACTACCACATTTTGATAATTTGCATTTGTTAAAGCTATATCAGCGCGTCGAATACTTTCATCGACTGATAAGGATTCATCGAAATAAGAAACACCAATTCTTAGTGTGATAAATATCTCTCTTCCTGCAATCGTAAAGGGAGCCGAAGTTACTTGTAATAAGTCAGAAATGATTTCATTTAAATGTTGATTCGTTTGTTTTATCCCTAAGATGAAGGAAGAGCTTGAAAATCTCCCGTATATAATATCTTTATTTATACCTTCCATTGATTTTAGACGGCAAGTAATTTGTCGAATTAATTCATCTCCAAATTTTCTTCCATAGGAATCAACGATATTGGAATATTCACTCGGCTGAATTAACAAAATAGAACCTACATAAGATTCCTGTAACCAATCGACTAGACTTGTATAGAAATAGTTAAAATTAGGTATTCCAGTACTTATATCATAATAAGCAAGACGTTTTAAATCTTGCTTTTGTTCTACATATTTCATAGAAAGGGCAATGATAGGTGTTAGTTTATTTAAAAAATCAATATCGATTTCTCTTAATTTTGAATTATTTTTTATGTATATAGAAAAATATCCTAGTAGCTTTTTCTCATGATTATAAATAGGCTTTGACCAACAAGTTGAAATATTATATTTCGTTAATAGTTTTTTTGTTTCAGCATTTTGAATCGTTAAATAATCTTTAATAATTGTATTCTGGTTAAAGTCCATTCCTTGATTCATTTTGACATGTTGGATGGATTGAATAATCGATAAAGGGAGAGTACCACTAGCAATAGCATCCAATTGATGTTCTTGTTGAAGTACATGAATTGCACAATAAATATCTTGAATATAAAAACGCTCTACTTTTTCAGTAATTAGTTGAAGGATATCCTTAAGCTCACCGTTTTCTTCCAATTCTATATAAACTTCATGTTCCAGTTTAGATAGCATTCTACTTAACATTTGTTCCGTAGTATCTTTGCAATGAATCATAGCATAAGAAATAGTCCCTTCCGAATCTTTAATCGGTTGGTATGAAAGGTGATTCCAGAATGCCGTGCCGTCTTTATGATAATGGATGATATTTTGATCAAACGGATCAGTTTTAGAAAAGAGATCAAACAGTTTTTTTTCATTTCTCGAATTTGTTTTTTTACCTGTAAGTGAGCGAATATTTTTACCGATTAATTCTTCCTGATGATAACCAGTCAATGTTGAAAATGCACTATTAACATAGACAAAGGGAAAATCATTCTTTTCTAAATCGATGATTGCTATACCTGTTAGATACTGCTCACTAATACTGCAAAGAAATGGTAATAATTCATCCTTTGAAAGAGGCATTATCGTATTGTACATGAGCTTTCCCCCGATGTGAAAAATGTATAAAAAAAGTATATCAAATTTATTGGTACTAGGGCAGAATTATTTTTTAATAGTTTGAAAAATTATATTTATTAAGTTAAATTGTCTAATTTATTCGGATTTTTCCTCTTTTCCGTTATCATTAACGGGAATAGAAAATAATTTGTAGTATTTTATAATAATTTCCATATATCGTAAATTTGTATATTTATAATTTTATCATATTCTTTCTGTATATCGCGTAAAATGGAATCAAATCAATCAGTTTATTATAAAAGAGCACCATTGAAGAAAAAGGGTTGATTTGAGTAATGTTGTCTTACAAAAGCTAATATATGTTTTCTAACATTTGCTTATTAAAAAAGGAAAGTAAAAATAATTTCAACAGTTTCTATATTTTCAATAGCTGAATTTAAATCGTCCATATTTCGTTCTAATTTTCAATTTAAGTCCGATAGTATCCTTTTCAGTTTTAAGTTTTCTTGTTTTAGGTAGACAGGCCGTAGAATGAATCATAAAGTGGAAGGGAAGGTAGAATGAAAATCGACGATGATATACTGGAAAGATTAGGTATTTATTTTGTTTATCATGATATTTATAATCGTTTTGGTATTTCTTTTGAAACATTCGTTGATCGATGGGAGAGGGGAATACTGGAAGTATAAATGACAACTAAACAAACTCAAGGAAAATAAAAGTCCCAAAAGATTCTTTATCGAAACTTTTGGGACAACTTATTTTAAAAATGTTTTTGAATCCAATTATTTGCTTCAGTCCAATTTGTTATTCTAATAACATTAGTTGGAACCGGTTTTCGATTGTAAGGTGTATCGAATAATAGTACGGGTATATTTAATTCTTCAGCAATCATTACTGCGTTATCATGCTTATCCTCAAAAAATACATCTACATTATGCTTTTTTGCCACCTTCAGTTTATCGTGACTCCCGATTAACTCAATATGATGAAAGGGAACATTGTTTTCTATAAACCACTTATGAGTTATATCGTAAACATCTGTATGGCGCGCTGAAATGTAATAAAGTTCATATTGATTGTGCCAATTCGTTAAAATAGCTTGGGCATCTTTTGCGATCGCACTAACGGAATACATATAAGCTTCATTTTCCTTAAACCATTTAGCAAATTCGTTTCGGTCTACTGGGTGAGGAAATGCACTTAAAAAATCATATTCAATCACGTCATCTAATACGATATTCGTTTTATACTGCTTATTAATATGGGGAATCAATGTATCAGGCGTTGTAACGGTACCATCAATATCAATTCCAAAACGTGGTTTTTGTTTGAACGTCATAGAAACCTCCTAGCTTAATGATTCGGCTTCTTTTTTTGCTCGTTCTTCAGCCATTTCAGCTGCTAATTTATCAATTTCTTTTTTCAGTTCTTCTACCATTGTTTCTTCAGGTACTTTACGAACTGTTTTACCTTTCATAAATAGCAATCCTTCTCCACGGGCACCAGCAATTCCGATATCAGCTTCACGGGCTTCACCAGGACCATTTACTGCACACCCAAGGACAGCTACTTTTATAGGAACATTTAATTTCGAAATGTATTCTTCTACTTCATTTGCAATCGAAATAAGATCGATTTCAATACGACCACATGTTGGACAAGAGATTAACGTTGCCATATTTGAAGCAAGGCCGAATGATTTTAGTAATTCGCGGGCTACTTTAACTTCTTCTACTGGATCGGCAGATAAAGAAATACGTAAAGTATTCCCAATGCCTTTTGATAAAATGGCACCAAGTCCAGCAGCAGATTTTACTGTACCTGCGAATAAAGTTCCTGATTCAGTAATACCTAGATGCAGTGGATAATCAAAAGCTTGAGCAGCTTTTTCGTAAGCTTCAATTGCTAAGTTTACATCAGAAGCTTTCATTGACACGATAATATCATGGAAATCTAAGTCTTCTAAAATTTTAATATGATGTAGGGCAGATTCTACCATTCCATCGGCAGTAGGGTATCCGTATTTCTCAAGAATATGACGTTCTAATGAACCAGCATTTACACCAATTCGAATTGGAATACCTTTTGCTTTTGCTGCATTTACTACGGCTTCTACTTTTTCACGACGACCAATGTTACCAGGGTTAATACGTACTTTATCAATCCCATTTTCAATAGCCATTAAAGCTAACTTATAATTAAAATGAATATCCGCCACTAACGGAATATGAATACGTTTTTTTATATCAGCAATCGCATTTGCAGCACGCTCATCTGGTACTGCGACACGAACGATCTGACAACCCGCTTCTTCTAAACGTAAAATTTCAGCAACAGTTGCTTCTACGTCATGTGTTTTTGTTGTACACATACTTTGGATGAATAGTTCATTACTACCACCAATCGTTAAATTACCTACACGTACCGGACGTGTTTTTGAACGGTGAATAAGTTCACTCATGAAGATTCTCTCCTTTTAGAGGTACGTATCTTAATGCACTCGTACCACACATACATTATTTTATCAGTGTAGTGAAGGTACGACAAGGAAGAAACGCTACTTTTTTATTTTCTGCAGTCATTCTCTATTTTATCATAGATTGGTATTTTAATAAGTTCTCCAGGAACAATGGCTTGTTTTTGTAAATGGGGATTTAGTTTATAAAATTGTGCCATTTTCTCAGGAAGTGAGATTTCAACTTCCGAAGGGTAGGATGCTAGTAAACTTTGAACTGTATCGCCTTCAATTGTTACAACGGAAATACTTTTAATATGAATTTGTTCTTCACAAGCTTGTTCTTCTTTTTTATCGAATGCGGCTAATGGGACAGTGCCTTCCGTTAAATCTATTTTAATAACAGTTGCAACTAGAAAAAAGACAACCGTAAAGATTAGAAATCTCAAAAAAATCCCTCCTTTCTCTCACTATATGAAGAGACGAGGGATTCATGCCTATTATTTTTTAGGTATTTTCGGATATTTTGTTGAAGATAAAGTTAATATAAAAATCGTAATGATTGCTTCTATTAAAGTAGACAATGAATTGGATAGATGAATGATTGAAAATAGAATCGTCAATAGGGTAGACCACGTAATAGCGAAAGCAGCAGTTCGCCACATATGACGATATTCTCCTCGACGGTTCATTATTTTTAGCAACATAACACCAACGAAGGCATAAATACTAATTTTTACAAATAATAGAATCGTTGTCATCACTGTCTGCAATATAAAAGCGAAAGGATATAGTAACCATTGAATATCTTCTACATATTCCGTTAATCCTTCTATATTATATATACTTTCAGAAACGCCTGTTAAAAATTGAATAAATGAAAAGATAGAAAGAACAGCTATTAATAGAAAAACATATTGAATCGTTTTACCGATGGTTAATAATCTATAAGCTGCTAACTTTTTTGGATGTATAAGACTATCAATGAATAATTGTGAGTGTTTAACCATATTTTCTCCTCCATATGAGAGTTTACCATGAATTGAAACAATCGATAAAGTAACCATTTAGAAATTTAATGAAAAGTTTCGTTAATATAGGGCGAAACTTTTCCTTTCTTCTAACGTATAAGTTGTTAAGTAATTGGATAGGAGATGTTTTTTTGGATATTGTTGCTTGGATATTAATTATAGCCTGTTTCATTATTGCATTTGTCGGTTTAATTTACCCCATTATTCCATCTGTACTATTTATACTATTAGGCTTTATTGTATATGGGTTATTTTACTCTTTTGCAGATTTCGGTTGGTTATTTTGGGCAATACAAATATTATTTGTTGTCCTACTATTTGCTGCAGATTCCATTTCGAATTTAATAGGCGTTAAAAAATTTGGTGGTACAAAGGCGGGGATGTGGGGAAGTACGATTGGCTTACTAGTAGGTCCTTTCATTATTCCAGTCGTTGGAATTTTAGTTGGACCATTTTTAGGAGCGGTAATCGGTGAGCTACTCGTAACAAAAACGGATATAAAACAAGCGATGAGAGCTGGAGTAGGGTCCCTTGTCGGTTTTTTAACTTCGGTCGTGACAAAGGGGATCATACAAATAATTATGATTGTTATTTTTATAATCTTCATTTTATAGAAAAGTGGAAGTTAAAAGAATCCATTATTTCCGTCTAAAGGCTGAAATGTGTAATTCTTCAGTGTTAAATGATTGAATGGTTTACACAATTTTGATAACCTAGAAATGTAATCAACATTACTTATTTTGAGGGAGGAAATTCACAATGGCTTTTGAATTACCAAAATTATCTTACGCATACGATGCATTAGAACCACATATCGATGCAAAAACGATGGAAATTCACCATACTAAACACCATAACACATACGTAACAAACTTAAACGCAGCAGTTGAAGGTACTGAATTTGCTAGTAAAGATCTTTTAGACTTAATCTCAAATATCGATGCACTTCCAGCTGACAAACAAACAGCCGTACGTAATAATGGCGGTGGACATGCAAACCACTCATTATTCTGGGAAATCCTAACTCCTGGTGGATCTTCAACACCAACTGGCGAATTGGCATCAGCAATTGATGCGAAATTCGGTAGCTTAGATGCTTTCAAAGATGAATTTGCAAAAGCTGCAGCTGGCCGTTTTGGTTCAGGTTGGGCATGGTTAGTTGTTGATGGTGGCGAATTAGCAATCACTTCAACTCCAAACCAAGACTCTCCAGTAATGGAAGGTAAAACACCAATCTTAGGATTAGACGTTTGGGAGCATGCGTACTACTTAAACTACCAAAACCGTCGTCCTGACTATGTTTCAGCATTCTGGAATGTTGTAAACTGGGATGTAGTAGCTGAAAAATTCGCAGCAGCGAAATAAAAATAGGTTGAATAACGATTTATAATTAATAAGTAACTATGGCCGCTAATTTCGAAATGAGAAATTAGCGGCTTTTTAGTTGTATTTTTCACGTGTATATTTTAATTTCTACTGGAATACATTAAAGTGAATTGTTTTGGGTTTTTGTTGATTGAAATGTTAAGGTTTTAGAGGAGTATGAATGGAGTGAATAGTTGATTGCCTTTGTAAGTTTTTTCAGCATCGTTTTGTTTACTTTATTATTAAGCTCCGTTTTTCGAGGACAACTTAAAGAAAGTCATTTGACAAGTTGTCTATCGATGTTTGTGGCAATGACAAAAAGCACACTAATCGGTATTCTTGTTGCCCTTTGGATACCAGATATCGTCTATTCAACAATCATTGCATTATTAGTAAGCTTTTTACTCATAAGTATTATGACTTATCAACTGGCAACAAAAATATTTTTAGAATGTTTAAGTGCGCTTTTTATGGGATCGATGATGGGCACCATGTTAAGTTTAATGACTACTAATAATGAAATGATTAGTATTTTATTTTTCACAGCTTTATATCTGATTAGTTGCATCATAGCAGCAGGATTATGGAATAAAGACAATGTTCAACATTTCTTTAAAGGATTTCCGAGAAAAGTAATGCTTACTTCTTTATTCGTTGTAATATTACTTGCCTTTACTACAATGTACGATTTGCTACCTAAATCAACGAATGAAGTAGAACCGGAACCAGAACATCATGAGCATCACTAATGTTTGTTAGCATGGAGTATGACACTCCATGCTTTTTTAGCTGCTAAGCATAATTAAAGAGTAACAAACACAAATTATGCTTGATGGAGGTGAGAAGATTGACAAATAAGAAAAAAAATACGTTAGATCGAGAAGAGTATGGGCATGGTTTTGATTTAAGTCCCGATGATTTTGATGTCATTGGAGAGAATGACCATGCAAAGAAGCAACAACAACAAAATAAAAAGAATAATGAACGAAATAATAAACAAAATCCATCAAGATTAAATAAGTAAAAGGAAAAAGTATTTGGTTTTTAAAGGGAACTACCTTTATACCAAATACTTTTTTATCTACCGAGTAAAGTAACCTTTTAAAGGAACTCCCGATTTCATACAGTTCTAAATCTTCCTTTCCATTCTTATAATGTATAAAGAATGAATAAAGGGGGAGAGTTATGCTTATTGATGGGGTGTTCTCAGGTGGTGGAATTAAAGGATTTGCTTATGTCGGAGCGTTACAAGTTTTAGAGGAACAAAATTATCGCTTCAAACGGGTGGCTGGAACGAGTGCTGGTGCAATTTTAGCTTGTTTTATTGCTGCGGGTTACCAAGCAAACGAAATAGAAGAAGTTTTAGATGATCTTGATTTAAAAGGTCTTCTCGATCCTCCCAAACTTACTCGTACTCTTCCTTTTTTAAAATGGCTGAATCTATATTTTCGAATGGGACTGTATAAAGGAAAAGCATTAGAAAAGTGGTTCTATAAAAAATTAGCCGCTAAAGGCATTATTACTTTTAATGATTTACCACGTGGCTCTTTAAAATTAGTAACATCTGATTTAACAAATGGACGAATGATTGTTATACCAGATGATTTAGCCTCCTACGGTATTAATTGGAAAACCTTCCCTGTATCAAAGGCGTTACGAATGAGTTGTGGTATCCCCTTTTTCTTTGAACCAATTAAATTAAAGGATAACAAAGGGGAATGCATATTTGTTGACGGTGGAGTCCTAAGCAATTTCCCCCTATGGATTTTTGATAATGGGAACAAGGAAAGGCCATTAATTGGATTGAAGCTTAGTAATCCTAGTGAAGCAATGGAACCACAAGAAATCGAAAATGGCTTTCATTTATTTGAAGCACTCTTTAAGACGATGAAAAATGCCCATGATGAACGTTATATTTCAAGGAAAGATGAAAAGAATATTATATTTATTCCAGTGGAGAATTATAGTGCCACACAATTTGATATAGATCATGAAACAAAACAAGCATTAATTGACATTGGTAGGAAACGAACCTTAAAGTTTTTAGAAACATGGCAAGGGGAAACGTTGAAAGAATCTAGGATAATCGGAGTATAAAGTAGGTATACTAATGATAAGTATGCTAAAAGGAGATAACAATATGGCAAAGACTCCAGAAGAAATTGCAGCAAAAATATTGGATGATAATATGGTTGGAACGATGGCTACAATTGAAGGAGACAAACCGCATTCCCGATATATGACATTTTTTAATGATTCTTTTACTTTATATACGGTGACTAGTAAAGATACCCATAAAGTAGATGAATTATCAAAAAATCCCTTTACACATATTTTAATTGGATATGATGGGAAAGGGTTAGGGGATGAATATTTAGAAATCGAAGGAAAAGTCGAGATTTCATCCGATGAATCGATGCGGGAAAAGGTTTGGAACCGAATGTTAAAATCATGGTTTAGTGGTCCGGATGATCCGAATATGACCATTTTAAAAATCACACCCTCTCAAATCAAACTAATGAATACGAAAGGGAAAGACCCTGTCATTCTTTCAATCTAAATGTTAAAAATTTTGTTTATTGATAAAGCGGTTGCTCTCGTATGTGTGAGCAACCGCTTTATTTTATTTGAATGTATTAATTTTCAACGAGCATTTCTTGGATGATTTGTCGATTTTTTTCTTGAAACTTTTCGTTATGGGAAGATACCATTTCAAATTGATTGGCTAACGGATCGATATAGGTTTTTGCACTATTGACAGCATTGACAGCATCTTGGAATGTTCCGACTAATAAATGAACTTTCCCTTCATAGGATAAAATATCTCCTGCAGCAAAAATCCCTTCCTGCGAAGTTTTACCTGTTGCAGTTCCTTCATAATAATAATCATCTTTTAATTTTAAAGCCGTTTCAGTGGAAAAATTTAAAGAAGCATCCCGATTGTATCCGTGACTTACGATGATGTGATCAATATGTTGATGCAATTCTTCCACTGTATCGTGTTTTTTCAATACGACTTGACTAACTTCTGTCTTTTCTGTATTAGCAATTAACTTCTCTATCGTTGTATTAAGTAATATCGTTACTTTTGGATTTGACTTTAAAAGGTCTACTTGTGCTTCATGGGCAGTTAATTGATCTTTTCGATAAACGAGGATGATTTCATCAGCAATATCTACCATTTCTACTGCCCAATCAATGGCACCATTTCCACCACCGGAAATTAATACACGCTTATGTTGAAATAATTTAAAGGATGGAACAGTGTAGTGCAAATTGGTCATTTCAAACTTCTCCGCACCTTCAATGTTTAACTTTTGAGGATGGATAATCCCACCACCATTGGCCATAATAATTGATTTAGAGTAATGTTTTTGCCCATCATTTGTTGTAATAACAAAAAGGTTATTATCGTTTTTATCAATTAAGTCAACCTTTGTGTTTGTTAATATAGTTGGTTGAAACGTTTTTGCTTGTTCAATTAATTGATTGACAAATTGGGCTCCCATTATCGGAGGTTGACCCCCAACATCCCAAATCATTTTTTCTGGATATAGTAAAACTTTTCCACCTAATTGGGCTTGCGATTCAATTAATTTTGTTTTCATACTTCTCAATCCACTATAAAAAGTTGAATACAATCCTGCAGGGCCGCCACCGATGATCGTTACATCGAAAATTTCATTCATACTTCTCGCTCCATTCGAAGGGTATATAAAAAAAATAAAAATTTTGTTTGACAATTGATAGTTCTGTAAATATGATTATATCGTAGTTGAAAATGATTATCAATATCACGATTTAGAGGAGTGAGGAAAAGTGCGCTTGCAAGTGGAGGATATTCGTGTAGGGTATGACGAACAAACGATTGTCCATGATATAAGTATGGCGATTCCTGATGGGAAAATTACGACGATAATAGGTGCAAACGGTTGTGGTAAGTCAACTTTACTAAAAGCGATTACACGAATTATCAATCATGAAAGCGGCCAAGTTGTTCTAGACGGCAAAAACATTCGCAAAATGAAAACAAAGGAATTAGCAACTCAACTTGCTATTTTACCTCAAAGTCCTGAAAGTGCTCAAGGTTTACTTGTAGAGGAACTAGTGTCCTACGGAAGATTCCCATATCAAAAAGGGTTCGGCAATTTATCGGCAAAAGATAAAGAAATGATTGATTGGGCTTTAGAAGTAACAGGGACAAAGGATTTTCGACATAAAGCTGTAGATGCCTTATCTGGAGGTCAACGCCAAAGGGTATGGATTGCAATGGCGCTCGCTCAAGAAACCGATATTATTTTTTTAGATGAACCAACGACATATCTTGATATGGCTCATCAATTGGAAGTACTCGAACTGTTACATATGCTGAATGTTCAAGAAGGTAGAACAATTGTTATGGTGCTTCATGACTTGAATCAAGCCGCAAGATTTTCTGATTATATACTAGCCCTTTCCCACGGGCATCTTATTCGCGCAGGTGAGCCGGAGGAAGTTATAACAACAGAAGTTTTAAAAGAAGTGTTTAACATTGATGCGGTAATAGGAAAAGATCCTCGTACAAACAAACCAATGTGCTTAACTTACGATTTAATAAAAGGAGAATAGAAAATGAAAAAATGGATGTTAACATTAATTGCAGTTTTAGTATTAGCTTTAGCTGCTTGTAGCAGTAACGGAGAAGGAAAGAATGCCGAAAAATCATCAGAAGACACAAAACAAACAGAAACGTCTTCAGATACAATTACATATGAATCAAGTAAAGGACCAATTGAAGTACCAGCCAATCCAGAACGTGTTGTTGTGCTATCCTCTTATGCAGGAGATCTGATTAAATTAGGTGTAAATATTGTAGGGGTTGATTCATGGTCAGCAAATAACCCTAATTTTAAAGAACAACTAAAGGATGTTCCGGTCGTTTCAAACGAAGATTTAGAAAAAATTATTGAATTAGATCCAGATTTAATTATTGGCTTAGATAATATTAATAATGCAGATAAATTAAAAGAAATTGCACCAACAGTATTATTTACTTATGGAGAATATGATTACCTTCAACAACATATTGAAGTTGGTAAAGCGGTAAATAAAGAAGCCGAGGCTACTGCTTGGGTCGAAGATTTTAAAACACGCGCTGCTGATGTAGGTAAAAAAATTAAAGAAAAAATTGGCGAAGATGCTACTGTTACCGTTGTAGAAAACTATGAAAAACAATTTTATTTATTTGGCGATAATTGGGGCCGTGGTACAGAGATTTTATACCAAGCAATGGGCTTAAACATGCCACAAAAGGTGAAAGATGTTGCTTTAGAACCAGGTTATTTTGCCATTTCCCAAGAAGTGTTAGGGGATTATGCTGGGGATTACATTATTATGAGTTTAGTTTCTGAAGGTCAAGATACGAGCTTTGTTGACTCAGATTGGTACAACGAAATTGACGCTGTAAAAAATGGCCACACTTTTGTAGCAGATGGTCAAAGATTTTACTTTAATGATGCCTCTTCATTGGACTACCAGTTATCCTTCTTTGAAGAATCTTTTCTAGGAAATAAATAATTAAAGAGAGAAGTATTGTGATGAAATCATCCTATAAAATATCTTTTTTCGTTAAACTTTTTATAGCGGTCTGTATCTTGTTCGTTATTGCTTTTTTAGCTATAACGAACGGTGCCGCTCATACAACTTTACAAGATGTATGGAATGCAATGGTTGCGAAAGAAGGGGGACAATATTATTCAGAGCTTAGAGAAATAAGGTTTCCTCGAGCAATCGCTGCCTTTTTTGTAGGTAGCGCCCTTGCCGTTGCAGGTGCAATTATGCAAGGTATGACGCGAAACCCGATTGCTGATCCAGGACTGTTAGGCTTAACGTCTGGCGCAAATATGATGCTAGCAATTACCCTTGCGTTTATACCCGGTGCATCTAATTTGATGATTATGTTTACCTGTTTCATCGGAGCTGCTATCGGGATGGTGATTGTGTATGGTATTGGTATGTCTACAAGAGGCGGGCTTTCTCCTATGAAACTAGTTTTAGCCGGAGCTGCCGTTACCGCCTTTTTACAAGCGATAGCAGATGGAGTAGGTATACTATTTGATATTTCAAAAGATGTATCGATGTGGACTGCCGGAGGATTAGTTGGCACAACATGGACGTCATTAATCATTGTCCCATTTATTGTTTTCGGCCTTCTGTTTGCCATTCTCATTAGTAGACAATTAACGATTTTAAGTTTAAATGAAGAGGTAGCGGTTGGTTTAGGACAGAATACAATCCTCATCAAGACAATTATGATGGTCGTTGTTGTGATATTAGCGGGAGGGGCTGTTGCATTAATCGGTAACTTAGCTTTTGTCGGATTAATTATTCCTCATATTGTTAGAGCGGTTGTAGGGCATGATTACCGATTAATTATCCCGATGAGTATCATCGTTGGCGGAGCTTTTATGACATTGGCCGATTTCGTTAGTCGGGTTATTAACGCACCATTTGAAACACCAACTGTATCACTTATTGCGCTAATCGGTTTACCGTTCTTCTTAGTTTTAGTACGAAAAGGAGGACGGGTAAATGGCTAATACTCATACAAAGAAATTTCGAATCTGGTTTATCCTTTTCTGCCTTTTATTTGTAGTAGCGATTGTATGTGGTATTTCAATGGGAGCTTCCTCATTATCAATCACAAGAATTGTTCCTACGATTTTAGGGCAGGGCTCTTTTAAAGAAGAATTTGTTTTATTTTCAGTTAGATTACCCCGTGTTATTATTTTAGCATTAGGTGGTCTTGCATTAGCAGCAGCTGGTACAATATTCCAAAGTGTTACTCGAAATGATTTGGCCGATCCTGGAGTAATCGGGGTAAATGCGGGTGCTGGAGTAGGGGTAACTGTATTTTATTTATTTGCGAATACCAACCTTCAACAGTATGTCTTTATGTTACCAGCTGCGGCCTTTTTAGGTGCGCTTTTAACGGTAAGTTGCATTTATTTATTTAGTTTTGAAAAAGGGCAAGGAGTTCAACCTTTCAAACTTGTACTAGTTGGTGTAGGATTTGCAACTGCCCTTTCAGGACTTATGGTGCTACTTATGTCTACAGCTGAAAGAGCTGATGTACAATTTATATCAAAATGGCTTGTAGGGAATATTTGGGGTACTGATTGGCCTTATCTTTGGGCACTGTTACCGTGGTTTATTCTTTGTTTGCCACTCCTATTTTATAAAGTCAATGTTTTAAATATTTTAGCGATGAAGGAATCAACTGCCATTGGATTAGGTGTAAATTTAAACAAAGAACGAATCCTTTTATTATTCCTTGCTGTTGCCCTTGCTGGTTCGGCTGTTGCAGTTACTGGGGCGATTAGCTTTATCGGATTAATGGCTCCCCATATTGCGAAGAAATTGATTGGTCCAAGACATCAATATTTTTTACCGATTGCTCTTTTAATTGGTGCTACATTGTTAGTTATCGCGGATACAATTGGAAGAATACTTCTGACATCCGCTACAATACCTGCTGGACTAATCGTTGCGTTTATTGGAGCTCCGTATTTTATTTTTTTACTCATTCGGAATAAATAATTGTGAGAAGTTGTTCTAAAAAGGACAACTTCTTTTTTTATACTGTATGGAACTTCAGTAATTTATGGAAAAATAAATGGAAAAGTTTAAAAAATTAGTTCTATCTTGTCCAATTTTACTTACACTAAAGTAAGAAGAAGAATTGAGGTGAAAAGTTTGGCAAAAAAATGGGGAATTGCAGCAATCATTTTGTATGCAGTTTACGCCTTAGCGATGTATTTTTACATATTTCATATTAGTTCAGGGGGTATACCAGATGCGATTAAGGGGACCGTTGCAGATCCCCAAACGTTTATGAACGAACGTGAACTATACTTAAGTGATGAATATTCGAAAATTCGAAACTTCCTCTTTTTTGTAGTTACTCCTTTTGAATGGCTAACGTATATGTTAATTTTGTTCATGGGACTTTCGAAGGTTTTTGAAAAATGGGCAGATGTTGGAAAGTGGAAAGTGATTCAAAATGGTGCTTATTTGTTTTTATTATACTTTTTTACGACAGTTGTCTTTTACCCAATCGATTTATATCGATATTGGTTAAGTAAAGATTACGGCATTAGCACACAAACTTTTCCATCTTGGATGAGGGATTATGTACTTGATTTTTGGATCAATTTTGGGACAACTTTGATCGTTGTATTAGTATTGTATTGGTTAATAAGAACAAGTGCTAAAAGATGGTGGCTTTACGCATGGCTTTTAACAATTCCATTTGCCATCTTTATGATGTATATTCAACCGGTCGTTATTGATCCACTTTATAATGATTTCTACCCGTTACAAGATAAAGAGTTGGAAGAAAAAATATTAGCCCTTGCTGATAAAGCGGACATCCCATCCGAACATGTCTTTGAGGTTAACATGTCCGAAAAAACGAACTCATTAAATGCCTATGTGACGGGGATAGGGGATAATTCGAGAATTGTTTTATGGGATACAACATTGAACAGTTTAACAGATGAAGAAATATTATTTATCATGGCACATGAAATGGGCCACTATGTTGAAAAGCATATATATGTCGGTATGGCTTCCTACATTGTTTCGATTTTCATTGGCTTATGGCTCATTTCTAAAATCATGCCATGGCTAATACGTAAATTTGGAACTGTATTAAAAATTGAAAATATGAAAGACATTCATTCATTACCGCTAATGCTTTTGTTAATTTCCATTTTGTTATTCCTATCTAATCCGGTTTCCAATTATATTTCCCGTTATCAAGAAACGAGGGCAGATGAATATGCAATGGAACTAACAGATGATCCTGAGGCAGCCGTAAGTACATTCCAAAATCTTGCGAAGGCAGGTTTGAGTGAAGTAAACCCACCACTCTTAGTGAAACTGTTCCGATATACCCATCCGCCTATGTTGGAGCGGATTAATACCGTTGCAAAATTTGCTTCTAAGGAATCAACGGACTAATTAGATACAAAAAGGCGCTAGCATTGTGTACAATGCTAGCTTTTTATGTTGTTGTCGTTGGACATAAGTGAATGGATGAAAAACTTTATTAAAAAATTGTGATGATAGCATAAAAAAAGTGACAAAAGTCTTTGGAGAAATGCGTGCTAAAGGATTTTTCGATATAAAAATGAGCAATTATTGTCATAAATCAATGATTTTATTTTCGGAATTGTTCGTCATTTATGAGTAGTTCTATGTTATAGTATTAACATTACAATAAAGACGATTGACTTACTTTGATTTAACGTGTAGTAAGTCAATTTTTTATAAAGGAGTAGATAAAAATGACAGTAACGCAAATTCAAGCACCATTTCGACATGATCATGTCGGTAGTTTTTTAAGACCTAAAGCGTTAAAAGAAGCGCGTTCCAAATTTCAAAATAAAGAAATTACATACCATGAATTAAAATTAGTGGAAGATGAAGAAATTATTCGTCTCATTCAGAAGCAAAAGGAAATAGGAGTGTTAGCTATTTCGGATGGTGAATTTCGCCGTAGTTGGTGGCATTTTGATTTTTTAGGTAGTCTTGAAGGAATGGAATATTACGAAAAAGAACATGGTTTAAATTTTCATAATCTAGAAACTCGTAAAGAAGGGGTTCGTGTCATTGGGAAAATTGATTTTGGCCAACATCCATTTTTAGATCATTTCAAATTTATTCGTGACAACGCAGGAAATTCTGTCGTGAAGTTTACTATTCCAAGTCCGAATATGTTGCATGCTCGCGCGGATAAGAATGTTGACATTTATGCAGATGAACAGGATCTTATTGAAGATACAATTAAAGCCTATCAAAAAGCGATTCAAGCTTTTTATGATGCGGGATGCCGCTACTTGCAACTGGATGATACTTCATGGGCTAGTCTTTTCTCAGAAGAAAAACGAGCTGAATTAGTTGCTGAAGGAAAGGATCCACAACAGTTTATGAACACATTGCAATATGTCATTAATGAAACGGTGAAACATAAACCAGCTGATATGACGATTACAATGCACATTTGCCGTGGGAATTATAAATCCACATTCTTTTCTAGCGGTGGATATGATTATGCTGCAGAAGTCATTTTTGGTGGCTTAAACGTGGATGGCTTATTTTTAGAGTTTGACGATGATCGTTCTGGTAGTTTTGAACCTTTAAAATATGTCCATCGTAAAGATTTAAAAATTGTTTTAGGATTAGTGACATCTAAATTTGGAGAACTAGAAGATAAGGAAGTAATTAAAGCGCGTATTCAAGAAGCGGCAAAATATGTTTCATTGGATCAACTATGTTTAAGTCCCCAATGTGGCTTCTCTTCAACAGAGGACGGTAATATTTTAGAAGAAGAGAACCAGTGGCAAAAACTGACACTAATTAAAGAAATCGCTGAAGAAGTTTGGGGATAATCAAACAAATACTTGAATCTACTTTATGTAGGTTCAAGTTTTTTTCATTTCATTAAAATAGAAATGGAAGTTAAAAGTTGCTAAAATTGTAAATTTTATTACAAACAAGTTCTTTTATACTAGTAGTAAGGGGAATGTACAAAAGGTTAAGGAGGGATTGGGATGGTGTTCGTTCAAAAATCGAAACAGCATGTTTGGTTGTTGTTCCTTTTACTTGTCCTTGGAAGTAACATGGCTTTGTATCGTACAGATTTTGGATTCAGTATATTAGAACAATTTGATTATTCAGGGGCCGTATTAGGATCATTATTTGATTTAGTCATTGTATCTCCAATCTTGATTTTCGTATGGAAAAAACAAAAGAGTATTAAATTATTGATTCTTTTAATGGCAAGTGGACTAATATTCGCAAGATTTTTAATTCCAATGAATTATTTAAAGCCCTTTGTTGCTGTAACTTGGTTAGGTTTTGCCATTGAAATTGCTTTTGTAATAATTGAACTCCTTCTAATTGTTACGTTATTTCGGTTTTTGCCTAAAATTATTGCCTCAACAAAAGAAAGTACACTTCCAATCTTATTCGCCTTTCCGAAAGCCGTTGATTCCCACGTAAAAAAACATCCGATTATACAAATAATTTGTTCCGAAATGTTAATGTTTTATTTCGCTTTTGCGAGCTACCGAAATAAACCACAAAATAGCAAGAACACATTAACGATCCATAAAAATTCAAGCTATATTGCATTTCAAATTATGCTGATTCATGCCATTGTTATCGAAACTTTAGGCATCCATTGGTGGTTACATGATAAATCAATGTTGTTATCGATTTTACTACTTGTGCTCAATATTTATTCGGTTATTTTGATTGTAGCCGATATTCAAGCAATCAGATTAAATCCACTTTATATAGATGAAAATCAATTTTATATTTCCCTTGGATTAATGAAACGAATGGAAATTCGATGGGATGAAATTGAGGAAATCATTACAGATCCAGAAGAATTGCAGCAAAAATTAACGAAAGATACGATTGATTTTATTCCGCGTGATTTTATGGAAGTGTACCCAGACGTTATTCTAAAATTGAAAAAACCAAAGGAAGCCGTTTTAATAATGGGGATTAAAAAAACTTATGATAGAGTTGCGATTAAACTAGATGATTTCCATGCCTTTCATGGTGCTTTAAACAAATATAGAGACTGAATGGGAGGGGGCTTCGTTGCTCCCCTTTTTAATTTTCACATATAAAATCGCGTAAGCCCACTATATAATGGAAGTAGAAGATGGGGAAATCTCAGAAAAAAAGGTGAATCATAATGAAAGTATTAATATTTCGCATAGGTTGTCTCGCAGTAACAATCGGCTCAGTGCTTATACATACAATCAGTACGAATAGTTCCGTTACGTATACTTTTTTTATCATTAGCGGTATTCTTTGTTTCTATTTTCTTTTACCGCTAACGAAACAACCGTTATACAATTATCTCGCTATTCTTTTGTTCATCGTATTATGTCCTTTTGTATCGATACCACTTGCTTATTTATTACCACTTTTTGCCTTTATATTGATGGAAGCAACTTTACAATTGAAAGATAAAACCTTATATCTATTCTTTAGTTTCTGTATTGTTGCCATTGTAACGCTCACTTTACTAAATTATCTACCTATATATGACATGTTATTAATGATGATGATCGGATTATGTTGTATTATTCTTAATTATTTTGTGACGCAAGTTGATCATAAGGAAAAAGTTTTTGAACAACTTCTTTCCCAATATCGACAGTTAAAAAGAATGTCTGTCGAACAAGAACAGTTTGTTCGAGCGGAAGAGCGTACGAAAATCGCGAGGGATATCCACGATTCAGTAGGCCACAAGCTGACTTCTTTACTAATGCAACTTGAAATGATGTCGATACAAAGTAGTACAGACAGTATACAAGAAGCAAAACAACTTGCAAGGGATAGTTTGGAAGAAACCCGATTTGCAGTTCGGCAATTAAAATCCTTTGAAACCTCAGGTATCCAATCGGTTATTCAATTAATTCGTAAACTGGAGATGGAAAGTCGAATTTATATTCGTTTTACTCTTGAAAAAGGCGTTCTTTCCTTACCGATCTCGAATCAACAAAGTGTTGTACTGTATAGAGTTTTACAAGAATGTTTAACGAATGCAATGAAACATAGTCGCTCGAAGGAAGTAGAAGTTATTTTAAAGGTCAATTCTTTACAACATATCCAATTTGAAGTGAAAAATAAGTTTATTTCTGAACTGCCGTTTATAAAAGGGTTTGGGTTAATCAATATGGAAGAAAGATTAAAGGAAATTGGCGGGGAATTAAGGATGGTCCGAACGAATGAACAATTTATCGTAAGTGGATCTTTTCCATTAAAATTTTCTAATCATGAAGAAAAGTTAGAAGAAGGAGTTTAGTAGTTTGACAATTAAAATTTTATTAGTTGAAGATCAGACCATTGTCCGAAACGGCTTGAAAATGATTATTGAACAGGATGAAAAGTATGAAATTGTTGGGGAAGCGAGTAATGGACTCGAAGCATTAGAAATTGTGGGGAAAAAACAAGTAGATCTTGTTTTAATGGATATTCGAATGCCCGAAATGAATGGCATTGAAGCAACGAAAAAAATAAAAGATCAGTATCCTCATATGAAAATCATTATTTTAACAACTTTTGATGATGAAGAGTATGCCTATGAAACATTAAAGGATGGGGCAAACGGCTTTTTGTTAAAATCTTCCGAACCAGCAAAATTACTTTCTTCCATTCAAAGTGTGATGGAGGGTGGGTTAGTATTACAAGAAGATGTTGCAGCAAAGTTAATGCCGAAGTTACTTAAACAAACGGTTTCTTCCAATGGACCTACTCAAAACATTCCTTTAACGGAACGGGAGTTAGAAATCGTAAAACTTATAGGAGAAGGTAAGACAAATAAAGAAATCGCTAATCGTTTATTTTTATCTATAGGTACGGTGAAAAATCATATCACCCATATATTACAAGAGCTCGATTTACGTGATCGAACTCAACTAGCCATCTATGCATTGAAAAAGGGAATTGTTTAAAGCGGCGAATCGTTTCGACCGCTTTTTCTTTTGGAAAAGTGACTGAAGTCATATGGAGTTATGACGACCGCTACTTATAAGTATGGTTGAAAATTGGTATTGTATGGATAGAAAGGATGGGGAAACGATGATTGAAGTTGTCAATTTGACGAAAAAGTTTAAAAAAGTAAATGCTGTTGATCAAGTGAATTTTTATATAGAGCCTGGAGAAATTGTTGGATTATTAGGTCCGAATGGAGCAGGCAAATCCACGACTATTACCATGTTATCTACATTAATACCGCCAACTGAAGGGGATGTTTTTCTTAATCAAAAGAGCATTATTAAAAATCCAGTATCATTGCGAAAAATTTTAGGAGTCGTTCCGCAAGAAATTGCGCTGTATGGTGAGTTAACAGCACGGGAAAACTTAAAATTTTTCGGAAACATTCATAAAATGCCGAAGAAAAAATTAGAGGAACGAATTGAAATTGTTTTGGAGCAAATCGGTCTTCAAAACGAATCAAAGAAAAAAGTAAAACATTATTCAGGTGGGATGAAACGTCGTTTAAATATTGGCGTTGCGCTACTTCATGAACCGAAATATTTAATTATGGATGAACCAACCGTCGGAATTGATCCCCAATCAAGAAATCATATATTAGAAACGGTTAAACGATTAAATGAAGAATTTCATACGGCGATTATATACACGAGTCACTATATGGAAGAAGTCGAATATATCGCAAAGCGGATATACATTATGGATAAAGGGAAGATTATCGCTTCTGGCACGAAGGATGAAATTAAATCGATTCTTTCCTCCGAAAATACGATTCTCATTAAATTGGAGCAACCATCCAAAGAATTCGTGCACGCTTTATTACAAGAGCCGATGTTATCAAATGTCAATGTAAATGAAAAAGAAATATCCTTTACCGTTGCAAAAGATGTAAATTTCTTACCTACATTAATGACTCTTAGTAAAAATAGTGGGGTACGCTTAAAGAGCTTCCAAGTAGAAGAGCCAAGCTTAGAGGATGTTTTTTTACATTTAACTGGTCGGGCATTAAGGAATTAGGAGGATACTTATGTTTTTATCACTCATTCGAAAGCAAATTACAATTTTACTTCGAAGTCCATCTGAAATGTTAATCCTTCTATTCATGCCGATTGTTCTAATAACGATTTTAAGTTTTGCACTTGGGGCATTATGGGAAGGAGAAAATGAAGTATCAAAAGTTGAGTTAGCCATCGTTCAACAAGATGATGAAATTCAACAATTAGATCAATTTCTTCATGAAGCAAAGGGGTCAATGAATATAACGAGCGATATGGAGAAAAACCTACAGCAATTGTTACCTATTTCGATCCTCCTTCAACAAATCGAAGGGAACGAAGAGATGAAGCAATTTATCCATTTAACTGAATTACAGCCTGAAAAGTTGGAGGATGCAAAAGAAAGTGGGGAATATTCTGCTATTCTTGAAGTCCCAAAGGATTTTACTTTCAACTTTCTATCGTCGATTTACTTACAAGGTGAAAAACCGACTTTCAATGTCTATTTAAATGAGAGTGAGAAAATTACCTCTACGATTGTTCAGTCCATTTTAGATTATTATCAACAGCAATATTCATTAGTTTCTTCGTTGGCACAAAACGGGGTACCGATGAATATGGATGCACTGCCTAAAATGGAGATTGCTTCTGATACGCGGACTGTTGATTCACAAACAGAAATTACTTCGAGTACGTATTATACGTTTAGTATGACGGTGATGTTCATTTTATATATTGCGAGCACTTTAGCAAGTCAGGCTTTTGTAGAAAAGTATTTTCATATTTTCGATCGTGTTTTGTTGGCCCGTATCCATCCTCTTACTTATTTATTAAGTATTATGACGGCTACAATTATTCTCGCGATTGTGCAAGTCGGTTTATTATTTACCTTTGCCCATTTTGTTTTTCATATTTCCTTTACCCAATGGGAATTGTTTGTCGTCATGACGTTACTTCTTTCCATCGTTGTAGGTGGATTGGCAGCATTGTTATCTTCGATTAACTATCGAACCAATTCTGGGGAAGCTTCGAACGTATTTTCCAATGCTTTTGTCTCTGTTTTTGCCCTTGTAGGGGGAAGTTACTTTAATATTAGTAGTTTATCTCCGTGGTTAGCGGAACTGGGGATGTGGACCCCGAATGGTGCAGCATTAAATGGGTATTTGAAAATTTACCAAAACGCCACGTTGATGGAAATTATGCCGAACATCATTCATTTGGCGATTTTAGCTGTTTTATTTACAGTGCTAGCGGTAGTTCTGTTCCCGAAACGAGGTGGAATTGTATGATAGACATTTTAAAAACGAAATTTTTATTGTTATTCCGGAAACCAGTAGGGTTTATAATTATTACGATAATTATTTGTACCTTTGCTTATATTTTAGGTCTCGGTCAACAATCGAAAATACCAATTGCTGTTTATTCAGATTTAAATAAGGAACAAACCGAAACGTTTCTATTGGAGCTAAAAAAAATACCTGAACTAGATTTTTCCCTCTACGATGAACAAGAAGCAATTGATATGGTAAGGGACGGAAATGCAGACGTAGCAGTTCATTTAATGGAACAAAAATTTGAATTAATCATTTCGCCTAATTATTTAGATTCAGCCTTATTAAAAAATCAATTAAATACGATTTATGGGGAGTTAACTCAACAACAGGCGATAGTGGATGCATATGATGAAAATCCAACTATTAACGTCGAGGAAATCATCCAGAACGCTAATGAGCAACCGAGTTTTCAAATTCAATATTTAAACTTTTCCAATGATGAGGATTTTATATGGAATCCAAAACTGCATAGTTTATTCGGATTTACTTTATTTATGGTCATTTATACAGTAGCAAATGGTGTATCCCATATCGTGATGGAAAGAAGAAATTTCATTTGGGATCGATTAACGATTTCAGCTATACGAAAGACGGAAGTTTATTTGGCGAATGTCCTGTATTGTTTTCTTATAGGGTATTTGCAAGTCGTTTTAATTTTATCGATCTTTTACTTCGGTGGTGTTGATTTTTATGGTGGATTTGGTAAAACACTGCTAGTCGTCATTCCTTATTTATTATGTATTGTTGCCTTAACCTTCTTCATCGCATCAGTGGCAGGTACAAGTGGACGATTTAATGCATACATTTCGGTTTTAGCCGTTCCATTAGCGATGCTAGGTGGAGCTTATTGGCCATTAGAGATTGTGACGTCGGAGGCAATTTTAGCGTTATCTTATGTTTCTCCGATTACTTATGGGCTGGAATTATTAAATGGTGTGACGATTCATAGTAGTTCGATGAATGATTTAGTGCTACCACTCGGTGTCTTATTATTCATGACCATCGTATTCATGGGGATTGGAATCAATGTGATGGAGAAAAAAGAACAATTGTAATCGGAAAGGATGGGAATATGATGATATTCTCATCTTTTTTTATGAATTGAAAAGTATGACAATGAGGAACAATAAATGAAATGAAATATATAGTTCGGATTCGAAATTGACCATCTCTCTTTTTTGAGCACCCTTTAATTCACTCCTAACAAAAAACATTTTAAATGGAACCATTTTCAATTTTTTCCGTCACAAAACATGGAGAATCTTCATTTCATAGCTTTTTTATAAAAGATTCAAATGCTATACTAGAGAGTATGGATTAATTATTAATTAGTATTAAGAGAGGGGGATTGTATTGCGAAGAAAACTGAAAACGCAACGGGGATCTAGTGTGAAGGCAAAACATCGTGCTAGTTTGTCCTTTCGTATGAATGTCCTTTTCTTTTCTATTTTCATATTATTTTCCGCGTTAATATTCCGACTTGGCTATTTACAAATTGTCAAAGGTGAAGATTATGTGACAGCATTAGAAAGAACTGAGGAAGTGGCAGTTAATACAAGTGTACCGCGTGGTAGAATATATGACCGTTATGGAAGAGTTTTAGTCGATAACGAACCGGAAAATGCCATTACATATACGAAATTGCCATCGACAAAGACGGAAGAGATGTTAGCCATTGCCGAACAACTCGCGATGTTAATCGAGCAGCCAATAGATCGGGTTACTTTGCGGGATAAGCAAGATTTTTGGATTATGAAAAATAAAGATGCCGCTTATGGGAAAGTAACAAAAGAAGAACAAGATAAAATTAATGCGAATGAAGATTTGGAAAAATCTGAAAAACAAGCTGAACTGGATCGTTTAGTTCGTGAACGCATTACTGAAGAAGAATTGGCACAATTAACCCAATTCGATTTAGAAGTTTTAGCGATTTATCGTGAAATGGCTTCAGGTTATAGTTTATCTCCACAAATTATTAAAAGTGAAAATGTATCGGATGAAGAATTTGCCCGCGTATCAGAGCGCTTATCTGATTTACCAGGTGTCAATACGACAACGGATTGGAAACGTGTGAAATTATCATCCCTTGCGATTTTAGGGAGAACGACGGTTCCAAGTAAAGGGATTCCAAAATCGAAGCTGGATTATTATTTAGCAAGAGACTATTCTCGAAACGACCGTGTAGGGGAAAGTTATTTCGAATCCTATTATGAAGAATTACTTCAAGGTCAAAAGTCAGTAGTGAAAAATATTACGAATAAACAAGGGGAAGTTATCGATACGGTGACGACGTACGAAGGGGAACCGGGGAACGATCTTGTCACAACGATTGATATTGAACTACAAGCAGAAGCGGAACGCATTGTGGAAGAAAAACTGCTTGAATTAAAAGCCAAAAGTCATTCAGAGCTTTTAGACCGTGCATTTTTCGTCATGATGAATCCGAATACGGGCGAATTATTATCGGTTGTCGGGAAGAAAATCGAAAAGGATAGCAAAACCGGAAAAAATTATATCGTTGATTACTCCTACGGTACTTTTACAACGGCTTATGAGGTCGGCTCTACAGTCAAAGCCGCAACCCTTTTAATGGGTTATTCGGAAGGAGTTATAGAACCTGATACTTATTTAATTGACCAACCGATTAAAATTGCAGGTACTGAGCCGAAAAGTTCGATTTTCAACAGAAATGGGAAGATCCGTCTGAATGATATTACAGCATTAGAACGTTCTTCCAACTCCTACATGTTCCAAGTGGCGATGATGATTGCTGGTACAAGATATCGTTACAACATGGGCTTTAGAATTCAAGATGATACACTGCAAACAATGCGTAACGGCTATGCCCAATTTGGTTTAGGGGTCAACACGGGTATTGACTTACCGAACGAATTTGCAGGTTTCCAAGGTGAACTGGATGACAATGGTAAAATTTTGAACTTGGCGATTGGACAATTTGATACGTATACGCCAATGCAAATGGTGCAATATATTTCAACTGTTGCAAACGGTGGATACCGTATTCAACCGCGGATGTTAAAAGAGGTGCGACAACCTTCAGCAGATGGGGAAGTGTTAGGACCTGTTGTTGAGGAAGTATCACCGAAAATTTTAAATCGGATTTCTAATACACCAGAAGAAATCAATCATGTGAAAGAAGGTCTCCGCAAAGTTTATGTAGGGAAAAATGGTTCTGCCCGATCTTATTTCTCTGACACACCGTATACAGCAGCAGGGAAAACAGGGACAGCTGAGGTAGTTTATTTTGGACCTTTACGTGAAAAGTACGGTACAGATGCAATTACTCTTGCCCATGTTGGCTTTGCACCATATGAAAATCCGGAAGTAGCTTATGCAGTATTAATTCCTTGGGCAACGACGAACTATAATATTTCATTGCCAACGGGTAGCCAAATTGCTAGAGAAATTTTAGACGTTTATTTTGAACTGAAAGATAAATATGCAGAAGAAGGGTTATCTTCAAGTTCAGTGAAACAAGAAATTTTACCGGCAACAACTGGTGAAAAAATTGATGAAGATACAAAAGAGCAAACTGTAAACGAATAATCGAACAACCTCGTAGAATACATATTCTACGGGGTTTTTTATTTTAATCATAAAAAAATAGAATCGTTTTTATTAAAGCGGTTTTAAGGAATAGAAAAAAGAAGTGACATTTACAATTTAACATAACGATTTACAATCTCTTTACAATTCATTTATATGACATCAACAAACTAGTATTATAGTTTTACTTGTAAGACAAACTTACTATGAAATTGATGGAGGAAATAAGAGATGAAAAAGTGGAAGTACTTAACGATGACAGCCGCACTTGGCTCAGCATTACTTTTAGGAGCTTGTGGTTCGGAAACAGATGAAGATGCAACAAATGCAAACGACGCAACTGAAACGGCAGAATCAGGTGATGCTCAATTAACAGGTACTGTTTCAGGTGATGGATCATCAACAGTTTCACCAATTACGGAAGCCCTTGTGGAAGAGTACGCTGGAGTTCAACCAGATGTACAAGTATCTGTAGGTGTATCTGGTACTGGCGGTGGCTTTGAGAAATTTATCGCTGGAGAAACTGACTTCTCTAACGCATCACGTCCTATTAAAGATGAAGAAAAAGCTGAATTAGAAAAAGCTGGAATTGACTATACAGAATTTCAAGTTGCTTTTGACGGTTTAACAGTTGTCGTTAACCCAGAAAACGATTGGGCTGCTGAATTAACAGTAGATCAGTTAAAGAAACTTTGGATTGAAGATGGTACAACAAAAAAATGGTCTGACATTGATCCATCTTGGCCAGATGAAGAAATCGTATTCTACTCACCTGGTACGGACTCAGGTACGTACGATTACTTCGATGAAGTGATTTTAGATGGTGCTGACTTAGAAAATGCAGCGACATTATCAGAAGATGATAACGTATTAGTTCAAGGTGTTGCTTCTGACAAAAATGCAATCGGATTCTTCGGTTATGCTTACTACTTAGAAAACAAAGATAAATTAACTGCAGTAACAGTTGACGGTGTTGCACCAACTAATGAAACAATCGAATCTGGGGAATATACTCCACTTTCACGTCCATTATTCGTCTATGCAAAAAATAGTGCATTAAAAGAAAACGAAGCTTTCTATGATTTCATGAAATATACTTTAGAAAATGCTGGTGAAATGGCTGAAGCAGTAGGCTATGTAAAATTACCAGATGAAAAGTATGACGAAGGTTTAAAGGCTTTAGAAGGTTTAAAATAATAAAAAATGAATGAAAAAAGTGTGGGGGCCATACCACTAGTAAGCATGGCATCTCACACTTTTCTCTTTCCATGTTTAGATTATGAGGTAAACCCTTCGATGTAGCTTCGGTTTGTCTATTTAAAAATGAACTTTCAGATTGAATTATAGAACTTTAAAAGTACCGCCAAAAAATCTTTTTTACGTATATTGAAGGGAGTTTGCATTATGGCTTCTCAAGGATTAGAGAAAAAGCATTCAATACAAGATATGATTGCCCAATCTCGAAACAAAAAAGGGAAAAAGTTTATCGAAAAATGTATGCCGATTATATTAGTCATTACTGCATTAATTTCAGTTTTAACGACCATTGGAATCGTCATGACACTTATTTTTGAAACGTTTGAATTTTTTCAGAGAGTATCAATTACCGACTACTTATTCGGTACTGAATGGCTGCCGTTCTCAGGTAGTGAACCATTATATGGGGTATTACCTTTAATATTAGGAACATTAAAAGTTTCGGTGATCGCAGCATGTGTCGCTGTTCCATTAGGTATTGCAGTTGCCATTTATTTAAGTGAATATGCATCGGATAAGACCCGTCGAATTATTAAACCAATTTTAGAAGTTTTAGCTGGTGTTCCTACAATTGTCTATGGATTTTTCGCATTAACGTTTGTAACACCAATACTTCAAGAATTGATACCGTCGCTGAAAATATTCAATGCCCTTAGCCCGGGGATTGTGGTAGGTATTATGATCTTACCGATGATTGCCTCTTTATCTGAAGATGCGATGAGTTCGGTACCTAATTCAATTCGAGAAGGAGCACTAGCATTAGGTGCTACGAAACTAGAAGTATCATTAAAAGTTGTATTACCTGCTGCTTTATCAGGTATTATTGCATCGGTTGTATTAGCTGTATCCCGTGCAATTGGTGAAACTATGATCGTTTCCCTTGCTGGTGGAGCCACACCGACATTTGATATGAATGTAACAGGTTCGATTCAAACGATGACAGCTTACATCGTTCAAGTATCATCGGGGGATGCTGGTTACGGTACAACAATTTATTACTCAATTTACGCTGTTGGATTTACGTTATTCGTCTTTACACTACTGATGAATTTACTCGCGCAATTTATTTCAAAACGCTTCAGGGAGGAGTATTAATATGAAATACATCGATAATACTGACGTAATGAAGCGGATGAAATCACGTTTGAAAATGAATAAAGTTTGGAAGTCCATCTTCCTCATTGCAACTGGGTTGGCATTGCTTACATTAGTCATTCTACTTGCACGTATTATTACGCAAGGTGCTGGCTATTTAAACTGGGATTTCTTTAATAACTTCGGTTCCCGTTTCCCAGAAAAGGCGGGGATTAAAGCCGCATTAATTGGTTCTGTTTATTTAATGCTTGTTATTGCACCTGTGTCCATCATTTTAGGTGTAGGAACAGCGATTTACTTGGAAGAATATGCAAAGAAAAATAAATTTACAAGTTTTATTCAAATGAATATTTCGAACTTAGCTGGTGTACCGTCGATCGTATTCGGTTTACTTGGTTTAACAATCTTCGTTCGAATGTTTCTATTAGGAAAAAGTATTTTAGCTGCAGGTTTTACAATGAGCTTATTAATTTTACCTGTCATCATTGTAGCTGCTCAAGAAGCGATTCGTGCGGTACCGAAAGAACAAAGAGAAGCTTCTTATGGTATGGGTGCAACAAAATGGCAAACAATTACCCGTGTCGTATTGCCAGCAGCAGTTCCAGGGATATTAACAGGAAGCATTTTAGCCTTATCGCGAGCTGTTGGAGAAACGGCACCCCTTGTTGTTCTAGGGATTCCGGTTATTCTACAATTCTTACCTGATGGTTTGTTAAGTCAATTTACAACATTACCGTTGCAAATTTATGATTGGGCAAAACGTCCGCAAGAAGAATTTCAGTTTGTTGCGGCCGCAGGGATTATTGTGTTAATGATATTCCTAATTTTAATGAATTCGATAGCGATTATGATTCGAAATAAATTCCAAAAACGTTATTAAGGATGTGTAAACTTGGTAGAGCTTATGATTAAAAACGAAAAAGCGAAAGCTACTATTAAAACTCCGTCGCCGATGACTAGTGAACATATTCAAACAGTAGAAAAAAATACTGTTGTTCAAACGAAAGGGTTCAACCTTTGGTATGGGGATCACCATGCATTAAAGGATATTAATTTAGATATTAAAGAAAACGAAGTAACTGCCATCATTGGACCATCTGGTTGTGGGAAGTCGACTTATATTAAAGCATTAAACCGAATGGTAGAGCTTGTTCCAATCGTTAAAACAAACGGTGAAATTAATTATCGTGGTCGTAATATTTTAGATCCTTCCTATGAAGTGGAAGAACTACGTACGAAGGTAGGAATGGTTTTCCAAAAACCAAATCCATTCCCGAAATCGATTTATGATAATATCGCTTATGGTCCACGTATTCACGGTATTAAAAATAAAAAGATTCTTGATGAAATTGTTGAGAAATCTTTACGTGGTGCTGCAATTTGGGATGAAGTAAAAGATCGTTTAAACCAAAATGCATACGGGCTATCCGGTGGTCAGCAACAACGTATTTGTATTGCACGCTGTTTAGCAATTGAACCAGATGTCATTTTAATGGATGAACCAACATCTGCTCTTGACCCAATTTCAACTTTAAAAGTAGAAGAACTTGTCCAAGAATTAAAAGATAACTACTCAATTATTATCGTTACGCATAACATGCAACAAGCAGCTCGTATTTCTGATAAAACGGCTTTCTTTTTAAACGGAGAAGTTGTCGAGTTTGATCAAACAGATAAAATCTTTTCTACTCCTCGTGATAAACGTACAGAAGATTATATTTCAGGTCGTTTCGGATAAGAAGGGATTGATAGAGGATGTCAGCTAGAGAACGCTTTGATCATGAAATTCAAGCGATACAAAATGATTTTATTGAGCTATGTAACCGCAGTATCGAAACGTTAGAAAATTCTTTTGAAGCGTTATTCCAAAAAAATCTTGAGCAAGCACAACAAGTGATTATTCAAGATGTTGAAATTAATCGTATGGAAGAAGCGATTAATGATCGAGTGATTAAATTAATGACTCGACAACAGCCGGTTGCGACAGACTTGCGACGTTTAATCGTATTGTTAAAAGCAGCTTCCGATATGGAACGTGTTGGAGATCATGCGGTAAACATCGCGAAAGAAGCAATCCGCATAGGAAACGAACGATTTATTACCTCGGTCGAATTGCTTGAAGACATGTGTTATAAATCTACGGAAATGCTTCGACAAGTCGTGGAAGCTTTCGTGGAAGAAAACATGTCAAAAGCAAAAGAAATAGCTGAGTACGACGATGAAATTGATGAGATGTATGGAGATATGATCAAACATTTGATGCAGTTAAGCTCCGTTGTCCCAGAAAATATTTCTCAAATTACGTATTTATCGTTTATTTGCCGCTTTGTCGAACGATGCGCAGACCATGCAACGAATATTGCGGAATACTTGCTTTATTTGAAAAAAGGTCAACGCTTTGATTTAAACCATTAAAATTAGTTGGGGCTTCATAATAATGAAGCTCCAACTTTTTTTCTAAAAATTGTTTGAATAGATGGAAAATTTATAATAAAATAGTTTTAACTAAATAGTGAAGCGATGATGAAAAATAGTAATATTATGGAGTGGCAAAGAGAGCTGGCGGTTGGTGGAAGCTAGTGCATCACATAATATGAATGGGCTTTCTAGCTTCTAGTACTGAAACGTGTAGTAGGTACTAGCGTGATGTGACGTTAAAAACAGTTAAGTGGACTAGTGAATGTTTTGAAACATTGTTAGTCAATGAAGGTGGCACCACGGCTCTTCCGTCCTTTTGTGATGGAAGGGCCTTTTTATATTGTATAACTGTTTAAATGACTAGTTATACGTATGTGCATAGATGAGATGAGTATAGAAGAGAAGGAGCGAGTTGAGATGACTGTTGATGTCAAAAAGTTTATGATGCAAGAATTACAAGGGGATATGATGACCCCCATTTCGATTTTCGAAAGTTTAACGGGAAATAGGAAAGTGCTATTTGAATCATCCGCTAAACATGAAGAAAGCGGACGTTATTCCTTTATCGCCGTAAACCCGATTGCCCAATTAAATGGAAATCAAGAAAGTTTTTGTTATGAAATGAAGGGTAGTAACGTGCAAGTAGGAGAAGGCTCGGTGTTTGAAAAATTAAGAGAAATAATGCCAATCCAAAATCGACAATATCCATTTTCCTTTTTTGGTGGGGCGATTGGATATTTCGGGTATGACACTGCCTTTTATTACGAAAACATTGGGGAGCCGTTGGAAGATGAATTAAATATGCCCGACGTTCATGTTTATTTTTATGATACGTTTATCGTGTTTGATCATTTATTACAAAAAGTGTTTATCGCAGCCATTGATCTGTTTCATACAGGTCGTTCAGAAGTAGAAATGAAAAAGGTGATTCAACAACTTGAGCAAGATATAAAGCAAAGTATTCCTTTTAATGAAGAAACATCCTACTCGATTCAATTTAAACCGACAATGGAGAAGGAACAATTTGTTCAAATGGTACAAAAAGCGAAGGAACATATTGAACGGGGAGATATTTTCCAAGTTGTATTATCCCAACGGTTTTCTTCCAACTTTAAAGGAAACCCGTTTTCTTTATATCGAAAATTACGTACTTCCAATCCGTCACCATATATGTTTTATATGGAGTTCGATGACTATATCATTCTTGGTACATCACCGGAAAGCTTAGTAAAGGTCCGTGACGGTAAAGTAACGACAAACCCTATTGCGGGAACAAAACCGAGGGGGAAAACAGAGGAAGAAGACCGCCGGATTGAACAACTCCTGTTGACGGATGAGAAAGAAATAGCAGAACATCGAATGCTTGTAGATTTAGGTCGAAATGATATTGGTCGTGTAAGTAAAGTTGGATCTGTTGAAGTAATGAAGTATATGGCAACGGAACGTTATAAACATGTCATTCATATCGTTTCGGAAGTAACGGGTGAATTACGTGAAAATCTACATGTGTTAGACGTATTAATTTCCTGTTTACCTGCCGGAACGGTTTCAGGTGCACCGAAAATTCGTGCGATGCAAATTATTAATGATTTAGAACCGTTTAAGCGTGGTGTTTATGCTGGAGCAATCGGTTATATTTCAGTAAACGGTAATATGGATTTAGCATTGGCGATTCGTACAATGGTTGTGAAAGACAATCAAGCAATGGTTCAAGCTGGTGCTGGCATTGTTTATGATTCGATACCCGAATTGGAATACGAGGAAACGTTAAATAAAGCGAAGGCACTTTTGGAGGTGTCTAAATGATTTTACTAATCGATAATTATGATTCATTTACTTATAATCTATACCAACAAATCGCTAGCCTCGGAAAAAACGTGGAAGTCGTTCGCAATGATGCGATTTCCATTGAATCCATTCGTCAATTAAAACCGGAAGCAATCGTTTTATCTCCAGGTCCAGGAACGCCAAAGGAAGCAGGTATTACTGTGACCGTTGTCAAGGAATTATATAAAGAGTTTCCGATACTAGGCATTTGTTTAGGACACCAATCTATCGGGGAAGCTTTCGGTGGAACTATAGTACGGGCAAGGAATATTATGCATGGAAAACTTTCTTCTATAAATTATGAGGAAAAAGGATTGTTTGAAAAAATGGTTGGGGATATTTCGGTGATGCGTTACCATTCTCTTATTATTGACCGAACAACTTTACATCAAGAGTTAGAAATTGTCGCTACTTCGGAGGATGATGGAGAAATTATGGCCATTCAACATAAACAATATCCCGTGTTTGGACTTCAATTCCACCCAGAATCAATCGGTACGGAAAAAGGTACCCACTTAATAGAGTCGTTTTTACATCTTATTCAATGAATACACAACGAACTGCGTTAATATGGAGGGGTAGAATTGGAAGGAAATTTAGAACAATGGATGACATTATCAGATGAAGAGAAAAGAAGTACATTACCTTCCGTTTTCAAATGGTTAAAAGAAAGAAAGATAGAGAGAAACGAAGGATTAGCTGAAACATTGCTTCAATATCCTACCGAGATCACACCCTTTATTTTCGAATTGTTTGAAAGTGAAAAAATAGAATTGGATCTGAAAAAATGGATGTTGGAAAATGTTATTTGTAAACTGCCCTTTTTTGTAAAAATTGCTTTAGAAGAGCAATTACAAAAAATGGCCCAGTTCCCAACAGATGAAGAGCGAAAAAGGAAATTGCATGAAGTAGCTCAAAATGTATTAGATGGTTTTATATAAATCTTTTTTGCACACAAAAATATTTTGTGTGCTTCAGACTGTAGACAAACTCGAAATTTCGAGTTTGCCTACAGTCTTTTTTCTTTTAAAATAAAAGTAATAGTTTCT
>NZ_JACSQA010000024.1 GCF_014836845.1 Ureibacillus galli
TAGTTCATTGAAGAAAATAGAAAAACCCCGAATAGGTCCACTTTTTTTAAAGTGTCCACTATTTGGGGTTCAGTTCACAGTTAGCTTCTGACACTTCTTTATTATAACAATCTTTAAGATGAAGAAGGCCTATCTATTATGGATTGCCTTTGTTCTTCTTGGATCGTTATGTACCTCTACGTGTTTTGTATACTTTAAATTAAATTGCTAATAATATGTATGAATAAGGAATTTTTAAGTACGACTAGAAATGTTTTTTCTCAATAAGAGGGGTGCGATGTACATGTTTTGGAAAAAAAAACAAATTGAAAGTAAGCTTGTTGCTCAATCAATAGCTGAATCAGAATTATCGATAGAAGCTCTGAAAAAAAGCCTCGTTCAAATGGATGATGCAGAATTTGTGGAAATTGACATTTCCGATATTCGAAAAATTCATCTTGTTTACATACGAACTCTCATTGACCAAGAAAAATTAAATGAAAGCATTATAAAACCTTTAACTAATTGTTCCAAACCGTCTATTCAAGATTGTATTACGAATTCCTCCATTATTCACATTCCTAATTTTATAGAGGCAAAAAAACAGTTGTTTTCAGGTTCCATTTTGTTATTTGATTCTTCGCAAAACCTTTGGTTAGCTGTGCCATTAAAAAATCCTATTGGACGTGCCATTGAAAATTCCGAAACAGAAACCATAATGTTCGGAGCAAAGGACAGCTTTAGTGAACAAGTAGAACAAAATATTACGCTTATTCGAAGACGACTCCCCATACATGAACTGAAAGCAGAGAAGTTTACTGTCGGTTCTATGAGTGAGACAAGTGTTGTTTTAATGTATATAGAGGGATTGACTAATCCAGATTTTGTTTCAACAGTCAAAGAGAAGATTTCTGAAATTAATTTTGATCTCTTCTTTGAATCCTCTCAAATTGCGGCATTCATGGAGGAAAATCAAAACAGTATTTTTCCTCAGTTTCAGCAAACTGACCGGCCTGATATAGTTGCTTATTCTCTGGGATTAGGAAAGATCACCCTTCTGGTAGACAATACACCATTTGCTCTTGTTGCACCCATTACTTTTTTCCATTTGTTCCAATCACCCGAGGACTATATTAATCGATGGGTAGTTGCCAGTTTTTTGCGCATCATCCGATATGCCAGTTTTGTTCTGTCAATCACATTGATTCCTTTCTATGTGGCATTGACAACTCATCACTATCAAATACTTCCTATACAAACCCTTATGGTCTTGGTCGAATCAAGGAGCAAGCTTCCTTTCACTCCTTTTTGGGAAGCATTTATCATGTTAATTTTTATTGAAATCATAAGAGAAGCAAGTTTAAGGATGCCTACAAAAATAGGTCAAACACTTGGGGTTATTGGTGGTATTGTGATTGGCCAAGCGGCTGTTGAGGCTGGATTCGCTAGCAACGTATTAATTGTCATGGTTGGGATCTCGACGATAGCTTCCTTTCTTATCCCCAACTACCTTATGACAAAAGCAAATTCATTAATGCAATTAATGCTTCTTGTTTTTTCTTCTTTACTTGGAATATTTGGGATTGCACTAGGAATCATTGCTATTTTAGCCCATCTTAATAGCTTGTCTTCAATCAAGCAACCCTATTTTTCACCAGTTTCCCCTTTCTTTAGAAAGGATTGGATAGACTTATTCATTCGAGGGCCATTAACCAAGATGTTGGAGCGTCCAGAGCATCTTAAACCTCTAAAACTGAAGAGATATAAAACTAGGAGATGACTTGATGGGAACTTACCAATTATTTAAAAAGAATGAAATCTTTAATGGGCTCTATGCCATGTTGTTGGTAAATCGCCTCCAAATGCTTTACTTTTTTCTGATTATGCCAAATATCTTGATCCATCCATATATGATTTGGGTGCTTATAGCTGTCGGGATATTATCCCAACTAAACCTTCTTCTTTTATCGAAGTGGCTTTTAACCCGTTTATCTAGCAATGGATATAATGGATTTGTCCAAATGTTTGGAAAAAAATGTGTACGATTTCTCTCTTTCATCGGGTTGTTCTTTATTCTGCTTAAACTTTCCGTCATAACGTTAGGATTCAGCGAAATTGTTCAAACATTTATGCTTCCATCAACAGATACAAATTTTCTTGTCTTTTTTATTTTGTTGTTCTGTTTTTATGTCGCAGGTAAGGGCGTTGAACATACCATTCGTTTTGTGTTGATTTCTTTTTTCTGTACATTTTGGATGATCACATTTTTCGTTTTTTTCTTCTTTCCCCCAATAGCTCGCCTCAGTGATTTGTATCCACTTATTCCAATGGAGTGGAAAGTAGAAAATTGGAAAGCTTTTTTTTTAATTTTGTCTTCCTATTCTGGTCCAGAATTTCTGGTATTTTTGGGACCATGGCTTAAAACAAATAATAAAACCTTTCGCTATTTGTCTTACGGCAACGCTCTCACCGTTGTAGAGTATGTATTCCTATTTATAGCATCCCTACTTTATTTCGGTTCCAATTATTTAAGTAAAATTCAATATCCAATTATTAATATGGCCCGTTATTTTCAAAACCCAGTGTTTGAACGAATTGATATGATCATGCTTTCCTTTGAATTATTTAACCTAGTTTTTGCAGTTTCTCTATTTCTACTATTGTTTTATGGAGCATCTAAAATAGCATTTGGTAAAATGAGCAAGCCAACCAGTGGAAAAGGTTTATTATCCAATGTTTTCCTTATCTTTATCGGAATGGTTCTTATGAATGAATTATTTTGGAAGTCTGAGGAGAAGCAGAACTTTTTACTTAATCTTCAAATTATAGCTGGAAGCATAAGCTATTTTCTTGTTCCACTTGTTATTGTTTTAGTAATGAAAAAAAGGGGGGTTAAAAAAAGTGCGTCTACATAAAAAGATATGTAATAGATTAATACTTCTTTTTATGACTATTTGTTTATCTGGCTGTGCCCCTTTTACCGAAAATAACCTTATTGAAGAAATTTCGCCCATTACCTTTTTGGCAATTAGTAAGGGGGATAAAGGGAAATTAAAAGTCAGTACAATTTTGCCTCCTCTAAGTAAAGAAAATAAGAATGTTATGTCGCAAGAAGTCAGCTTATTAAAGGAGGGAGTACAGAAGTACAACCTCAACTTCTACCAGGAAATGAAATATGGACAAATGCGGATGCTGGTAATTAGTGATGAACTTGGAAAAGACGGGATTATGTCCATTATAAATGTATTATTGACTGATCCGGAGATTTCTCCGAGAATCTATTTAGTTATCGTAAAAGGCAATTTTGATGAATACTTGAAAAGTCAATTGGACAAAGATGAAAACTTTGATTACTCGTTTTACCGAATGCTGAAGCATTATGAGGAAAAAAACCAAGGAGAATTAACCGTCGTTAATCTTCATGAATTTAAACATTTGCTCTATACTCCTTATTCAGATCCTTTCTTGCCTGTATTCAAATTAGAAGAGGATGGGGTCAACTATGAAGGTACAGCCCTGTTTCAAGATGACAAGCTAGTTGAAACTATTTCATCTTTAGATGATCGTATCTTCCAGCTGATAAACAACGATCACTACCTAGACGTTCTACCAATTCCAAAATTTGAAGTTGTACTGGGTCATGTTAGATCTAAAATAATAGTAGACATCGATAGCAGCTATTCTACAATGACCTATACCGTGAATATGGACACTAGGATTGAGGAATACCGGGGAGAGAAACAATTATTTGACCCAAAGGAATTAGAAAATATGAAAAAAGATATGGAAACCCATCTTGAAAAACAAACACATGAACTGTTTAAAAAGATGCAAGAATTGAAAGTGGATCCATTACAGCTTGGCATACAAACAAAAAGACCATTCTCAAAACCAATGGAAGAAAAAAAATGGATTGAAATGTTTGAGAAGATGAACATTAAAATAAAATACAATATTAATATCGATCCTTTGACGGATGCAAATTCAAAAAGGCCAAACCTTTAATTTTTCCTATCGAATAACCCATAACGTAAACAAATGCCTTAGAATCTATAGCATTGTGTAAATTCTGTCATAATTATACAATAACACAAGCGAGCGTTGTGGTCGAAAACTATGGAAATGACCATGATTTCATCACAAAAGCCTGGCTTTCCTCCAAAAATAAAGTGTACCCTTTGTAAAGGACATTTTAAAAAAAGCTAGGCAACTTGAAGAAGATGATGTCTGTATTGTGCAGGCGTCATCTTTTTTAAGTTCCATTGACCACGATAATGGTTATAGTAGGTCATATAACTCTTTATTTCTAGTTTTACATGTTCTAATGTTTCACACGATTTTAAGTCGGTTTCATCTTTAAAATGCCCAAAAAACGATTCCTGTGGGGCATTATCCCAACAGTTTCCACGCCTTGACATAGACTGACCTAATCCAATTTTCTTCACAAGCTTTTGGAATTGGGGGCTAGTATAATGGACTGCTTGATCTGAATGGATGTATGCACCCTTAGCTAATTTTCTACCATTCCTCTTTAATTTCTTGACCGTATTTAGAGCGATAGCTAATGTTATTTTGTCAGACACTTCATATGCTAGAATTTCATTGGTTTCGGCGTCTTTAATGGTAGATAAATAAGCGCGTTTCCCTTTTCCATAACTTAAATATGTAATGTCTGTTAATAATACCTTCCCAACAACACCTTGCTTAAATTCACGATTCAATAGGTTCGGTAATGTTCTGTGTTCTTTTGTTGCTTTTGCCATTCTTCGATAAGGATTCGCTTTTCGAATTGGACAAACAATATCAAACTTTTTCATAATACGGCGAATTCGTTTTAGGTTATATGTAATTTGAAACTGATTTTCTAAAGTCATTTTAATTTGACGTGCGCCTTTCTTCCGGCGGCGGAAATGAAATACCTTTAAAATAACTTCTTTCATCTCTTCATCTTCTTGATGACGTGTTTGTCTTTTTGTCTCTGCTTCTTCTGAAAAATAACGATGATATCCTGAACGAGAGACCCCTACTAACTCGCAAAGATAACGTACCATTCGTTTTAATTTATATTTTTTGATGACAGTGTGGATCAGTTGAAATTTCTGTTCTGCCTTTAGTTCTTCTTTTTCTTCACCAGCATCCTTTCTGCTAAATCGAGCTTTTTTAATAATTGATTTTCTGCACGTAATAATGCATTTTGTGCCTCTAATCTAGCAAACTTTTCTTCAAAACTTAATTCGCGTTCAAGTCCTGAATAGTATTTACGTGCATCCTCAAGTCCAGCCACACCGTTTTCTTTATAAGCTTTGCGCCATCTTTTTAATGACGAGCTCGCACGTTCAATGCCAACAATCTCAATATCAAATCCGGATTCCTCAAATATTTCTCTTGGACTTTTCCCGTTTTCATACTCTTTAATGGCCACTGATTTAAATTCATCAGTATATGTAATTCCTTTTTCACTAACAGTCTTCACATAAGGATTTTTCTTAAGTAATTTTTGTTCATCAATAGTAAATAATTTATTTGACATACATTCTGCTCCATCTATTTGTTTTTTATCATTATAAATAAAAGTACCCCATAAGAGAGACTTTTTTAAGTGTCTATCTTATAGGGTACATTTTAGATCAAGACAGGCTTTTTATATTCAATTGAAAGATTTTTTTATAAAATTTGATAATATTTGTATTCCTTGCTCATTTAAAGCGCCCGATCGTAATATAAGGTCAGCCAGATTTTTCTGGTTGACCTTTGTTTTTTAGGTCTTATTATAACGGTAGTCGGGGTAGAACGTAGCGCCCGTGGGACTCGATCCCGTCCGCAAAACTGTTCACCCCCTACTTGTATAAACATGTTTCAAGCTGGTTGAACAAGGATTCCGTTTAACAAGCGAACCTATGATATTACAAGCAGCTTTAGGGGTTACCGACTAATTTAGTATTTTAAGAGGAGGAGATTGTAATATGAATCCAGTCGTTGGTCTGGATGTTTCAAAAGGAGAAAGTCAGGTTCAAGCCTTTTTAGATAAGGGTAAGCCCTATCGTAAGAGCTTTAGTATTAAACATACTCTTGAAGGTTTAGGTAGTTTATTAGAATTTCTAAAGGATATTGAGCAATTAGCTGATGGAAAGCAACCTTCGGTTATTTTGGAATCTACAGGACAGTACCATATGCCCGTCATTCAATTTTTAGAGGAGCAACAGTATGTCTATATTATTGTTAATCCACTTATCTCTCATCGCTCAAGAAGTACAAATTTACGAAAAGTAAAGACAGATGCCGTTGATGCCTATCATCTATGTGAATTGTATTATAAGGAAGAGTTAGAGCCCTACAAAAAAAGAGGAATTCAACTCTTAAATCTCCGGAATCTCACGCGACAACAGGAAACTATATCAAGCACTGCTGCACAAACAAAGTTACAGCTACAATCGATTTTAGATCAGGTATTTCCTGAATATAGAGGTGTCTTTGGGAATCTCTATTCAAAGATATCTTTACAGATTCTATCATTATTCGACTGATAAAATCGCAGAATAGGCAAAAGAAAAAGCCTATAAATTAAGAGAAGCTGCATTACGTAATCCATTTCAAAACAACTTGTACCAAAGCCATATCTTTAACCTAAAAAGTTTATCAATATTGTTCTTCAATATCAAGAGCATCTATCAAAATTAGCAGCAGAAATAGATGCCCTCGCTAAAGAAATTGAAGAATATGAGATTATCCCTAGAAATAAGAAATTAAGAGAGTTCTACGATAAAAAACGTGAAGAAGGAAAAGCTTTTAGAGTAGCCATAATTACTTGTGCAAATAAGCTCTTACATTGGATTTATGCCCTATTAAAAAGGAAAATAACTTTCCAAAATACGGATTAAAGTTCATATCTAAGTATATAAAACAAAACCTTCCATTTAATTAAAGGAAGGCTTATTTGGTATACACTTTTTTAGTATATCATGTACATTTTATATTTTTTATTGAAAAATCTTGACAAACTATTAGCTGGTTTTGTTGAGGACTACTTAACTTATTATCCTGGTTATTTATAGACCTGTCACGTTATCAAAAGGTTCCCCCATTTACTAAAACTTCCAATGCATAGTGTTCTAAATCCGTTGTCAAATAATAAGTATTTTGCTTTTCAACATCATTCTATTTCTCATTAAAATTAATAGTTACCGTATTCTCTTGAGTTGTAAAATCAAATTCTACATCTTCACTTGAATGAAAAATTATATATGATCCTTTTTCTCCATCATTGATTAATTGAAGCTCTAAATTAGGATCAATTATAGCCCACACATTATTAGGTACATTTTCAACTTCACTCATACTCACTGTTGATAAATTACATGCCGATAATATAGAAATTACAAAAAATACAGAGAGAAAGAATTTCTTCAATACATCCCCTCCTTTGACCTTCTTCTGTAATACCCATTATTAATTCCTCGACAATCTGGCTCTATTTCTGAAAAAGACAACAATTCCTCTTCAAGAATTGCAGCCTGATTGTGGAAGAACGAAAATTACACTTACTAAGTTTTTCTCCTTATTAAAATCGCAACCGTTTGTTTAAGTGTATTTCTCACAAATATCTTTCTATTCAGTTCATTCTACTTTAAATTTCATGGGTTATTTCTTTTAAAAATTGTTTCCTCTTCTCATCTGTTGTTAAATGAATCCATTTAGTGTGTTCATTTTTAATTCCCAGGTCAGCTAGAGTTCGGTTAATGAAGACTCCCTGAATAGCATTTCCTCCTTCAGATTCAATATAATTTTTATCCGTTGTAGAAGTTGAAATGACAGTTGTTTTTTCTATATTCGTCAATAAACCTTTCAGAGTATTTGTTTTTTTATCCTCTTGGAAAGCGAAGCCACTCAGCATCACTTTATCAATAAATCCTTTTAAAATAGCCGGTAAGTCCCACCACCAGACAGGAAATATAAAAATCAACTCAGTTGCCTGGCTTAATTTTTTTTGATATTCCTTCACTAATTTGTAGGGTGTTTCTCCTCTATTAAATTGCGCCAATTCTTCAGCTGTAAATACGGGATTAAACCCATCTTTATAAAGATCAATCACTTGAACTTTTTCTCCCTTAGCTTCTAAGTCTTTCGTGATAGAGGTTAAGATTGCATGATTATAGCTTCCTTCCCATGGATGTGCATAGACAATTGTTTTCATTATTAATCACCCTTCTCCCTTATTTGCATCATATTTTAATGTACATTGATTTTATTGTATGCTATAACATTCTACTAGTACGGTAATTTAAGTGAGATACTAACCTAAAGGAGAGTGCCAAATGGAAAAAGAATCTTATGTATTAAATGGTAATTTGAAGGATACTGGTTTTGGATATACTTTGTCATTAATTGGTGAGAAATACAAAATGACAATTTTATATGCTTTATATTTAAACAATAAGCCTATTCACTATAACCAATTGAAACGGATGCTTGGCAATATTTCTTTTAAAACATTAACCAATACACTAAAGGAACTTAAGGGTGATAAATTAATTAATCGAAAAGAATATCCTCAAGTACCTCCAAAAGTAGAATATAGTTTATCGGAAAAGGGTTTATCACTGATTCCTGTATTAGATGCAATTTGCTATTGGGGAGAAGGTCAATTGGATAAAAGAAAAGAAGTCACGTTAAAAGTGGACAATAACTAAAGAAGGCTGCCTGGGCAGCAGCCTCGATATACATACATATCAACCTCTATGGTTGGATCTGTTAAATAGCAGAATCATTTATTTCTCCATTAAAGTCAGACCAAGCATTCCATTCAATTCCATAAGATTAGCAGTAAAAATAAAAATTAGTGAATAAAAAGCCGACATCAAACAAATAAAAGTTGCTTTTATAATAGGCGATTTTAACAATCTTATTTCCTCTCACTCCTTTTAAAATCAAAAAGTTCTTCAATGGACATATTAAAAAATATTGCCAAATCATAAGCCAACCAAATTGATGGGTAAAATTTGTCATTTTCTATTGCATTTATGGCTTACCGTGAAACATTTACTTTCTCTCCTAATTGTCCTTGTGTTAATCCATGTTTTTCTCGAAGATCTTTTACTCTATTTTTCAATATTATTTCACCTTATCTTGTCAGGTTTACCTTACACTGGGAGTATCAAACTCCAAATATTTCTGTCAAGTAAACCTTACATTTTTTATAAGAAACCATTTCATAGTACCCCTTAGCTGCTTTATGAATTTCATCAACACCTTGTAAATCAAGTTCTCTAAGTGCTTCTATTACTTCTGAACCTTCTTTAATATTTCCATATAAGGTGATACATTTTCATAGATGCGAAAGAATCTTGTAGTGCAGTAACTTTATATCCCTCAAGTATCTCAATTGTTTCCTTTTTAATTTTTCTTTCAGTAGAACTAAATCAGTTAGAATAGTATTTGTTACTGTTTTCGAAGCTTTTAAACAACTACTCTAGGTTAAAGTTGTCTAATCCTTCTTTATTTAAATGAAACGTATGTTTTATTATCCTCTTTGTTATTCCACTATAAAACCGCATTTAAAAATGCCAAATGCAGTGTGTTTTCATTTACGAAATACACTGCTTATGTACTAGTTATTTGTTTTTGCCCCCTATTATTGAATAAAGATCAGCCTCTATTAGCTGGTTTTGCGGAATAACAGCTAAAGATGATATTTCAACTAAACTAAATCGTCAGTACAATTTGTTCAACAAAAAAGCGAAAATCCTTTTTGGATAAACGCCCGATAATAACCTTTTCAATTAATCGATACAGAGTTCAATGTGTCAGGAAACATACTTTATATCACACTGTATTCACATGTATGAACATTTTTAAGTATAACCTTGCCTTAAATAAAATTAAGTATATCCTTGCCAAACCGGCAAAAATATACTTAAAGTCACAGGACATAAAGATGTGAAAACAACCTTAGATGTATATGCTCACGTTACAAAAAAAGCGAAGGCAGAAACAATCGATAAATTTACTAACTTTATTCATCAATCCAATCATGATTAATTTTCTAACAAAGGATTAACAAAGGTTAATAAGGTTTTTAATAAGGTTTCAGTCCAATTCAGGACAACTCAAAGCCATTAAAAAAGTGCCACAAACGTTGATAAATCAACATTTGTGACACTCCATGAAACTCAGTACATTTCACTGTATGGAGACGGCGGGAGTCGAACCCGCGTCCAGAAACTCCAATACTCAAGCTTCTACGCGTGTAGTTTGCCTATTTACAATTCGCGTGTCATTATGCCGACAAACAGGCGTCCTGCACGCTAGCTTGGAAATCTCTTGACGGTGACTCAAGCGGCACCACCGACCGTATCCCACTAAAGTTGAGCCCCACGTTCTCTACATGGGCGATAGAGAGGCGGAGCGCTACGAGACTAAGCTGCGTAAGCTAAATTTTGTTGTTTGCCAGTTATTATATAACTTCCGTTGATGACGGAGCCGAGACCTCCGACGCGCAGCTCAAGCTTGAACCATCCCTGTCGAATCCGTAACGTCCCCCTATTATAATAAGGAGATGTGTTTTCACACATACGGGAAAAGGCGCTATAAGCTTGTGCCTTAATGCACTGGCAATTTGTATTCTTATTATAAGATAATTATAGCAAAACTTCAACACATCTCTTTATTCCTACAGTACCTTTATTAACCAAAGTCCGTAAAACTAGCCAATCTCTAAAACTAATTCTTCGCTTAAATGCTCGTTCCAATTTCCGTTTTGCTTCCGTTCACTCCGTATATGAATGAGGACCAACTTTCGTACTCACTTTACCTTAGAATTGATTCTTCGCTTTAAACGCACGTTCCATCTCACGCTTTGCTTCCGATCACTCTGTTCACTACGCAGAAGATTATGATTCATCTTTTGTAATCATTTTAACTTAGAATTGATTTTTTGCTTTAAATGCTCGTTCCATCTCAAGCTTTGCTTCTTTTTTCTTCATGTCATCGCGCTTGTCGTAGTTTTTCTTACCTTTCCCTAGCCCGATTAATAGTTTCGCATAGCCGTCTTTAATGTACATTTTTAATGGAACAATTGTGTAACCGTCTTGTTTTGTTAAGCCGATTAATTCATTAATTTGCTTCTTATGTAACAGCAATTTACGCACACGAAGTGGGTCGTGGTTAAAACGGTTCCCTTGATCATAAGGGCTAATATGCATATTGGAAATCCATGCTTCGCCGTTTCGAATTCGCACGAAGGAATCCTTTAACTGGACTTTTCCTGCGCGGATGGCTTTAATTTCCGTTCCTTGCAACACCATTCCCGCTTCATACGTTTCTTCAATAAAGTAATCATGGCCCGCTTTTTTATTTTGTGCTAATACTTTCCCAGTTCCTTTTGCCATAAAAGGACACCTCCCAATCTACCAATACCAACAAAGTATACTATCTTTTTAAACAAAATAACGTCCAAGTGCAAGCTTTCACTTACACTTGGGCGATTGTTATCGTCTTTTTGATTTTTTCTTTTTCGATTTTTTCGCAACGCCTTCGTAAAACTTCTGTTTTTGTTTTACTTTACGTCCGCCTGAACTTTTTTCATCTTTCCCTCGGCCAGCGCCACCTTTTTCGTTGCGCTCCTTTTTACCAGGGCGATTACTTCGGCCTTCTCCATCGGCTTTTCTACCTGCATGAATAACCTTTGGTGCACTTTTTCGCGTTCTGCCACCATAAGATTTCACCATATCGACGATTTCGAAGTCAACCGATGACTCTTCTATAATAACATTGGATACGCGAACCTTCACTTCATCCCCAATACGGAATTGGCGGTTCGTATGCTCGCCAATCATCATCATCGAACGTTCATCGAAATGATAATAATCGTCGGTCATATTGCTAATGTGGACAAGTCCTTCAATCGTATTTGGTAACTCGACGAAAATACCAAAGTTTGTAATAGAAGAGACAATCCCTTCAAATTCTTCGCCAATTTTATCGGACATGAATTGTGCTTTTTTCAATGCATCCGTATCACGCTCTGCATCGACTGCACGGCGTTCCCGTTCGGAAGTATGATCCGCAATTTCATCCATTACTTGTGCCCATTTGAAAGTAGTTTCCTTCGATACATCCCCTTCAACTAAATACGTACGGATTAAGCGGTGAACGATTAAATCCGGGTAACGTCGGATTGGTGATGTGAAATGAGTATAGAAATCCGTCGACAAACCGAAGTGACCAATGGATTCCGGATAATATTTCGCCTGTTGCATCGAACGTAATAACATTGTTGAAATAACCGGCTCTTCTGGCATTCCTTCAATTGCCGTAATAATATCTTGTAAAGCTTTTGGATGAACTGAATTTCCTGTTCCTTTTACAACTAAACCGAAATTCGTTACGAATTCAAAGAAGCGTTGTAATTTTTCTGGTTTTGGATCTTCGTGAATACGGTATAAAAACGGTACTTGCATCCAATGGAAATGTTCCGCCACTGTTTCATTCGCTGCTAACATGAACTCTTCGATTAATCGCTCAGATACTGTTCGCTCACGAATAACGATATCCGTAGGCCAGCCATCTTCATCTACTAGCACTTTCGACTCTTTAAAATCAAAGTCAATCGCACCGCGCTCCATTCGTTTGTTCCGTAAAATGGCAGCGAGATCTTTCATATCTTTAAACATTGGAACAAGCTTTTCATATCGTTTAATTAGCTCTTCGTCTTCTTCTTCCAAAATTTTATACACATCGGAATAAGTCATTCGTTCCGTCGTTTTAATGACACTTTGGAAAATTTCATGTTCAATTACTTGTCCGTTTTGGTCAATAATCATTTCACAAGACAATGTTAAACGATCCACTTGTGGATTTAATGAACAAATACCGTTCGATAACCGGTGAGGAATCATTGGAATCACTCGGTCCGTTAAGTAAACACTCGTTGCCCGTTCATAAGCTTCCGTATCGATAATGGAACCTTCTGTTACGTAATAACTAACGTCGGCAATATGAACGCCTAGTTTATACGTACCATCTTCCAACTTCGTAACGGTTACGGCATCGTCCAAGTCTTTTGCATCGGCGCCGTCAATCGTCACAATCGTTTCGTTCCGTAAATCACGACGACCAACTAAATCCGCCTCCGTAATTTCATCGGGCACTTCCCCTGCTGCTTCAACTACTTCTGGTGGAAACTCAGGTGGAATGCCATGTTTATAAAGAATCGATAAAATATCGACGCCCGGATCATTTTTGTGACCTAAAATTTTCGTAACCATTCCTGTTGCCGATTTAATATCATCTGGCCAATTCGTAATTTCCACAACGACTTTATGGCCATCTACAGCCCCTAAGGAATCCTCTTTCGTTACGAAAATATCCATGTTTAACTTTTTATCATCTGTTACGACAAAACCAAAGCCTCTGTTTGCTTGATATGTACCGACAAATGTCGTTTTACTACGTTCAATTACTTTTGTAACGGTACCTTCTCTTCTGTCTCCCGATGATTCTTTTAATACACGAATTAAGACGATATCTCCGTTTAATGCGCCATTGACTTCATGGGGTGGAATAAAAATATCATCCATGCCTTCTTCATCTGGCGTCACGAAACCGAAGCCTTTTGCATGACCGATGAATTTCCCTCGAAGTAAGTTCATCCGTTCTGGCAATCCGTAACGATTTGAACGGGAACGTACGATTAACCCTTCATCTTCCATGCGGACAAGCATTTTCACTAGCTCTTTAAATTCGTCCGCATCTTCTAATTCAAGCAGCTCTTCCAGTTCATCCACCTTTAGTGGTTTATAATCATCTTGCTTCATTAACTGTAATAGACGCTCTTGTAATTCATTACTTTGTGTCATATAATTTCCCTCCTTTTTGCAATACTAACTACAATGCTGTGTTGATGCGGTTAGTCTTCCCAATCCAGTGATTGTAAAAATTCATAAACCGTTTCGTGTAGCAACGCTTTTTCTTTATCTAATGTAATAACGTGCCCTGAATGCTCAAACCATTTGATTTCTTTTCTTAAGGATTCCACTTCATCATAAATAATATGAGCAGAATTCGGGTCAATAATTTCATCATTTTTCGATTGTACGACGAGAATCGGTGCATAAACCATATCTAACTCAGATCGAACACTTTCGACAAGTTGTTTTAGTTCCGATAACGACGGCATTCCCTGTTGACGAATCGCTTCTACTTCCTGTTCGATGACTGCTTCGTCTTTTCCTTCAAACCGTTTAAAGTCGCCAGCATATTTTAAAACGCCATCAAACATTTTTTCCGTTGTTCTCATGACCATTGGCGAACACATCGTTACAATTCCCTTCACAGGTGTTGATAAACTTAATTTTAATGAAAAGACGCCACCTAACGATAAACCGACGACAGCGATTTTTTCGTAGCCTGCCTCTTTTAATGTGTTATATCCTTTTACAACATCTTGCCACCAATCCTCTGGCGATGTTTCGATTAACTGTTCAGGTGGTACGCCGTGACCTTTATAATGGGGAGCATGGCTTGTATAACCTTTCTTTTCTAAAAACCTTCCGAGCATCCGAACGTCTGAAGAACTGCCTGTAAAACCGTGTAATAATAGTACGGCCCGTTCCCCTGCTTTAAAGAAAAATGGTTTTATTTCAGCATTACGCATATGAAATCCTCCAAAAAATAGTTACGTATACATATTCTGCACATCTCATATTATAAATTAAAACGCCTAACCATGCTCGGTTAGGCGTTGGATAATGTAAATTAAATTCATTTATTTCTAATAGGATTGGCGAAAATTTCACCATTTAATCATGTACAATCGATTAAATTTTCACAATCACTAAAGCTAAAATGAAAAACAATACGGCAAGAACAATCGTTATTCTATGTAAAATTAAATCCATTCCTCTTGCTTTTTGTTTACCGAAAAGTTGCTCAGCTCCACCCGAGATGGCACCTGATAAGCCTGTACTTTTACCTGATTGTAGTAATACGATCACGATTAAAGCAACGCTTACGATAATCAATAATGTTAGTAACAAAGTATGCATAACTCCACCTCCTGAAATAGAAACTTCACAACATAGTCAGTATAGCAAAATTCCACTAAAGATACAATATTCAGACGGAAAATGGTTGGTATAATTTAGTATTCAATAGAAATCTTTCAAAACGGTGTTAGTTTTAATTTGAATGTAAATCTATGAAATTAGGATGATGCCGCCTTTATTCATATTAAGAAAACGCTTTACTGATTTCTATCATTTTTTCTCTTTTATTCTACATTTTTATACTTTTTTTCTCACTTAACGACGATTATTCTTATTTTTCAGAATTTTATTGTAATTACGAAAATATTCTTTTAGAATGATACCCATTCAATAGAAAAGGGGTAACACGAATATGAACGCTTTACAAAAAATTGGGAAATTTGCCGGAAATACTTTTGCCCTTTGGGTTTTAGTAGCTGCCGGATTAGCCCTTTGGATGCCAAATAATTTTACATGGCTTGGTAATTATATAACGCCATTACTCGGCATTGTCATGTTTGGGATGGGGATGACGTTAAAAGTTGAAGATTTTAAACTCATTATGAAGGAACCAAAAAGGGTATTAATTGGGATTGTGTCCCAGTTCGTTATTATGCCATCCTTAGCTTTTGCTTTAGCCAAACTATTCCAACTACAACCGGAAGTTGCCGTTGGAGTCATTTTAGTCGGTTGTTGTCCTGGAGGTACATCTTCCAACGTTATGACGTTCTTATCGAAAGGAAATACGGCCTTATCTGTTACGATTACTTCCTTTACAACATTATTAGCACCATTAGTCACACCTGCTTTAATTTATTTACTCGCTAGTGAATGGTTACCGGTATCATTCTCAGCTATGTTTATGTCGGTTGTACAAGTTGTCTTAATTCCGATTATTTTAGGGATTATTGCTCAATTCGTCTTTAAACCACTTGTGGCAAAAAGTGTAGACATTTTACCGACTGTTTCGGTTATTGCGATTGTATTAATTGTTGCTGCTGTCGTAAGTGGTAGCCGCGACAAAATTTTAGAAACGGGGCTACTTATTTTCGCAGTAGTCATTCTCCATAACGGGCTTGGTTATTTATTTGGCTATTTAATTGGCAAACTATTCAAAATGAAATACGAAGACAAAAAAGCGATTTCCATCGAAGTGGGAATGCAAAATTCCGGTTTAGGCGCCCAATTAGCTATGGCCCACTTTAATCCGGTTTCTGCCGTACCGAGTGCCATCTTTAGTTTCTGGCACAACATTTCCGGACCAATTTTAGCCACTTATTGGAGTTCAAGGGCTTCGAAAATGGCGAAGGAAGAAGAAAAAACAAATTAAATCAACACAAAGAAAGGGTGGAAATCATCTCCACCCTTTTTGTTATGACGATGATGTGGCCTTTTCACTAAAAGTTTCGGCGACGTTCTGTTGTTTTCTTTTTTTCAACCATTCTTCTACCCCACCAGTGCCAATTAAAACACCGATCACAATAAGGAAACATCCGATAATTTGAGAAACGTGAATTTCTTCCCCTAAAATAAGGACAGATGCGATTAAAGCGAAAATCGTACTTAAATTATTAAAAATGGCCGTTTCGGCAGTACCGATTCGTTTAATCATCGAATTAAATAAACTATGCCCTACTGCTGTCGCAAAAATAGCAGAAAATAAAAAGATCCCCCATAATGTCATATCGATCTCGGCAAAACGAATAAATCCTTTCGGTGTCGTCAACACACTAAACAAAATGAGTAAAAGGGAGCCAAACGTTAACATATAAGCCGTTACAACGAGCGGTGGTATCGTTAACGTAATCCGACGAATGATGAAAAAACTAAAAGCTTGAACAATAATCGAAGCTAATACATAAAAATCACCTGCAACCAGATTCGTAACAGCTGACATGTCATCGACTACTGCGACCATAATGCCGATAAACCCTATAATAAATCCAATGAAACGCAACACGGTTAGTGAAGTTGAACGGGTAGCTACAGCGATAATCGCGGTAATTAACGGTGCTAAACCTAATATAAGCGAGGATTTGATGGCAGTCGTTTCGAATAATCCAGTCGCTAGTAATGAATGGTGAGCAATGACCCCTAGTAAACTCGCTAATAAAAGGAACTTCCACGGCATTTCTTTATAAATCATTTTCTTTTTCATTACGAGTAAAATAAGAAACAACGTTATTCCAGCAATGAAGATACGTGTTCCTTGCATAACCAACGGAGGGATTTCTACAAGGAGCAATTTTAAAAGGGATACATTAATCCCCCAAAGAAACATCGTTAACACCATAATTGAATAAACTTTAAGCACAGTACTCCCCCTTTTGAATAGAGGTTTCCCTCTTTGACCATTTGTGGTTCCGGTTCCACCATATTAGGGACTTTGAAGCACCTTTCTCTCCCCTAACAAGATTATAATATAATCATAGCGTTATTCGAACCGGAATTTGTAGAAAAGTCAGAAAGATTGCGAATAAAAAAAGGCTGTTAGCAGAAAGTATGACGACTTTCTGAAACAGCTCTTTTACATTTATACTGGGCTTACTCCGTGTTTGCGCTCGGAGAATAGTAAATATTTTGACATATAAGCTTGTAATCTTGTTGTTAACGCTTCTCGTAATTGGTTCGGTTCGATGACATCATCAATAATTAATTCGGAAGCAAGTCTGTACACATCAATTTCTTCTTTATATTCATCTCGTTTTTCTTGGATAAAGGCCGCTTGTTCTTCCTTCGGTAATTGGGCAATTTTGTTCGCGTATACAGCATTAACAGCTGCCTCTGGTCCCATGACAGCAATTTGAGCTGTCGTTAAGGCGATACAGCAATCTGGTTCAAATGCCGGACCCGCCATTGCATAAAGCCCTGCACCGTATGCTTTTCGTACAATGACCGTCATTTTCGGTACGGTCGCCTCACTCATGGCAAAAATCATTTTTGCCCCGTGACGAATAATGCCCGCTTTTTCAACTTGTGTACCAATCATAAAGCCTGGTACATCTGCTAAAAAGACGAGTGGAATATGGAAGGCATCACATAAATTAATAAATTTCGCTGCTTTATCGGCTGAATCGTGGAATAATACGCCACCTTTTACGCGAGGCTGGTTCGCAATAATTCCAACAACTTGCCCATCCATTCGAGCTAAACCCGTAATAATTTCCGCCGCGAATAATTTCTTTACTTCACAAAATGAACCTTCGTCAATAATGCGATCGATAACATCGTACATATTAAATGGAACATTTTGATTTTCCGGGATAATGTCTGCGATTGATTTTTCAAAATCAGCCGGACGCTTCGGTTCTGCCACTGCTGTTTTTTCCCGATAATTGTTTGGGAAGTAGCTTAAATAGTTACGAGCATAGTCGATTGCTTCTTGCTCCGTTTTCGCTAACACATCGCCACAACCGGAAATGGAACAGTGCATTTTTGCGCCGCCCATCGTTTCTAAGTCAACTTTCTCACCGATAACCATCTCCGCCATACGAGGGGATCCTAAATACATCGATGCATTTCCTTCGACCATGACGACAATATCACAAAAGGCTGGGATGTACGCCCCACCAGCAGCTGAAGGACCGAATAATAAGCAAATTTGCGGGATTTTCCCAGATAATTTTACTTGATTATAAAAAATGCGCCCAGCTCCTCTTCTTCCAGGGAACATTTCAATTTGATCGGTAATCCGTGCCCCTGCAGAATCGACTAAATAAATAAGGGGACATGCTAACTTTTCAGCCGTTTCTTGAATACGAATAATTTTTTCAACTGTTCGTTTTCCCCAAGAACCCGCTTTTACCGTAGAGTCATTGGCCATGACACAAACCGTACGTCCGTGGATTTTCCCAATACCTGTTACAACTCCATCGGCTGGTAAATCCCCTGCCATACAGTTCGCAAAGGCGCCGTCTTCCACTTGTAAATCATCATCAAACAATAATCTTAATCGATCTCGAACAAATAATTTTCCTTGTTCTGCATTTTTTTCATGGTATTTTTGTTGACCACCTTGGTGAATCGTTTCTTTTAATTGGCCATGTCTATTTTCGATAATAATATCACTCATATCCGTTCCCCCTTATTTGTTGCTCGGTTATTTTCCTGAATATTGTGGTTGACGTTTTTCTTGAAACGCCAATAATCCTTCTAATCGATCTTCTGTATGGAGTAATCGATCATAGGCTAAAGATTCAATTTGTAATCCGGTCATTAAATCGACTTCCAGCCCTTTATTAATCGCTGTTTTTGCTTGAATCAGTGAAAGAGGGGCATTTTTCCCCATTTCTAAAGCAAGTTGTATCGCTTTATCCATTAATTGTTCGTGCTCTACCACATGCTCCACTAAACCGATATCGTAAGCTTCCTTCGCATCGATTCTTCTAGCTGTATAAATGAGTTCCTTTGCTTTTCCAATTCCGATTAAACGGGGTAAACGTTGTGTTCCCCCTGCTCCAGGAATAATGCCGAGGGATGTTTCGGTTAAGCCCATTTTCACGTGGCTTGCCGAAATGCGCAGATCACAAGCTAAAGCTAGTTCCAAACCGCCACCAAAGGCAACGCCATTTAACACTGCAATGACTGGTTGGGGTAATGCTTCCACTTGATTAACCGTACTGCCAATTAAGGACACGACTTCTTTTACTTGGTGCTCATTCATCCCTTTTCGCTCTTTTAAGTCTGCACCCGCGCAAAATGCTTTCTCTCCATCCCCTGTTAATAACACGACGCGAATTTGAGGGTTGTAATGAATTTCATGTAACGTCTTTTGTAATTCCGTAAGTAATTGAACGGACATCGCATTGGCCGCTTCTTTTCGATTTAACGTAATAATTCCAATGCCATGTTCAATCGTTTTGAATTGAACGAGCGTCATCTGCTTACCCCCTTTCCTTTCTAGCAATCTCCATTTGTTTTGATACTAGATTTCTTCCTATTTTTTGTTCGATGAAAAATCCGGCATTTATAATGGATTCCATTTGTACCCGTGTTTCAATGCCCATTTCCGAAAGTAGATAAAGCACATCTTCTGTGGCCACATTTCCCGTTGCTCCCTTTGCATATGGGCATCCACCAAGTCCACCGACAGAACTATCAAAGGTCGTGATCCCCATTTCAAGGGATTTCACAATGTTGGCAATGGCCGTTCCTCGCGTATCATGGAAATGCATAGCAAAGAGGCTTGGAGAAAAATGGTTGAATAAAAGAGTTAATAATTGTTCCACTTGTGTTGGGACCGCAACACCAATCGTATCCCCTAAGGAAACTTCCGTTACCCCCATTTCTAAAAGGGCATCCACGACTCTTAACACTTTTTCCGGTGCAATTGGTCCTTCAAAGGGACATCCAATAACCGTCGAAACATAACCTCGAACGGTTAAATTCGCTTTTTTTGCTTCTTCCACGACTTCCTTTAACACGGGAAACGTCGCATCGATCGTTTTATTAATATTGCTTTGATTATGACTTTCACTAGCTGACATAAAGACACTTGCCTCATCGATTCCTACTTCAAGAGCACGCATGAGCCCTTGGATATTCGGGATAAGGGCTGCGTATGTAACGTCCTTTTGACGTTTAATCGACTTTAACACTTCCCCAGCATCTGCTAGTTGGGGAATCCATTTCGGATGGACGAAGGATGAGACTTCAATATAGTTCAATCCCGATTCACTTAACTGATCAATCCATTGAATTTTATCCTTCGTTTCAATTAAACCTTTTTCATTTTGTAACCCATCCCTTGGCCCTACTTCTTTAAGAACGACGTTTTGAGGAAGGTTCATCCGTACCCCCCCTATTCCAGTTCTAAAATATCATCATTGACATTAATAAAATCGCCTTCTTGGGCAAGGATTTTTTTCACTTTCCCGCCTACTTCAGCTGTAATCGGAATTTCCATTTTCATCGATTCTAAAATGGCCACATCTTGCCCTGCTTTTACTTCTTCCCCTTCCGTCACGATGATTTTCCAAACGGTACCTGCCATACTTGCTTTTACTGTTGTCATAAATAATCCCTCCAAATTTTTCATATTAAGGCTTCTAAGTTTTCCTAGAAGCCTGTAATCGTTAATTCTTTACGTTCTGTATTTGCGGTAAATAATAATCGTTTACAAAACTTGTCGTCGTCATTCCATCAATAAATGGTTGCTTTTGAACAACTTCTAACAACATTGGGATATTTGTTTCAATCCCCGTTACTTTATACTGTTGCAATGCATCTGTTAGTCGCCTTACCGCGATTTCTCTCGTCTCGCCCCAGACAACTAGCTTTGCAATCATTGGATCATAGAAAGGTGTGACGGCTGAGCCTGATTCAACCGCTATTTCATGACGAATGCCTTCCCCTTCCGGAAGCTGTAATTCCGTAATTGTTCCCGGCGATGGGAAGAAGGTTTTCGGATTTTCCGCATAAATGCGCACTTCAATGGCATGACCGTGTTTCTTAATGGATTCCCGCGTAAAGGTTAATGGCTTGTTATTTGCAACATGAATTTGCCATTCGACTAAATCTAGTTTTGTAATTTCTTCCGTTACGGGGTGTTCTACTTGTAATCTCGTATTCATTTCTAAGAAATAGAAGTTTTCGTCCCCATCGACTAAAAACTCAATCGTTCCCGCATTCGTATAGCCAATATGTTTTGCCGCCTGTACCGCCGCATCCAGCATTTTCTCTCTAGTCGAAGTAGAGATAAATGGTGATGGCGCCTCTTCAACAACCTTCTGATTGCGTCGTTGTACAGAACATTCCCGCTCAAAAAGGGGCACGACATTGCCATGGCTATCGGCGATAATTTGAACTTCCACATGGTGAGGATTTTCAATCAGTTTTTCGATATACATCGTGCCGTCTCCGAAAAATGATTCCGCCCTTTTTTTATTTCCTTCAAAGGCTTTTTCCAATTCCTCTTCCCGATCGATTCGTTGCATCCCGATGCCGCCACCACCAGCAGAAGCCTTCAACATAATCGGAAATCCAATTTTATTTGCAATCTCCTTCGCTTCTTCGATGTTTTCTAACGGCACATCGATTCCTTCGATAATTGGAACCCCTGCCTTTTGCATCGTTTTCCGCGCTTCCAATTTACTGCCAATTGAAGCAATGACTTCAGCATTCGGACCAATAAAGCGAATGCCTTCTTCTTCACAACGTTTTGCAAATTGGGCGTTTTCTGATAACAAGCCATATCCAGGATGAATCGCATCAGCCTTCGTTTCCTTTGCCACTTCTATGATTTTTTCGATATTTAAATAGCTTAAAGCAACAGGCGGTTTCCCAATTTCAAAAGCTTCATCTGCTTCTTTCACATGAAGGGCGTTGGCATCTGCTTCTGAATAAACGGCAACTGTTTGAATGTTCATCTTTTGACACGTTCGAATAATTCTTCGTGCAATTTCACCACGATTGGCAATTAAAATTTTCGAAATCATTCGCTTCACCTCTCATTATTTAACAAGTTCAGTAAACTGCTCTCTTAGCTTATATTTTTGTATTTTTCCGGAAGCTGTCATTGGATAGCTATCGATAAAGAGAATGTATTTCGGAATTTTATGTTTGGAAATTTTATTATGACAATAATCCCGAATCTCTTCTTCCGTCGCTGTTTCACCTGGACGTAAAATAATGAAGGCAGCTGCTTCTTCACCATATTTTTCATCTGGAACCCCGACCACTTGCACGTCTAAAATTTTTGGCAATGTATAAAGAAACTCTTCAATTTCACGCGGATAAATATTTTCTCCACCACGAATAATCATGTCCTTTAGACGACCGGTAATACGGACGTAACCATTTTCATCCATTGTGGCAATATCCCCTGTATGCAACCAATTATCGGCATCGATTGCTTCCTCCGTTGCATCCGGATTGTTATAGTATCCTTTCATTACATGGTAGCCGCGAGTACAAAGCTCGCCTTGTGTATTCGGAGGCACTTCTTCATTCGTAATCGGATCTACAATTTTCACTTCAACATTTGGCAATGCTCGACCGACCGTTTCCACTTTTAAGTCAAATGGATCATCTGCCCTTGTTTGGGTAATCACAGGTGAAGATTCCGTTTGACCGTAGCAGATTGTGACATCCTTCATGCCCATTTTTTGAATAACCGCTTTCATCACTTCGACTGGGCAATTGGAGCCTGCCATTACCCCTGTACGTAACGATGACAGGTCATAATCCGAAAAATTCGGTAAATTCAATTCACTAATGAACATCGTTGGTACACCATGCAGTGCAGTACATTTTTCCTTTTCCACCGTTTGTAAAACGACTTCCGGATTGTACTCTTGAACAGGCACCATTGTTCCACCACAACTAACAATGGCTAATGTTCCAATAACACAACCGAAACAATGGAAGAAAGGTACCGGAATACATAGACGGTCTTCATTCGTTAATTTCATACATTCGGCAATGTTCACTGCATTATTAATTAAATTCGAGTGGGTTAACATAACCCCCTTCGGAAAACCTGTTGTTCCGGAAGTGTACTGAATATTAATGACATCCTCATAATGGAGGCTCGCTTTTCGCTCTGCTAGCTGCTCATCCGAAATAAGCGATGCGGCATTTAAAATGTCTGACCAATTGTAAACACCATCGTAGGAATGATCCCCTAATACAATGACATTTTTTAATTTCGGTAACCGTTTTGATTCCAGCTCCCCTGGTTTACAATGGGCTAGTTCCGGACATAGTTCATAAATCGTATCAATGAAACGATGATCTTTTAGCTGTTCGATTAAAATGAGGGTTGTCGAATCCGATTGTTTTAGCAAATACTCCAGTTCCGTCGAACGATAATTCGTATTCACCGTCACGAGGGGTGCCCCCATTTTTCCAGTACCAAACTGAAGGCTTACCCATTCCGGTGTATTTGTTGTCCAAACGGCGATATGTTCCCCTTTTTCAATGCCTAATGCCATCAAGCCTTTTGCCACTTGATCACAAAGGGCGTCCAACTCTTTATACGTCAATCGTAAATCCCGGTCAGCATAAACAAGTGCTTCATCATTCGGATAGAGCCGTGCTTTTTCTTCTAATAACTGACCAATCGTTTGATAAACTAAATCTGCCATTAAACTCCTCCTCACCGTTCCTATTTCATATGCTAGCAACCTATTAATCTTGAAATGACAAGACGTTGAATTTCGGACGTTCCTTCCCCGATTTCCATTAGTTTAATATCCCGTAAATGACGTTCCACATCGTATTCTTTCATATAGCCATATCCGCCATGGATTTGAATCGCTTGGTTACAAACTCTAAAGCCCATTTCAGAGGCAAATAATTTCGCCATTGCCGCTTCTTTTCCAAATGGTTTTTTATTGTCTTTTAACCATGCTGCTTTATAAACTAAATTTCGCGCGAGTTCAATTTCCATCGCCATATCTGCTAATTTAAATTGAATCGCTTGGAATTTTGAAATGGACGTTCCAAATTGCTCTCTTTCCTTTGCGTATTGCAATGCCTTTTCGTAGGCAGCTTGAGCAATCCCAACGGATAATGCCGCAATGGAAATACGACCACCGTCTAACGTACTTAAAAATTGACTAAACCCTCGTTTTTCGTCACCTAACACATTTTCCTTCGGTACCCGTACATTTTCGAGTACAATTTCACATGTGTTGGAAGCACGAACCCCCATTTTGTCGTAATTACAATTAATTTTGACACCTGGCGTTTCTGTCGGAACAATAATCGATGTAATAATTTTTTTGCCGTCTTCTCTTTCTCCCGTAACCGCTGTGACGATTACTTGTCGAGCGTATCCAGCATTCGTAATCCAACATTTTTCGCCGTTAATGACATATTCGTCGCCTTCCAATACCGCCTTTGTTCTAGTTCCCCCTGCGTCCGATCCAGCATTTGGCTCCGTTAAACCAAAGGAACCTAATGCTTTCCCTTGCGCCATCGGTACTAACCATTCTTGTTTTTGTTCCTCTGTACCGAAGTAATAAATTGGCGAGGCTCCTAAACTAATAGCCGCAGCATAACTTAATCCTGTCCCACCACACGCTTTTCCGATTTCTTCAACCGCAATCGCATAGGAAATTGTATCTCCACCAGAACCGCCATATTCCTCAGGAAACGGAATACCTAATAATCCAAGCTCCCCCATTTTTTTGAAGCTTTCTACACGGAAAGAAGACGTTTCATCTAAATTTCGTGCGTACGGAGCAATTTCCTTTTCTGCAAATTCCCGTACCATATCTCTTATCATTAATTGTTCTTTTGTTAATTCAAAATTCATCTTTTTTCTCCCCCTTATACCGACTAGTCGGTTTCAACACTTAAAAAAAATAGACCGACTAGTTGGTTTTAATTATTTATTCGATACCCCTGTTGCCATTTTTTCTTCGTATAACTTTTTTGCTTCCTTAAATCCTTGTTCCGTTGCTAAAGAATGGAAAATTAAATCTTTAAAGACGTCTGTAATTTGTTCCATCGTTAACGGGCCATCGGATTTATACCATTTATACGTCCAATTAATCATCCCAATAATGGACAATGTTGCGATGTTCGTCGGTAATTCCTTTCGAAAATCACCGCTTTCTTGCCCCTCTTTGATAACGCTTTCAATTAATTTCCGATAACGGTCTCGTTTGTCATTAATGACCGTTTTATATGCATCTTGTAAATAAGTACTTTCTTCATAAAAAACCGTTATATACGGTTTATACAAATCAAATACTTTTACGAAAGATTGCAATATACCACTTAACCGGGTGATCGGCGTGGCATTTAGATTATATGATTCCTGTGCCTTCTCAATGACATAGGAAATAAAAACATCATGAATTTCGTAAAGTAATTCATCTTTTGATTTAAAATTGTGGTAAAACCCTCCCTTTGAAGTACCTGCTTGTTCTACTATTTGATCCACAGTGACGCCATGGTACCCCTTTTCTTGAAATAACTCTAAAGAACTTTCTAAAATTCGTTGCCTTAACGGTTTCTTATGCATTAAAATCTATCCTTCCAAAATTTTTATCACTTCACAATCCCCTCACAATTGCATTATTTTTCTCTAATACGTATATATTCTCTACAATATGAAAATATGACAAAAAAATAAAAAATATTTTTTAATTTTTAAAACGGAAGAAAGATAATAGAAAACAGTTGGCGAAAAACGTTGAATGACGAAGGTTTAAGCGGATTTTTGAAAGTTTAAACAATGAAGTGATAGATAAAATAGTAGGAATAAAAACTATAAAATTCTTTGAACGATCAAAAAAAATGCTGGCGTCTTTAAAAGACACCAGCATGTTTCATTATTTTAAGTTGTAGAAAGATTTTAAACCTAGGAATTGAGCTGTTACACCAAGTTGATCTTCAATACGAAGAAGTTGGTTGTATTTTGCTACGCGGTCTGTACGAGATGGTGCACCCGTTTTAATTTGACCTGCATTTGTTGCAACTGCGATATCTGCAATTGTTGCATCTTCTGATTCACCAGAACGGTGAGAAATTACTGCTGTATAACCAGCACGTTTTGCCATTTCAATCGCATCAAATGTTTCCGTTAACGTACCGATTTGGTTTACTTTAATAAGGATAGAATTTCCTACGCCTTGTTCAATACCTTGAGCTAATTTTTTTGTATTAGTAACAAATAAATCGTCCCCAACTAGTTGAACACGGTTCCCGATACGTTCTGTTAATAATTTATGACCTTTCCAGTCATTTTCATCTAAACCATCTTCAATTGAAATGATTGGGTATTTAGAAGTTAACTCTTCATACCATTCCACCATTTCTTCAGATGTTTTCACAACACCTTCACCAGCTAAATGGTATTTCCCATCTTCTTTATTGAAAAGTTCAGAAGAGGCTACGTCCATTGCTAAACGTACTTCTTCACCTGGTTTGTAACCAGCTTTTTCAATTGCTTCTAAAATAACTGTAATTGCTTCTTCGTTCGAGCCTAAGTTTGGCGCAAATCCACCTTCGTCACCAACAGCAGTATTGTAACCTTTGTCTTTTAATACTGCTTTTAAGCTATGGAAGATTTCAGCACCGATGCGAAGGGCATGACGGAAACTTTCTGCACCTACAGGCATCACCATGAATTCTTGAATGTCCACATTGTTATCAGCATGGGCACCACCATTTAAAATGTTCATCATCGGTACTGGCAGTTGTTTTGCATTTACGCCGCCAAGGTATTGATATAAAGGAACGTCTAAGTAGTCTGCAGCAGCATGAGCAACAGCTAAAGAAACACCTAGGATTGCATTCGCACCTAATTTCCCTTTATTTTCAGTACCGTCAAGTTCGATTAAAGCTTTGTCGATCACAACTTGATCAAGAACAGAGTAATTACCTTCTAACTCTTCCGCGATAATTGTATTAACGTTTTCTACTGCTTTTAATACACCTTTACCAAGATAACGAGATTTGTCTCCATCGCGTAATTCAACTGCTTCATATTCTCCTGTAGAAGCACCAGATGGTACGATTGCACGACCAAATGCACCAGATTCAGTAAATACTTCTACCTCAATTGTTGGGTTACCACGGGAATCTAAAACTTCTCGAGCATAAACTTGTGTAATAAATGGCATAATCAATTCTCCTCACTTAATCAATTTGATCTCGGCAAAAAACTTTGCCGGATAGTGTGACTGCTTACTGAACAAAGTCAAATAGTGGTTTACCTGTCATTTCTTGTGGCTGTTTGACACCTAACAATTTTAACATAGTTGGAGCAAGGTCTGCTAAAATGCCTCCATCTCTAATAACAATGTTTTGTTTTGTGACAATAACCGGTACAGGATTTGTTGTATGGGCTGTCATCGGTTCTCCCTCTATCGTTACAACTTCATCGGAATTCCCGTGGTCAGCTGTAATAATTGCCGCACCACCTTTAGCTAGTATTGCGTCAACTACTTTTCCTAAACATTCATCAACTGCTTCAATTGCTTTAATTGTCGGTTCAAGCATACCACTATGACCGACCATATCAGGGTTCGCAAAGTTTAAAATAATGGCATCAAATTTATCTTCACGAATGGACTCTAATAATGCATCTGTTACTTCATATGCACTCATTTCTGGTTTTAAATCATATGTAGCAACCTTAGGGGAGGCGATTAAAATTCTTTCCTCTCCAGGGAATTTTTGTTCCCTTCCCCCACTCATAAAGAATGTAACATGGGGATATTTTTCAGTTTCTGCAATACGAAGTTGTGTTAAACCTTCTCTTGCAATGACTTCACCGACAGTATTGACTAAATCAACATTTTCAAACGCTACATCCGCTTTTACATCGTGACTATAGTGGGTAAAAGTAACGAATTTTAAATTTGTCGGATGCTTCTCAGATAACTTAAATCCGATAAATTGATCGTTCGTAAAGACGGTTGATAATTGAATCGCCCGGTCCGGTCTAAAATTGAAAAATACGACCGCATCATTTGTATCAACTGTCGCAACAGGTTTCCCTTCCTGAGTAATAACGAAAGGAATGACAAACTCGTCTACGACATCACGGGAATAAGAAGATTCAACGCCGATTTTAGCCGATACAGCAGTTTGACCGATGCCATCTACTAATGCGTTATACGTTAATTGAACTCGTTCCCAACGTTTGTCTCTATCCATTGCATAATATCGTCCATGAATGGAGGCAAATTTACCGACACCGATTTCATTCATTTGTTTTTCTGTTTCTTCGATATAACCTATCGCTGTTGTTGGTCCTACATCGCGACCATCTAAGAAACCATGAACGTAAACTTCATCTAAACCATTTGCCTTAGCCAATTTTAATAAAGCAAATAAATGTTCATAGTGACTATGAACGCCACCATCTGAAAGAAGTCCCATTAAATGTAGTTTCGAATTATTCGCTTTTGCATGTTCGACAGCAGCTAAAAATTTTTCGTTTTTATAAAAGTCACCATCACGGATTGATTTATGAATTCTCGTTAAACTTTGATATACTACTCGACCCGCACCGATGTTTAAGTGACCCACTTCAGAATTTCCCATTTGACCGTCTGGTAAACCGACAGCTTCCCCACTAGCTGTTAATGTAGAGTGGGGAAATTGGGACCAGTATCGATCAAAATTCGGTTTTTTACTTTGAGCGACCGCATTTCCGAAGGTTTCCTCGCGAAATGCGAAACCGTCTAAAATAATTAATGCAACTGGTTGTTTAGGCATTTACTGCCGCCTCCAATAATTTTAAATAAGAATCTACTTTTAAACTTGCTCCACCAACTAGAGCACCATCAATATGTTCTTTAGATAGTAATTCTTCAATGTTTTCCGGTTTTACACTGCCACCATATTGAATGCGAATGCTTTCCGCAGCTTCTTGGCCGTATAATCCTTCAACGACTTCCCGAATTTTACCACAAACATGATTTGCATCGTCTGATGTTGCCGTTTTACCTGTTCCGATAGCCCAAATTGGTTCATAGGCGATGACCATATGTTTTACTTCTTCAGGAGTAAAGCCTTCAAGGGCAGCGGTTACTTGTGTGGAAACTTTCGCTTCTGTTTGACCAGACTCTCGTTCTTCCAACGTTTCCCCGCAACAAATAATCGGCACAATCCCGTTTACTAATGCTGCACGAACTTTTTTATTAACCGCTTCATCCGTTTCGTTGAAATACTCGCGACGTTCAGAATGCCCTAAAATCACGTAGTCTACATTAATGGATGCTAGTTGGGAAGGACTAATTTCACCAGTAAAAGCACCTTCATTTTCAAAATGCATATTTTGGGCACCAATCGCTAAATCCGTTTCTGTTACTACATCAACTAACGTTGGTAAATAAAGAGCTGGGGCACAAATAACTGCATCCACTTTGTCTTCAGAAGGAACTTGTTCACGTACTACCTCTGCAAATTCCACTGCCTCATCAAAACTTTTATACATTTTCCAGTTCCCTGCGATGATCGGTTTGCGCATGAAAATGCCTCCTTAATTTTACGCTCTGGCGGCTAATCTCGTGTACCGCCTCGAGCTTTTCTTATTTATCGTTTAATGCTATGATTCCTGGAAGTTGTTTCCCTTCCATTAACTCAAGTGAAGCGCCGCCACCAGTTGAAATATGATTCATTTGATCAGCCACTTCGAATTTTTCAACTGCCGCTGCAGAGTCGCCACCACCAATAATTGTATAGCCTTCTGTTTCTGCCATTGCTTGTGCGACCGTTTTTGTACCATTTGCGAATTTGTCCATTTCAAACACACCCATCGGACCATTCCAAATGATTAGCTTAGATTGTTTAATAATTTCGGCATATCGTTCTGCCGTTTTTGGACCAATATCAAGACCCATCCAGTCTTCTGGAATGTCCTCGATTGAAACAACTTTCGTTTCAGCATCTTTTGAAAATTCATTGGCTACAACAGTATCAATCGGCATATGAAGTTGGACACCTTTTTCCTTTGCCTTTTCAATGAATCCTTGTGCTAACTCAATTTTATCTTCTTCCAATAAGGATTTACCAATGGAATACCCTTGAGCTTTTGTAAATGTGAAGGAAAGACCTCCACCGATAATTAAATGGTCTACTTTATCTAATAGGTTTTCAATGACACCAATTTTATCTTTCACCTTTGCACCACCAATAATCGCAGTGAACGGTCTTTCAGGATTCGATAAAGCTTTCCCTAATACATTCAATTCTTTTTCCATTAATAAGCCGGATACAGCAGGAATATATTTTGCAATTCCTTCTGTTGATGCATGGGCACGGTGAGCCGCTCCAAAGGCATCATTTACATAAATATCCGCTAATTTTGCGAAGGATTTTGATAATTCTTCATCATTTTTTTCTTCGCCTTTATGGAAGCGAACGTTTTCTAATAAGACAATATCGCCTTCTTTTATGTTTCCAACCGTTGTTTCCACTTCTTCCCCAATGGACTCGTCTAATTTAATAACCGGTTGTCCAATAAGTTTCGATAAATGGTGTCCAACTGCTGTTAGGCGTAACTCTTCTTTCACTTCACCTTTTGGTCTGCCTAAATGGGAAGCTAAAATAACTTTTGCTCCTGAATTTACTAATTGTTGGATCGTTGGGATTGCCGCGCGTATACGTGTATCATCTGTAATTTCACCATTTTCCATTGGAACGTTGAAATCCACTCGTACAAATACTCGTTTTCCCTTTACTTCTACATCATTCATTGTCTTCTTTAAAAACATGGAAGAAGCCTCCTTCAAATCAATCGAGAATCGATTCCCTATGGTATTTAAATCACTTATTTTTTTGAAAGTAAGATAAACGAATTCCCTTACTTTACTCGAACATTCGAAAAAAAAGCGATGGGTAGTTTACTCCATCGCTTTTTACCCCCCATTATTATAAATGGTAATAATTATAAAGGCTATACTTTTTATACATCACAAGCTAAATATGCCACATATTTTTAAAAAGTATGACACATTAACTAATTATTGTTGCGTAATGTATTTAGATAAATCTAATAGTCGATTCGAATATCCAATTTCATTGTCGTACCATGCAAGTACTTTAATCATATTATTGTCTAATACCATCGTCGATAATCCATCCACTGTTGAAGAATGGCGGTTACCATTGTAATCGATTGAAACTAGAGGTAATTCGTTATAATCAAGAATTCCTTTTAATTCACCACGAGCTGCTTCTTTTAATGCATTGTTCACATCTTCTGGTGTTACAGTTGTATTTAATTCTGCCACAAGGTCTACGCAAGATACGTTAGGTGTTGGTACACGCATTGAGAAACCATCTAACTTCCCTTTTAATTGCGGTAAAACTTTCGCCACCGCAACGGCAGCACCAGTAGTTGTTGGAATCATTGATACAGCACCTGCACGGGCACGTCTTGGGTCACTATGTGGGAAGTCTAAAATACGTTGGTCATTTGTATAAGAGTGAATCGTTGTCATTAATCCACGTTTAATACCGAATTTTTCATCCAATACTTTTGCAACAGGTGATAGACAGTTTGTTGTACAAGATGCATTGGAAATGACATTTTGACTTGAATCATATTCCGTATGGTTAACGCCCATTACATAAGTTGGCATGTCGCCTTTTGCAGGAGCTGATAAAATTGCTTTTTTCGCACCAGCTTGCACGTGCAATGAAACTTCTTCCATTGAACGGAATCTTCCTGTAGATTCGATCACTACATCGATATCTAGCTCACCCCATGGTAAATTTGCAGGATCTTTCTCAGAAAGAACTTTTACTCTTTTTCCATCAACGATGAAAGCATCCTCTTCTGATTGGATTTCTCCATTGTAAATACCGTGAACTGAGTCAAATTTTAAAAGATGAGCAAGTTGATGAGCATCTGATAAGTCATTTACAGCAACCACTTCAAATTCATTTGATTGAATCGCCTCACGAAAAACTAATCTACCAATACGTCCAAACCCGTTAATTGCAATTCTAATTGCCATATCAAATTCCTCCAAATAAAAAATATATTTATAAAATTTCTTAAGGCCTTTAAAAGTTTAGCCTAAATAAAACTTATTTATCCGTTATTTACATTGTTATAAAGAAAGTTCATTCGTTGAACTTTGTAGAATTTCATTTGCAGCACCTTCATCCGTAATTAACGTCGTTTGCTTCGCTGCCATTTTAAAGTAGGCTTGAATTGCTTTCGCTTTCATCGAGCCACCTGCCACCGCGATTATATGTGGACTATTTTTCACTTGATTCAGTTGAATGCCAATTGTGTTTATACGGTATATTACTTCGCCAAATTCATCAAAATAATAACCAAAGGCTTCGCCAATCGCATTTTTTTCATGCAATAGATGAAGTATTTCTTCGCTAGAATGACGGCGATTTGCCATATCTTTTGCTGTACCAATTCCATGGATGACGATATCAATCTGTTCATACATATCCAGTACTTCTTTCACAACGGGTTCTTCGCTCATTGTCGCATAGGCCGCTGCGCTTAAATTTTCTGGTAAATACAGCGTACGGAAGTCAGCACCACATTGAGAAGCAAATTGGGAAACTAACGTATTCGCTTGTAAGTTCATTTCATTTCCAAAACTACCTCGTGCAGCGACAAAGGTTAACGTGTTGAGCGTTTTCGTCGGTGACAAAAACTTCGTTAGTGATGCGATTGTGCTACCACCCGTTATGGCAACCGCATTTTCTTTTTTAGCAATGTTCATTAAAAAGAGAGCTGCTTCATTTCCTAAATGTTGCTTAATACTCTCGTCAACATCCACATCACCAGGAACAATGATTACTTTTTCGATCCCTAATAGTTGGGCAAGTTTTTTCTCTTTTGAGCTTAAACCAGAAAGGTCTTGGAAAACTTCTTTCAAATTTTCTAAAGCTACGAATCCCTTTTCGGTACAAATCATTCCTTTTGGAGACGTTTCAATTAAATTTTGATTCATCAACAATGTTGTTTCATTGCGAACCGTTCGTTCTGAAACATTTAATGTATCTAATATCGTTCTCCTTCCGACTGGTCCCGATACGGCAATTACTTGAAGTATGCGATACCTTAATGGAAAGATTGTTGAAAGTTCAGGCACAAGTTGCTGAACTAACTTATACGGATTATGTTTTATGAAAACACACCTCCAGTTGGGTAGTTTTTGTCCCACTGAATATTTTTTGTCCCACTTAGAATAAAAAAATATTCTACATAAAGAGTATACAATTTACTTTGAAAATCTACAAATGATTTAATCCATTTTTTTGTAAAGCACTTCATTTTAACCATGAAGTGCTTCATAAAGGGTAACATAGTCAAGATTTCCATATTGAATAATTTCGTTATCCTTTTCCACGACCGGAATCATTAACATATATTTTTCATGCAGTTGTTCATTTTCTTCTATATTAATGACTTCAAAATCAAAGTCTATATCTTCTTGAACTAGCTTTAACGTAATGAGACCTTCTTCACATAATAAACAATTTGGTCGGCTATAATAATTGATTTTCATCTTCTTTTCCTCCACAAAATTTCAACTGACTATAGCATTACAAAAAACCGTTGAATAATCAAATTGTAACTTACACAAACTAATGTCGTACGATTTGTACACTAAATTCTGGGAGGAAAAAATTTATGGAAAATCAATTCATGAATGAATCTCAAGCAATGCAAGGAAATATGCCACTTTCGATGAATCATGGTGCCCATGAAGTATTAGACGTTCATGAAGTTCTTAGTGCTTCCATTGGTGCAATGAACACTTTTATCTTCTTCCGTCCTCACGTACAAGACCAAGAACTTCTAAATATTTTGGATAGACAATATGCCTTCATGTTAGACGAGTATAATATTACGGCGGAATGTTTCAAAACTGGTCAAGATCCAAGCCACCCAACTCGTTCTTACAAAATGCAAATGGGTAACGATACAAAATACGGTTTAACACCAAGCCAACCGAAAAAACCGATGACTTCGGCAAACGAAATCAATGACGGGATTATTTCAGGCTTCCTGTTAAGCTGTCACAAAATGGGGGCAACTGGTAAAACTACTGCAGCCCTTGAATCAACAAACCCGGTAGTACGTCGCGTATTACAAGATTCTATCCAAAACTGTATCGAAATGGCATACGAATTATCTCTATACCAAAACAAAAATGGTTACTACCAAGTTCCACAGCTTTCATCTCAAGATATGCAAGTTATGTTAAACATGTACGGGCAAGCAGATAAAGCAAAAGATATGCCGAACTAAAAATAAACAAATCCATTTGATGACATCATCAAATGGATTTGTTTTTATTTATAATACTTTACCTAAAAATGCTTTTGTTCTTTCATTTTGAGGATGATGAAATAATTGTTCTGGATTACCTTGTTCCACAATATATCCACCATCCATAAATACGACCCGATCTGCCACTTCACGGGCAAAGCCCATTTCATGGGTTACGACAACCATCGTCATACCTTCAACAGCTAGTTGTTTCATCACATCTAATACTTCCTTTACCATTTCAGGGTCAAGAGCAGATGTTGGTTCATCAAACAACATGACTTTTGGTTTCATCGCGAGAGCTCGTGCAATGGCGACCCGTTGCTGTTGCCCACCGGAAAGTTGTTCAGGATAATTGTACGCCTTTTCCTTTAACCCTACTTTGTCTAATAACTCCAAGGCAAGGTTTTCCCCGTCTTTTTTCCCCATCTTCCGTATGAGCATCGGCGCCATCGTAATATTTTCAATGACAGTCATATGGGGAAATAAATTAAACTGTTGAAAAACCATTCCGACTTCTGTTCGAATTTCGTTTATATTCGTTTTCGGATCATTTACCATTACCCCGTTAATATAAATGGCTCCATCGGTAATTTCCTCTAATAAATTGATACATCGTAAAAAAGTACTTTTACCAGAACCCGATGGTCCAATGACACAAACTACTTCCTTTTCATGAACTTCATAGTTAATTCCCTTTAATACTTCAAGTTTTCCGTATGTTTTGTGTAAATTGTCTACTTTTATCATGTTGCAACCCGCTCCTCTCGTTTTTTCCGCGGATTGTAATGAATACTAAAGCGTTTTTCAACATATGCAATTAGTTTCGTTACTACATAAGTTAAAACTAAATACATGATCGCAGCGACTAAATATGGCTCCCAGAAACGTTGATAAGCACCCGCTACCACTTTTGCTGCGTATAAAATATCATTCGCTGCAATAACCGTTACAAGGGACGAGTCTTTTAACAACGCAATAAATTCATTCCCTAATGGTGGAATCATACGACGAAAGGCTTGGGGTAATACAATTTTCCGCATCGCTTGGCGTTCCGTTAATCCAAGGGAACGGGCTGCTTCCATTTGCCCTTTGTCGATTGATTCAATACCTGCACGGATAATTTCTGCATTATAGGCAGCACTATTTAAAATAAGCGCTATAATACCGGAAACTAAAAAACCAAAGGATTGACCGAAAACCGCCGGTATAAATGCTAAATGAATGATTAAAATTTGAACTAACATTGGCGTTCCACGGAAAAGATCCACATAAAGTTTACATGGCCAATAAATCCATCTTTTTTTAGACGTTTTACCTAAGCCTAATAATAACCCTAGTACGATACCACCTAAATAACCGCAAATCGTTAAAATGATTGTCACCCATAAACCATTTATATAAAACTCACGGTAGTCCCAGACAATATCCCACCTCATATCTAAGAAGTTCATCTGAAACACCTCCAACTAATTAATCCAATTGTTGATCCGTAATTTCTGCCAATTTACCACTGTCTTTAATTTTTTGAAGGCCTTCATTTAATTGATCAAGCACTTCCTTGTTTCCTTTTTTAACCATTAATCCGTAATATTCTTTTTCAAAACTATCATCCTCAATCGCTTTTAACTTCGAATCTGGATTATTTTTAATATATTCAAGAATGACAGCATTATCTCCAATGGCCGCATCTACTGTACCATTGATTACTTCTTGGATTGCGATTGGCGTTGTTTCATAAGGTAATATATTTGTACTTGTTTTCCCTTGTAAATCTTGGGCTGCATAATGTCCAGTCGTATTAATTTGTACACCGATTTTTTTATCTTTTAAATCCGCAAGTTTACTAATATCTGAATCTTCTTTTGTGACGATTAATTGGGTAGCTTCATAGTATGGTTCTGTGAAATCGTACGTTTCTTTACGCTCATCCGTTATAGTAATCGCTGAAATCCCTATATCAATTTCATCGTTTGTTATTTGTTGGAATAACGGTTCCCAACCGACGTTATTAATTTCTAATTCTATCCCGACTTCTTCTCCTATCGCTTTCACAACATCAATATCAATACCGACGATATTCCCACTATTGTCAAAGGATTCAAAAGGTGCATAGGCAGCATCTGTACCAACTACTAATTTCGTTTTTTCCCCTTCAGAATTAGTAGAATTGGTTGATCCGCCCTCTTCTGCACCACATGCAGCTAAAATTAGAGAAGCTGCAGCAAAAGGCATTAATAGCTTAAATAATCTTTTCTTTAACATCGTATTCCTCCCTCAAAATAATTGATTTGTATTATTCTATAATCAGAAAATTGAAAATAAAATAAGATTGATATTCCCAATTATATAAATTTCAAAATTTTTATACAACATTTAATTTTCAAAATTCTCTAATCACACGTCATTTTTCAGTTATTTTTCACTAGATATCACGATGGAAACGTCGAATGTATATGACTTAAGAGGGATTTCCTTTTCCTTACTGAAACCACTTTTTGTATGGCAAAAATAAGATCAAACAAAAAATGACCCGACGTTCTAACTGAACTTACGGGTCATTTTTGTTTATGATTCAAACCTCAAACTAAAATTATTCCATTTATACACGCTCATAAAATTTTATAAGAAAAAATTGGTAATGATAGTTTAAAGAGAATGAATTAAGGATAAAATGAATTGGTACAGTAATTACATTTTATCCCTTATGTTTCATTCCCTCTGAATTTTAATAGGCTGCTAAACTAGAAAAATTCAGGAAGGTATTACGTATTATATTTTATAGTTAAAACAGTAAAATGGCGCCCTCGGAGGGAATCGAACCCCCAGCGGAAGAACCGGAATCTTCTGTGTTATCCATTACACCACGAGGACGTTAAATGTCACTTCAAATCGACCAACTCAACCTTCAAGCTGAGAATAGGAATGTCGAATTATGACCTTTCTATTATACAAATGTATACAAGACAATTCAACTATAAATTTGAATTAACCATAACTTTTTTATAAGTAAACAAAACGATTACATAGTTTCGTTAGGATTGCCTTTTCCATCAACTACTTAAAACCATTTATTTCACATAGAATCATAGTAATTTTCAGTTGAAATTTATTTTATTCACGATTGGTGGTTTATATTTGACCTTCCTTGACTATTCTGTGTATGATATGAGTACAGCTGAAGTGAAAGCTTCAGTACGTAGTAAACGACTAAATCTTTTTAAGGAGGATTTACAATGAATTTAATTCCTACAGTTATCGAACAAACAAATCGCGGAGAACGTGCTTATGACATTTATTCAAGACTTTTAAAAGACCGCATCATTTTACTTGGTAGCGCTATTGATGATAATGTTGCGAACTCCATTGTTGCCCAATTATTATTTTTAGCAGCAGAAGATCCAGATAAAGATATTTCTCTATATATTAACTCACCAGGCGGATCCATTACAGCAGGTATGGCGATTTACGATACAATGCAATATATTAAACCGCAAGTTTCAACGATTTGTATCGGTATGGCAGCGTCAATGGGTGCATTCCTACTTACAGCTGGTGAACCGGGTAAACGTTTTGCATTACCTAATGCAGAAGTAATGATTCACCAACCACTTGGTGGAGCTCAAGGTCAAGCAACAGAAATTGAAATTGCTGCAAAACGTATTCTTTTCTTACGTGATAAATTAAACAAAATTTTATCTGATCGTTCAGGCCAACCATTAGAAAAAATTGCTCAAGATACAGATCGCGACAATTTCATGACAGCAGAACAAGCGAAAGAATACGGTTTAATTGACAACATTATTACTCGTATCGAAGATTCAAAAAAATAATAAAAGCCAAAATGGTGATAAGGAAATTTTCCTTATCACCATTTTTTTAATCGTTTATAAAAAAGGGACGTCTCATTTACGTATGAGACACCCCCTTGTAGTTGCGAGCGTTTACAAATTTTCTCATTTTTACTCTTCTCTTTGAATTAAGGATGCTAATCCGTCAATAGCCTCTTGTTCATCTTTCCCATCTGCAATAAGTGTCACAGATGTACCTCTAGCAATCGCTAAACTCATAATTCCCATAATTGATTTCGCATTTACTTTTTTCTCATCTTTCTGTAAGTACACTTCTGATTTAAAACGATTTGCTTCTTGTACAAATAAAGCAGCTTGTCTCGCCTGTAAACCAGATTTCAATTTCACTTCTACATTGGTTTCAACCATTTACGATACTCCCTTTCACACCGTTCATAATATAATTTTATCTTATCTAAATTGTATGAAAAGAACAATGTTAGATTACTACAATTTTTTGAACAATCACTATTTTATTGTTTCGCCACGTCTTAAAGCATCGGCAATTTCATCAATTTTACGTAACCGGTGATTTACCCCCGATTTACTGACAGTCCCAGTGGAAACCATTTCCCCTAGTTCTTTTAATGTTACATCTTGATACTCTACACGAAGCCTTGCAATTTCTCGCAGCTTTTCAGGAAGTTGATCAAGTCCGACTGTATTTTCGATAAACCGGATATTTTCCACTTGGCGAATCGCAGCACCGATTGTTTTATTTAAATTTGCGGTTTCACAATTGACGATCCGGTTTACACTGTTTCGCATATCCCGTAAAATCCGAACATCCTCAAACTTTAGCATCGCCTGTGTAGCGCCAACAATTCCTAAAAAATCAGAAATTTTTTCTGCCTCTTTTAAATAAGTAACAAATCCTTTTTTTCGTTCAATCGTTTTTGCATTTAAATTAAATTTATTCATCAAATCGGCTAATGCTTCACCATGCTCTTTATATAAAGAATAAATCTCTAGATGATAAGCAGAAGTTTCGGGGTTATTCACAGAGCCACCTGCTAAAAACGCTCCACGCAAATAAGCTCGTTTTTGACTTTTATTCGATAATAACGATTTCGAAATGGAATGATTTAATTGAAAATCGTCGGATAAAATATCTAAATCTGTTAATAGTTCGCGAGCACCATCACGAACTCGGCAGATGTATACGTTATTTTTCTTTAAGCGCATTTTTTTTCGTACTAAAAGTTCTACATTGTATGGATATAACTTTTTTACAATCGTATAGAGCCTTCTAGCAATGGCTGCATTTTCCGTTTGCACGTCTAAACTTAACTGTCTATTTGTAAAGGATAATGTCCCATTCATTCGAATGAGTGCAGAGACTTCCGCTTTTAAGCATTGCTCATCCGCCTCTACTTGCGTTAATTCCTTTTTTGTTTCGGAAGCAAATGACATCTTTCTCCCCCCTTTTACCTATGTATGAACACAATCATATCATAAATTCCAATCTAGAGTTCGTTTGCTCACTTACATGATGTTCAAAGTATAGTCATTTAACCATTTCGCAATTTTATTGGACTCATGGCGAACAACACCCGATTGGATTGTTGCGATTTCCTTTTTAATGACTTCTAATCCCATGTTCTTTAATTTTTCGATATCAAACAGAACAGGCTCTGCATTTTCTTCTTTATAGTTTTCTTTGATCGGTAAGGGTAGTTCGATATCATTCACTAAAATGGCATCTAAACAAGGTTTTCCTACATGATCATAGATCGCTTGAACATGGTCAGTCGCACGATAATGAATTGTTTCACCTTTTTGTGTCATTAAGTTACAAATATAAATCCGCTTCCCCTTCGCCTTAACTAAAGTTTCACCAATTTCTTTTACTAATAAATTCGGAATAATACTCGTATATAAACTTCCAGGTCCTACTAGTATGAAATCTGCTTTTTCAATCGCCCGAATCGCTTCTGGGAGCGCCTTAACATCTTCAGGGACTAAATATACCCGTTTAATAGGCAGATGGGAAGATGGGATTTTAGACTCCCCTTCAATAATTGATCCATCAACAAGTTCTGCATTCAATGTAATTTTTTTGTTCGCTGCTGGGATGACTTTACCGTGAACTTTCAAAACTTTACTCATTTCAGCAATCGCATGACTAAAGTCGCCGGTAATATCCGTTAATGCCGTCAGCATTAAATTTCCTAATGAATGTCCACCTAATTCCACCGATTGGGAAAAACGATACTGGAACATTTGCTCAACTAACGGTTCCGTATCAGAAAGTGCCGCAATCACGTTGCGAATATCACCAGGTGGAGGAATATCGTAGTCATCACGAAGGCGACCTGATGAGCCCCCATCATCTGCAACCGTTACAATTGCAGTAATGTCAAAGGGATACTTTTTCAATCCGCGTAACATCGTTGATAGGCCCGTTCCCCCTCCAATGACTACAATATTCGTTCTCTTTTTTTTCATTACTTCAATCCTTTCTGCGATTGATGTCACGGTGGGTAATAGCAGTTTTGTAGCTATCGCTAAATAGTTTCCCAAAATATTCAGCTAACGTTACAGAACGATGTTGACCACCTGTACATCCAAAAGCAATCACTAATTGTGCTTTCCCTTCATTGATATATTGCGGAATCATAAACTCAAATAGATCTTTCAGTTTTGTGATTAACAGTTGTGTTTCTTCTAAAGCTAATACATAAGATGATACTTCCTCTTGTAAACCTGTCTTTGGACGTAACTCCTCCACATAATATGGATTCGTTAAAAAGCGAACATCGAAAACTAAATCTGCATCAATTGGGATGCCATTTTTATAACCAAAAGACATCACATTAATAAAGAATTTTGGTCTCGTTGCATTGGAAAACTCATTCCCAATTCGTTCTCGTAATTCTCTCGGTTTCATATGGGAAGTATTATAAACAAACTTTGCTCGACCTTTTAGTTCAGCAAGCATTGCTCTTTCCTTTTGAATTCCTTCGAGGGGTAATCCTTGAGGAGCTAAAGGGTGAGATCTTCTTGTTTCTTTATAACGTCGAACGAGGGCATCATTATCAGCATCTAGAAACAATACTCGTGTTTTAACATATGCTTCCTTTTCCAACAAATCTAGGGCATCGATTAATGATTCGAAAAATTCTCCTCCACGCATATCCATTACGGCTGCTATACGCGTAATGTTTCTTTCGGATTCTTTCATTAATGCTAAAAAAGTTGTTAATAGAGCAGGGGGTAGATTATCAATGCAATAGTATCCTAAATCTTCAAAGCTTTGGACTGCAACGGTCTTTCCAGCTCCGGACATCCCTGTAATAATGACTATCTCATGTGTACAGATATGACTATTACCCATGTGATCATCTCCTCTATTTAAGTTCATTCGACGTTTGTAACCGCTCATCTAGTAATTCAAAATCCTCTGTATATATAAATGTACCATATTGAATCCCTTCATTTAATGCGGCAAACAATAAATTTTTCCGATCGCCTTCAGCCATTGGAAGATTTGATAGATGATCAATCGGATGCCACTCTAGAACCCCTTCCCTTGTCTCTTTAAAGGGTTGTCCTTCCACACCATGGGCAACAAATGTATAAAGCATCCATTCGTCTTTAACAGTTTCCCCATCTTTAATCACCATCGTATAGACTCCCTTAAGATGCAAGTTTTTCGGAGTTACATTTGTTTCTTCTTTAAACTCTCTTAATGCTGCTTCATAAATGGATTCACCTAATTCCATCTTTCCGCCTGGTGCAACATACCAACCTCTTCTTGGTTTTTGGAGAAGTAATACTTCCCCATCTTGAATTGCTAATAAATTTGCTATACGTTGCATTACACCCACCTCAAATCATTTGATACTCCCTTTGTTTCTATTATACCTTCTATAGGGACTACCTTACAAAATAATACGTTTAAAAAATAGATTTCATGCTATATTCAAATAACAAAAAAAAGTTGCTTCCAACTAAACGGAAGCAACTAAAATACTAAAAAAAGGGGGTCAAAGTTTATACCCCCAATTATACATATTCTTTATTGCAAGGAAGTTACAGGAAAATTAAAAGCACATTACTTCTGTCCAATTTTTTCCTTTAGTTCTTCAACATAATGCTGTGCCGATTGAGCTGCGATACTACCATCACCAGTAGCTGTTACAATTTGACGTAGCATTTTTTCACGAACATCTCCTGCAGCAAAAATACCATTTACAGACGTTTCCATTTTGTCATTCGTTACGATATATCCTTGTTCATTTAAAATGCCCAAGTTTTTAAATGGAGCTGTTAGTGGCACCATTCCGATATAGACGAAAACGCCATCTGTTTGGAATTCTTGTTCGCTACCATCTTCTGTTGAAACTAATGTTACACTTCCTACTTTACCGTCTTTTTCGTTAATTTCTTTTAACGTATGGTTCCAAATAAAATCTACTTTTTCGTTAGCAAAGGCACGATCTTGTAGAATTTTTTGGGCACGTAATTTGTCACGTCGGTGAACAATCGTTACTTTATCAGCAAATCGAGTTAAGTAAACACCTTCTTCTACTGCTGAATCTCCACCGCCTACTACGACTAAATTCTTTTGTTTAAAGAATGCACCATCACAAACGGCACAGTAACTTACACCGCGGCCACCAAGTTCTTTTTCACCCGGTATACCCATTTTTTTATATTCAGCACCCGTTGTAATAATAATCGAACGAGTTTTATATTCCTTTGAACCTGCTTTAATGACTTTATATTCTTCACCATCAATAATTTCGGCAACGTCACCATAAGCATATTCTGCACCGAATTTTTTTGCATGTTCGAACATTTTTGTCGAAAGTTCAGGTCCTAAAATGGTTTCGAAACCTGGATAGTTTTCAACTTCTTCCGTATTGGCCATTTGTCCACCTGGAATTCCGCGCTCGATCATTAACGTTGCTAGATTCGCACGGGATGCATAAACTGCTGCTGTCATCCCTGCAGGTCCTGCTCCGATTATAATTACGTCATAAATTTTTTCTTCAGCCATTCGAAAAGCCTCCTTATAGAAAGCGACAAATATCCTTCGCTTTAATTCATTGTATTACGAAATTTTTTACACGTACGATTGTAAAAAATGGTTCTTTACATCTTTCATCCTAGGACATTCCACTACTAACTTCAAATATATTGCCTGTCAGTCGAAAGGTAAGTAGTCAATCAATTCCTCCACATACTTCGTTAACGTGGAGACAGAAATGTGATATTTTTCGGCATAATGCTTTTTCGTCACTTTTTTACTATTAATCGTTGAAAAGAACATATACTCCACAGCAGCTGCTAAAGCTGTTACATTTTTAAACGGATAATCATTTTTCAAAGCTCGCTCACTTAACACAAACCACATTTGGAATAAGTATTGCACTTCTAACGTGATCGGATTCAAACTTTTATATAATTCTTCCGCTACTTCCATCGAGCGAACAAAATTTTTCTCCGTTTCATTATCACTTGTGAATTGATGTTGAAGGGCATAAGCTAAGCATAATTTTTCAATGCCACTATACTTTGAAAGATCGATTAATTTAGGATGTGCGATTATCTCTTGCTTATAAGCTGATTTACTAAGTAAGAAAAATCCAAACATACGATGGGTACTATATTTACTACTAATTTTTTCAATAATAAATTCCCGGTTGTTTTCTAACGACTCTTCATTTTCTTCCGATACATTCAACCATGGTTCATAGCCATCCTTAGTTGGATCCATTTCCACTAACAACTTCCAAGCTGCTTTTCCCTCTTCGATATGACCTGAGAAGTAAGCCGATTGTGCCAACCAAAAGTAAAAACCGGCATCGCCTGGAAATCCTTTTCTTTTCATGCTTTGTAGCCATTTATAAGCTACTTCATGTTCGCCAATTAATGCTAAAGTAGCGCCTAGTTTATAGCGATTTTCCCAATCATATGGATTGATTTTCTTTAACATTTCGACTAAAGCGGATAACTCGGATTCGTTTTTCTCATAATATGCAATGACCGCTAAGTTACAAAGGGCATGCAAGTTTCCTAAACTTTCACGGAGTACATTGTTTAATAGTGCCCTCGCCTGTTCCGTTTCTCCCACATAGAAATAAGCTAAAGATAAATTGTTATAAGCTGGCCATAAATCCGGGTATGTTTCGATTAATTGTTCCAAAACTTCGATTGCTTCATCAAATTGGCCGTTTTCCATTAATCGTCGGGCTTTCTCTTGGGCAATTAATTTCTCAGAATCCTCTTCATCAATATGATCCATTTCCTCTTCTTCATATTGAATAAACTCCAAAATTTCTTCCGCCTCTACGACATACATGCCATCCGGTTCCATTTGCAAATACATTTCAGCATATTTTTGGGCATCTCGTACCATCCCGATACAACCTGAAATTTCTGCTAAGAAAAATACGTGCTCAGGCTCACTAGGGTCCAAACTATATGCTGTATGGATTAATTCATATGCTTTCTCGAAGTTTTGGGCATCCATTTCCAATATCCCAAATTGCATTAATACATGGGCATCATCTGGACTTAACTCTGCCGCTCGTTTCATATATTTATACGCTTTATCCATTTGATCTTTATCCATAGCTTTCAGCGCTTTATTAAAATAGTAATCTCCATTTGGAATAAAGGATACAACATTATTTAATTTCTCTTTTTGACGTTGTTTTTCCAAAGTAAATCCTCCGAACTTCATTCATTACGCCTTGGCGTAACGACAATAGATGTTAACAGCAAAAAAGAACTATTAACATAGCAAAAGGAACGTAATAGTACGTTCCTAGACAAATTAATTTTCATTATACCACAATTACTTATCACGTCATTAAAATCGAATTAAATAGTTTGTTATTTCAATCCACTATTTTTTTGTACTCGCTCTTTTTTCTTCATGGCGAACTTTTAAAACTTTTAAAACATCATACACATTAATTTTTTGTTCTTGTAATAACACCAATAAGTGGTAAAGTAAATCGGCCGCTTCCCATTTTACTTCTTCTGCATCTCGATTTTTCGCACCAATGACAACTTCGGTTGCCTCTTCCCCCACTTTTTTACAAATTTTATCGATTCCTTTTTCAAATAAATAAGTCGTGTAGGCACCTACAGGCATTTCCATTTCACGTTGACGGATAACATCTGCCAAATAGGGAATGATGTCAACGGAACCAACTTGATTATTTTGTACAATCGTTTCGCCAAAACATGAAGTCGTTCCGTTATGACACGCTGGACCTGCTGGCAACACTTCAACAACTAACGCATCTTTGTCGCAATCGGTTTTTATTGATACAACCTTTTGGGTATTTCCACTAGTTTCTCCCTTATGCCAAAGTTCCTGTCTAGAACGGGAATAAAACCAAGTTTCACCTGTTTCAATTGTTTTTTGTAGAGATTCTTCATTCATATAAGCAACGGTTAACACTTCTTTCGATTGAGCATCTTGAACAACCGCTGTGATTAAACCTTTATCATCGAACTTTAACCCTTCTATCATCTGACACAAACTCCTTTTTCGCGCAAGTAAGTTTTCACTTCTGCTACGCTCGTTTCTTTATAGTGGAAAATGGATGCGGCAAGGGCTGCATCGGCATCTACGTCTTTAAGTACTTCAGCAAAATGTTGTGCGTTACCAGCACCACCACTAGCAATAACTGGAACGGTAACAGCATCCCTCACCGCTTTTGTTAACTGTAAATCGAAACCAGTTTTTTCACCGTCTTGATTCATACTCGTTAATAAAATTTCGCCTGCTCCTAAACGCACCGCTTCTTTTGCCCATTCAATCGCTTGCCATTTTGTTTTGTTACGGCCGCCGTGGGTATAAACCATCCATGTCCCATCTTCTTCTGAAAATCTTGCGTCAATGGCAACAACGATGCATTGTGCACCAAAGAAATCAGATCCTTCTTTTATTAACTCAGGTCGCTCTAACGCTGACGTATTGACGGAAACTTTGTCCGCCCCAGCACGTAAAATGCGTTTCATATCTTCTAACGTACGAATTCCTCCCCCTACTGTAAAAGGGATCGCAAGGGTAGAGGCGGTCTTTCTCACGACATCTACCATCGTTTCTCGACCTTCATGGGAAGCAGAAATATCTAAAAATACTAATTCGTCTGCCCCTTGTTCATCATAAAATGTTGCCAGTTCAACTGGATCTCCCGCATCGCGAAGTTCTACAAATTGAACACCTTTTACTACTCGACCTTCCTTCACATCAAGGCAAGGTATGATTCGTTTCGTTAACATGTAGACACCCCCAACCCTTGTAACCATTGGCGAAGTAAAAACACACCGAAGTCTCCTGATTTTTCCGGGTGAAACTGCATACCGCATACGTTTTCTGCTTGTACTACACCTGGCACTTTATTATCAAAATAGTCCGCAGTCGCAATTAATTGGGACGGATTCGTTTCGGTACCATAAAAAGAATGAACAAAATATACGAAACGATTTTCCGGTAATACTTTTCCTTCTAACCATTTCGGAATTGATTGGAAATCTAATGTATTCCATCCCATATGAGGGACACGATATTTCTCACCAGTAGTTGTTTCACCTAAAAAGCGGACAATTTTCCCTTTAAAAAATCCAAACCCTTTTGTCGGTGTCACTTCATCACTTTCTTCAAAAAGTAATTGCATCCCTAAACAAATTCCTAATAGCGGTTTTTTAGCCGTTACTTGTTCTTTTATAAATTGATCTAACCCTGTTTCCGATAACCGTTTCATTGCATCTGGAAATGCCCCCACTCCAGGTAAAATAAGGGCATCGGTTGTAGCTAACTGTTGAACATCAGATGAAACAACGACATCACAATCGAGTCTTTTCAAAGCTTGTTCAACGCTAAATAAATTGCCCATTCCATAATCAATCACGCCTATTTTCATGTCAACAACCCTTTCGTTGACGGTACTCCTTTTACTCTTGGATCAATTTGCACCGCATCGTCAATCGCTCTTGCTAACGCTTTAAAAATCGCTTCAATAATGTGATGTGTATTCTGACCATAAGGCACAATGACATGGACATTCATACGAGCTTCCAACGCGAATTTCCATAAAAACTCATGGACTAGCTCTGTATCAAAGGTACCTACCTTTTGTTTTAATTCCGGTTCAACGCGAAATTCTAAATGGGGTCTATTAGAGCAATCAATGACGACTTGTGCTAATGCATCGTCCATCGGTACAAAAGCATTGCCATACCGTTTAATCCCTTTTTTATCACCAAGGGCTTCACGAATTACTTGCCCTAAAACGATGCCAATATCTTCTGTCGTATGGTGGTCATCGATATGTGTATCCCCATCGGCAATAATTTTCCCATTAAACAAACCGTGCTTAAGAAATAGATCCAACATATGGTCCATAAAAGGAACGCCTGTATTGACTTCCGCTTGTCCTTCACCGTCTAGATTGATTTCGACATAAATTTTCGTTTCATTCGTGTTTCTTTCCCTCTTTGCAACTCTTCCATTTGTCATATTATTTATCTCCTTTAGTCCATCCACGGGATTCAACGGCACGGGCATGACCTTCTAAACCTTCCATTCTAGCTAGCCGCGCGATTTTCGGTCCATTTTGTTCCCACGTTTTTTCAGTGTAATAAACAACATTTGTTCTTTTAATAAAATCATCGACATTTAACCCGCTGGCAAAACGTGCTGTACTATTTGTCGGTAGAACATGATTCGTACCAGCAAAATAATCCCCTACCGGCTCAGAACTGTATCTACCAATAAATATCGCGCCGGCATGGCGAATTTTTTGCGAATGTTCTTCCGCCTGCTCCGTCACAATTTCTAAATGTTCCGGTGCAAGGGAATTCACAGCTTCGATAGCCTGTTCCATCGTGTCAGCAATATAAATTTGACCAAAGTTTTCAATCGATTTTCTTGCGATTTCTTCTTTCGGTAAACTGCTTAATTGTTTCTCAACTTCCTCTGCCACCGCTAGAGCTAACCGTTCACTTGTCGTAATTAATACAGCGCACGCTAAAGCATCATGTTCTGCCTGGGATAGAAGATCTGCAGCAATCTCGTCTGGAAAAGCAGTGTCGTCTGCTAAAACAGCTATTTCACTCGGACCGGCGATCATGTCAATGGCTACTTCTCCAAACACTTCCCGTTTCGCTAAAGCAACGAAAATATTTCCTGGTCCTGTAATTTTATCGACCGGGGCTATGCTTTCTGTACCATAGGCTAATGCTGCAATGGCTTGTGCCCCACCAACTTTATAAATTTCAGTAATGCCTAATATAGATGCTGCTACAAGAACCGCCTCAGGAAGCTTCCCGTCTTTTCCAGCTGGGGATGTAATGACAATCCGCTCTACCCCCGCCACTTGAGCAGGAATAACATTCATTAATACTGATGATGGGTATGCAGCTAATCCGCCAGGAACATATAATCCAACCGCATCTAAAGGAACGATACGTTGAGCTAACCACGAACCATTTTCTAAAGGAAGTTTGTATCCTTCTCTTTTTTGGGCTTCATGGTAATATCGTATGTTAGCTGCAGCTTCTTCTAAATCCTTTTTAAGCTGGGGATCAAAATTGGAAACCGCCTCTTTCATTTCTTGTTTCGATACGCGAAACTCCTCTACTTGTATCCCATCCCACATTTCACTATATTTACGAAGGGCCGCATCTCCTAAGTCTCGCACGTCTTGCAAAACTTGGCGAACGGTTAATAACTGTTGTTCGTTTCCGCCCTCTAATTGTCGTTTTAAAGATATTGCATTCGATAATTTTGTTATTTTCACAAAAAGCCCTTCTCTCTAATTGACCAAATTTTTCAAACGTGTCACGACTTCTTGGATACGTTCACTTTTCATTCGATAACTAACCGGATTGGCAATAAGCCTCGAAGAAACATCTGTTATATGCTCATATTCGACAAGACCATTTTCCATTAACGTTCTCCCCGTAGAGACAATATCAACAATTCGATCTGCTAAACCAATCATTGGAGCCAATTCAATGGAACCGTTCAATTCAATAATTTCAACCTGTTCCCCAATTTCTTTATAGTAGTTCATGGCGATATTCGGATATTTCGTCGCAATGCGGGGTGCGATTTCATTCATGGATGTATTTGGTAACCCTGCAGAAGCGATATAACATTGGCTAATTTTCAAATCCAATAGTTCATGCACATTCCGTTTTAGTTCAAGTAAAACATCTTTTCCAGCAATCCCAATATCAGCTACCCCATGTTCCACATATACAGGGACATCCATTGGCTTCGCTAATATAAATCGTATATTTTCTTCTGGAATTTCAATCATAAGTTTGCGGGACATTTCCACTTCTTCCGGTAAGTTAAAACCTGCATCGATGAGCATTTGATAAGCTTCCTCAAAAATCCGTCCCTTTGGCATCGCAATTGTTAAATGAGTCATTGTGCTTAATCCTCCTGGCTGACATAGACAACCTTTTCAAATTGTTTCATAAAGGCTTCTTCATCAAATAACCCTTTTTTTGATTGGACTGTAACGAGTTTTCCTTGTTGTCGGAAGTGATTCGCCATCTCCAACGCCTTAGTAAATTGACTTTCCTCAAAGATAATCGCTACTTGTTGATCTAAGGTTGGTTTCGTCGGTAAAACTTCTAAAAGACGATCGACACGAATTCCAAAGCCTGTTGCGCCAACTTCACTTCCGAAACACTCAAGTAAGCCATCGTATCTTCCACCATTTCCAAGGGCAAAACCACTACCTTCAGCAAATACTTCAAACAACATACCCGTGTAATAGTTCATATGACTTGATAATGTGAAATCTAAAGCTACATAAGGTGATAAATTAGCAGTCGAAACTAATTCCATTAACTGCTGCATATATTCCAACGCATCATTTTTGCGTACATATTTCTCAATATGTTCAATTGAGACAATATTTGTCGCTTCCCCAATAAATTGTAGTAGCGCATCGGACTTTGTTTTTGGTAAATGAAATTGTTCAACCGCTTCTTCAAAGCCTACATAATTACGTTCCACTAATAACCCACGAAGTTTTTCTGCTTGCTCCACACTTTCTGTATAATCTTTTAAAATACAATTTAGTACACCCGCGTGGCCGATTGTAATTTTAAAAGAATGAATACCAAAGGACTGGATTAAATGAATTGCTGTAATGATCGTTTCCGCATCTGCATAAACGGAAGAATCACCAATAATTTCAATGCCCATTTGTCCAAACTCTGCCGGCCTGCCTCCTTCTGTTTGTTGAGCGCGAAAAACATTAGCAAAGTAAGCTAAACGCAATGGGATTTTTTCTTTCAATAGTTTAGATGTTGCCACCCTTGCAATTGGTGTAGTCATGTCTGGACGAAGAACAAGCGTGTTACCTTGACTGTCTACTAACTTAAATAATGAAGCATCATAAATCGCTGATGCTTTCCCTACAGTATCGAAGTATTCTAAACTCGGTGTTTCAATAAAATCAAATCCACGGGCACGTAGAAACTTGCGCCCTGTTTGTCGAACTTCTTCTATTTTTTCGTATGTAATGGGGAACGTATCCCGCATTCCTAATGGTTTTTCGAACATTTTAATCGATGACATTTTTGACACTTCCCATCATTTCGCTTTAATACACTAGAGAATTAGAGAATTAATATATGAAAGTATTTTATCTAATTTTCTATTAATAGTCAATATGAATCTCCTCAAATAGATTGACTATTATAAATAGTATTAATTCCATTATGGCAATATAGGATAAAGAAAAAGCATCCAAAGTATAAAAAATACTTTGGATGCTTTATTATTTTTCGTTTCTTTTTCTCTCGGCCATTTGTTCAGCTGTATAAATAATACGCATCGGATTTCCTCCAACCATGCTTCCCGCTGGAACATCTTTATGAACTAAAGTGGCAGCAGAAACAATCGCTCCATCACCAATTTCAACACCAGGCAAAATTGTTGAATTCGCTCCGATCATGACTTCACTTCCGATTTTCACATCGCCTAATCGATATTCTTCAATTAAATATTCATGGGCTAAAATCGTCGTATTATACCCGATGATTGTATTTTCGCCTATAGATATCCTTTCAGGAAACATTGAATCAGGCATCACCATTAAAGCTAGAGATGTTTTTTCACCTATTTTCATATGTAAAAACGTACGATATATCCAATTTTTCATCCCCATAAACGGAGTAATACGACCAATTTGAATAAAGATAAAACATTTCATTACTTTCCAAAAGGATACCGTTTTATATACTTTCCATAATGAGTTTGCACCTTGAACAGGATATCGTTCCGTTCTCCTCATACAATTAGGACTCCTTCACAATCGTTAATAAATCCGACATATGATGTAGCATATAATCAGGATTAAATTGTTGTAAGAATTCTTCTCCCTTTAATGACCAAGCGACACCTGCCGTTTTCACACCAGCATTTTTTCCCGCCTGGATATCATGATAATTATCTCCAATCATCATAGCATCCTCTTTACTTACGCCTAATCTTTCAAGGGCAAGCAATACTGGTTCTGGATCTGGTTTTACCCGTTTCACGTCATCGGTCCCAATCCAAAATTCAAATAGATGTTTTGCTCCCATTAATTTCAACCCTTTTTCAATCGTTTCATTTCTTTTCGTAGAAACAATTGCTAATCGAATCCCTTGTTCCTTTAATTGTTCTAAAGTTGGAATAACCCCATCAAATTCTTTCACTAATTCGTCATGATGCGTTTCATTCCATTGTCGATATTTTGCAATCATTTCTTCTACTTCGTTTGGCGTTAATTGTTCAAACGTTTCTTTTAATGACGGACCCATAAAATTCATGCAATCTTTTGGCGAATATTGCCCGGGAAATCGTTCTTCTAAAACATGCATAAAGGTTTGTAAGATTAATTCATTTGTATCTAATAGTGTTCCATCAAAGTCAAACAGTAAAGCTTTCATTGTTCGTAGCTCCTTTACTCACTTTAAAACAAAAGGTGATCGTATTTATTTTGGATCTAAATAGCGGACTACAGGACGTACTTTCATTCTTCTATAAACAATGGCAACAATTCCAATAACGATAGCAATGATTGAAACAACTTGAGCCGAACGTAATTCTCCAACTAAATATAAGCTGTCTGTTCTCATGCCTTCGATATAGAAACGGCCGATTGAGTACCAAATCATATATGCGAAGAAAATTTCACCCCGTTGTAAATTTACTTTGCGTAATACAAGTAAAATAATGAGACCTAACACATTCCATAAAGATTCGTATAAAAATGTCGGATGTACATAAGTTCCTAGATCTTGAATATACATTTGTTCAATAATCCAATTTGGCAACATTAAGTTTTCTAAAAATTCACGGGAAACCGGTCCACCGAATGCTTCCTGGTTCATGAAATTGCCCCAACGGCCAATAATTTGTCCAATTAAAATACTTGGAGCAACAATATCCGCTACTTTTAGGAAACTAATTCCACGCTTTCTACAGAAAATATAGGCAGTAATAACCGCACCAATTAACGCACCATGGATGGCAATGCCACCATTCCATATTTGAATAATTTTTTCCGGATTAGCTCCGTAATATTCCCATTTCATCACAACATAATATAACCTTGCACAAATAATGGAAATGGGGATTGCCCAAATTAACATATCGGCAAGAAAATCATCGGGTAGCCCTCGTTTTACCGCTTCCCTTTGACCAACGATATACGCTAATACAATGCCACTGGCAATTAAAATGCCGTACCATCTTACTTCGATACTTCCAATTGAAAATGCAACTGGGTTAATAGCTAGTAATATTTGTTCCATTCATAAGCCCCTCTCAAGTAAAAAACTACTAAACCCTTTTGTTAGTAATCATCTATTTCATCTTGATATGAAATCATCTCATCTAATCTTCTCGAAAATTCTTGTGCCGCATTCACTCCCATTTTTTTCAAACGGTAATTCATAGCTGCAACTTCGATAATTACGGAAACGTTTCTTCCAGGTTGGACAGGAATCGTTAATTTTGTTATTTCCGTATCAATAATTTTCATTTTTTCTTCGTCTAGCCCTAGACGGTCATATGTTTTGTCTGGGTCCCAATTTTCCAGTTCAATAATTAAAGTAATCCGTTTATAAGGTCGAATCGCACTTGCTCCGAATAATGTCATAATATCGATAATTCCAATACCTCGAATTTCAAGCAAATGCTCTAACAGAGGCGGTGGACTTCCAACGATTAAATTTTCAGCTTCTTGTCTAATTTCAACACAATCATCCGCAACTAACCGATGTCCTTTTTTAATGAGCTCCAGTGCTGTTTCACTTTTCCCAACGCCACTCTTACCAATGATTAATACACCGATTCCGTAAACATCAACTAAAACACCGTGAACAGCTGCATAAGGTGCTAATTTACTTTCTAAATAGTTCGTTAATCTACCTGAAAATTGTGTCGTTTTCATGTCCGTCAGTAAAACTGGGACGTTTGTTTCATTGGAAGCATCAATCAATTGCTTAGGTACTTCCATTCCTCTCGAAACAATAATCGCAGGTGTATCTTGTGAGCAAAGTTTTAACATCCGTTCTTTTTTCAATTCCGTTGGGAGCATCTCAAAAAAAGATAATTCTGTTTTACCAATTAACTGTACTCGGTTTGCCGGATAATGGGTAAAATAACCCGCCATTTCAAGTCCAGGTCTAGAAATATCACTCGTCGTAATATATCGGCCAATTCCTTCATGCCCACTTACTAACGTTAAATTAAATTTCTCAATTACTTCTTTTGTTGTTACTTGAATCATCAGCATACTTCCCTACCTTTTTACTGGCATATAGTAACTATTTTAGCATGATAGAGTAAGTTTGTATTTAAAATATACTTGACTAAATGAAATCGCAACAAATAAAAAAGACAAAGCCAACTAAAGTGTACCCTTTGTAAAGGACATTTTTAAAAAAGGCTTTTAAGCAACTTGAAGAAGATGGTGACTGTATTGTGC
>NZ_JACSQA010000025.1 GCF_014836845.1 Ureibacillus galli
TCAGAAACTATTACTTTTATTTTAAAAGAAAAAAGACTGTAGGCAAACTCGAAATTTCGAGTTTGTCTACAGTCTGGGGACTTCATATTAAGAAGTCCTTAATAGAAATAACATTCTTTATTAACATAGCCTAAATAAAAATACCTCGAAGGATTATTCGAGGTATTGTTTGTATTATTGTTTGTTATTATCGAATAATTGCTCAACTTTTTTCATAATCGGGTTATTTTTAATTTTTTTCAGTAATGGATTTTTTTCTGCGCCGAACTCTTCCCTTTGTTTATTTGCGTTATTTGCACTAGGTTGAGAACTTTTCGCAGTTGCACTACTTTCATTTAATAAACCACGATCATCATAGTTTGAATAATCATCAAATTCTTTTTTATTTGTCATTTTCTCAACTCCTTTCAGTTTTATTATGGGAATTTTCTGTATTGTTTATGTAAATCGTAACGTTTATGTTTGCTCATTTTCAGAAAATAATAGATAATAATACAATTATGAAAGGCTAGGAGTGTAAGCAATGCATGGAGAACAAGGGAAAAAAATTGAAAACAGTGACGATTTAGCAAATAAAGCACGATTACTAGTAAAATGTCCAGATAAACCAGGAATTGTTTCGGTTTTGTCGACATTTTTATTCAAGTATCAAGCAAATATTATCGAATCGAGTCAATATTCGAGCGATCCTGAGGAAGGCACGTTTTTTATCCGTATCGAATTTTACAGTGAAAATTTACAACAAAAATCTCCTTTGATGGAACAGGAATTTATCCAAATTGCCAATGAGTATGAGATGAACTACCAATTTTATTATTTAAATCGCCGTCAACGATCTGCTATTTTTGTCTCTAAAGAATTACATTGTTTATTGGAATTACTTTGGGAATGGCAAAATGGAGATTTGGAAACAGATATCGTGGCAGTTATTAGTAATCATGAAGATGCCCGTCCAATAGTTGAATCTTACGGGATCCCATTTTATTATTTACCTGCAAATAAAAATATACGTCAAGAAGTGGAAGCAAAACAAATAACATTAATGGAACAGTATCAAGTAGATTTATTAATTTTAGCCCGATATATGCAAATATTAACACCTGATTTTGTCAATTATTTTGAAAACCGCATTATTAATATCCATCATTCATTTTTACCAGCGTTTATCGGGGCAAATCCTTATGATCGTGCATATAAAAGAGGAGTTAAATTAATTGGAGCAACTTCCCATTATGTAACAAATGATTTAGATGAAGGTCCAATTATTGAACAAGATGTAGAACGGGTGGACCATCGTGATGATGTTGCCACATTAAAAAAAATCGGAAGAAAAATTGAACGTCGGGTTTTAACAAAAGCTGTAAAATGGCACTTGCAAAATCGTATCATTGTAGTGAATAACAAAACGATTGTTTTCCACTAAATACGAATTAGAAAGCGACAAATAAAGGATGTCCTCTTTTTAAAAGTGGGACATCCTTTATAATTGTAAAACTTTATTCCATTAGACTATTTTCAATATGATCAAGTTCATATAATCGTTCATTAATTCTTCTTTTTCGATAGAGCATCATGCCAGCCTCACTGACATCTTCAATCATTCCTTTATTGACAAATGCCCCAAAGATCATTCCTGCAACGGGAACCATTTGTAGTAGTTTTTTCCATCCAAATTGATCTCGGTAGGTGAAAAATACTTCTTGCCAACCTTTTAACTGGCTAATCATACTCTCTGGCCCATCATTTTTAGAATGATGCATATTTGCCAGTTCCTTTAAAATCGCTTCTTTACCGACAATGTCCGCTGAGGCAAATTGTAAACATTTTACGATAAAGACCCGCTCCTGTTTCTCATTTGGATCATACCCATGAATAATGGCGATTTCTTGTAATGTTTTCAAAGCCATTCCTAAAATTAATGGAATATCAATTACTAAGGTAAATATTCCGCCAAAACCAGTAGAGGCACCTTGTACGGTGGCTAATTTACTCCGCTCGCTTTGTAATTGATGACTCATTTCAGTCATGTCTTCAATTGGCATTTTTGCGATATCATCAATTGTTTCGATTGGATAAGAAGTTGATTTTTTTATCTTCTTAATCATTCCATTTTCACTAATTAAATATTTTCCACCAGTTTGAATGTAACTTCCCAGTTCATTTACTAAAATGCCGATTTTCTCTTGTAAAAATTTCGGTGTTAACTTGTCGATTACCTTAAAAGGTAATCGACCAAGTTTCTCCCAAAAAAATAATCCTTTTTGATCTTCTTCCCATTTTTCAATTTCTAGTAAATAGTCTTGCAATTGTTCCTTTGTTTCCAATGTGATTTCCCCATTCTATTGTCTTTAAGTGTTTTACGTAATAATTAACCAAAATGTTTCATTCAAAGTATGTACAATAATTGAACATTCATTTTTTATAAAAATCTGACAATTACGTTGTCCTTTTGGTAAACTAAGGCTAAATCCCAAAAATTTTAGTGGGAGAGTTGAAAGGGGGAAGTGGATGGCTGAACAAATAGAGAGTGGTGTGTACCTTCAGGAACATTTTCGGGATTCTTTAATCATTGACCGCTATGATCCACAATTGGAACGTTTGCGTAAAAGAAAACAGGAACAATTAAGCAATCAATATAGTGAAGATGCAATTGTATGGAATGTATTTCGGACTTTTAATCAAATCGATCGATCCCTTTGGATAGAACCATTATTTCAAACTTCCTTTCATATCAATTTCCCGTATTCCATAGACGCGATCAAAATTCATTTTTGGAAAAGAATCCGACCACCAAAAAGTTATCCTTTATTAGAAGAACAATCAGAAATTGATATTATTATTGAATCTGATGAATTCGTTTGGTTTTTGGAAGCAAAATATAAATCAGACATTCTTTTCAATACAACACAGCATCGAAAAAGAGACGAAATACTTCGTCATATTGATGTCGGAACTAATTATGCAAGGAAAAAAGATTTTTATTTTTCTTTAATCATAATGGATAAATATTCTAGTCCATATGGTTATCGTATGACAACAGAGTATCGTGATTCTATAGAAGGAATCATTGGCCTACTTCCACATAGAAAAAACCTTGCTAACTTAAAAGGTATTAATGTTTTCACTTGGAAAGAAGTTCAATCTCTTTTTAAAACAGTTTATTTATATAGTAAAAATAAATACGAAAAATTTATAGCAGACCAAGCCAGTTATTGGTTGCTGGAAAAACTGAATGATGAAAGGTAAATAGGGGGAGAGCAAAATTTATTTATTCATCTTCATAAAAGATCCTATATCATGACCATAATAAATCAGTAACTGGAATAAAAATAGGAGGACTTCGATGAAAATTACAATCGAATGGACATATAAAACAAAAAACGGAGTAGAAACCGTTTTTCGATCCGATAAATTGCCGCCAGCCCATGCTTTATCTATTGGAGAGGATTTAGAGAAAACAGGTAGGGCGAAATCCATTACGTATATTGACCAACATGATAGTACATGGATGGTTAAAGAGTTAAAAAAATATATTCAAGAAATGGATACAGAACCCCACAACGTCCGTGTTTACTTTGATGGGGGATATGATATTCAAACGAGCCAAGCTGGGTTAGGTATCGCGATTTATTATGAACAAAACGGAAAGAACTATCGATTACGTCGTAATGCACCAGCTGTAGGATTAAATTCGAATAACGAAGCTGAATATGCAGCATTGCACTTAGCAATTGTTGAACTTGATTTATTAGATGTGCATCATCAAACGGTACAATTTATCGGGGATTCACAAGTAGTTATCAATCAAATGAGTGGAGAATGGCCAGCTTATGAAAAAGAATTAGTTAGCTGGGCAGATCGGATTGACATTAAATTAAACGAACTAGGTATTACACCAGAATTTGAACTCGTTCCTCGAAAATTAAATGCCGAAGCCGATCGACTTGCTACACAAGCTTTACAAGGTACGGATATAACTGGCCAGATTGAATTGCAATAAAATGTAAAAAGACTTGTTATAACACAAGTCTTTTTTATTACATAATATTATTATGTTAACTAATAAAAATATTATTCTTTTTCTAGTATTTTTCTACAATTTTGTTCTATTATATTCGTTCGGAGCATAAATAAAATAGGTGAGAAGTTCTATCATTTTTATACTAAATAGTTGAGGAGGAAACGAATTTGGAACAAGTAGTTGAAAAACGGATCGGTATTAGTAGTTTATTAGACAAAGTTATTTCAGCACAAGAGGCAGCATCGTTTATCCAAGATGGCAATATTGTCGGGATGAGTGGTTTTACCCGGGCAGGAGATGCAAAAGTAGTGCCTTTAGCTTTAGCCGAACGGGCAAAAAATGAAAACTTGAAACTTGATGTTTATACGGGGGCATCTCTTGGTCCAGAAGTAGATAAAATTTTAGCTGAAGCAGGTGGAATCCGTAAACGCGGACCATATCAAGGCGACGCAGCTATTCGGAATTTAATTAATACAGGGGAAGTGTTATATGTAGATGCGCATCTTTCGCATAATGCGGAACTTGTTCGTCAAGGTATTATTGGACCAATTGACTTTGCTATCATCGAAGCAACAGCGATTACAAAAGACGGCTTTCTCGTTCCAACAACATCCGTCGGGAACTCTCCAATTTTCGCCCAATATGCAAAGAACATTATTGTGGAGTTAAACTTAGCACATTCCGAATCCTTAATTGGTGTTCATGATATTTATATTCCAGAAGTACAAGGTCAACGGCAACCAATTCCACTCTTAAGTGCTACAGATCGCATAGGTGAAATTGGAATTAAAATTAATCCAGAAAAAATAAAAGCCATTGTCATTTCAAACGAACAGGACGCTCCATCTTTAATTGTTGATCCGGATGATGAAACACAGGAAATGGCTAATCATTTATTAAATTTCCTTCGCAGTGAAATTACAGCAGGTCGTTTAACAAATAAATTAGCACCTTTACAATCAGGGGTTGGTTCTGTTGCTAATGCTGTTTTAGAAGGATTTAAAGTTTCTGAGTTTGAAGATTTGATTATTTTCTCCGAAGTGTTACAAGATGCCGTCTTTAATTTAATCGATGCTGGAAAAGTATCTTTCGCATCTTGTACTTCCATTACGATATCCGAAGAATTACAGAAAAAGGTTTATGGAAATATTGAGAAATATGCAGATAAAATTATTATCCGTCCACAGGAAATATCGAATCATCCTGAAGTCATTCGTCGCTTAGGATTAATTGCCATTAATGCTGCCCTGGAAGTAGATATTTATGGTAACGTTAACTCAACCCATGTTGGCGGCACAAAAATGATGAATGGAATAGGCGGTTCTGGTGATTTTACTCGCAATTCTCGTTTAAGTATTTTTGTAACAAAGTCCTATGCGAAAGGCGGTAAACTTTCTTCAATCGTACCAATGGTAGCCCATCATGATCATACAGAACATGATGTTCATGTCATTGTAACGGAACAAGGTGTTGCTGACTTAAGAGGGTTAGCACCAAAAGAAAGGGTACCATTAATTATTGAAAACTGTGTACATCCTGACTTTAAACAACAACTGTGGGATTATTATAACGAAGCTGTTGAATTAACTGGTAATGCCCAAACGCCACACAATTTGGAAAAAGCGCTTTCTTGGCATGTGAATGCTGCAAAAACTGGTTCGATGAAACTTTGATAAAAAAAGTGCGTGTTCTCAAGTTGAACACGCACTTATTCATTCAATTGACTTTTCTAATTGCCATTTTATCATATGATTCTCCAAACCGACTTTTTTCATATTTAACTTTTCTAATACTCGAATGGAAGAATGATTATCCTCTAAACATTCTGCGATAATCTTTGTTACATTTGGCTTGGAAAATGCCCAATTTAGTAGTTCTTTCACTGCTCCTGTTGCATAACCTTTATTTTGAGATGAAGGTAATATTCCATAACCTACTTCGACTGAGTTTTCTAAATTCGGTTTACCTTTAAACCCAATATCCCCAACAATTTGATTTGTTTCTTTCTCGATTACAAACCAAACACCCCATCCTAATAGTGAGGAGTCATTCTTTAGTTCGTCCAAATAGTTCTTTATATGTTGACCTAATGGATAATTTGTAGAAACCGATGAAAGAAATAGTTCAGTACAAGGCAGAATTCTTAAATTTTTTGTATGTAATTCCAATAATCTTTCCTCCTTTTTAACTTTTTCTTATACAACATATTTAATTATACTCACTAGTTATACTTGAAATAAATGCCAATGACTTTAAAAACATACAATAAAGTTCTTTTTAAAAAAATAAGTTGTTTAATATTTTCGGGGATATGAAAGAGTTCATTGTCATGTATTATAAATATATACAGTATTCGGAGTTTACAACAATGGAGGAAGAGAATTGAAAATATTAGAACTACCAATTGAATTTGAATTTAATGGTCAAAAAAATACCATTTATCCTAGCTTAATTATATCGAATAATGAACTAACCTTAGTCGATACAGGGTATACGAATTTTTTAACTTTAATTGAAAATGAAATTTTAAAAAATGGTTATGAAATCAAGAATTTAAAGAATATCATCATTACACACTATGATGATGATCATATAGGTTCCTTATATGATTTTAAAGAAAAGTATCATTGGATTAACATTATAGCTAGTGACATTGAATCAAAATACATTAGCGGCGAAATGAAGTCTGAGCGATTGGTTCAAGCGGAAGAATTGTTAGACAATATGTCAAATGAAGAAATCGAATTTGGCAAATGGTTTATAAACCAATTAAAGAATTTAAAGCATGTGGCAATCGATAAAAAAGTTCGTGATGGTGATATGATTTTACATAACAAATGTAGAGTAATAGCAACACCAGGGCATACTTCAGGACATATTTCATTATATTTTCCAAGTATAAAAAGTGTAATTACAGGTGATGCAGCTGTTAATGAGAATCATGATTTAGTCATTGCTAATCCATCCTTTTGTTTAGATATTGAAAGGGCAGAACAGTCTTTAAAAAAGATTAAAAATCTTAAAGCTGAACATTATTATTGTTACCACGGTGGGAAATTTACCTTATAATCAGGGATTAAACAAAAAATATTACGCATTAATCGTCAATCTTGAGTATTGAATCCTTTACATATTATTTTATCTACTCAATAAACACGGAGTATATCATTCAAGGTAGACAATGAAACAAATTGAACGAACTAGAAATGGGGATATATATGTATAAAACTATCGGAGTGTTGGCCCATGTGGATGCTGGAAAAACAACCTTTTCAGAACAGCTCCTTTACCATACGTTAAGTATTAAAGAAAGAGGTAAGGTGGATCATCAAGATGCTTTTTTAGATAATCATTCGATCGAACGTAAAAGAGGTATCACTATTTTTGCTGAACAAGGGCGGATTCATTATAACGATGATTCCTATACATTAATTGATACACCTGGACATGTCGATTTTTCTCCAGAAATGGAGAGAGCCATTCGTGTAATGGATTATGCCATCCTAATTATAAGTGCGGTAGATGGTATTGAGGGACATACAGAAACCGTTTGGCAATTATTAAAAAAATATGATATCCCAACCTTTCTTTTTATTAATAAAATGGACAGGGAAGGGGCAGATTTACAAGCGGTCATGACTTCTATTCAAAAAGAATTAACTAACGATGCCTTATTGATAACAGAAAAAGTAACTTCTGATCACATTCCTCAAGACGTAATAGAGTGGCTCGCAGAAAGAGACGAAACCCTTTTGGAACAATATATGGAAGGGACAATAGATTTTCAAATTTGCTTCCAAATTTTTTGTTCTATGATTCAGCATAGACAGGCCTTTGTATGTATGGCTGGTTCAGCACTGAAAGATATTGGAATCAAAGAGTTTTTTGAACAATTTGCATTATTAACAAAAACCTCCTATCAAGTTGATAAGTCCTTCAAAGGATTGGTTTATAAAATTCGACACGATGAAAAAAATCAACGACTAACATTCATGAAAGCATTACAAGGAACTCTACAGGTTCGTGATGAAATTTCCTTTGATGATGGTAGTGAAAAAATAACAGAAATTCGTCTCTACAACGGCCAACGTTTTGAAACAGTTCAACAGGTTGAAGCTGGTGAAATCTTTGCAGTGAAGGGGATTTCAAAAGCACAAATTGGACAAGTAATTGGCAACAATGTCGTAAACCAGGATGAATTCGAACTTACACCAACCCTTCAGGCCAAAGTTGTTTATGATGGTAGTGTACATATAAAAGAACTTTTAAGCTATTTCCGAATTCTTGAAGCGGAAGAACCAACGTTGAAAGTTGTTTGGAGCGAAAAATTTCAAGAGATCAACGTCCATGTAATGTGTGTAATCCAACTGGAAGTATTATTGGAAGTTATCGAAACCCGATTTGGCATTCAAGTTCAATTTGAAGATCCAAAAATTTTATATATGGAAACGATTCAACAGTCAATCATTGGCTATGGTCATTTTGAACCGTTGAAACATTATGCAGAAGTCCATTTAAAAATGGAACCTGCTCCTCGAGGTTCAGGTATTCAATTTAAAAATGAGTGTCATGCAGACGATTTGTCCGTCGGTCATCAACGATTAATCGAAAAACATTTATTTGAAAGGGAACATCATGGTTTACTAACAGGATACCCCATTACTGATATTTGTTTTACACTTTTAACGGGAAGGGCACATCAAAAACATACAGAAGGCGGAGATTTTCGAGAAGCGACATTTCGGGCCCTTCGTCAAGGGTTGGAAAAAGCAGAAAACATTTTGTTAGAGCCTTATTATCGCTTTAAAATGAAAGCCTCCACTGATTTGATGGGTCGAATGATGACAGATATTCAACAAGCGAGCGGAACGTTCGAACCTCCAATAATCATTGATGAACAAGTTACCATTATAGGAAAAGTACCTGTTTCCACATTCATGAATTACAGTACAACTTTTGCAGCCTATACAAATGGGAAAGGTTCACTATCCTTACAATTTACTGGTTATGATTTATGTCATAATTCAGAGGAGGTTATCGAACAAATCGGCTACGATAAAAACGCGGATCCGGAATATTCATCATCCAGCATTTTTTGTGCGAAAGGAAAAGGATATTCGGTTCCTTGGTATGAAGCAGAAGATGCGATGCATTGCTTAAAAAAAGGATAACATCACCATTTGATTATTCGTTTGATCGATTTAATTTGAGTATAAATGAATGTAAGAATACCAAACTAAATTGAAAATGAAATGACAAATGGAGGTTTTTTGGATGAAACAAAATCCACAACAAATTCCTGGTAGACCGAAAAAATTTGTTAGTAAGGAAGAAATGATACGTAACACAGAAGAAAATATACGCGAGGCCGAAATTAGTATGGAATTTGCTGGTGAAGAAGAGCTTGAGCATCTCCAAGAAAAAAATGAGCGTCGTAAACACGCAATACAGAGAATGAAAGATGAGCCATTAAGTTAATGAGCAGGGCAATTGCACTCTATTTGCAATTGCCCTTTATGATTGTTCTATTTTTTACGTCCGAACCATATCAACAATCGTTGTTGCAATAAAATATGTAATGATGGAAATTAATGCCCCTTTCCAACCAAATAATATGAGGGCGAAAAGAAAAATAAAAAAATTGATCACAAGAATGGATTCACCGACAGAGTAGGATGTTTTACTGGAAATAAGTATCGCAAGTACGTCTGTCCCATCTAATGCTCCACCATTACGTAAAACAATCCCAATACCTAATCCAAGTAAAATACCTCCAATAAAAATTAATAAAACAGGGTTTCCATTCAGAAAAGGTGGAAATATTTTCAGAAGCCCTGTAGAAACGGTTAAAGAAATGATGCCTAATGAAGTAGAAAAAGCAAAACGTTTCCCCAAATGTTTATAGCCTAATAAAATAAAAGGAATATTTAATAAAAACAGTAAAAAACTTAAAGAATACCCCATCATTTCAGATAACATCATTGATATGCCGGTAATACCTCCATCAATTAATCCGTTAGGAATAAGAATTACCTCGAGGCTAATTGCTGCCATGAGTGCTCCTATAATAATCCAAGGTATTTTAAAGAGGAGATCTAATACATAAAATTTAAACGAATTTGTAGATTTCAAGTAAGTTCTCCTTATGTAACAAGAATAGTTCATTTTAAAATTAATCACAGAAATAAGTGATACCCCTATCAAACTATGAGTTGAAAAAGGAGATGATACACAGATTAAAGGATTTATTTTAAATGTTTACCATTCTCTAATGAAGGTTAAAAAACTCGGGTTGTAGTGGAAAGCTTTCTCAACATTTACTTGAAAGATGGGGAATCCTCATAACGGATTATAGGGGTACTGCCGACAAAACGCAGATATTATACGCTAAGACATTTTTTGGATATGAAAACCCTGATTTTTCTACGCTAAGCAGAAGGATCAGGGTTTAATATTTTTCTTCGTATTCTTTTGGTTTCGTAGTTTCCAAATAATGTCATGTTGAACTAACGCACCCGTTTGTTTAAGTACATTGTTTCACATAATTCACAAAGAAAGCCGGTTTTCTTATCGAAAAACAGCTTTTTATTATCTATTTATTTTTTCAATTGTTATATTCAAGATAACTGCTGAGATAACATAAATTTGATTCATAAAATCCAATCCAGTTACAAAAATGGATATAGATATAATTCTTTAAGTTGTTTTCAGATAACCTTCATTTTGAATGTCTATTTTAACATTAATATTAATCTTCATGTTTTTAAAGTAATCTGACCTCCAGTTTTTTAATTCATCACGAGGGATTTGATTTCTAAAAAACTGACCCATTCCGAATACATCAGCCTCATTCTCTTGAAGTTTTGTAAATAATTTATTATACCTCTCAGAGATTAGAGTATTAATTTCCTCTTTAATTAAATTCAAACTGGGTTCTCCTTTTGTTTCCAATATCACAACTCTCATTTTTATTAGACTTTCCATATGTGCATCATTATTCACTAGTCTTCCTATATTGTCAGTTTTAGAACCCAGTAGCATGACTGTAGCATGTTCCATTACTTCCATTTTTCCATTACCACTCTCCCCTTTAAAAACATTGTACAGCAGGGTTTCGTTTGAACTGATTTGCTCGACCATTTTTCCTCTTTTTAATATGGCAGAACCGATTTGATCCATAGTCGTATCTTTTCCCGAACGAATCAAAGGTATAGCCACATCATGTGTATAAGAATGTATGCCTCGGAAGACCTCCCAAACTCTTGTAAGGGCAATGTCAGGATTCCAGCCTGCATTTTTTTCGAAATAGTTATAAGTGCTGAGCCCTTTTTTTTCGGCATTAATTTTAATGTTATTGAAAAATTCTTGAAGATCCTCATCACATATTGCAACTAAAGCTTTTGGGGAAACGTCTCTTGAACGCATAAATCCTGCAATTATATCGTTTATTCCATCCTCAGCAGTTTCTTTCTCAATAAAGATTAGCTTTACATGCAATAAATCCACATCGCTCTCCATATTTCTACTAATTGTATCCACTGCTTTTGAGACCGTTTCAGCTTTAGCAGATACAATTTTTGTTTCCATACTACCATCAATAGGCACTGGTATATTCAGGATTACCAAATATTGGTCGTCAACTTTCTTAACACCTATCGACACTGGTAGTAGACGATGATTTATATCCTTATTATCCCAACAACCGCTTAAAATCAAAACCATAGTTAAAAGACTACAAATTAAATAAATGACATTTTTATTAGATAGTTTCATTTGTATCCTTCCTCTTTAATCTTCTTCCAATATAGTAAATAAAAAGAGGTACCACAATTAAAACGTAAGACCTTAAAAAAGAATTCATAAAAAGGATATTTTCAACATCCTTCCAGTCTGGAATCCAAAAGCAAACGAAAAAAATTGCAACAGACAAACCGAACAATAGGTAGCTAGGTCTACTTTTAGGAATGTAATAGTTGATTATTCGAATTGCTTTCCACAATGAGAGAGAGAGATACAAAATAATGAAAGCAATAAGGCTTAAAAGAAAAAACATTGTAACTCGGTCAAACATTAACCAATCGATATTTATAGAATCCACAATAAGTACAAAAGGAAGAAATGCTTTAGATGCAGACGCTTGTCCCAAAGTAAGAATTGGAATGTAGACTGAAAAAAGAAAGAAAGGAATAAGAAATATCGCAGACAAAATAACATTTTTTCTTTCATAAGAGAAAAATGGTTGTACAAATCCAAGAAAGAGAAACCCACCGGCGAATGCAAAATAACTCTCGAAGTAAGCAGGCTTACTAATGAATCCTAAGTCTGTGTCAAAAGGTATGGCATATCTCCAATCAACATTCTGAAATGACATGATTAAGACAAACAATAATATTGGAAAAAATAATATAAATAATAAAAATGCAGCTCGTAAAATGGCTTCAATACCTTTATATGAAATGTACGCAGAAACAGACAACAATAATAGTATAATTGTCCATAATGGGGTATGAGATAAAAATACCAATGTTACGATTTCTGCGTATGCTCTGACTGTTATAATAATGGCCATGATTAGATAAAGTAAAATGGGGGCAAAAAATAAAAAGGTTACGCCTTTTTTGCTTTTTGAAAATATACTTAAAATATCCTTTGTTGGAAAAAAACTGAGACCTTTCATATAAGTCAACAAACATACAAAATGGACTATAATCCCTATTAAAATTGGGAACCAATGGCCTTGTTCTGTACTAGCAATAATATCAGCAGGAAACATAAAAAAAATTAGTCCGAGATGACAAAGTACATACATTATCATAACATGAAGACTTCTTACCACTATTGTTCCTTCCTTCCTATATTTAAATAGAGATAGGACTTGCCAAAGGTAGTTAAACTTGCCAAATAAGAACTAATAAAAACTAGACCTACTACTAATCCTAAAACCCCAAATAGTGAAGAAAGAATTACATTAATATATTTAAATAATCTGATTGAAAGCGAGCTTTGAGCCCCTACGAGGGTTGAGTTAGCAATTGTTGTTGCTGCAAGAATGATGATTAAGAGATTGCTGACTAATTTAGCTTCAACAACTGCTTGTCCTAATATAATTCCTCCAACCATTGTAATTGTGGGACCTACTGATTTTGGAAGCCTTATGCTTGCTTCTAATATCAGTTCAAGAACAACCAACATGATTATAACTTCAACAAGTGCTGGATAAGGAACCCCTTCTCGACTTTGAGCTACAGAAAGTGCAAGCTCTATCTGCAACGCTTCGGGATTCACAGCAACAAGAGCAACATACATTCCTGGACTTATTAGAGCAATTAATGCACCAATTACTCGGAGGCAACGGATAGTTATCATAATGGGAAATGGAAAATTACGATCACTTTCAACAATAAACATATCCCATAGGAGATTAGGCAGGATTAAAGCAAATGGTAATTGATCAACTAATATAACAACTCTTCCCGTTTTAAGAAATTGTGATGCATGAAAAGGAAGCTCTGTCGTATTAAATTTTGAAATTGTATCCCAAGATGAAAACCCCAGCATTTTTGACAAGCTTTGTAAGTTACTGATATCCATACTCTTATTCTTTTCAATAAGACTATTTATATTTTCAACAAGTTCTTTATCCACTACGCCATTAATAAATAGTAAAGAAATTTTTGTCTTCTGATTTTTCCCTGTTGTGAAGGAATGAACAAGAAGTTTATTTGAAGTAAGTTGTTTACGAAGGAGTCCAATATTTGTATCAATATCTTCTGTAAAGGAGTTTGAAGGTCCTTGAATTACACTTTCATTTGATGGAACTTCAATTGAACGATTTAACCCCTTAGGAACAGGTTCGTAAATAATAAACTTTTTTGTATTTTCTATATATATAATGAGTTTACCTTCAAGAATTGATGTAATAGCCTTTTTTGTATCGTCTTCAAAAAGTTCACCCATTAAAATAAATATAGTTTCTGATGTTTTCCCTTGAGAAATTAAACCCTCTGACTGTTTTTGAAAAATTGTTTTTGTTTTTGTTATATCTATTAGTGTATTTAGTCCTAGTAACAAAACTTCATTTTCTAAAAGGTAATCACGTTTTATAAAAAAGTCATCATTACCCCCTAACGCTTTTTTAATATCTAAAACCATTTGTTCCATAACATTTTTCCTTTCATTTCCTATATGTTTAATATGCACTTAATTTTATATAATTATTCAGGGGGAAAATTGATACTGGAACAATTTATATAACTTCTAAATGTTTAAGAAAATAAAAGGAAGTGAATGAACGCAAATTGGGAATACGAACTATTGTCCTTAGAAGAAAAAATTAAGATACAGAAATCTGGAAAAGTTGAAGTGTAGAAGTTTAGGATGAAGAGGAATACAATATTATTGTTTATAAACAGTTTGAAATAATTTTTATAATAAAAGTACATACCAGCTAAGTTACGGAATTTTTGAATAGCCACACAAATATCCCCATTTCAGGTGGGAACGAGGAATTTGTGTGAACAATCTTGATGATTGGGATTTGTTTTTATTAATAGCGCTATTCAACTAAACTCCCTCTATAAAAGAAGGGAAAACGCCGGATTACTCTTGTTTTCTTAGATTTTCATAGTTATTTACCTGTCGGTAAATGTCCTTATAGCTGGAGGATTCTCACTTGAAAGGATATATTTGGACTCTGAGAGAAAAAAGAGCTATAACCCATCAACCACCTTCTTACAACCATTGGTGGATGAGTAAAAATATGATTGCACTGGTGGATCTCCACATTTCTCATGGAGGTCAACCCTCCCATATCTCACAGAGTCTTCGCTCCAAAATTCCTTCGTCCAACCTTTCCATGAGGTGGATGTCAGTCATGCTGCCCGACAGGGTCCTTGCCCGTATTTTAGTTGTTTTACTGACTAATCCGTGCTTCAAATGTTTAAAACAATTAACCTACTAAATAATTTCAATCAAGAAAAGAAATTAAGCTGCTACCTGTAATACGTCCATATGAGGAATGTCCGATAACATGCGTTCTTCACTAAATTCGCACTGCTTTTTACCGATGGTAAATAAAATACGTATGAGCTTATTACATATTGCAATTCAATTAGAGATTGCATCTTCTTCAAAGGATTATTTGGACGCTTTGTAAAATACTCATGTAATGCCTTAAAAGCGGTATTTTTAGCGACCAAAGGCATTGCAACTCGAAAGAGGAGAGCTCTTAATGTCTTCCTACCTCTCTTGGTAATTTAGGTTTGTCCTTTATGCTTACCAGATGTATTTTCCTTAAGACTAAGCCCAGCTAGTTTGATAATCTGCCTTGGGTGGGAATAGTAACTTAGGTCTCCTACCTCTGAAAAAAAGCCTGCAACCGTGTCTTTCCCTATTCCCTTAATAGCCAACATTTGTTCAACACCTGGAATTTGTTCAAGAAGTTTATCTATGTTAGATTCCAGTTCTTCGAACTTTTCTTTTATTAGTTCATATTTGTCTATTAACGTGCGAAGCTCTAACTTAGCCATATCAGAACCTTCCCTAATACCAATTGAAGCAACTGCAATCTTCTTTAGTTCTTTTATTTTACTGAGTCCCACTGCACGTTTAACAGCTTTTCGAAGATGTACTAGTATCTCCTGTTCGGAGAGAGCTACTAACTCATGTGGCAATAAATTTAGTTTTAATAATTGTATAGCAGATTTACCTTCCCAATCCTTAAAAGACGGTAAGAAACTCTGGAAAATAGCGGTCTATCCAATTATGGACTTGCCCTTGAACTGCTTGAAGATCAACAGATAGAAGATCACGTATTTTTCTAGCCACACGAAGTTCTGCATATCTCCCGTCTTTGACCAACTGTGCGATAACTCTTGCATCCTTTACATCATTTTTAGTTGGAGAATTATCATCTAACTCTTTACTTTTCTTTACATGCAAAGGATTTACAACTACAAACTTGATATTTTTCGCCTTAAGGAAGTGAGCTAAATTCAGCCAATAGTGACCTGTCGGCTCCATTCCTACGATCACTTTTTCCATATTGTTTTGATTCATTAACTTTTTTATCCACTCTAAGAAACAGTTAAAACTAGAATCTGTATTTTCAAAGTATAAAGGTGCTGAAAATTCTAAACCTCTAAAGTCTTGGGCTCTTGCCACATGCTTGTATTTAGCAATATCAACACCTATAATTAATGTTTGAGAAGTAATTTGAGCAATCTTTTCATTTTGGTTATAATTCATTTGAATAGCCTCCTGGTATATGTGTTTGTTGTCCTTTTTGCCGCCAAGCTTTGGACATTCATATCATACCAAGGGGCTTTTTTATGTTCAAACCTCATATTTCTTCATTACAGGAATGCTGCCCGTTAGTGTAAGTACACCTTTTCACAATCTCCTATATCCATTTCCTCTATATAAAAAAATACCAAAAACGACCGTTTTTGGTTGTAGAAAAGAGATTATCTAAAAATATTCAAAAACTACTTAAAACACATAACCAAAAATATAACCAAAATCAAATTACTAATATATCTATTTAAATACCCTTTATGGTATAGTAAATGTATTAAGTAAGGGGGGATTTGTGTTGAAATTTGGATATGCACGGGTAAGTACGCAAGATCAGTCATTGTCATTACAACTGGATGCTTTGAACCATTATGAAGTGGAACAGATTTTTGAAGAAAAAGAATCAGGTAAGAGGAAAAACCGGCCTCAATTGGACGAGCTACTTAAAGTTCTGCGTAAGGGCGACACAGTAGTTGTCTACAAATTAGATCGTATCAGTCGAAGTACCAAACATTTAATTGAACTCATGGAGCAGTTTGAAGCTAAGGGAATTCATTTCGTGTCTATTCAAGATAAAATTGACACAACAACAGCTATGGGGCGATTCTTTTTCAGAATGTTAGCCAGCATAGCCGAATTAGAACGGGACATCATTAGTGAACGAACTAAAGATGGACTGGTAGCTGCTAGAGCTAGGGGAAGAAATGGAGGTAGACCGAAGGTTGAACCTAAAAAAATCATGCTTGCCATGAAGATGTATGAAAGTAAAGACTACTCCTTATCTCAAATTAAAGAAGCCACAGGAATAGGAGCAACAACGTTATATCGTTACTTAGGAACAAAAGAAAAATCTGGCAAGGAGGTATAACATGAGAGGGAAAGAGCTGTTAACCTCCGATCAGCGAAATATGTTTGTGTCTATTCCTGATGATATGAATGAGCATGACATAGAAATGCACTATACTTTTACCTCAGAAGATCTTGGATTTATTAATAAGCACCGAAGAGACCATAATCGCTTAGGGGTTGCTTTACAGCTCGCTGTCCTTCGGTATCCAGGTTGGACTTTATTTCAGATTAAAGACATTCCCAGCCCAATACTCGATTATATTGCAAAACAAATTGATGTCTCCCCTCAAGAATATACCCAGTATGCAAAACGGGTAGCAACTCGAAATGAACATCTAGAGGAACTTCGGCAACATTATGGCTACCAAAACTTATCCTTTGGGGCATATCGAATAATTGCACAATTTACTCTTAAACTTGCTCTTGAGAACGGAAATACAGACTACTTGATTCGCTCAACAATTGAAGAATTGCGAAGACAAAAAGTAATTTTGCCAGCACTGACAACAATAGAAAGGATTGTATGGGAAGCTCGTCAACGGGCAGAAGAACGAATTTTTAAATCTATCATCTCTACATTAAGTGAATCTCAAAAACAAAAGTTAGATCACTTACTTGATGCAAGTTCCACCAATTCAAAGACACCCCTTGCTTGGTTGCGAGAAGTTCCCGGTCAATCTTCTCCAGATGCCTTCTTAAAGGTTATAAAACGTCTTCAAGTCATACGAACTTTGCAACTTAATGTGGATATTAAAGAAATTCATCCAAATAGGGTCTTACAGCTAGCACGATTGGGTTCCAAATATGAACCCCGTTCATTCCGTAGATTTAAAGAGAATAAGAAATTTGCGCTTTTAGTTTTACACCTCCTACAACTTAGCCAAAACCTTACTGATCATGCCTTTGAGATACATGATCGGCAAATTAGCCTATTGTTATCAAAAGGACGTAAAGCTCAAGAAGAGATTCAGAGGTTAAATGGTAAATCAGTTAATGAAAAGGTTATTCACTTTGCAGATTTGGGAACAGCATTGATTCAAGCAAAAGAACAAGGGAAGGACCCATTTGAAGCCTTAGAAGCTATTATGCCTTGGGAGGACTTCGTAAACTCAATAGAAGAGGCGAAGCAATTATCACGCCCTATGGATTACGATTACTTAGACTTACTAAAATTTCGCTTTAACTACTTACGTAAATATACTCCAACATTGTTAGAAGCCCTAGAATTCACTTCTACAAAATCAGGAGAGCCATTGCTTCAAGCTATTGAGACCATTAAAGAGATGAACAAAAATAATAAACGAAAAATTCCAGAAGGAGCTCCTTTGGACTTTATCTCGAATCGCTGGCAAAAGCACGTTTATGATGATGATGGTAATATAAATCGCCAATATTATGAGATGTCTGTTCTTACCGAGTTAAGAAATCTTGTACGCTCAGGTAACGTTTCTATTAAAGGAAGTCGTCAGCATCAAGATTTTGATAATTATTTAGTGACAAAAGAAGCATGGGAGCAAAACAAGCACCTTAATGGACTTACCGCACCACCTTCTGTTGATGAATACTTAAAATTGAAAATAGATGCATTACATGATCGGCTTGAATGGATTAAAGCGAATATCACAGAATTAGATGGGGTTAATTTTGAAGACGGACGGCTGCATCTCCATCGTTTGGAGAAAAACGTTCCAGAAACAGCACGAGAATATAGTTTATCTCTATATCAACTGATACCTCGTGTGAAGTTGACAGATTTGCTTATGGAAGTAGCAAGTTGGACGGGATTCGAAAAGCAGTTCCTCCATGCTTCTACGCTGAATCCACCGAAAGAAGAAGAAAAGCCTGCGATCATGGCAGCGATTATGGCTATGGGAACAAACATCGGTCTTACTAAGATGGCAGAAGCGACACAAGGGGTTTCTTACCGGCAAATGTCCACAGCCTCACAGTGGCGTTTATATGAAGATGCTATGAATAAAGCACAAGCCGTTATAGTGAATTTTCAACACCAGTTAAACTTGTCGTCGTACTGGGGCGATGGTACAACTTCTTCTTCAGATGGAATGCGTGTTCAAGTAGGAGTTTCATCCTTACACGCTGATGCAAATCCACATTACGGCACAGGGAAAGGAACAACCATTTATCGGTTTGTTAGTGACCAATTTTCTAGCTTCTATACGAAAGTGATTAATACAAACGCAAGAGACGCTGTTCATGTTATAGATGGTTTATTGCATCATGAAACCGACTTGCATATTGAAGAACATTATACAGATACGGCTGGTTATACGGATCAAGTATTCGGATTAACTAATTTGTTAGGATTTCGATTTGCCCCAAGACTACGAGACCTTGCAGATTCAAAACTTTATTCATTTGAAAAGCCAGACCAATATCCAGAAATGGAGAAGTTGCTTCGTGGAAGAATTAACACCAAGATCATTCAGGAAAATTATGATGATGTATTAAGGTTGGCACATTCCATTCGTAAAGGAACGGTCTCTGCTTCTCTCATTATGGGGAAATTAGGTTCTTATTCTCGTCAAAATAGCCTTGCGACAACTTTAAGAGAGATGGGTCGCATAGATAAAACCTTGTTTATATTAGATTATATTTCTAGCGAAACATTGCGTCGGCGAATTCAACGTGGATTAAATAAAGGAGAAGCTATGAATGCATTGGCACGAGCTATTTTCTTTGGGAAACATGGGGAACTTAGAGAAAGAGCAATACAAGATCAATTACAGCGTGCCAGCGCCTTAAACTTAATTATTAATGCTATTAGTATTTGGAATACCGTGTATCTATCACAAGCAATTGAACATTTTAAAAATACAGGAAAGTATCAAGAGGAATTGCTCCCGCACATATCACCATTAGGATGGGAACATATAAACTTTCTAGGTGAATATTCATTTATACCTGAGATTTTGAACTCAATACATTCCCTAAGTCCACTTAGGATATAAAAAAACCCTAATTTTTCTGCTTAGCGTAGAAAAATTAGGGTTTTCATATCCAAAAAATGTCTTAGCGTATAATATCCGCGTTTTGTCGGCAGTACCCCTTATAGGTAAAATTATAAAAGTATAATTTTGCAGAAAAAACTGAAACTAACTATATAATTAGGACGTTTACAATAATTGCTAAAACAAAACACTTGATTAATAGATTATTTATATTATAATTGACTAGTCAATTGTTGACCAATCAATTGATAAGGAGGCATGAAATGGATCAATCCTGCGAAGAAATAAAACAGATGATTTTTATGTTTAAAAATATTGATCGACAAGTTACACAGAACTTTGAAAAGCGCACAGGGATCAGTCTAACTCGATATGAAATTTTGTATACCTTATTAAAATGCGGACAACTTTCACAAATCGAGTTACAAAAAAAATTGAAAATTGATCAAGCTGCTATTACGAGACACTTAAAAATTCTTGAAGAAAAAGATTTTGTTTTTCGAAATCGTAATAAACAAAATAATCGAGAAGTTATTGTGGAAATTACAGATAGAGGCAAAGGAATTTTAGAAAACTGTGATTCAAATAGAAAACAATTTTTTGATGAATTATTTCATAATTTTACAACGAAAGAAATACAAGAACTTCAAATTATGTTAAAAAAACTAATGGATAATTCTGACAAACCACATTGTTAGTACAAAAACGTTATACATGCCATCTTAGATTGTCAGCAGGTCGTACCACACAAACCATTGTTATTTAAAATGATATAGCTATTTTGAAAGGGGTATATAAAATGCCAAACACAATTCAACAAATCATGCATGAAAGAAAATCAGTTCGTAAATATAAAGAAGGTGTCGTAATCCCTAGGGAGAAATTACAAGCTTTATTAGAAAATGCCATTTCAGCTCCATCATCAAGTAATATGCAACCGTGGCGTTTCATCGTTATTGAGGATCAACAAGTTAAAAAAGAGTTGCGTCAAATTGCAAATGACCAAGAACAAGTCGAAACTTCGTCAGCGATTATTGCCGTTCTTGGTGATCTTGAAATGTACAAAAACTCTGAACAAATTTATAATGCTAATTATGAAAAGGGTTATATGCCTCGAGAATTAGCTGATTTAATGATAAAAAATTCCCTTTCCATGTATGGAAGTTTACCAGTAGATATTATTAAAAATATTGTTCATTTTGATGCTGGTTTAGTTTCAATGCAAATTATGCTTCTGGCTAAAGAAATGGGTTATGATACAGTACCAATGGGTGGTTTTGATAAAGCGAAATTTGGGGAAAAATTTAATTTACCAAAAAACGAAATACCTATCATTTTAATTGCTATTGGCGAAGCATCTGCTCCAGCTTACGGATCATCACGTCTGCCAATTGAACAAATCACAAGATTTATTTAATAATCATAACGATTGATATATGAAAAGTAGCGTTGACTTAAATGGTCAACGCTATTTTTTATATTGAAATTGAGGAATGAAAGTATTCTTTAAGCAAACAATAAAGGATATTAATGTGAAAAGGATAGAAGAATAGTGAATATTTTTGATTGTGTAATTGTAGGAGCAGGGCCAGCTGGTTTAAGCGCAAGCTTGACTTTAGGAAGAGCTAGAAGAAAAATTGCTCTTTTTGATGATGGTACAAATCGAAATCGAGTAACAACCCAGTCGAATGGTTTTTTAACTCGTGATGGCATTAAACCAATGGAATTTAAAGAAATTGGATTAAGGGAGTTAAGTCACTATCCCTCCGTTCATTTTTTTAAAAAGACTATTCAAAATATCTCAAAGTATCGTAGTAATCAATTTATTGTAAAAACGGATGATGGACAAAGTTTTATTTCCGATAAACTTTTACTTGCGAGTGGCATTCAAGAACATTTTTCTGTCCCAAATATTAGAGATTTTTACGGGAAAAGTTTATTTAATTGTCCTTATTGTGATGGTTGGGAGTTGAGGGATAAGCAACTTATTATTATTGCTGACAAAGAAGAACATGCTCTTCATATGGCAAAATTACTCTATAACTGGTCAAAGGAGTTCGTTATATTATCTAATGGGAATAAGTTTTCAAAAGAAGGAATCCATGAACTACAGAAAAGAAATATAAAAGTAAAAACGGAAACGATTAAAAATTTAATCGGAGATAATGGTTATATTCAACAAGTTGAATTAACTTCTGGCGAAAAAGTGAATTGTGTAGGCGGATTTGTTGTACCATCCTTTTATCGACCTAATCCTTTTCTTGAACAATTCAATTGTGAAATAAATGAAGATGGTGAAGTTATAACAGATGGACTTGGTCGCACTTCTTGCAAAAATGTCTATATTGCTGGAGAAATAAAAAGAATAAGTAGCCCATCATCACTAATTAATTCAGCTGCTGATGGTTATAAAGTGGCTATTTCGATTAATCATGATCTATCGGAAGAAAGATTTTAATTATAAGCTGATTTTAGAGGAAAATATTCCCTGTTTGTCGAATGGTAGTAGATAGGGGGAATATAAATGAGTGAAATACAATTTGTGAAATTTGATAATGAAATAAATGAATTGGTTTCTTTTATGACAAATAATACGTGGGAATTCCATTTGATACCTAATCCATCAAAGGAACAAATCATTCAAAACTATTATACTGGATATTATTTTCAAAATCGGGAAACATTTTGGATTATAAATAGCGATAACAAAATAGGCATCATTATAATAGAAGATATCAATGATACGATACCATTATTTGATATTCGTTTAGATAAAGCTGTACGGGGAAAAGGATATGGGGCTTTAGCTGTCCAATGGATTGTTCAATATCTCTTTACTTTACCCGATAAGAAAATTCGAATTGAAGCTCATACAAGAAGTGACAACTTAGCAATGAGAAAAACTCTCTTTAAATGTCGTTTCGTTAAAGAAGGTTATTTTAGAAATGCATGGGAAAATAATGGTGGTACGATATCCGATTCAATTTGTTATGCTATCATTCGTGATGATTGGGAAAAGGGTAAAATAACCCCTATAAAACTTAACGAAATACCTTTTTAATCGAAATATTTGTAACCTCTTTGAAGATTTCATTCGAAAGAGGTTTAAAATTTTGTTTATCTTTTCACTTGTAGAAAACTAGTTTTATGTTAATATGAAATCAATTAAATAATTTTGCAGGGGGACGCACTTTGCGTTGAGAAGGTTAAAACCTGACCCTTTGAACCTGACAGTTAAGACTGACGTAGGGAGCAAACATTTTTTCGAGAATACATATTCATATCTTGGAATTTTAACGCTCTTTTGTCATTGTACAAAAGGGCGTTTTTATTTATAGCAATAACCAATACAAAGGGAAACGAGTAAAATCATTGAGGTGAAAATTTAATGACGTTGTCTAGTATTCGAAAGAAAAGTCCGCTAGTACATTGTATTACAAACTATGTAGTTGCTAATTTTACAGCAAATGGTTTATTAGCTGTAGGTGCATCCCCCGTAATGGCGGATGAAGTGGAAGAAGTTGAAGAAATGGTTTCCATTGCAAATGCATTATTAATTAATTTAGGAACAGTGAATGTTCGAACGTTAGAATCTATGATGATTGCTGGAAAAAAGGCTAATGAATTAAACATCCCAGTAGTACTAGATCCCGTCGGAGTTGGAGCTACAAAATTTCGTCAACAAGCGATAAAACAAATATTGAACAAAGTAAACGTTCAACTAATACGCTGTAATATGGGCGAATTAGCAACAATCGCAGAAGTAGAGTGGCAAGGAAGAGGTGTAGATAGTGGTAACGGGGATATGGATTTACCGAAAATAGCAAAACAAGTTGCAGTTCAATATAACTGTCTTGTTGCTGTTACAGGTTCAAAGGATTATTTAACAGATGGCTATTTAGAACATTGGACAGTTGGAGGACATGAATTAATGACCCAAGTTACTGGTACTGGATGTTTATTAAGTGCGTTGTGCGCTGCAACTTTAGCTATAGAAGGTGACCAATTATCAAATTTATGTGAGCTCTTCATGGATTATAAACGTGTAGCTGAATTGGCAAGTGACCATCTTCTTCTCGGTACATTCCAGGCAGAAATATTAAACAATATTCATTTATTATCAAGAGGTGCTAAACAATGGACGTTGTCATGACAATAGCAGGAACAGATAGTGGTGGTGGAGCAGGTATTCAGGCAGATTTAAAGACCTTTCAAGAACTAAAAGTATTTGGTACTTCCGCCATAACTGCACTCACTGCACAGAATACATTAGGGGTTCAAGGGATATTTCCTATTTCACCTGATTTCGTACTTCAACAATTAACTTCCGTTTTTTCAGACTTTGATGTAAAAGCTGTCAAAACAGGGATGCTTTTTTCCGCTGAGATTATTGAAGTCATCGCTCATTTCTTACAGCAAAAAAACGTTCAACTAGTAATCGACCCTGTAATGATCGCAAAAGGTGGAGAAAGTTTACTTCAAAAAGAAGCGGTGGAAGCTTTAAAGAGTAAGCTCATTCCTCTAGCTACTGTACTAACCCCGAATATACCTGAAGCTGAAGTAATTAGCGGCATTAAAATAGAAAACGAGGATCAAATGGCAAATGCTGCACATAAAATTCTTCAATATGGTGTACAGTGTGTTGTCATGAAGGGCGGCCATTTGCACGATCAATATTCAGCAACAGATAAAGTATATTTAGCCGATGGAACGACTTTTTCAATGAAAAGTGAAAGAATTCAAACGAAGCATACCCATGGAACAGGCTGCACTTTCTCAGCTGCACTTACTTCCTTTTTAGCAAAGGGATATTCCCTTAAAAATGCAATGATTGAAGCGAAAAAGTTTGTTCAATTAGCTATTGAAAATCCATTAAATATCGGCCATGGGCATGGTCCTACCAACCATTTTGCTTATCAACAAAGGAAAGGTCAATATGAGGTGAGTATCAATGAATCCTAACGATTTAGCTGTTTATTTTATAATGGGAACAGAAAACTGTGAAACAGACCCTTTAAACGTACTAGAAGATGCTTTGCAGGCAGGAATAACAATGTTTCAATTTAGAGAAAAAGGTCCTCGTGCATTAAAAGGGGAGAAATATGAAGAGTTTGCTAGAGCATGTCAACGGTTATGTAAACATTATCATGTGCCATTTATAGTGAACGATGATGTGGAGCTAGCCTTGAAATTACAGGCAGACGGTATCCATGTGGGACAAAAGGATATGGCGTTAGTAAACATTCGTGAACAATTTAAAGGAAAAATAATTGGTGTTTCCGTACATAATGAACAGGAAATGTCCGCAGCTGTATTAAATGGAGCAGATTATGTTGGAATTGGTCCTATTTTCGAAACGACTTCAAAACCTGATGCAGAACCGCCTACTGGTGTCAGTTTTATAAAGGAAATACGAAATAAATATCCGAATTATCCAATTGTCGCAATAGGAGGCATTACAACAGAAAATTCATCGGAAATTATTCAAGCAGGTGCAGATGGAGTAGCGGTAATCTCTGCAATTTGTCAAAGTTCTAATCGAAGAGAAACAGTGAATCAATTAAAAATTATTAAAAATTACTAAAAAAATATTATTCCTACGTTATAATATGTTAAAGAATGGTAACGGAGGAAAATGAAATGTATGCTTGGGAAGTTGATGTCATCCAACATATTGGAGAAATTCAGGACATTTATAAATTACCCTTTCAAGGGTGGACATCGGAAGTCTATCAAATCACTAATAAACATCAACACTATTTATTAAAAATCGCTTCTAAAAAGAACTACCGACTCTGGTTAAAACAAGAAGCAGAAGCAATGAAGCGGTACCAAGATCGAAAAGGATTCTCCATACCAAAATACTATCAATTTTGGGAAGATTCTCAGCATAGCTATTTACTAATGTCTTTTATCGATGGAGTTCCATTAAGAGTTGCTTTAGAACGAGCTAAGTCCGAAAAAGAAAAACACCAACTGTTAGTTAGCTTCGGATTATTTTTAAATCAATTCCATTCAATACCTGTAGAAAACCCTCAACTTTCGACAGAACAATGGTTAAATGATGAGCTTCAAAAAGCCCTTCATTCGGTACAAAATAATGAATGTGATGGAACGATGGAGCTTTGGGAACATATTCAACATCATCGTCCATCATCGATTACACCTACTTTTATTCATGGTGATTGTACGATTGATAATGTTCTTGTTGCGAATGGTGAAGTAGCTTGTTTTATTGACATTGCTGGAATGACGATAGGGGACCCGCGTTATGATGAAGCGCTTGCTATACGAAAAATGATTCATCACCCACGTGATTTAGCTTCCTTTTATGAAGGATATAATCGAAAACCAATGACTACTTTAGAATTTACTTATTTTAATCATGGATTATATGAATTTTTCTAATATGAATAATTTTTAAGTATAATGAAAGAAGATTCCATAAAAAAGTAGTAGAATACAATATACTAGCATAAATAAAAAGTGTACCATCATTTTCTATGATGCGTGCACTTCTTTTATTATTCATAAACAATAGATTTAAAAATAGGGGTGAAACTTATTGATAACCTATCAATCAAACAATGTTACGATTTTTCAAAGTTTACTATATAAAACCACATCTCTTGTTATCCAAACAAAGGATTGTATTTTAATTGTGGATCCAAATTTACTCCCTATTGAAGTAAGTGAAATTAAAGAATATGTTGAAAAGATACGAGGGAAACGCCCTATCTATTTACTTTTTACCCATTCAGATTGGGATCATATTGTCGGCTATGGAGCTTTCCCCGACGGGATTGTTGTCGCAAGTGAGCGATTGGGGAATCGAAATGATAAAGAAGTAATACTCCATCAAATTAGACAATTTGATAATCAATATTATTTAGATCGGAATTATCCTATACTTTATCCTGCTGTAGATATCCCTGTAACCGATGATGGGCAAGTATTGGAAATTGGGAATACGACTTTAACGTTTTATAAAGCGGAAGGTCATACAGATGATGGGATATTTATTGTAATAGAACCTTTAGGTTTATGGATTGCTGGTGATTATTTATCAAATGTTGAATTTCCTTTTATTTATTATAATAGTGAAAAGTATGAAGAAACATTGCGAAAAACAAATGATATATTAAAAAATCATAACATTCAGCTTCTTGTGCCTGGACATGGAGATGCTACAAACATCAAAGAGGAGATCATTTTTCGAAAAATCACTTCATATCGATATATTCAGGAACTACGAAATGCGATAAAAGAAAACATTGACCATCATTTTTTAATTCAAGGATATAAATATAAAGAGGAACAAATAAAAAGCCATGAGGAAAACTATCATTTAATCAAAAAAGAATTGAAAGTTGAATCAACATAATCAGGTTTAAGAAACGAATGTTCTATAGTTGAACCCTCAAGACAATTGCCGCATAAACTAAATGAGGCGAGCAAAAGGGGGTGTCCTCGAATGGGATTATATATTAATAATAAAGAACACCCGAGAGTGTTTAGTCAGTCAAATCATTTGGTAGAACCAAATCAAGTGGAATTTAAGCGCGATTATTTATCTGAGTTAATTGAACAACAAGTAAATGCTACTCGAAATTTGCAATTTTCTTTAAATCAAATCCAATATTCTCAAAATGATTGGAATGAGCACCAATCAAACCAATTACGAAATTTAAATGGACGAATAGATGAACTTAGGGATTTCCAACAACATCAACAATCTGTTGAACAACAAGTCGAATCTAGGTTAGAAAACATTGAAAATCAAAATCGTACATTAAATGAATCAATCCTTCATGAACAACACTTTCACCAAGACTTATTTCATCAAGTAAATGCGATTAATTATTCTCAAAAAGAAATCGTAAATCGCATCGATGTTTTAGATGATGAATATAAAGAAATTGTCACAATTTTAAAAGATTACTCAGCTATGAATGAAGCGTTAATATCACGTTTGGAAACAGTTGCGATGACGAAAGAGAAATTAGAAGAACAAATTCATGCCAATAGAGAACATAATCAACAATTAGTTAATCAAATGACCTTTATCGAAGAAGCTCAAAAAGATGTTTTAGATCGGGTTGATAATAACGAAGGATTAATCGAAAAAGTAATGCGACAAATCGATCATCTACGATCAATTTTATTTGAACGGACGAACGATTTAGAAGAAAAGTTGGAGAAAGTACTACAAAACTCGGTGACATTTTTTAAAAAATAAACTTTGTTTTCCTTTGTCATAATTATTTTTTAGAAAATTTTTCACTTAGATTGAATTAATTCCTTTTATTTGATACAGTATAAGAAATATGGAATCTATGAAGTGACCAAGTAAATAAGAATTGTGAAACAGAAAATATAGCAGATGCTGAGAGCTATATCACCACTTCTTATTGAAACCTATCACGGAGATGCAAGTTAAAGCTTGCCGAGTCGTTATCGTTACAAACGCGTAGAGGGTAAAAGGGGAATTTTTTCTTTTTACCGAACTAAGGTGGTACCACGTCTATTCAGCACAAAGACGTCCTTTTGATTAGGACTCTTTGTGCTTTTTATTGTTCAAAAAAATACGAACGAGTCGGAACCATAAATTGTAGCGCTAGATAGGGAAAATGAAAATTGTAAAAAGTTTTAGGAGGAAATAACAATGTCACAACAAACGAATGATTTTTCTAAATGGTACATTGACACAATTCAAAAAGCAGATTTAATGGACTATACACCGGTTCGTGGGTGTATTGCATTTAAACCAGACGGTTATGAACTATGGGAACATATTCAATCGGAAATGGACCGTCGTTTTAAAGAAACAGGTCACCGTAATGCCTATTTCCCAATGTTAATCCCAGAATCTTTCTTCCAAAAAGAGAAGGATCACATTGAAGGATTTTCACCAGAACTTCCATGGGTAACAGAAGCAGCAGGGGAAAAATTAGAAGAACGTTTAGCTCTTCGTCCGACTTCTGAAACAATGATTGGTCACCTTTATTCTGATTGGATTAAAAGTTACCGTGATTTACCACTTTTAATCAACCAATGGGCAAACGTTTTCCGTTGGGAAAAGAAAACTCTTCCATTCATTCGTACTTCTGAATTTTTATGGCAAGAAGGGCACACAGCGCACGTCGATGAAGAAGATGCTCGAAAAGAAACGATGCAAATGTTAAACATTTATAAAGAAGTTGTTGAAAACTTTTTAGCGATTCCTGTTTATGATGGACAAAAAACACCGTCTGAACGTTTCGCAGGGGCTGTTGATACGTACTCTATCGAAGCAATGATGAAAGATGGTAAAGCAGTACAAGCTGGTACATCCCATTATTTAGGTACGAAGTTTGCGGAAGCCTTTGATATTAAATATTTAAATAAAGAAAATAAACATGTTCATGTGCATACGACATCATGGGGGACATCTACTCGTTTAATTGGTTCTGTCATTATGGTACACGGTGACGAGCAAGGTTTAGTTTTACCGCCAATAATTGCTCCAACACAAGTTGTATTAATTCCTGTAGGTCCATGGAAGAAGAATCCAGCTATTATCGAGAAATTAGATGAAATCTTCGCAGCGCTTAAAGCAAAGGGTATTCGTGTCCGTCTTGATGATTCTGATCAATCACCAGGATATAAATTTAACGAATGGGAGTTAAAAGGGGTACCAGCACGTATTGAACTAGGTCCTCGTGATTTAGAAAATAATCAAGTATTAATCAAAATGCGTGATGAATCAGACAAACAAACAGTTGAATTAAGTTCTGTAGTAGAAGTAATTGAAGAAGAGTTAAAAGTGATGCAAACAAGACTTTATGACAAAGCAAAAGCATTCCGCGATGCGAATTCTCATACGCACATTGATTCTTTAGAGCAATTACAGCAACATTTATCTGATTCTGAGAAAAACGGTACGATTCCTGGTTGGATTTTAGCAGGTTGGTGTGGTGACGATGCTTGTGAATCTAATGTTAAAGAACAAACAAAATTTACAACTCGTAACATTCCGTTTAATCCACCAACAGAAAAACATACTTGTATTAACTGTGGCAAAGAAGCGAAACATACAGTTTGGTTTGGCCGTGCATATTAATTAAATTATAATCCACCCAAAAATCTTCCTCGAAGAGAATTTTTGGGTGGATTTTATTATTTTGATGATTCGAACGCTACTTCATATGACTTAGCACAGACTATAAAGTAGAGAAAGTAAGAAAGATTCTAACTTAGTATGTGTCATTAAATCAGCTCCCTTGTTAGGAAAAGATGAAAAAATAGTATCAATGATTAATTGTTCGAATCATTATTCAGTTTGGTTCTTTTAATAAATATCATACTTGTTTGCTAGTTTTTGCACTCAGTAGTTTTGAAAATAAAAAAAGACCCAATTTTCAAAATTGGGCCATTTCATTTATTGATGTTTTTTCTGGAATTCAATCATAAAATTAGCAAGGGCTTGACATGCTTCAACCGGGACAGCATTGTAAGTAGATGCACGGCATCCTCCTACTGAGCGGTGACCGTTTAAACCTACAAAACCAGCTTCTTTTGCCTCAATAAGGAATTGTTTTTCTAGTTCTTCATCTGTAACACGGAACGTAATATTCATCAATGAACGGGATGATGTTTCGGCATGTCCTCTATAAAATCCATTACTTTGATCAATCACATCATAAATCAATTTTGCTTTTTCTTCATTATTTTTCGCAATACCTTCAAGTCCACCCTGAGCTTCTACCCATTTTAGTACTTCACCTAACATGTAAATACCAAAGGTTGGTGGAGTGTTATATAAAGAATTTGAATCTGCATGGGTTGAGTATTTTAACATTGTAGGGATGTTCTTGTTCGCTTTTTCTAGAAGATCTTTTCGAATAATCACAACGGTAACACCTGATGGACCTAAATTCTTTTGGGCACCTGCATATATTATACCAAATTTACTTATATCAACCGGTTTAGAAAGAATATCACTAGACATATCTGCTACTAAAGGTACTTCGCCTGTAGTAGGAAATTCCTTCCACTGTGTCCCGTATATCGTATTGTTCGAAGTAATATGAACATATGCATCTGATTGATTAAATCGAATTTCATTTAAAGTGGGGATGTTGCGATATTTGTTTTCTTTTGTACTAGCAGCTTCCGCCGTTTTTCCGAAAAGTAATGCTTCTTTTAATGCTTTTTCAGACCATGAACCTGTTAGTACATAACTCGCCGTTTGATCTTCTTTTAAAAAGTTCATCGGGACCATTGTAAATTGAAGACTTGCACCACCTTGTAAAAAAAGAACTTCATAGTTTTCTGGAATCGTATATAACGATCTTAGACGAGCAATTGCTTCGTTATGAACCTCATCATAATCTTTACTCCGATGGCTCATTTCCATTATGGACATTCCAGCATTGTTGTAATTAATTAGTTCTTGTTGCGCTTTTTCAAGTACTTCTAGTGGTAAAGCGGATGGACCTGCATTGAAATTAAATGCACGTGTAATGGTTGAATTCAAATGAAACACTCCTTGAAGTAAATTAATCGATATAGTTGATTATATACTGAATTATAACTAAGTGGTTTTGAATTTTAGATAAAAGTGATAAAAATTTTGATTTTTCGAATTTTATTGTAAATAAATGATAAATATTTATACTAAAATATTTTATGAAAGTATTTTTAAATGAAAAAAATAACTTATTGAGAGAGTGATTGTTTCCTAGTTAATTCGGTAATAAAATTTGCAATAGAAAGCCAAAGAGTAAACTATTCGTTGTTTATGAAAGATTAAAAAATATTTGTATAAAAAATGTTAGTTTATTAAACGTATGTCTTGCTACTAGCTTTTTTCCATGCATTTATTACTCAGAGATTAAAAAAATTTACAGTTTCAATAGTGATATATGAAAAAGAATCTATTTTTTCTTTAGAAGCTCCACGCTTGTCCATCACCTTACTTACTTAAAATCATAAAGTAGAAATATAACAATCGAAAGGAGGAATATGGCATGGGATACTCTAACGATGTAGGTGGCGTAGGCGACTACTGTAATAATAATGTAGGAGGAGTAGAAGATAATTACTGCAATGGTGGATCCGGCGGATTCGGCGGCGGCTTTGCATTGCTTGTTGTTCTATTCATTCTTCTAATTATTATCGGTACACAATTCAATAAAAGATACTACTAGTATTATTTATTGACAAAAGAATGGGAGTACATCCCATTCTTTACTACATAAATGGGAAATACATTCTAAAAACTAAACATTTGTCCCTACCAATGCCAGGTTCTAGACATAAATTGTAGTATCTTAGATAAAGGGAGAGAAATGTTATGCATTATAATTATTATGGTGATGGTGGTTACTCTAAAAATGGAAGTGAATTTGTTCTACTCGTTGTTTTGTTTATTCTTTTAATAATTGTTGGAACATTTTACTTCAACCACTAAAACATTATCGAACACCTGATAGGATTTTAAAGCCATTTCGCTTTAAAATCCTTTTTATTTTGTCTGTAAAAGAAACAACTTGAAAGGATTTCCAATTATATTTGTAGAAATGATGAATACGGATCTTGGAGAGGAGTATATTTATAATGCAAAGCATGATATTTTATAATATTGAAGAGTATATTTCTTAAAATCTATAATAAAGGAATGTAGGATACATAGCTGATCTGTAAAAAGGGCTGCATTTACTAAAAGCAGCAGGTAATCCACTCTACTTTCGAAACAGAAAGGCAAACAATTCTTTTAGCTAAACAGATTCTTCCTTTGAGACATTAATTGGTAGGATCTAGCGGTGCACCTTTATATTTTTCTTATCAATACTCATTCCTTATTATACTCGGTATATTTGGGTTTTAGGGATGTCGCACACTATTTTCTAGCTAGCCTTAGAGGAGAGTTATAAAAAAGCTAGAATGAAATGAATGATGGGGGAACAAAAATGCAAAATGACATTGAAAAGCGTGTCGCTTTTCTAGAGAAAGAAGTACACAATTTACGATTAGAACTTCATCAATTAAAATCAGCTACAAAGGATGTGGAACAACCATTTCCAATTGTGATGAAAGAAACATCTGAAAAAGGTCATAAAGAAATACAGAGAGTAAATAACCATACAAATGATTCCGTAGAAAATATCCGCCCCAAAAATCAAACCATTCAAAAGCCAAAAGAACGACCTCAAAAAGTTCAACAACCAATGAAACAACCTTTGCCACCTAAAAAGCAAAAAAGCTTTGAGGAAATCATTGTATGGTCTTTACCGAAAATTTTTATGGTTATTCTAGTTTTAGGTGTTCTTTGGGGATTAAAACTGATTAGTGATTTCGGTTTACTGTCAACAGTAGTTAAGCTTGTTTTAGCTTATGGTTTATCGATAGGATTATTTATCATCGCATTTACGATGGACAAAAAGAAGAAGGATACTACACAAGTTTTGACCGTTGTTTTATATGGTGGGACATTTATCATCGGAATTTTAACAACAGCAGCTGGAGCAATTATTTATGAAGTATTAGGTCTTTACTTTGCTTTATTTATTACCTTCATTTACATCGCTTATGGTGTAAGTATTTGTTATGTAAAGAAAAATGAAGTTCTTTCAATATTTGTTATTTTCACCTCGTTATTATTACCTTATTTACTAGAATATATGAATTTTAACGGGCCATCTATTTTACTTTACGTTTTAATTATTTTTATAGCAATGCAGCTTGTATTTATTAAACATATTCAAAAAATAGCGCTCTACATTTCTTACAGTTTTTCGCTTCTCGCAATAATGATTATCTGGATATTAAATCAAGAACAGCCTTGGTTTTATCTAGCAAGTGCTATTATTTTGAATGTGTTCTTGCTTTATGTTTGGTGGCACCAAAATAAATTAAGAGGGAAAACAATAGCACTACACGAGGGGCTATTGTTTAGTTTAAGCGGATTGACGATTGCGATGATCAATTTGATTTCAAATGAACCAGAACTTGCTTTATTATCATTAACGATTGTCTATATGGTTTTCGCTTACTATGCATATCAAAGTAAAATGAAACAACTTGTTGATGTTATGGGGACGTTATCTTTACTTTCCCTATTTAATCTTTTACTAGCTCTGGAATTATCCAGTTCGTTAGATATCGTATTATTCCCGTTATGTGCCTTTATATCCGTCATGTTAGCTATACGAATTGGCGCAAAAATGATGAAAATAACGTATAGTATTTTATTTACAATTTCAGTCTTTTCTCATTTGTTACTGAGTGATGTAAAACCATTTTGGACAATTGAACATGCTAACTATTTATTCATATTACTATATTTAATCGTTATTTTCTTATTTGAACAAAAACATCAGAATGTTCAAGTGGAGGGAAAGGCAAAAGTAAATCTGTCTTTTTCAGGTGATATTTTGCCTATTGTAATCACAGGATTCTTCTTCTATTATGTAAATATTTTTAACTATAGTTATATCTCTCAGGAATATCCATATGCAACCTATATCTTATTGGCATTTATGATGTTTGTAAGCTTCTTTATGCCGAAACATTTGACCGGAAGACTTTTAAAGTATGTATTCATTTTCGCATTTGCTATTTCTATGATTAATTTATTACCTAGTCACTATGTTTTCGGAATGGATATTTGGTTAAATATTATTGCACGGCTAGTTTATGTATGCTCTATTATCGCATTCATGGTAGATATTTTGATGAAAGGATATTTCTATCAAACTTGGATTCGAAAATCAAAAATTGATCTTGATGGTCTTCATACGGTATGTATTTTAGCTGTGATGATGTTGTTATATGGACTACTAAACCAGTTGCAATTTGATCAATTGATAAGTCCTATTTTTGTTATCGCTAGTAAAACGATACTTTTATTCATCGTTTCCAGCATCTCTTTATGGATTAGTACGATACAACCGTTCCGAAAAATAAAAGTGATGGGCTATGTGGTCATTGTTTTTGCTATTTTTAAACTCGTATTCTTTGATCTAAGTTCCCTAAATCTATTTATTCGTGCCATTTTATTTATTTCTATTGGAGGACTTGGTTTATTTCTATCAAACAAATTATTATCAAAGAAAGGAAAAGGGGAAGAATAATAGAAAAATTCCCACAATTCTATCCTTTTCTTATATAATTTAAATATCTTTCATTAACAAAGGAGTTAAAACGAATGGATTTAGGATTAAAAGATAAAGTAGCCATTATTACGGGTGCCAGTAAAGGGATTGGTTTATATACCGCTTTACAGCTAGTAAAAGAGGGAGCAAAAGTGGTGATCGCTGCCCGCACAGAAACAACTTTAAGTGAGGCAAAATCATTTATCCAACAACAAACGGGTCAAGACGTTTTGACCGTTTCTTGTGATGTTTCAAAAGAAGAGGATTGTAAGCGACTAATTGAAGAGACAGTACAGCATTATGGTAAATTAAATATTTTAATTAATAACGCTGGAACATCTTCTGCCAACTCATTTGAAGATGTTGATTCGGATCTTTGGCATACAGATCTAAATTTAAAATTATTTGGAGCCATCCATTGTTCCAAATACGCCCTCCCATATTTAAAAGAACAAAAAGGAGGAGCCATTTTAAATTTAACAGCCGTATTAGCAAAAACACCACCAGCTTCCAGCTTACCAACTACAGTAAGTCGATCTGCAGGTCTAGCCCTAACAAAGGCAATGAGTAAAGATTTAGGTAAATATAATATTCGTGTAAATTCTGTTTGTATTGGCTTAATTCGTAGCCGCCAAATCGAAGAAAAATGGCAAAAAGAAATGCCAAGTCATACTTGGGAGGAGTACTCAAAAGAAGTAGGGAAATCCATTCCACTAGGTCGTATAGGGAATACGGAAGAAGCAGCGAATGTGATTACATTTTTAGTTTCTGATGCGGCTTCCTATGTAACTGGTACTGCTGTTAATATTGATGGCGGTTCTGGTGCAGCTCTATAAATTTATTTAAAATCCTGTTTGTTTCGACAATCAGGATTTTTTTATTACGTTCCATAGAATTTTATATTAATGATTTGATTTTCGTTTCGTGTCCTTTTATTTTCGCTATTTTGTAAATTTATAGAATGAAACTTTTGTGCCATCTAATTCGTATGTTTTATAAAAGCCAAATATGGTGAAAGATTATAAAGAAGTATACTTACTATTTTATATAAAATAGATATCAATTTGTTAGAACGGAGGATACACGATGTCTGAAATAAAAAATCCATTATTTGAAGATTTAGAAACAATAACAAAAGAAAAATCAACGGATGTGATTGAAACGCCACAACCACAACTCGTATCCCAACAAGAAATGTCTCAAATAAAAAAACGGCAACTTGCGCTAAAACAAGAACCACAAGTTCAGTCCTTAGCTGAAAAAATCGATGAAAAAAATCAAATTGCCGTCCTAGAGTTTGGAAAGGAAACAGCTACAGCGATTTCGAATTTTTCTGATAAGATGCTTGCGACGATTAAAACAAGTAAGTTAGAAAAATCGAGTGAGTTAATACAAAATTTAAATAAAATTATGGATCGTTTTGACCCTCAAGATTTCAAGGAAGAGAAAAAAGGGAACTTTTTAAAACGTCTTCTTAATAAAGGAAAAGAACAATTTGAGCGACTATTATCAAAATACGATACGATGAATAAAGAAATCGATGTCATCTACAACCAAATACAAAAATATGAAATTGAAATGAAACGAAATACAATGGAATTGGAACAAATGTATGATCAAAACTTACATTACTTTCAAAGTTTAAGTGAACATATCGCTGCCATTGAAATAAAACTCGAACAATTACAACCTCAAATACCTTTACTTGAGGCACGTGCTAATGAAGGAGATCAAGAGGCAATATTGGAGTTAGAATCGTTAAGACGTTCTATGGAGCTATTAGAACAGCGCAGATACGATTTGGAAATGGCACAGCAAGTTTCTTTTCAAGCTGCACCTCAAATTCGAATGATTCAACAAGGGAATAATCATCTAATTGGAAAAATCAACTCTGCTTTCGTAACAACAATTCCGATATTTAAACAAGGTTTAATTCACGCAGTTTCAATTCAACGTCAAAAATTAGTAGCCGACTCGATGAATGAATTGGATAAACGTACAAATGAAATGTTGATACGAAACGCAGAAAACATAAGATCAAATAGTGTGGATATTGCTCGTTCCGCTGGGCAGCCAAGCATTAAAATAGAAACAATTGAAACAACTTGGCAGACGATTATGGCAGGCATCGAAGAGACTAAACAAATTCAAGCTGAAACGGTTCGTAATCGGGAAGAAGGCAGAAAACGAATTGAACAATTACAACTTGAGTATGAAAAATTAAAACGACTGTAAAAAAAATAGATTACCTGAAAAGGTAATCTATTTTTTATTCATCTAAAAACCAAATCTTCTTCTTCTGTTCATTCCGCAAATACCGCCAACTCCGCCGACTGCGCTATTTCCACCGAATCCGCCAGTACCGCCAAATCCACCAGTTCCCATTGGGAATCTATCTGCCCCACGAACGAATTGATTAACAACAGATTCTGTTCTTGGGAAGAAATGTTCATTATGAATTACATGTCTATTTACTGTAGTAGTGTGAATAGGATGAACATGTGGAACAACAGTGTTGATAATGTTAGTTTTTACAACCTCTTGAGTTGGTGATACTCGTGTAGGTGCAACTCGTGTTGGTAAAATGTTTGGTGGACAGCAAATTGGATTATTGCATCGACCACGATGATGTTTTCTATGCATAAATTTTCCCCTCCTCTTTTTAATATTTACTGCAATAATAATGTATTCATTTGTAAGGAGATGAACTAGATTTTTACCTATTATATTGAAAGTACTAGCATAACAATTTTCTAATTTTATTTTTTTGTGATAAATTACCTTCTTTTTAAGAAGAGATCGGAATTCAATCCTTGGGGCATCTTAAAGCTTAAATTAACCGATTCTACATTGGATAATTAAGAAAAGGAAGAGCTTAAAACAAAATAGTAATTCTATTAAATTTCGCAAAATCATACCTCTTTGTAACTGATATTCACCTATTTTACTGTTATTTTTAATATATTTATAGAATAAACAATAAAGTAATTGATATTTCAATTTGAAAATGCTCGATTTGGAGGAAAATTTCTTTATAATTGGAAAAAAGTAAATGGATTTTATAATTCATGGAACTTTTTCTATTCCAATCCGTATTACAAACAGACAGCTATTAGTACAATACGCTTAGAAATCGAAAGTTCAGGAAGGAGCTATACAATGACTTTAGCCTTAAAACATGTAGTGAAAAAATATAAAGATTTCACTGCAGTAAACGATTTAAATTTCACAATTGATAAAGGTGAAATTTTTGGTTTAATCGGTCAAAACGGAGCGGGAAAGACGACTACATTCCGCATGATTCTTGATTTGCAAGAACAAACTGAAGGAAGCATTACATGGGACGGCTCACCAATAAAAAAAATTAACCGTGATTGGCTAGGATATTTACCAGAAGAAAGGGGGATTTTCCCCCAAATGAAAGTTGAAGATCAATTAATTTTCTTCGGTAAATTACGTGGCATGAACGGCAATGAATTAAAAAAAGAGATTGACTTTTGGATTAATCGATTCGAATTAGAAGAAAAAAGACATGACAAAGCTGAAACATTATCAAAAGGAAATCAACAAAAAGTCCAATTAATTGCTAGTTTTATTCACAAACCAAAATTTTTAATCTTAGATGAACCTTTTAGTGGACTTGATCCAGTTAACCGTGACCTTTTAAAAAATGCGATTTTATTATTAAAAGAAAAGGGGGTAACCATTCTTTTCTCAAGTCACCAAATGGACAACGTGGAAGAGTTATGTGATCATCTTTGTATATTAAAACGCGGTGTTTCTTTGTTTTCTGGTAGTTTATTAGATTTAAAAAAGCAGTACGGGAAAACAAAGCTATCAATACGTACTACTGTACCGAAGAGCGAATTAGAAAAAATGGCAGGGGTAAAAGAAGTAAAAGTAATGCGAGATGAATATGTCTTAACGTTAATGAATGAATCCTTCGCAAAACCTATTTTTGAGTTGATTTCAAACGGTCAATATATCGAAAAATTTAGTCTTGATTATTTATCCCTTGATGAAATCTTCAAAGATAAGGTAGGTGGAAATGATGAGTAAATTATCCATACTTGTTAAGCAGCTATATAAGGAAAAGGTAAAAGGAAAATCTTTTATTTTAATGACCTTATTATATATCGCTGTAATTACTGTCGTAATGTTTTGGTCTGATATTAAAGCACTGTTTGTTAACGAAGAAGCTCTTCAAATCGCTCTAGTTAATGAAACACCGGTGGAATTGGAACCTATTTTTGCTTCCAATGATGACATTACTTTTAGTTATCCGACCGAGTCAAAAGAAAGTTTATATGAACAATTGAAAGATGAAAAATTAGATGCGGTTATAATTGTTTCAGAAGAAAATAAAAGGTTAAAAGCGGAAATTGCTACATACACCCCATTAAAGTTAAATGATCAATCTACAATTTCATCTTTAATTCAATATGCGGGAAGTATTTATGGTATACAACAATTAAATTTAACGGCAGAGGAAGCAGAGAAAATATTAAACTCTGAACCAATTATTACGACAACAAATATTAATGAGCAAACCGGGGACACAAAAAGTGAAGATCAAAAACAATCCGGAATGTGGGTTTCTTATGGAGCTGGAATTGTCATTTACTTCTTTGTAATGACGTTTTTATCTATTATTACTACAGATGTGGCTTCCGAAAAAGGGTCCCGTGCTTTAGAAATGTTATTAGTAAGTGTAAAACCAGGAACACATTTTCAATCGAAAATTATCGGTACAATGTTAGTCGCGTTAACACAGTTTGGTGTCATTTTCGGATTCCTTTTTGTCTTATTACGATTTACGGATGGCGGTTCAAAATGGAAAATGGTTGAGTCCGTACTAAGTGACATTTCCTATTCTTACGTATTTTACGTGATTGCCTTCCTATTCTTAACGATCGTTCTTTATTTAATTATCGGAGCTTTATTCGGTTCCCTTGTTTCAAAAGTAGAAGAAGCATCACAAGTAATGACGCCTGCCATCATGATTACTTTAATTGGATTTTATGTCATGATTTCAGGTGTGGCAAATCCTGATACATTATTAATTAAAGTATTCTCCTATATCCCATTAACGTCAGGGATGGTCATGCCGATGCGTATTGGAGCAACTGACATTTCAACAGTTGAACCTATTATTTCATTAGTACTTCTTATTGTAACGTGTGTTGCTGCTTATATATTAAGCCTTTCATTCTATAAACGAAGTGTATTAACTTATAGTACAGGTGGCATTATTGAAAAAATCAAAACCGTTTTAAAAGTAACAACTTAAAATTTTCTAACTTAAAAAAGGTATATGTTCGCTTTTTGAACATATATCTTTTTTTGCTTATACAACTTTCGACCTAAATGTTTCGAATATTGAATTATTTTTTGGAATCATCTTCACGCATTATACATTATTTGCTAAAATAGGTTGGTCTCATATAATGAACTGAAAATTCTAGAAATTAAAAATTTACTCTGAGGCAAGAAGAAGGTGAAACGATGAAAGTTTTTTTGAAATTAGGTTGGTTTTTTAAAGAAAGAAAAAAGGAGTATCTTTTTGGGCTAACGATGCTCGCTTTAGTAGCAATACTAAATTTGATTCCGCCAAAGGTTATTGGCTATGTGATTGATGAAATTGGGAGTCGAGAACTTACTTCTGGATCCCTGGCAAAATGGGTAGGCCTTATCATTGTTGTTGCCATTTTAGCATACATTCTCCGCTACTATTGGAGGCTAATGATCTTTGGTTCATCCAATTATCTTGCGAAAAATTTACGGGAAAAACTTTTTCGTCATTTTAGTAAAATGAGCCCATCCTTTTACCAACAGCGGCGAGTTGGAGACTTAATGGCCCATGCGACAAATGACATTTCAGCAGTGCAACAAACAGCTGGTGGAGGAGTCCTCACTTTATTTGATTCTGTGACGACTGGTGGATTTGTTATTCTCGCGATGGCTATTACGATTGACTGGCGATTGACATTAATTGCCTTAATCCCAATGCCATTGATGGCCATATCCACAAGTTACTATGGCAAATTACTACATTTAAAATTCCGTGATGCTCAGGCTGCTTTTTCAGATCTAAACGACAAAACTCAGGAAAGTATATCTGGAATAAAAGTCATTAAAACTTTTGGTCAGCAAAGGGAAGATACAGAAGACTTTACTCGTCTTTCTAATGATGTTGTAGAAAAAAATATGAAAGTAGCTAAAATCGATTCTTTATTCGATCCTACAATTAGTTTAATCATTGGATTTAGTTTTATGTTAAGTCTCGGATTTGGAGCAAAATTTATACATGAAGGTATAATGTCAATTGGAGACTTGGTTGCTTTCAACACATACTTAGGATTGCTTGTATGGCCAATGCTTGCCTTTGGAATGTTATTTAACATAATGGAACGGGGATCTGCTTCCTATGATCGGATTGAACAACTTCTGTCTGTACCAGTAGAAATCGATGACAAAGAGCAAGCAATTGATGTCAAACCGAATGGTGATATTGTTTTCTCTGTCAATGATTTTAAATTCCCTGGAGAAGAAGCTAGCGCTCTGTATAATGTACACTTTGAATTAAAACAAGGCCAAACATTAGGAATTGTTGGGAAAACCGGTTCCGGGAAAACGTCAATTTTGAAGTTATTACTTCGTGAATTTGAAGGGTTTGACGGGATTATAAAGTTTGGTAATTATTCAATTGATGAATATAAAAAAATTAAATTGAGGGAAGCAATTGGTTATGTTCCCCAAGATCATTTCCTATTTTCAGCATCCGTCTATGAAAATATCGCTTTTATTAATCCGAAAACGGACAAAGAAACAGTGGAACGGGTTGCAAAACTTGCCCACATACATGACGATATTTTACGCTTTTCAGATGGATATGACACAGTTGTCGGTGAACGTGGCGTTTCACTATCTGGTGGTCAAAAGCAGCGTATCTCCATTGCGCGAGCTTTAATGATGCAACCGGAATTATTAATTTTAGATGATTCGTTATCAGCTGTAGATGCTAAAACTGAGGAATCCATTTTAAAATCATTGAAAGAAGCAAGGGAAGATTCGACAACGATTATTACGTCCCATCGCTTAAGTGCCATTGAACACGCCCATCTCATTATTGTGATGCATGAAGGGACCATTGTTGAAAAAGGTACCCATGATGAATTAATGGAACTTCAAGGACGCTATTATGAAATGTATCAGCTTCAACAACTTGAACAATTAGTAGAAAAGGGAGGGGGAGTATCATGAAAAAACAAACTGCCTTTTCTAGTAAAGAACAAAGACAAATTGTAGTAAGACTGTTTAGTTACTTGAAGCCCCATAAAAAAGCCGTTTCTTTTGCGTTGTTTTTATTATTGTTGACGGTTATTGGGGATGTTTTAGGTCCATATATTATAAAAGTTTTTCTTGATGATCATTTAGCCGTTGGAAATTTTGATTTACAACCAATCATTTTGTTGGCTGTTTCTTATTTTGTTATCCAAGTGCTAAATGTCATTATTTCTTATTTACAGTTAGTAAAATTTCAAGAAATTGCTTTAAAAATTATTCAACAGTTACGAATCGATGTATTTAAGAAAATACATCAACTAGGCATGCGTTATTTCGATGATACTCCTGCAGGAACGATTGTTTCCAGAGCGACAAATGATACAGAGGCCATTAAAGATTTGTTTGTTTCTGTTTTAAGCACCTTCGTACAAGCTGCTTTCCTAATCGTAGGGATATATGTTGCTATGTTTTTATTAAATCCAATGTTAGCCTTGTTTACGTTAATTTTACTACCGCTTATTTTCTTAGTTGTTTACTTGTATCGAAAATATAGTTCGGTAGTATATATGACGATGCGAGAAAAGTTAAGTCAATTGAATGCCAAATTGGCTGAGAGTTTATCGGGCATGGGGATTATCCAAGCTTTTCGCCAAGAAAAACGTTTTAATGAAGAATTCGACGAAATCAATCATGAGCATTATATAGCAATGATGAATAATACAAAGTTAAATAGTATTTTACTTCGTCCTGTAATCGACTTAATTTACTTTACTGCCATTGTCATATTACTAACGTACTTTGGGATTACATCTTTTGAGACTGCAATTGAAGTTGGTACGGTATATGCCTTCATCACTTACATTAATCGCTTCTTTGAACCGGTTAACAATGTGATGGAACGGTTAGCGATTTATCAACAAGCTATTGTTGCGGGTTCCCGAGTGTTCACTTTGCTAGATGAAGAGGAAAACGAACCAAAACAAGGGGAAAGTAATGAACTTATAACAGAAGGATTAATTGAGTTTAAAAATGTTACTTTTAGTTATGATGGTAAAACAAATGTGTTAAAAAATATATCGTTTACTGTTAAACCTGGTGAAACGGTTGCTCTCGTTGGACATACTGGAAGCGGGAAAAGTTCGATTATTAATCTATTAATGCGTTTTTACGAGTTTAAACAAGGTGACATTTTCATAGATGGTGTTTCCATTAAATCCTATCGTAAAGATGAATTAAGAAGAAAAATTGGTTTAGTACTTCAAGATCCGTTTTTGTTTTATGGGACGATAGAAAGTAATATTAAACTATTTAATGACGAACTGACAGATCAAGATGTAGTGGATGCAGCGAAATTTGTGCAAGCAGATACATTCATCGAACAATTGCCAAATGCATATAATCAACGGGTAACAGAACGAGGTTCAACTTTTTCAAGCGGCCAACGACAACTTGTTGCCTTTGCACGAACAATTGCAACTAATCCGAAAATATTAGTTTTAGATGAAGCGACAGCATCCATTGATACGGAAACGGAAGTAGCAATCCAATCTTCACTGGAAAAGATGAGAAAAGGTAGAACAACGATTGCGATTGCCCATCGTCTATCAACCATTCAAGATGCGGAACAAATTTTAGTTTTACATCAAGGGGAAATAATTGAAAAGGGTACTCATCAAGAATTATTAGCACAGCAAGGTCTTTACCATAAAATGTATTTATTACAAAATGGAATCGTACAATAAGAAAGTAGTAATGGGATGTTTCAAAATTGAAACATCCCTTTCTTTACCATAATTTATCTCACTATTCTCTTTGGCTGACTGTTTCAAATGGAATTAGTAAATTAGAGCATTTACTTCATAATTCCCGAGTACTATAATTGGTTTATTCTACAGTTATAAAAATGAAGAAGGTGTCAAAATGAATGATAATCAAAAAGGTATTCTCTATGCTTTTGCAGCATATGGAATATGGGGTATTTTTCCCCTTTACTGGAAGTTACTAAATCATGTCGATAGTTTGGAAGTATTAGTTTCTCGAGTTATATGGTCCTTTGTTTTTACGTTTATATTTATTTTAATTATTAAACAAAGACATTTGTTAATGGAAGATTTAAAATCATTGTGGCAAAATAAAAAATTATTTATATCACTATTAGCTGCTTCCTTCGTCATTTCCTGCAACTGGTTTTTATATATTTATGCTGTAAATAACGACCATGTAGTTGATGCAAGTTTAGGTTATTATATTAACCCGTTAATTACAGTTGTATTTGGAATGATCTTCTTTAATGAGAGATTATCGAAGCTTCAATTATGTTCCGTACTCGTCGCATTTATAGGCGTACTATTGCTAACTTTCGGCTATGGTAAAATACCATGGATAGCCCTTTTAATTGCTTTTAGTTTTGCAATTTATAGTGCTTTAAAGAAAAAAATTACTTTGAATGCTACTCGAGGCTTAGTGATTGAAACGTTATTTATTCTACCTTTCGGTATAGTTTACTATATTTATATTATGTCTACTGATAAAATGTCTTTTTTACATTTTAGTTGGCAAACGGATGTATTTTTAATTTTAGGTGGGGTAGTAACTGCATATCCTCTTGTTTTATTTGCAAAAGGTGCTAAACTACTGCCACAATATGTAATAGGGTTTATTCAATATATGACCCCTACGATTGTACTTATTTTAGGGGTCCTTTTATATCATGAGCCATTTACGAAAACCGAGTTAGTATCTTTTAGTTTTATTTGGTTAGCAATTTTACTCTTTACGATATCGACCATCTGGGAGTCGAGAAAAAGACATATTTTACACCAAAAAACTGTGAATAGTGAATTATAGTTTATCGTTTTTCTTGGAAACATGTTAGTTTTCCATAGATAACTGAATATAGCGCTTCACTATAAACAAGTTTTATCATTGTATTGTTTTTGTATTGTTTTTAGACAAGAAATTTTCACAACCCATTAAGGGCATTTTTATGGAAAGTTTGGTACGATGAAGACATTAATTGTAAGGAGAGAAATACATGAACACAGATGTTAATGTCTTTTTAGCATTCGGTGCTGGGTTTTTAAGTTTTATTTCACCATGTACATTACCCCTATACCCAGCCTTTTTATCCTATATCACGGGAATGAGCTATGATGAGCTAAAAAATGAGAAGGGGATGTTACAAAAGAGAGCCATTTTACATACGCTATTCTTTCTTATAGGTTTTTCGATTATATTTATCGCCATCGGTTTTGGTACTTCATTAGCGAGAGACTTTTTTATTTCGTATCAAGATTTATTAAGACAAATTGGCGCCATCTTAATTGTTATTTTCGGATTAATGATTGTAGGATTATTACAAATTGACTTTTTGATGAAGGATCACAAATTTCAATTTAAAAATAGACCCTCAGGATACTTTGGTTCGTTATTAATTGGTCTTGCTTTCGCAGCAGGTTGGACACCTTGTACAGGGCCGATCTTAATGTCCATTATTACTTTAGCTGGAGCTAATCCACAATCGGGCTTATGGTATATGTTAGCGTATTATTTTGGTTTTGCTATACCATTCTTTATTTTATCTTTCTTCATTTCTAAACTTGGCTGGATTCGAAAACATAGTCAAAAAATCGTTAAAGTCGGTGGAATTATCATGATTGCTGTCGGAATTTTACTATTTTTCGACGGTTTAGATTATATTATTCGCCTCCTTTCTCCTTTCTTTGGAGGATTTACAGGTTTTTAATATCACTTTAGAAGAAAATAATTAGTAGTATAGAAAAAGGGGAATAAATTATGCCAACAGTATTAATAGTTGATGATACACTTTTTATGCGAGTAAAAGTTGGCAATATGTTCAAAGAGTGGGGTTTCGAAGTTGTTGGAGAAGCCGCAAATGGGAAAGAAGCGGTGGAATTATTTAAACAATACCAACCTGATCTTGTGATGATGGATGTAACAATGCCGATTAAGTCAGGCTTAGATGCAGTAAAAGAAATATTGCCCCAATACCCTAATGCAAACATTATTATGCTTTCTGCACTAGATCAACAAAAGATTATAGTTGAAGCAATAGAAGCTGGTGCAAAGGATTTTATTATTAAACCATTCGAACAAAATCAATTAAAAATGATTGTAGCGAATATTTTCGATACTTACGATTTATAAAAAAATCCTGCTAATGTTGTTTAGCAGGATTTTCGTTGAGCTTTTTGTGGAAATAATTTAGAAAATAAGGTATTATCAATACGTTATTTTAATAGAGATTGCAAGAGGAGGGAAGAGTTATGTTTGCTAATATACCTTCTCAATATTTAATAATCGGTTCAACAGTAATGGCTATATTTATGGGATTGCTTGTTATGTTTGTTCGTATACGATCTCAAAAAAAACCAGTTACTGCTAAGAAAATCTTAATTCCTCCCATCGCTATGTCATCCGGCGCACTGATGTTTTTATTTGAGGAATTCCGTGTTACACCGTTACAAATATTAGAAGCTGTTGTTGTTGGAGTCATATTTTCAACAGTATTAATTGCCACATCAAAATTTGAAGTAAGGCAAGATGAAATTTATATGAAACGTTCTAAAGCTTTTTTCTTTATATTAGGTGGTTTACTGATTATTCGAGTGTTTATGAAGGTTATTCTTTCAAATTCCTTTAATATAGGTGAACTTGGCGGAATGTTTTGGATATTAGCATTCTCTATGCTATGGCCATGGAGAATCGCCATGTTTATACAATTTAAAAAAATTAAAAAAAGTTTAATAACAGCTTAAACAAAAGGGATTGTCTTATTGGACAATCCCTTTTGTTCGTATGTAGAAGAGAAACTATTCAAAATATTGTTCGTATGGCGATACATCAATTTTCATTTCATCTAGTTTCTTTCTTAAAAACTTATGATCCCGTTTTGGTGTTGCTTGAATATAACCTTTAATAATCAAATCATGGGAGATTGACTTTGCCTTTTCTTTTAAAGCAATTTCTCCAATTTTACCTGCGATTTTTTCTTTTGCCACTTGCCGAAATAACTCAGGAACAGGACTTACTAATTCATTTAACAGTTCCTTTGACTCATCATTCCATAGGTGGATTGTTTTATCTAAATAATAATTTTGCCAATCTAAATCAGACTTTCCATCCTGCTTAGGTAAAGCTTTCAAAAATTTTCGGAACATAAAAAATCCGCCAATCCCCATTAACGTAATGAGAACAAATACCCAAAATAGTATAAACCATAAAAACCAACCATCTAAATTCAAACCGTTCACCTCTTTAATTTCACTAATATCTATTATAAAAGGAACTTCAAAAGTTTTCACTAATTTCATGTCTCTTTTTCCAGGAAAAGAAGGTATTTATATAAATGAAAGGGGGAAAAAGGATGGCAGCATATAATTTTGATAATGCCACATTAAAATTATCATTTGAAACAGGAGTTGATGAACAAGGTAAGCCAATTTTAACTTCTAAAACTTACAAACATGTTCGCGCTAATGTGGATGCTTCGCAAATTGCTGCAGTTGTACAAGTACTAGCAAGTCTATCTAGCTATACTTTACAAAAAGCTCAAAAAATCGAAACCGAATCTGTTGAACTGTAATGAAACGAAATAAGGAAGGGAGTTTTTTAAATGGCTCAAGTATTAGAATTAAAATTTGATACAGCGAATGGGAAAACAATGACATTATCTATCAATGAACCGAAAGCAAATTTAACAGCTACAGAAATCGCTGCAGCAATGCAAACAATTATGACTGCCGATGTTTTTCATAATGAAGGGCATGGATTAGTAGCGATTAATCAGGCACGTATTGTTGAACGAAATGTTTCGGAGTTTAATTTAACACAAAATCGTTAATGAACTTCCTTTTTAAGTCGGCAAAATCATCCGTTCGATTTTGTCGGCTTTTTTATTCAATATTAGAGAGGATGGGGGAGAAACTGATGCAAGAATGGGTGTCTTTAGTTCAAGAAATCGGTTTTCCAATACTCGTATCATTTTATTTGTTATATCGTATTGAAACGAAACTTGATGCCATTCACACAGCCATTATATCAATGCATCAAAATTAATAGATTAAATGGAGGGATAAATTTCACAAATTTGTTCCAGAACTATTGATTCGAGAGGTTGTACTATGTTTCGTATTCCGATAATATGAGAGAAGGACTAGAGGGAGTGAATACATTGAAAAAGAAATTAGTCGGACTTATCGGAATACTATTACTTATGACTATTTTAAATGCATGTAGCAATTATAAATTTAAACCGGATATAGAATATGAAGTAAATGATTTTACTGCGACAAATCATCGCGGTGAAGAAGTTTCACTTGATAAGTTAAAAGGGAAACCGTGGTTAGCGATGTTTATATTTACAAATTGTACAACGATTTGTCAGCCGATGACTTTTAATATGACAACGATTCAAGAAGAATTGGAAAAACGTGGGGTTGAAGATTACAATATTGTAGGTTTCTCCGTTGACCCTGCCACTGATACACCCGAAGTACTTTCTGAATATTTAAGTCATTACACAATTGCAGATGAATCGAAATGGAACTTATTAACGAATTATGATCAAAAATGGATTGAACAGTTTGCATTAAATTCATTTAAATCATTAGTAAAAATGCCTGAAGAAGGAGATCAAGTAATCCATGGTTCTACTTTTTATCTTGTAGATGAAAAGGGTGTAGCAGTAAAAAGTTATACTGGTTATTCAGATAGTGCAGATGGTGTTCCATCTGAAACGATTGCAATCGATATGGAAACATTAATTAAAGAAAGATTAGATAAATAAACTACCTAAAGTCAGGCATAATTGCCTGGCTTTTTCTATGTTTTTTTTCGATATTCGTACTTTAAGGAATAATTTTATTTAAATAACAGAAAATAATATCGTAAATATGAATGGAGGTAAGAAGATGAAAACTGTTTCTGAAATTATGACGAAAGATATTAAAGTATGTACACCCCATGATTCTGTAACATCTGCTGCAAAAATTATGCGCGATATTGAATGTGGTTCAGTACCTGTTTGTGAAGGAAAAGAAGTGGTAGGAATTATTACTGACCGTGATATCGTCATTCAATGTGTTGCAGAAGGAAAAGATAGCAATTCAGTACATTGTCATGACTGTATGTCTACAGATGTTGTTACATGTACTGCAGATACAGATGTGCATGAGTGTGCGCGTATGATGGCGCAGCACCAAATCCGTCGTATTCCGGTAGTTGAAAATGGTGAAATAGTAGGAATTATTGCTATTGGTGACTTAGCTAGAGAAAATATATATATTAATGAAGCAGGGGATGCTCTAAGTGATATTTCTGAACATTCTCGCTATGATCATTAATAATATATAAAGATTATTTTTTGAGAGATGAAAAATCTGCTTGTTTATACGAGAATGTAAGAAGAACAAATAGGTTAACAGTGGTCATAATATTGATAATCATTGTTAACATCAGTTTGTCTTCGTACAATTCTTAGAAAACGAGCAGATTTTCTTTATTCATTATTAAAATTCTTTTCTCAATTGGTCAAATACTTGTTTTAAATCAGCAATAATATCCTCTGCTTCTTCAACACCAACAGAGAAGCGTAATAAGCGATCATCTACCCCACGAGCAACCCGCTCTTCATAAGGGATATCCGCATGGGTTTGAGTTGCTGGGTAAGTAATAAAACTTTCAACGCCTCCAAGACTTTCAGCAAAAGTGATTAATTGAATTTTTTGGAGGAAAGGATCTACCATTTCTGGTTTTTGAACTCTGAAAGATAACATACCACCTTTACCCGTATATAATACATCGCTTACTAAAGGTTCAGATTCTAAATAAGCAGCTACTTTTTTCCCATTTAAATCATGCTGTTTTAAACGCAAGTGCATTGTTTTTAAGCCACGAATAACTAGCCAACTGTCCATAGGAGAAAGTACTAACCCCATTCCATTATGGGCAAAAGCTAATTTTTCACATAAATTCTCTCCCTTGGCAACGACTAACCCTGCCAAAACATCATTATGACCCGCAATATATTTTGTTGCACTATGTAATACAATATCTGCTCCATGTTCTATCGGACGCTGGAAGTATGGTGTATAAAACGTATTATCTACGATGAATAATAAATTATGCTTTTTACAAATAACAGCAAATTGATCAAGGTCAAATTCAATCATCAGAGGATTCGTCGGTGTTTCAAGGAAAATAGCCTTCGTATTCTCATTAACGAGTCCTTCGATATCTTCTATTGATGTAAAATAGACAGGGTTTATATTATACGTTTCACTAAAAGTTTTTAATAAACGGTATGTCCCACCGTAAATATCATCGGGTAAGATAATTTCATCGCCAGGTTTAAATAAAGAAAGAACTAACTGAACCGCTGCCATACCAGAACTACAAGCAAATCCAGCATCACCATTTTCTAATTCGGCAATTCCTTTTTCTAAAATTTCACGAGTTGGATTTTTAGTTCTAGTGTAATCATATCCAGTAGATTGTCCGATTCCATTATGTTTATAGGCCGTTGACATATAAATTGGTGGATTAACCGCACCCGTTTTGGCATCACTTAAATTTCCTAATTGAACAAGTTTCGTTTCGATTGAACGATTTGTCACTATACTCACTTCTTTCTCTTTCAAAGTTGTCTCATTTTACGAAACATTGGGAATGAATCGATTATTAATTCAATTTATCACGATAAATTAGTGAAAACAACACTCTCTTAATGAAAATTCATATTTACAAGAAAAAATGATGAAAAAAAGTATAAAGAAAAAGTATTTAACCAATAATAGTTAAATACTTGTCATCATTATTGTTTATTTTTTAATAAATCACGGATTTCCATTAGTAACTCTTCTTTCGCATCAACTTCTGGGGCTGATGGTACTTCTGCTAGTTCCTCTTTCTTTTTACGATTTAATTTCGATAATACTCGTAATGCCATAAAAATAGAAAATGCAATAATAATAAAGTCAATAATAGACTGAATAAATACACCAAGCTTAATTTGTGCATCACCTATACCGAAAATTAGACTATCCGTTAAATTTATACCACCCGTAATGATTCCAATGATCGGGGTAATGATATTTTCTACTAATGATGAAACGATTTTACCGAAAGCTCCACCAATAACGACACCAATAGCTAAATCGATAATATTACCTTTCATTGCGAATTCTTTAAATTCTTTCCACATTTTATTCCACTCCTTGTTGTATAATACATAATTAGTATAGAAAGCTATATTATATAAAGCTATCTTTTCATGCAATATTTCAAATGAATTACATCAAATTAATAGTTTTGTATTAAAAAAAATATAAAGGATGTGGCTAAAGTGGCAAATAAAACTTTTAAAAAGAAGCAAAAAAAACCATTTATTAGCCCTGCTAAAAAATTATTTCTTATTATTTTATTACTTCCGGTTTCCGTGACAGTTTATTTTGGTGTTTTTTTAGTTTGGGATAATTTAAATATTTCCACTCTCTTTCAAAGAGAAAAAGCGATTAATATTCAGGACCATTTTGATATTGAAATACCAGAAGAGTATATCCCTATTTACATTTCAGCAGGAGAAGCCTATGAAGTACCGTGGACATTACTAGCTGCACATCATCGTGTAGAAACAAGATTTTCAACAATGGAGCAATTAATATCCCCAGCTGGAGCAGAAGGGCATATGCAATTTATGCCATGTACATTTGTCGGTTGGAATCATCCGACATGCAGTGGATTAGGCGAAGGGGAAATTCCTTCTGATGAAAAAACGAACCCCAAAATAATTGAAAAATACGGTGGATACGGGGTAGATGCAAATGGTGACGGTGTTGCAGACCCTTATGATATTGAAGACGCAATTTACAGTGCTGCAAATTATTTATCGAAATCTGGCGCTTCGGACGGGAAATTAAGAGAAGCGATTTTTAATTATAACCATAGTGAGGAATATGTAGAAGATATATTATATTATTTTCATCTATATGAAGAAGTTGGCGAGGAACTAGTACAATTAAGTTTTAATCATTCATAAAACTTACCAATACAAAAAGACGAAAGACCCAACTTTCGTCAATAATTAGTACTAAATAATAATGTGCTAATACTAAGGTTGGGTTCTTTCGTCTTTATTTGTAATGAACCTTTTTTTACTTTTCACACGCTATTCAGTTTGAACTTGAATAAACTTTTTAAGTTGCTTTTCTCATCGATCTCATAATGAGACTTACAATAAAGATTAATACGATTGCACCGATTAATGCAGGGAAAACGTAGAAATCAGATACTTGCCATCCCCAGTTTCCTAATACAGCACTACCTATCCAAGAACCAATGATACCGGCAACAATATTTCCGATAATACCTCCAGGCACATCTCTACCGATAATGACTCCTGCAAGCCAGCCAAGTACTCCGCCAATAACTAAATACCAAATGAAACTCATCATAATTTAGTCAACTCCTTTTATTTATTAAAGCGTGTACTTACCTATAACCGATTATTTAAAAATTAAACATAAGTTATAAAATTTCATACTAGGTAATACAGCTCTTTAGTAAGTAATATGCTCAATTTTAAGTAAACAAATGCATAAATAACGTGTAATTTAATTTAATCCATTAAATAGAAATATTTTATTGAATGAATTTTCAAAATACGTTCACAAAATATTCAAAAAATTTTGCATTTTTTAAAAGGGGGGAGTATAATTGCAAAAAAGAAATAAAAATTAAAAAATGAGGTGTTTAGTATGGATATGAAAATGATGAAAAAGTTAAATCGACGTGGAATTCTTTTGGCCTTTTTGCACAGTGTCATCCTATTAAACCTCTCTTGGGATTTATTCCTCATAAAGTAATTGTTTCATAGTTAAAGAGGCTGGGACATAACTAGCTTCAAATAGTGAGAAAGGTGAATTTGAGGAAACTCAAATTCACCTTTTTCTTTT
>NZ_JACSQA010000026.1 GCF_014836845.1 Ureibacillus galli
AAACAATGGACATTAAAGAAGATGACTCCGGTAGCATACCGAAGCCATCTAATCGCCGCTTAAAATAGGTGGCGAACACCCTTTTAATTAAACTGTCTACTTTATAGGGTTCAGTTCACTGTAGCTTTGGATGCTCTTTTTTGTCCAAAACACGAATCTTACTAACCAGGGAGTTAATTTTAGAGATGAATAACAAAGATATAGCGAAGATTCTAAAACAATTTAAGTTGGATAAGAGTGTGTGCGAATTTTTTCTGAGAGGCATCAAGAATATCATGTATTTTCTAACAAAAAATTCTCATACTGTGGTCAAAGAGGAGAAGTTGATGTTTTAGTAATATCTGTTCAAGATATTATTATAATCGAATGTAAAACTCCACTAAATCCAACAAGTAATTTTGAAATGCGCGCAAGTGATGAACATATCAACAAGGCTGCAAAACAACTTGATCATTGCAGAGCTGCGTTTATGGATAAAGCGTTAAGAAAGAAGTTACTGAAAAATTTGAGTATTCTAGATAAATCTCGAAATATACATACTTGCATAATTTTTGGAAATAGACTCTTTAATGGATATTCAGTTAACGGTCATCCAATACGATATTTACGAGAACTTGATATGAAAAAGTACTATCATTCATGGAAGTGCTTTAAATTACTGAGTACATTAGGTGCCCCTTCTTTTGATTGAATTCATATTATTTTGTCATATACCTTAGAAAAGGGATTTCAAATAAAAAAGCGTAATTCAAAGTAGACGAGAGAGCTAAAAGCTTTTCACATTCCTACATATTCAACAAAACCAGCTAATAGTTTGTCAAGATTTTTCAATAAAAAATATAAAACGTACATGATATACTAAAAAAGTGTATAGCAAATAAGCCTTCCATAATTAATTTTATTAAAAGTCAAGAAAATGTTTAAGTTCATTTAGAATTAAATAACTAAATATAATGTCACACATTTAATAAGCCAAAAGAAAGGATAGATGACAGGAAAGAAAACCTGTATTCATCTATCCTTTTTGTACAACAAATGACCTCATTTACCACAACAACGTTTTGGCTCGTTGTTAAACTAAAGCCCCCGTTAGTTGAAGAAGTCAAATCATATCCAATAATACTACCCCTGCCATAATAGAGATTATTGATATGATTTTTCTCCTATTTTTCGATTCACCAAATAAAATAATTCCTAGTAATGTCGTACAAACAATTGTTAGCCCAGCCCAAATAGAAAATACAATTCCTACTTCAATATATTTAGTAGCTAAAGAAATAAAATATATGCAAGCTATAAATGACACAAAGGCACTAACAGTTGGTATCTTTACTTTGAAACCCTTTGACAATTTAACACACATCTGTCCAGTAACTCCCAGTAAAATTCCTAGCACTAAAAAGACGTATCCCATTATTAAATCCCCTTTATTTTTGTTTTTTCTATTTTATTTTTTAGATTTATTGAAACTGCCCCATATATAATCAATCCAATCCCAATTATTTTCAATGTAGATACCGATTCTTCAAAAAACAATATACCAAAGATTGTTACTAATACCGTTCCTGTACCTGCAAAAACAGCATTTATTATTCCTACTTCACGACCTGCTGTTAATAAAATATAAATAGCAATAGATGAACAGTAAAAAGAAATAGCTAGAAGAGTTGGTATTAAGACAGTGAATCCATTTGATTGTTTTAAAAAGATAACTCCAATAACTTCAAGTAGGATTGATATAATTAGTAAGATATAATAAGCCATAGATGAAACCTCATTTCTAAGGGAAGTGTATTTTTTGAGATTTAGTTCTATTGAATATTTTATTGCTGTGGCAGAACACGGTTCACTCAGTCGTGCTGCTAACCATCTTTACATAACCCAGCCAGCTCTAAGTAAACAGATTAAACTTTTTGAGAAAGAACTTGGATACAAACACTTTATTCGTTCCCACCAAGGTATGACACTTACAGAGAGTGGAAAACTGTTATACAAAGACATTCAACCAATATTACTTGCTTTAAAAAACAAGATTAAAGAACATAGTAAGATTGAAAAAATTCGTTTTGGGGTATCACCTTTTTTAGCAACCTATTATCTCCCAGAATTAGAAGGGGAAAATCGCATTCCAATTGAACTTACCATAACTAGGGAGGAGTGTTTTGAATTCATTTCTATGATTGAATTAGGCGAAATTGATTCAGCCATTGTACAAGACTATCCAAATCACTCTGGTCTTTTTTCAAAATTCCTATATGAAGAAGAGTTTAAAATCGTAGTTCCTAACGGACATCCTTTAACGACAAAAAACTCGGTTACTATTAGTGAATGCTTAAAGTACCCCCACGTTTTGCCACCAATAGAAAGTCGTCTATATGAAAATGTCCAATCATTTATTGAAGAAAAGGGAATACATCCTGAAAAGTTAATTTCAGTTCCCTATCCTTTAATTATTGATTACGTTTCGAAGGGCTACGGTATAACATATTTACCTTCCTTGATGATTCAAGACCACCATTATCATAATCTAAAGTTCATACGATTTAAGGATAAAGAGTTGATTAGAAAATTGTATCTGTTTGCTAGCAGTCAACGAATACTTGATATTGTTTGGAATCAATTAAACAACAATTCGCATATATAAATTCTAATCGCAAAACGCAATATTAAAAATTGAAAAAATGGAATAAGGGTATAACTTATAGTTATACCCTTTGTTATATATTTCCTTATTGAACTAACCTGCTCCGTTAGTTGAATAAGAATAGGCGATACTTCCAATGTATCACCTATTTAAACATCTCAAAATGATTCGCTACCCACTTTGTATTATTTTCTGCGATATATTGCTCCGCAAGGATTAGCCTTTGCACCAGTTCTTTTTTCGATAACTTCATGTATTTCCTTTGTGCATTTTCAACATTTCGGTTTGGTTTCACTTTACGAAAATCTATATCTATATCATTATTGAGGGGAGTTTTGGAATTTTTGCTATTCTCTTTTTGCTTATACGTCAGACTATGTTGTTTATAATACTCATACAACTGTTCATTTGTCCGTATGGTATTCGGATGGATTCCTTTCCCCTCGGGATCAATTTCTCTTGAAATATCACCTACATTTGTATAGGTTACAGATTCCCCTTTCTTAAGTAATAAATCAATTGATTGTTTCCCGATTTCAACTGAACGGTTACTACGTTTTTGATGACTTTCTTTTAGCCACGGTCTATTATTTGTCGAATTGAATGTGTGGCTCATATTTTTCTTCCTCTCTATATTTCTCTATAAGTTCAATTTCTTTTAACTCATTACGGGCTTTTTTACGAGCAGATCGTAATTTTTTTACTTCTACTTTTTTCCCCATTGAATTATAAAATTCTTCCGACTTCTTATTCCAATCAATAAAATCATTTAGTTCTTGCTTTTTTTCAGGTTGCGGTATTTTTGCGTGGCAGCCGACACACTCCATCTTAATAGGACACACATGATCAGTGACACAAGCCCCACCTAATACATCATTGAATACACCAACTTTTTCTTTGTATTCTTCAATTTCTTTTTCAAGTTCTTCGGGATTTCGTAAAACAGCTTCATCTAAGTCAACGTAGTCCGAAATAACATCATGTAAATCACTAACAGATTGAGCCACTTGGCTTGGTGTCGGTTCTGAATAATATCCAGTTACGCCTAAATCTCGTTGATGTAAGATTTTCGCAACAATATCAATCGGTAACTTTTGTCGTTGAACAGCTTCAGTAGCGAAAGCATGACGCAATAAGTGCGTTTTAACTGTAATCACCTTACCATCTTGTGTTTCAAAGTTTAATCCATGAAGTAAGAATCGAAGGCATGAATAGACTGCATGATTGTCAAATGCTTTGTTGTGATATTGGAAAATAAAAGGTTTAGGATTGGTGAATAAATGTTTCCGACTGTAATAATATTTAACATTTGGAATTTTTTCATTATCATAATGAGATTTAAGAAGTTTTATAACCTTGGCAATTAACTTCATCGTTTGATCACTAATATAAAAGGACTCAACTTCATCTCTACCTTTAGGTATAGCGTAAAATGAATAATGAAGCTTATTATCAATCTTTACCGATTTTAAGCATTCCTTTGTATAGCTAATTTGTAATAGTTCATTAAGCCTTGCCCCTGTTGTTGTTAGTATATCTAAAGTTAATAAACCGAAGGTTACTGCTACGTATATAGGTTCTACATCAAATAAAATCCCTTCTGCTATATCTTTATTGCGAGAAACAAAGGTACTTGAAGTGATTATTCCTTTATGTCGAGAAGCGAAGGGGAGAGGGTTTTGAGTATAACCATCATCACCATATCCCCACGAATATAACAATTCTCGTTTTTGTTGTATTTCATCATCACTTATATTTTTAAACCAATCTCCAATAAGACCAAATTCAAAAAGCTCCATAAACCAAAGACCTTCTACTTCTTCGTTATCACCTATTCGTTCTGCTTTCACGAACTCTACAAAGTAATTATTGTTTTCATCTGAATATGCGCGTGTACGTTTAATTGCTGATTTTAACGACGATGCAGGGAATTGGTCTTGATGATTCAAAACAAACGATGGCTTGTCCCATAAACGAAAATAAAAGCGTTTTCCTACACGTTCGGGTTCGTTATAGTGAAACTCTAAGGGAAGTTCACAATTTGTTGTTTTAGCTTGTTCACAAGCCTTTAAATATGCTTGTCTTAATCTGTTAAGTTGATTCCAACGAAAATGTCCTTCTGCTCGAATTTGAGGTAGTAACGGTACAATGACATCCGTTTCACTCTTACGAGTGTTTTGAGCCTGCTCCTTAGCTGATTTAGTAAATGAAAAATCTCTTGAATCATAAGTTGGCATTTGAAATAAAAATTGTTCAAAATAGGATTGTTGTTCATTATTTAATGTTGATGTTATCCATTTCTTTGTGTTATAAGAAACTGACCTATACCATTGTAAAAGATTCGCTCTCATATTATCCGAGTGTTCCTGATAAATTAAGCCTTTTAAATACTGATACATATGTGTTTCCACATTAAACTTTGTTATGTTGTTCAATTGAAATACTTCAAATAAATTATTAAATCTTGGATTGAGATTTTCTATAAGAATTGATATTGATCTGACATCTGCCTTTTTATCAGTATAAACTAATACAGAAAGTAATAAATGATTATTCCAAGGCTTATCTACTACATTACGAATATAGTAATTCATATTCCTTTCATTAATTTTATCTAAAAGGTATATACCTCTTGCATCTTGCAAATGAAGAAGTTGCTCATCCACTTTACCTAATAATTGCTCATAAAATGGGGATTTTGGCTTATCTGTTAATACGGTCAGTATAATCACTCCAATCCATCTAATAATTCTTGTATGTCATCATCTATATCATCAAAGCTATTTTCTATGACTGTTAAGTTTGTTTTCTTTTTATGTTTGTTTTTTTTATGTTCCATGTATTCTTTTTCTTTTTCAGCCATACTCTCAAACATTCCATCATGGGCTTTCCGATGACTTTCTTCGTCAAAGTAATGTTCATATACCTCGATGGTTTTTTCATCTTTCCATTTGATATATTTAATAAGTTCATTCTTCTTTTGTTTGATCTCTGCTTCTGTGTTAGAAGTATTATAGATTTCACGCAAACTTGAAGTAACGAACCAATGTCTTGTTTTATGTGGATTTAGTTTAATCTCACATTCTTTCATCGCCTTATTCCAATGGTAATACCATGACTCATAACTAAATGGAGTGCCGAGTTCCGTAAGGAATATCGGTGCTTCATCAGGCAAAGTATCAAAGGTCTGTTGTAAATCAGCAAATCGCTTTCGTTCTGAATTGATATATCGCATGAGTAACTTGACCGTATCTTTGCTAAATCGAAGGAACTTTACCCTTTTCCCATGACTACCTTTGTTGAATGTACTTGCTTCCTGAAAGGATTTACGGGAACGATAATCTCCAATCGTTAGTTCAATCACTTCAGATGCTCTTGCTCCTGTTTCAAAAAGCATACGAGCAATCACAACTTCTCTTAATGACCAATTTACTTTTTTTCCTGCTTGGTAAACCTGATAGGGAAGGTGAGTATCGCCAATGATTTCAGGTTGCCATTCTTCATTGATTAGTTTGAAATAAGAATCTGTTAATCTTCTATGTGGTGTAGCATCCTCTGTACCTGCTTCTGATGGCATACGGGGTTTATCCTTCCTCACACCTTCGGTATTACTTTTATAGTCATTTAAAATCGCATATGAATCTATGAGGGGATTTGAGTAATTATATTGCTTTAAGTGAATTAGGGATTTATAGAATGACTTTAATGCCGATAGAAATCGATTAACGGTGTTAGGACTTTTTTTTGTTAGATTAACAAATCGAAAAGTTTCTTTTTCTTTTACTTTACAAGCCATTTCAGTCATAAGGTAATCTTCTATCGCTATTCGTATAATGTCTGGTGAATCATCCCAATTCACTCGGTTTCCTTGAAAGTTGCTAAATTGATCTAACCATGTGAAAAAGGGAAGAAGGCATTGAACATACGAAAGAGCTGAACTTTTGCTTATTCTTCCAACACAATCATGATAATGCTCCGTTAATGGAAGAAAAGGATGATTTTGTCGATTAAAAACTAATAATTCAAAACGACTTTCCACACCATCAGGGCAATAATCATACCAATATTTAGACATGAGAATAACACCTACTTTAATTAAGTTAATCTTCAAGCCAATTATAGAAAGGGATTTTGGGTTGTTGGTTTTCTACTGCATTAAACTGTTCTTGATATTCATTTTGTGATAACTCATAAACCCTTTTGCTTTGCTTCCTTGGCATCTTTATAGGAGTAGAAGTAGGACTCCAATTCTCACGAATTGCCTTACGAATGAATCCATCAGGATTCTTTACCTTTGATGCTGATTGTTGCATAATCAAAAGAATCTCCAAGGTTCTTTTAATTCCTACAACAGATAAAATAGATAAAATTTCATCAGTAGGAGAAGTAAGAGTGACAGCCTCATATGCTAATTTAACTAACTCCAATTCATCAGAACTCGAACTTATTTCATCTTCCTGTTGTTCTGTACTGTTAATCGAGATAACATTGTTTAACTGTAGTAAATCCGATTCAAGTATTCTCCAGCCTTCTTTGTCGCTATTTCTATATGAGTTAGGTAATTTCCCTGCTCGTATCCAACGCTTAACGGTTTCTTCATGTTTACCAATCAGATCAGCTACTTCTTTGACAGTGTATTCTCTCAACTTTAACACCACCTTTTTAGAATGTATGTTCCGAGAATATATGTTCTTATTTATTGTACCACAAATTGTTGTTGTAGCTATACTGTTTTTTTCTCCATGTTGTGGTAGTAAATGAGGTCATTTAAGAGGTCTAATAAACAAAAAAGTACACCACTAAATATAAGTGATGTACTAATTATCATATAATGTGTGACATTAAAGGTAAGTTGCTGTTCTTATAATAAAAACATACATTCACTTATCTTTAATTTTACAAAGTACTTGGAGGGGTTTTTAATTTGAAAAAGTAAACTCTTCTTTTAATGGCTCAAAATACGCTCGAACCTCTTTTCCCTTATCATGATATGCTTGAAAAAGTTCTTCAACTTCTTGAACACTATACGTGTAATGTTTTCTATTGGATAGATTTGCAATTAAATTCATGTCAGAAAACACTTTGTTGATTCGATTTTCTGCTACCCTTTTAAACTTCTCTTCTTTAGTTTCCTTCGATGTATCTCTTTCCATGTTCTCTGCAAATTTAAAACATGGCTCTTTAAGGGGTTGTGAAGTTGATTGTGATTCAAAGTATGCTCGAATCTCTTTCCCTTTATCATGATATGCTTGAAAAAGTTCATCAACCTCTTGTTGACAATACATATAATTTTTCTTGTTAGATAGATTTGCAATTAAGTTCATATTGCTAAAAATTCGAGACATGCGTTTTGTTGCTATCCTTCTAAATTTTTCTTGTCTAGTTTCACCTTTCAAATTAAATCCTCCTTGCAATATTAACTTTCTGTCAATAAGGATAATACCACAATTATATGTATTTGTAGAGTTTTTTTAATTATAATTGAGGTTACCCTTGTTGCGGATTTATTTCAAACGTGATATATTGAGTTAAACCTCAATTAGGTTATTTTATAGAACTTCGAGGTGAATAATGGAGGTTTGGTTTTGGGGTGAAAATTATGAAAGAGGTGAGATTAAATGTTTAAAGATGTATTGGACAAGCTTCTAAAGAGTGAATACTCAGCAAGAACGATTCGCAAGATCCATAGTCAAGAAAAGAAAATTAGGGGAGTGAAAAACGTTCCTCATTATAACCTTGAAGAGGCAGCTAGAAGAAAGTTAGAGGAAATTTTCGATGCTGGTAATGTGCATAATAAGTATGCAAGAGAGACATTAATTGCTTTGCAGTACTGTTCAAACCATCATCATTATTTAACAGATGCTTTATTGCTAGACGATATTGTCAATCATAAGAGAATTGTTTTTAACAATTACCTTATCGAACATAGTTAAGCTAAATAGAGAGTACCCTAGTTAGTTACTCTCTTTTACAAAATATAATCTGGAGTGGAAAATGAAAAACAAAATCAAAGTGGTAACCCAATTCTTTTTTGAGACGGTTATAACTCTTCTACCATTTACCATTATTTATTTGTTACTAGGTAATTGGTTATCTGGGGTAACGATTTCGGTAGATATTATGAAGAACGATGGAACCCCATAACACGGAAAAAGGCGATGGATGGAAAGATGTGGTATTTTCTCAAAAAAAAATACCTTTTTAATTAAATGCCTTGGTTTGCTAGTGTTTTTTATTTCTTTGTCAATTTTCTGGGGTAAGGTGGAAAATGTCATTCCTCGAATAGAATTTTTGGGAGGTTTAATTAATTTACTCCTCATAGGTCTTTTAATCGTATTTTGGTTAGGTACAACTTATTTAAGTATAAAGGTATATTTAGCCTTGTTTAAAAGAAATAAGTCATGGATTGCTAATAATCTAGCTTACATGATAGGTTCTCTAAAACTATATAATAAGACAACACTAAACGCATAAAGGCAAAATTAAAAATGAGTCCGGTGCAATACCGAACTCATGATACCCAAGCTGACTAAATGATATAACCGTGTCTAACTTTTAGGTCACATCACTCTTACCCATCAAGGTTTTATTCGTAGCTACTATGATTCAAAAGCTGTTTTTTCTGGAAATATACCACCTTCTCTAACAAGGCAAACTGCCAATCTTTGAGCAGCTCGATCAAAATAAAACTTAGAGGGAATATTTTGATCTGGTAAACTTTCTAACTCTGAAAACCTCCTGGTTATTTTATTTTTATTTAACTCAATTTTCCCCATAATCTCTTCATTTGGTCCAAATTTGTAAACTACAGTTTCATCATCTTCATATTCCTTTAATAATAAAACATACGAAGCCAATTTTACTCCTCCTCTGGTGGATACCAAGGACGCCCAGATTCAACTGTTTTATCATGTGCGGTCCTGTAATCCGTTTTGAATATTCCTTCAAATTCCGATTCAAAAAGTTCATGGTTAAATAAATCAATATCATTCTTGTTATAAGTACCTTCTTGAGGCCTATCCCAAGCTTGTGCAATTTGATAATCTGATTCAAAGCGTCCAATTCCATGTTCTTTTATGTGCTCTTTGATAAATAGATGCTACTTGATTCTTTGTACCCTCTGTTCGGTCAATCCAGTATTCTGAGCTATTGACTGGACATCCGTTTTGGATTTTCTAAAGGATTCATACATCTCTTCTGCTTTATCAAGTTGCTTTAGATATTCATCAATTGAAAGTTCCCTGCCCCCAGTTTGAACTTTATCCGTCCCTTTTCTATGTACACAGTACTCCATGATAGTACACCCATCATGAATTACTTACTTTCAAACACTTATTTCTTTTTCTAAAACACTAGCCTTTATTCTGCTTTTTAATCATTTCCATCCCGTTCATAAATCTCTTAATAGAATCCCCATCCTTCAATAATTCACTTAAATATAGTAATACATCAAACTCTTCAGGGTCTGCATCATAATAAATCATTCCTGGATCAATAAAAGGCTCATAAACTATATTACAGATATTTTGTCCTCCTATTGTTACACTAAAACATCTTTTCAACTTTGAAACATAACTATTTATACAAATTAGATCCTCTATAGATGTTTCAAATGATTTTCCATTGTAGAAAAAAAATAGTGTGTTATCTATAACATAAATACCAACTACCTGTCCATCTTCACTAAATCCTCCGACGCCTTGTCTAATCAACTGTACTTTATTTTTTTCAACAATTGAATATCCGCTATGCTCTAATATAATATACGTCCCTGTTTTAGAGTAATTATTCATTACTATCATAAGTTGATCCCTCCTAATACTTTAATCCTAATAGTGTATTGATTACATCATCTTTTTGCATTGATTTTTGTATTATATTTTCCCATACTTGTTCATCGGATTGATAAATTCCTTTATCAATGTATGAATCTCTTATCTTATTAAACATACTCTCCAAACGTGCGTTAGCAAGAATGACAGACCTTTTCCTTAATACGAAAATATCTGAATTAAGAGTGATGTATTCGGCACTCCATATCGTAAAAAAACCATGGGGTAGCCCATGGTTTATAGTTTATGAATATTCAAATCACATTTATCTTCTTCTGCCACATCCATCGCTGTTCGTATCACTTCAAAAAATGTTTTCCCATCAGTTGTTACAAAATAGTTCGCAAGATTAGTTACTTTGGAACTTATTTTATCGCCCCAGGGAGGTTTTTGTATCCAACGATGAAAAAATAAACTTGATATTATCTTACAACATCACTTGAAAGTATCTCTCCGTTAGTAGGGTCTAATAAGAACCTTCTTCCGTAAAAATCAGACACAAAAACATCATTACCATTCACCATTAGGTTTTCAAATGGCAACTGGTTTTTTTAAGGGAAAACATCACTAACACTCTGAATGGCAACTTTATTTCTCCATCTTTATTAATTCCAAATACATTATTTAGATAGCTAATATTATTAGGTATCTCAAGTAATACAATTAATATGTTATTTATATCTATTACATAGCGTATATTGTGGTCAAAAACTATTTTATTTTTTTCTACGACAAGCTCGTTTTCATTTCGAATAAACTTTATAGACAATTTATTCACTTCTTCATGGTAATGGTCTTGGATTTTTGAAATTACCAACACGCTGGCCCATTAAATCAAATTGTTGTCCTATTCGCGATCAATTGTATTGGGCAGCAACATCCTTTGACATAAGAAAAGTAAATATTTACGATATCAATTTTTTAATAAATTCCATAATTTATCGTTTAGTTCGCTAATAGGTTTGTTAATCATAATTCTTTCTTTGGTATCTTCTTTCCAGATATAGAAATCAGTTAATCCACCTCTGATAGGATAAAGGTCTTCAACTAAAGAATTTATCCTGTTTTCTTTTAACTCATTATCAGAATTGGATTTAATAATATTCAATATATCTTCAAGTAGAGCTATTTGATAGGAAATCTGTCCGTTATTATACCTTTTTAATATAGATAGTAAATCAATTACAGTGCTCTCAATATTATTTATTTTATTATCCATAATATCAACTCCAAATTATTTTAATGGCCAAGAACCTATCACTTTAACACCTTCTTCAATGTTCCAAGGTTCTTTAATGTATATTTGAATAATATCCAATCCCCCCTGGTAAATACCACCTTGGCTTCCGACTGGACCTTTGTAAATTGTGGTTCCAGCAGGAATTTCAATTTTAAATACTGTATTTAACCGAGATGTTCCGGTTAATACACCATTTTTATCAATCCACTGTTCTTTAACTGCTGTATCTATCCTTACTTCTGCAATTGAACTAGGGGGTTTTTCAGTAAACCACTGACCTAAAGGACTATTAATATCACCTGCTCTATAAAATATTTTAGGTTTAGTTAAAACCTCTATATTATATCTACCACCATAAAAATTCTTATTCGGTTGCCCTCTAAATTTTGCCAAAGGGCCAGGATTATTTAAAGAATTATAATCATAACTGTAAAAATCATCATATTTTGAAACTGGATTAGGTTCACTAGCTATTTTATTAGCACCTATACCCTTAATGTTTCCCTCATCAATTTTATCAACAGGCTTTGTAGTATTTTCTGTTTTAACGGCAGTTTTAGAAAGGCCTTGAAAATTATCTAGCCCCTTCATCATTGTAACTCCTGCACCAGTTGCAACACCAGTTGCGGGCATCATGTTGAGTCCATTCCCTGCAACATTTGTTAGCTCTTGAATATTATTTTTTATTTGATTTAGATATTTATCAATGGAAAGATCCTCGATTCCTGCTTGGACACTCCCTGAAGTCTTGTTTGTTAAAACTTTTATATCATTACCATTTTTAAGGCTTCCCGTTTTCGGAGTAGCACCTTTTAAACCAGCAACTGTTGTAACCACTCCTAAACTATTTAACCAATGTTCTTTTGAAAATGGATCTTCTGGTAAAATAGCTTCTTTTGCTGTATCAGTGAAACCAAGGGTCAAATAATTGAAGAAATCATATGTAGAGTCGAACTTCTTTTCATTTCGACTTTTTAACCCTGAATTCAGACCGTCTAACGCTCCTATTGAGAGATAATTAAAGAAATCATAAGGGGAATCCAACGCCTTTTCACCACGTTCTTCAAGTCCGTCGAAAAAATCCTTCCCAATCTCTTTAAAGCTATTCCACGTTTCAATAAATGGATTAGAATCATCTGATTCACTTGTATCCGATTGGGCGTCGTTTATTTTCATACTATCATTTTCATCAATACTTTTGTTATTTTTCCCAATCACATTAAGTAACATAGGAACTTGCCTAGCAATTTTCTGTTCAGCCTCTGCATACTTATCCATCGAATTTTGAAGGAAAGATACTAACTTTTGCATATTCTTTTCAATCGTTTGTAATTCATTGGATATTTTGTACAATTGATCCCCGATTCCGTGTCGTGCTTTAATACGGTAATCGATTTGAGATCGGATGGATGCAACTTTATCTGTTGTATTCGATACTTTCGTCGTAACTTGTGAAAAGCTAGGGGTCAAATCATTAACTCTATCGATATCGACTTTTAACTTTGACATGAATGTCCTCCACAAAATTGATTATGGATAATTATATCAAATTTGGAAAATATAAAACAGATAACTAATCCCCCCATAAGATATTCCCGCAGTCTCCATGCATGAATTTTAATGAAAGTTAAAAACCTTAATTATTAGGGGTTTGGCATTTTTTTATTGTAATGTTTCACCTGTTTGCAGTTAATTGTAGTTAACAAAGGAAAGGATTCATATACTGGATAAATTTGTTATAAATTAATGTGAGGGGCTTTCGCGGAAATGAAGGTGATCCAGTGATGAATTTCAAAGAAATTGAAAAAGCATTAGTTCAATTAATAAAAATTCTACTTTATTTTGCCATTGTATTAATAATGGTTTATTTAATTTGTACTATATATAATTGGATTATCAGTTGGTTCTTCAATGAACTTAAAATAAAGGATAAGTTTATGTACTTATTTGGAGATATGGATATTAAACATCAGATTGCTCTACCATTTTTTGTGGGCATTATCGGTAGTTTTTCGACCTCACTCATTATGTTATTAAAAGGGCAAACAGACGTAAAAATAACGTTGTTTCATGGTTCCTTAGAAATTTTTAATTGGATTGTAGCGGTTGTCACTGCTTGTTTATTAGGCGGTATTGCGGGTGTTGGAGCAGTCAATATTTTGAATAGCGATGGTTCAGTGACGGAGGTTTTAGTTATTGCGCTTGTCGCAGGGTTGAGTGGAATTACTTATTTAAAAGGCATTGCTTTAATGAGTGGTACGGAAGAAAATGAGATTTTTAAGGCAAGAGTGGATGAAGTCATTGATAATGGTCAAGTGCTATTAACGTTTGGGGAAATACCTAATAATGAAATTTTAGATAGTTGGGAAGACTTTATTCAAACATGGGTCGAATATCATGTTGATCAATTTAAAAACGATAATCCCACACACACGAATGAGGAATTTCACGCATATCTTATAGAGCTAGAAGAATTAATTGATAGGATATGGAAGGGAGATGAGGTGGATGGATAATTTAAAGCCCTCTGATGTAAAGAGTATCAAAAATATTATTCGGAAAGCTCGTAAAGCAAAATCCTTGAGTGAAATCAATCACTACAATGAACAGTTAAAAAGAATTGACGCGAAAAATCGAAGAAAATCAGTAACAAATAGTATTCTAGCAAGATATAAAAATAGTGAATCATTATAATTTTGTATGAAATAGAACCCTACATATCTGGAAATGTAGGGGATTTTTATTTTTCTGTTATATAATGACCATTCGAGTAATTGGACATAAATTGATTTTGGTTAATTTGAGTAGAGTAGGATAACCAAAACGAAAAATAAAGGAATCATCCCCAAGATGCCCAATATAAGTATCGAACGTTTCGCAGCAGAACGTAGTATTAAAGAACAATCAAGTGCATTTAAACAATTAAGAAATAAGTTAGCAGACACTAGGTAAAAATCTACCTAGTGTTTTTTTAATTACACAATATTATGAATTTAAATGCTAAACTATTATTTATAATAACCACCATTAACATAATAGAGTAGGTGTCCGATTCTTTATCAAGATTCCTGTCTTGGTGTTTTGATTGTGGATAACTTTAACCAGGATGGGATTTTTTCCGATGCCGATTTAGAAGTCATTCAAATTATTGCGGATCAAAGTGCCATCGCCCTTGAACATTCTCGGGTTTATCAAAATTTATTGCAAAAAAATGAGATGTTATCGAATACGATTTCCATTCATAAACAGTTTTATCAATTCATTATTGATGGGTAAGGCATTGGACAGATCCTTTTGTTATTAGAAACTTTAATTGGCTCGAAAGTCGTTCATCGTGAGACGAATCTTTATCATGAGGACAGCAATTATTATCCGATTGTACGAAGTCATGAAATACTCGGCGTATTAGAACTAGAAAGGCCCTTCGAAACATTTTCTGAATTTGAGCAATTAATTATTGAACATGCCTGTTCTGCCATCGCCCTGGAATTAACGAAGAATAGTGCATTACTGGAACAAGAATTTCATTTTAGACAGGAAATTTTTAATCAACTATTACATGATCTCACCAACTCTGATTTAAAACGAATCTTAACCTATTTACAGTGGAATGAAGTAAGTGATATCCAATGTATCATTATTGAAGGTTCAGCAAATCCGTTATGGGATCGCAATAAATTAACCGATAAACAATGGTTAGTCCTTTCTTTCGAAAATATGTTAAAAAGCATTTGTACGAATAGCTTTATCGTGGCGAATGCATTTCAATTGATTGTCGTTTTACCTGATTTGAAAGGCGATCAACTAAGTCAAATTATTAACGAGATCGAGATGATTGTGGGCAAAGAAAAACAAGTGCTCATTGGAATTGGGCGGAAAACGAGTATTCAACAAATAGCCATTTCTTATCATGAAGCGATCCAGTCTATTAATTACGCAAAGACGACGAAACAATCCCATATTGTGGAATATGCCAAACTCGGTATGGAGCGGTTGTTCCATGATTTAGAACCCCAAAGGATTGAAATTTTCATTCAAGATAAGATTGGCAAGTTATTAAAAACCGACTTCCTTCTAGTCGACACGTTACTTTGTTTTATCAATCAAAATAAAAACCATAAAGAGACAGCTAAAGCGTTACATATTCATGGGAATACGTTATATTACCGGTTAAGAAAAATAGAAGACATCCTACAAATCGATTTGAATGATGAAAAAGAGTGGGTTGATCTCGTTATCGCTGTTCAACTATATGTGGCGAGTCACAAAAAGTAATGTTTATTTTTGTGACTTGCCACATTCATTTTTATAATTTTGAATATTAAAATTATTCAAAATACAGAGATGAGAGGTGCACTAGAATGACCGAAACGTATTTTAATTATATTAATGGTGAATGGGTTCAAGCAATATCAGGTGAAGTCTATCCAAGTATTAATCCTGCCAATGCAGATCATATACTTGGCTATTTTCAAAAATCCGATCAAAGAGATGTCGACATCGCAATCGACGTTGCAGAGAAAGCTTTTAAAATATGGTCAAAAATTGCAGTGCCTGAACGGGGAGAAGTATTATTTAAGCTCATTAACTTATTGGAAGAACAAAAGGAAGAACTCGCTACAATCATTACAAAAGAAGTAGGGAAAACATACAAAAACTCCCTTGGTGAAGTACAAAAAACTATCGAAGCAATGAAACAATTTAGCGGGGAAGCAACCCGTTTAACAGGAGAAACAATTCCCTCCAATGACCCAGATATTTTCGGATACACTGTGAGAGAACCTTTAGGGGTTGTCGGGGTAATTGCGCCTTATAATTTCCCCCTCGGTATCGGGATTTGGAAAATTGCACCGGCAATTGTTGCAGGAAATACCGTTGTGTTTAAGCCAGCAAGTAATACTTCTTTAATTAGTATAAAAATTATCGAGTTATTTGAAAAAGCGGGTGTCCCTAGAGGGGTTATCAATATGGTCACAGGGCCTGGTGGCGTCATTGGACGAGCTATTGGAAATCACGCAAAAATTAAAGCGGTGTCCTTTACTGGTTCAACAGAAGTAGGCTTGGCTCTAGGACGAGCTGTAACGAACCGGGGAGGAAAAATGCAAGCGGAGATGGGTGGAAAGAATGCGTCGATCATACTAGAAGATGCCAATTTAGATGAAACGATTCAAAATGTCGTCATTAGTGGTTTTTTTGATAATGGACAACGTTGTACCGGTACAAGCAGATTAATCGTTCCAAGAAGTATTTCAAAAGAGGTTATTGCTCGATTAGTTGAGGCAGCAAACGCTCTAACCATTGGTGATGGCTTTGATGAAAATGCTGATAATGGTCCAATCATCGATGAAAATCAATTGAACTTGTATTTAGAACATGTGAACGACGCTATTCAAGATGGAGCAGTTCTTGAATGTGGTGGGAAAAGACTAACGGATAATGAGTTGGATAGAGGGTACTTTATAGCACCAACCGTGTTCAGTAATGTCAATCGAGAAATGCGAATTTTTAAGGAAGAGATTTTTGCGCCGGTTATTGCTGTTATTGAAGTAGATTCCTATGCAGAAGCATTGGAAGTAGCCAATGATAGTGAGTTTGGATTGTCTTCAACTATTTATACGAAAGATTTAGCAAAGGCAATGCACTTTGTTAAACATATCGAGACAGGTGTGACCCATGTGAATATTCCTTCCAACTATTTTGAAAATCAATATCCTTTCGGTGGGAAGAAAGCGTCGAGTTTAGGACCGCGGGAACAAGGCTCAACAGCGTTAGAATTTTGGACTGAATATAAAACGGTTTACATGAAGGCATAGGAGGGCTTTGGATGACAACGGTTGGAGTAATTGGCTGTGGTTTAATGGGGAGTGGCATGGCGAAAAATTTAATCAAACATCATTACAATGTCATGGTCTACGATATTAATGAAGAGGCAGTGAAAAAGCTAGTAAACGAAGGGGCAACCCCAGCTTCCGCACTTGAAGAATTAGCGGGTCAAGTTGATTATGTCATTTTATCGTTAACATCGCCGAATCTAGTGAAAGAAATTGTTTTAAATGAGGAGACTGGAATTCTATCCAGAATGAAGCAAGGTGCTTTCATTTTGGACATGAGTACCAATGATGTCAATATCACGAGACAAATTCATCAAAAGTCTCAAGAAAAAGGCGTTGAATTTTACGATTGCCCGTTAAGTGGTGGACCAGATGGTGCGAATAATGGAACGCTCACTGTCATGGTTGGTGGGAATGAAGAGCGACTGGATGAAATTCTCCCGGTTCTACAAGCGATAGGGAAACATATTGAATATTTAGGTGAAAGTGGTGCAGGGCAAATCGTCAAGCTATGCCACAACATGGTTGTCGCCGGTGTCATTTCATTATTAAGTGAAGCCTTTTTAACGAGTGAAAGGCAGGTGTTCCGAAAGAAAAGCTTGCCTCCATTTTGCAAAAAGGTAGTGGACAAACCCGAGCGATGGATGTTTTCGGTGTAAATATTCTGGATCACACTTTTGACAATGTGAAATTTTCCTTGGCCAACATGACAAAAGATATTCATTTATATCGAAATCTAGCAGAAGACAACCAAATGGCTACTTTTGTCAGTGAAAGTACCCACCGACTATTTCATTTAGGAAAGAATAAAGGAAAAGGAAACTTAGATTCATCGGCTATTTATGAAGTGCTAACTGAAATTGTGTAAAAATTAAGAATCTATTTTATAAACTTAACATATGAAATAAATAAAAGGAGGTTAATAGAATGCAAACATTATTTGATCGTTTAGAAGAAGTTTATGAGGAGACTGTGGAAATACGGAGGTACTTACATGCCAATCCGGAACTTTCATTTAAAGAAGTAAATACGGCTAAATATATTGCCGAATTTCATGAAATGTTAGGACATGAAACGAAAAGGGGCGTTGGTGGAAACGGAGTGGTTGCGTATTTAAAAGGTGATCAACCAGGACCGACAGTTGCTTTACGTGCCGATTTTGATGCACTGCCAATCTTTGAACAAACGGATTTACCTTTTAAATCCAAAAATGAAGGAGTCATGCATGCGTGTGGTCATGATGGTCATACAGCCACTTTACTCGGTTTAGCAAAAGTATTAAATAAAATGAAGGCAGAACTACAAGGAACGGTAGTCTTTATTCATCAACATGCGGAAGAATTACCTCCTGGCGGTGCTATTTCTATGATAGAAGATGGTTGTTTAGATGGGGTTGATGTCATTTTTGGTACCCATTTACAAGCTCAAATGCCATTAGGGGAAATTGGTTATCGCACGGGTGCCCTTCAAGCAGCACCGGATATGTTTAATATTCGCATTCAAGGGCGCGGGGGACACGGTGCATACCCACACCAAACGATTGATAGTATTGCGGTAGGAAGTCAACTTATTAATAGTTTAAACCAAATTGTTAGTCGGAAAATTAATCCGTTAGATTCTGCAGTGATATCCGTTACATCCTTTGTAGCAGAAAATCCATACAACGTGATTGCTGATCAAGCAGAGATGTTGGGAACAGTTCGAACTTTTAAAGAGGAAACTCGTGCATTAATCGAACAAGAGATGGAAAGAGTCGTAAAAGGCGTATGTGAAAGTGCGAATGCAAGTTATGATTTCACCTATACCCGTGGCTATCCAACACTCATTAACCATAAGGAAGAAACAGAATTCGTAGCAGAATTAGCAAAGAAAGTACCTAGTGTGACGGCTGTAAAAGAAACCGAACCCGTGATGGGCGGTGAAGATTACGCGTACTATTTACAACATGTAAAAGGAACGTTCTTCTTTACAGGTGCACGCAATCCTGAATGGGAAGTGTCCTATCCTCACCATCACCCGAAATTTGATATTGATGAGCGGGCATTATTAATCGCAGCGAAAACGCTTGGATTAGCGACGCTCGAATATATGAAAGTACACGCTAAAGAAGTTCAAGTGAAGTAACTACGAATAGACAGGAAAAGGAGGCAAGTGTATGGAGGGAAATGCAGCAGGTTTATGGAAAGATTGGAAATTACATGTTTTAGTATTAGCAATCGTTTGTGTGACAGAGTTAATTGGTCAGCATAGTATTTCGGTTGGGGTGGGCATTATCTTATTACTGCCGATGTTATATGCCGTAATTATTGGGATTGCGGTTTATTTCACACCCCTTGTAACGAAAAAGCAGTCGGAAAAAGCTGAAACATTAGTATATATTACATTAACGTTATTAATTGCAAAGTTTGGTGTACAAGCAGGTCCAGCTTTACCTCAACTGATTGAAGCCGGTCCCGCTCTTATTCTCCAAGAGATTGGAAATTTAGGAACGATTTTAATCGCCCTTCCTGTTGCCATTTTATTAGGGTTGAAGCGGGAAAGTATTGGTATGACCCACTCCATCGGACGGGAACCGAATTTAGCTTTAATTACTGATAAATTTGGACTGTCTTCTCCAGAAGGTCGTGGCGTCATGTCGATGTATATTTTCGGTACGGTATTTGGCTCCATCTTTTTAGGGTTAATATCTGGATTCCTAGCGACAGCGACACCTCTTCACCCTTATTCCTTCGCGATGGCTACAGGGGTCGGGAGTGGCAGTATGGCTGCTGCTTCATTAGGTCCTTTAGTGGCTGCGTTTCCTGATATGGCTGATACGATTACCGCCTTTTCGGGAGCTAGTAACTTATTAACTTCTGTTACGGGCTTGTATGCAAGTATTTTCATAGGATTACCATTAACAGAAAAGTTATATAAAGTATTAACAAAACGAAAAAATTACAGCGAACCAGAAATAGAAATGGAATCAACTATCGTAATAACAGAGGAAGTAAAAGAAGAATCCAAAACAAAGGTGGTGAAATAATCGATGCTAAAAAATATTCAAGAATGGGTTCTATTATTTGTGATCGTATCTTTTATGGTCATCATCGGAAATTGGATTGGTTATGATGTCATGCCCCTTGAGGCACTTCCTGGAATACTCGCATTAGCTTCAATAAGTTTTCTTGGTTTAATCATTCATCGAGTAATTCCATACAAAGGGATACCGAGTATTGCTTATATTGGGATATTAGCATTTATACTATCAATGCCAGCAGTACCTGGATCTGAAAAAATCGTTGAGTGGACAGGCAAAGTAAATCTACTTGCTATTGCGACACCGATTTTAGCCTATGCAGGGATATCAATCGGTCGTTCCTGGACGGATTTTGCGAAACTCGGATGGAAAACAGTCATTGTCGGGATGTTTGTCCTATTAGGTACATTCTTAGGGTCGGCAATCGTAGCAGAGATTATTTTACGTATGCAAGGTATTATATAAAATTTTATAATGAATCCAAAAAACACCCCGTAAAAGTAGAGTGATTTCTTACTTTTACGGGGTATTTATTTCATATATACTTTTTAAATCATCAACTTCTATGGATCGATAAAACTATAGCCAAGATTTTTTTGAACTTACGAAGCATCTACTTGGATAAAGCTTACTTCAGATAAAAGTATTACTACATTTCTTTCTTCTCTTTCATAGTCGTCAGTTGATTCACGTAACCTTAGGATGGCGTTATCGACTGATACGAGTATGCCAGTAAACAATTCTTCGCCAGTTGCAACTCTTATTTCCTCATTGATTAGTTTGCGAAGCTGACTAAATAAATAGAAATCAAACAACTTTAACACCTCCTATTTTAATAAGCTACACTTTTAATACTTGCTAACGGGATATAGACTAAATCAGCAGTTGTTCTGAGCACAATATAGTCCGCTTTTACTTCAATTAATATTCCAGAAACTGTAGAGTATTCTGTCGTAATATCAACCGTCATACCTTCTAAAGGACTAAGAATTGAACGTAGTTGCCACATGTTAATCTCCTTTCTTTAATAACATATGTTGAATTATATGTTTGCTCGTTCCAATTTGATTGGGAATGTGTGCATAGAATTCTATCTTTTATTAAATATTTTTTTAAATTGGTCTTCTGCACAAGGCATGTGAAATAGATTACATAGTTTAATCTAGAGGTGATAACTATGAAGATAAGAGAAGAAGGGTTAGTTAGTGTTGTTATTCCATGCTATAATGCAGCCCCTTATATCGAAGATTGCTTAAACGGACTACTATCTCAAACATACAACAAGATCGAAGTAATTCTTATCAATGATGCTTCGACGGATCATACAGTAAAAATAGTAGAACAATGGATAGAAAATTCTAATCCATCTTTTCCAATCATTATATGCAACCTTCCAGTAAATACAGGGTTCGCCGGTGCACTGAATATCGGCTATTTTATGAGTTCAGGTGAGTATATTGCAGTAAACGATGCCGATGATATTTCACACCCTTTACGTTTTGAGAAACAAGTGAACTTTTTAAAGGAAAATCTAGACTATGATTTAATCGGAACGAATTATCGGGCATTTACTGATGGCAATAAAGAAAATGGAAAAGAAGCCAATTGGCTATATTATGGAGAGGATATTCGGAAAATTTATGCGATTGGTAAGCACTGTATCTGCCATGGAACGATTTTATTCCGTGGAAAGGTTTTTGATTTACTAGGTGGTCCAACGAGAAGAATCACTGGAGCCGAGGATTACGAATTTATCGTCAAGTTTCTAAATGCGAAATTAAAAATTGATAATTTAAGAGACGTGTTATATTACTATCGTGTTCATGAAAAGCAGCGCTCAAAACAATTTTATGGAAGTGCTAAAGGTGAGTAAAGAAAGGGTTTTACTTGTCACGGATGCTTTATATGTTGGGGGTACGGAAACCCATGTATTGGGGTTGGCAAAAGAATTACTAAAAAATGATGTAATTGTTTCTTTTGCCGCAAGGAAAGAAGGGAGTTTAGTTAGCTCCTTTGAAGCTTTAAATTGTCCTATTTATCCTATCGATTTTCCAAAGACGCTCAATCTTGAGGAAAAACATGAAAAAGAGTTAATCGAGAAACTCGAAGGAATTATGGAAGCGGAGCAAATATCCGTCGTTCATTTTCATCAATCCCCATCAGGATACTTAGCCGGAAAGGCCGCAAGAAATAAGGGAATCGCTACCGTTTTTACTGTACATGGCACCTATTATCCGAACCATGAGATTCGTAAACTTCTCCAATTGTCCGATGCTGTTATTTGTGTAAGTCCTCCATTATGCGATTATATGAAGTCGTTTGGAGTGGAACATCCTTACTTAGTCCCAAATGGCATTAATTTAGAGGAATATCCACGGGATGCCTCATATGAAGACTTAAAAAAAGAATTGAACATACCGAAAGATTCGCCTGTCGCCCTTTATGCGAGCAGAATTACATGGGCAAAGGCGAGTGTTTGCTCCATGTTTTTACGCGCTTGCAAGGACTTAAAGTTAAATCCTATTCCGAATCTCCATGTCATTATCGTTGGGGATGGCGACAAATTACGGGATATAAAAAACTTAACACAAATCATTGAGAAAGCGTGTAAAGATTCTTTTATCCATATCGTAGGGGAACAAAAGAATATGCATGCTTATTATTCTATGGCCGATTGTGTCGTTGGTACGGGACGCGTTGCACTAGAGGCGATGGCTTCGGAAAAACCAGTCATAGCTGTTGGAAACCATGGTTATTTTGGAATGGTGAATAAAGACAATATCGATGAAGCATGGAACCACTATTTTGGAGATCATGGTTCCAAATCCTCTTGTAGTAGACATATTTTGAGAAACGATTTAAAAAAATATTTATTAAATCAAGAACAACTTAAGTTAAATGGCATCGCATCAAGAGAAATCGTAGAAGAAAAGTTTAATATACAAAATGTCGCAACGGACATTATAAAAATTTATTCTGAAACATCGAAAGGAGGAAGCGAAAGTTGAAGAAGCTCCTATATATTGGGTGGATCGGCTTTAATAACTTAGGTGATGAATTATTATGGCACATCTTTCGAGACAAATGTAAAGAACACCTAGGAGAAGATCAAATAGAAATCATTCCATCAGTACCAGGGACCGACATGAAAAACTTTGAAAAATATGATGCGGTTATTTTAGGGGGAGGCTCTCTTTTATTACCGGGCTATTTGCAAATCCTTCAAAATGCCCTTCATCAAGGCAAACCAGTTATGATATGGGGATCAGGACTTGATTGGATTGAAAAGAAAAATCTCGATTTATTAATAAATGATCAATTACTTTCGATGGAACAAAATTTCAAACAAAAGGATATTGAAGTATTAGATGAAGTAATTGAAAAAGCATTGTTTGTTGGGATAAGAGGACCTTTAACGAAAAAGGCGATTGAAATTATGATTGGAAGTGAAAAGACGGAGAAAGTAGAAATGATAGGAGATCCGGGCTTATTATTGAAAGAGCCTGATCCGAAAAAGCTTTCTAGCAAAGAAAAGCTAATTGGTATCAACTGGGGAACTACATTTAATCGTTTATATGGGGGAAATGAAAGTTTAGTTGAGAAACAGTTAGTTGAGGCAGCGAAGAAATTAATTGAATCCGGTTATAAATTGATTATTTATTCGGTATGGGGCGATGATAGACCCCATTGTGAAAGACTATATGAAAAAATAAATCATCCTGAGAGCGTCATACTGGATAAAAATCTATATACGGAACAGCAATTAATAGAAAAATTATCAAAATGTACTGCAACGATTAACTTTAAACTACATGCAAACTATCTCTCATTTGCGGCAAATGTACCAGCCATCGCATTAGGCTATCGCTTTAAAATATTTGATAATGCCGCTTCCCTTGGGTTAGAACAGTTAGTTGTTTCGACCGACTCTCAACAACTAACGAAGGAAATATTAGATCGAATAGAAATCATCGAAAAAAGTGGCGAAGCGATACTAGAACAATATCAATCTAGTAAAAAGAAATACCAACCACTTTTAGAATCACTATTTACTAAAAACTTTTTAGCATAGTTTTTGGAGAGGTGGGTTTGACTCCTGCTATCCACTGAACGTCAAAATCCTTGAATTATAAGGGTTTTGGCGTTTTTTAATTGCCTAAAAACATCCGTTTTTTCCTTTTAATTCATTACAGAGTGGCCCCGGATACTCGAACATACGATAAGTGGAAAGATAAAATGCTAACAAAAATTTTTTTATTTCATTTTGTAAAAGTTCTTGCAAAATGGAAGAAACATGTATATGATGTAAAACGTAATGATTACGATTTATAGATGGGGATAATGTTGGAAAGGGGAGAGGTGGAATGGAAAAGAAAATACCAGTAACTGTTTTAAGCGGTTATTTAGGATCAGGAAAGACAACTCTGTTGAATCATATTTTGCACAACAGACAAGGACTGAAGGTAGCCGTCATTGTAAACGATATGAGCGAAGTTAATATCGATGCCTCTTTAGTGAAAAAAGGGGGATTTACACGGACAGAGGAAAAATTAGTAGAAATGCAAAATGGCTGCATTTGTTGCACCCTTAGGGAAGATTTAATCGTGGAAGTAGCTAGATTAGCTGAACTTGGAGATATTGATTACATCTTAATTGAATCATCCGGGATTAGCGAACCGATACCTGTTGCTCAAACTTTTACTTATACGGATGAAAATTTAGGCATTCATTTAGAGGAGCTTTGCAGATTGGATACGATGGTGACCGTTGTCGATGGCTATAGATTCTGGCATGACTTTACTTCAGGTGATACCCTTCTCGAGCGTAAAGAAGCAGTAACAGAGGAGGATCAGCGGGAAATCGCCGACTTACTAATCGATCAAATTGAATTTGCAAATGTCTTACTATTGAACAAGACCGACTTGTTAACGGAAGAAAAAGTGAATGAGCTAAGTGGGGTACTGAGAAGTTTGAATCCCGATGCAAAAATTATTCATACAGTAAAGGCGAATGTCGATTTACATGAAGTGTTGAACACAGGAATGTTCGATTTTGAAGCAGCGAGCCAAGGGGCAGGGTGGATGAAAGAATTGAATCAGGAACATATTCCTGAGACGGAGGAATATGGTATTGGATCTTTTGTTTATCGAAGTAAAAGACCATTTCATCCTGAACGTTTCATGAACTGGATAAATGAATGGCCAGTTGAAGTTGTACGGGCGAAAGGTTTTCTTTGGCTTGCAACCCGTAATGATTTAGCTATTCTACTTTCCCAAGCAGGTCCATCTTTAAGTATGGAAAGAGTCGGTACATGGATTGAAGAGGAAGGAAGTAAAATGAATGAGCTTGTATTAATTGGAATTCAAATGGATCAACAAGCAATCATTGATTCTTTGGATCGCTGTGTGCTAACGAATGAAGAGATGAAACAAGACTGGACGAATTTCCCGGATCCATTGCCGAAAGTTTAATTTGATATTTATAAAATATTAGGAGGTACAATTGATGAGAGTGAAGATTACACTAGCGTGCACAGAGACAGGAGACCGAAATTATATAACGACAAAAAATAAGCGCAATAATCCTGAGCGCATCGAATTGAAGAAATATAGTCCCCGTCTTAAACGAGTGACATTACACAGAGAAACGAAATGATCATAACACTTCATAAGGAGGAAATAGCATGGCTAAAAAGTCAAAAGTCGTACGAGATAAAAAACAAAGGGAAATGGTAGCCCGTTACGCTGAGTTGCGAAAAGAGTTAAAAGAAAAAGGAGACTATCATGCATTGGCTAAATTACCAAGGGACTCTTCTCCTTCCCGCTTGAATAATCGCTGTGAATTAACGGGAAGACCAAGAGGATATATGCGGAAATTTGGACTTTCTCGTATCGCCTTTCGAGAGTTGGTCAAATTCCAGGCGTGAAAAAATCTAGCTGGTAAGATGCGCTTATTTTTGTACAACTAAGGATGAGACAATTAATGAATGACCGGTTAATGGAATTATTATTAAAAAATGAAGTAAGAAAACTTCCCGAAAATAAGAAAAGGCTCTATCAATTTATTATCGACATGGAAGATCGTCTAGTTGAAAAATCAAATACAGTGGAAGAGTACCTTCAACTTTTTACAGCGTATTCCCCATATGAAATAGCAAGCCGGCATTTTAATATGCCTTTCTCAATGATTGCAAAATTAATGAATGAAATAGAAGAAGAACTGAGTGAAAGAATGGAAGAACGCTGTAGAAAAGTGAGATGGTATGATTATACGAATCAGTTGATTGGAGCATCTTCTGAAAAAAGTAAAGCACAACTATTTTTATTCATGAATTAATGACCACTTGAAAAGAGTACATAGCTAATCATTACGTTTAATCATTTTCAATGCAGGAGAAGGCTAAAAATTTTTACGCATTTTTAAAACGTAATGATTACGCTTTGTGTTTTAAAAAGTAAACCATTTAAAAGAGAGGGAGAATAAAATGAAAAAATTACTTATGGGTTTATCGAGTATCTTACTGTTAAGCATCTTCTTAACAGCATGCCAAGGAACGGGAGATGAAGCATCTAAGGAAGAAGTACATACAGACGAGGAACATAACCATTCCGAAGGGGAAGAAACGAATCAGGAGGCACCAGAAAAAATAACCATTGAAGGCATCGCTGATCATTACCATACTGGGGATACTATTAAATTAACAGCAGTTCTGGAGGAAGAAACAGAGTCCGATCATTGGCACTGGTATAGCAGAGAAAGTAGTGATGGGGAATGGGTATCGATTTCTGGACAGGAAACGGATACTTTTACGGGCGAAGCAACAAAGGACGGTTTAGAGATAAAAGTCGTTTTATATGGTAGTAACGACAAACCGGAGTTTCAATCTGCACCTGTGAAAGTGGTGATTGATGACCATCACGGACACGACGAAGAAAGTAAGCAAATCTATAATGGGTATTTCGAAGACAGTCAAGTAAAAGATCGTGAATTGTCCGATTGGGAAGGAGATTGGCAATCGGTCTATCCTTATCTTTTATCTGGAGATTTGGATGAAGTGTTTGCACATAAAGCAGAAAGCGGAGATATGACGAAAGAAGAATACAAGGAATATTACAAGATAGGATATGAAACGAATGTTAATCGCATCACGATCGAGAAGAATGTCGTAACATTTTTCGAAGATGGAAAGGAATATTCGGGAGAGTACGCATCAGATGGATATGAAATTCTTACCTATGAAAAAGGGAATCGAGGCGTACGATATATTTTTAAATTAGTAGACGGATCAGTGGAAGCTCCTCAATACATTCAATTTAGTGATCATAATATTTTCCCAGTCGATTCAAGCCATTACCACTTATATTGGGGAGATGACCGCGAAGCATTATTAGAGGAAGTGACTAATTGGCCAACGTATTATCCTTCTAATTTAGATGCAGAAGATTTCGTGCGTGATATGCTGGCTCATTAAAAGCTAGTTAAAGAATTCAGAGTGATTAAAGTTACACTTTTAGTCATGTAGTTTAGGAGGAAAGAAAGATGAAAAAAACGTGGTTAGTAGCAGTCTTCCTTAGTATGGTTACGTGTGCCGCTCTTTCCGGATGTACTTCTGCAGAAAAGGAAAGCGAGTCTGATAAACAAATTTCCGTTGTTACATCATTTTACCCGATGTATGAATTTACTCGGCAAGTGGCAGGAGAGCGGGCGGAGGTATCGTTAATGGTGTCTGCAGGAGAAGATGCACATCATTATGAACCGAGTGCAAAAGATGTGACAGCTGTGAATGAAGCAGATGTGTTTGTGTATAGCAGTGAAGAGATGGAACATTGGGTAGATAGTTTATTCAATACGATAGAAAACGATAATCTTGTAATCGCACGTACCGCAGATGGTGTTGACTCAACTGAGGATAGTGACCATGATCATCATGAAGATGGTGAAGAACCGGAGACTACGGGAGGTCTAACAATTCAAGGTGTTGCGGCCCATTACCATACAGGGGATACAATTGAATTGACTGCGGAATTAGAGGAAGAAGTGGAATTTGATCATTGGCACTGGTATACAAGAAAAAGTGCCGACGAGGAATGGGTGACTGTACCAGAAGTTGGGGGACCTGAATTTAAATACGAAGCAACAGAAGAAAGTTTCGAAGTTCAGGCAGTACTTTTCGATAATGATCACAATATTTATGCTCAATCGGAACCGGTAAAAATTGTGATTGATAATCATGGGAATGACCACGCCCATGGAGACAGTCATGAGGACGAACATCACCATGAACATGGAAGTAGTGACAATTCTGAACCGATTGAAATCGTTGGTTTGGCAGATCATTATCATACGGGAGATGTCGTTACGCTCGTTGCGGAACTAAAAGAAGAAGCGGACTATACGAATTGGCGTTGGTACGTTCGCGGAAGTGAGGATGAGGAATGGGAAGCTGTTTCCGGTCAAGAAACAGATCATTTTGAGTATAAAACAACGGGAGAAAGTTTCGAAGTACGGGTAGCCCTTTTAGATAATGAAGAAAAGGTATATGCCCAATCGGAACCTGTCTCCGTTATGATTGATGATCACGAAAATCATGATCCGCATATTTGGTTGGATCCAGTATTGGCACAAGCGCAAGTGAATGTCATTCGGGATGCGTTAATTGAAGCAGATCCGGAAGGGCAGGCTATTTATGAAGAGAATGCAAAAGCCTTTAATGAAGAGCTTCAAGCTTTAAATGAAGAGTATGAAACTGCACTCGAAGGGGCGGAGAATCGTGTTTTTGTCGTACAACACCAAGCATTTGGGTACCTTGCCAAACGTTATCATTTGGAGCAAGTGGCCATTGGGGGCTTATCGACAGAAGTAGAACCAAGTCCTTCTCGTATAGCTGAAATTGGTAATCTAGTAAAAGAATATGATGTACCGGTAATCTATTATCAGCAAGGAGCTAGTTCAGCGATTGCAGAAACGGTTGCTGCTGAAACAGGGACAGAGACGGCTGTGTTATATGATTTGGAAGTGCTGTCGGAAGAGTTGCAAGAAAAAGATTTAGGATACTTGGATGCAATGCGGGAAAATTTGGAAGCCTTGCAGTTAAGTATTCAATAATAAGAAAGGTCGCTTGATTATGCGTTATATTGAAGTGAAAAACCTCGCCTTTCAGTATGAGGAGGAACCGGTGTTAGAGAATATTTCTTTTGAAGTGCACGCAGGAGAGTTTGTCATGCTGACGGGGGAAAATGGAGCGGCCAAAACAACACTACTGCGGAATGTTCTAGGTCTGCTTAAGCCATCGAAAGGCAGCGTCTGGCTCTCACCAACAAATCACATTGGTGAGAAGCTGGTTGTCGGGTATGTTTCGCAGCAGGTCGCTTCCTTTAATGCTGGATTCCCAAGCACTGTACTGGAACTGGTACAGTCCGGACGCTATCAACGAGGAAAATGGTTTAAAAGATTAGATGGGGAAGACAAAAAGCATGTACGACGCTCGCTGGAATCTGTAGGAATGTGGGAGATGCGCCATAAAAAGATAGGAGAACTGTCAGGCGGGCAAAAGCAGCGAATTTCCATTGCCCGTGTGTTCGCGACAGATCCTGATTTGCTCGTATTAGATGAACCGACGACAGGAATGGACGTACACTCTCAAGAGGAATTTTATAAATTATTACAGCACAATTGTATAGAACATAATAAAGGCATTTTAATGGTTACCCACGATCATGAACAAATTCGCCATTATGCTAATAAACATATTGAGCTAGTACGGAAGGAGGGTTCCCCTTGGAGATGTTTTTCCATGGATTCATGCAAAGAGCTTTCCAAGCATCCTTCCTAATTTCACTCATTGCACCGATGTTAGGGTTGTTTTTGATTTTGCGTCGACAGTCTTTAATGGCAGATACACTTTCGCATATTTCATTAGCAGGTGTAGCGTTAGGATTGCTCATTGGCGTCAATCCGACGTGGACGAATATTTTAGTCGTCATGGTAATAGCATTTGTGCTTGAATATTTACGTATCGTCTATCGTACATATTCAGAAGTGTCGATTGCCATTATAATGTCTGCAGGACTGGCACTAGCGCTAGTTTTAATGAGTTTGAATGATGGCGGGGCAACATTGAGTATCAATCAATTTTTGTTCGGTTCTATTGTGACAATTAGTAAGCAACAAGTATGGATACTGTTAGGACTGACGGTAATTATCGGTTTGTTATATTTTATTTTCCGAAAGCCGATGTATGTCCTCACCTTTGATGAGGAAACAGCCTTTACTGCAGGTTTGCCTATTAAAATGATGTCGATTTTATTTAATGTCCTAACTGGCGTCACGATTGCAGTTATTATGCCGATAATCGGAGCTTTACTTGTTTCTGCCGTTATCGTCTTGCCTGCTGCCATTTCACTTCGATTGAGCAAAAGTTTTAATGGTGTTATTTTGTTTGGTATAATCATTGCATTAATTGGCACTTCGAGTGGACTAATCACTTCCTATGAATTAGGAACACCTCCAGGAGCTTCTATTACGCTAATTTTAATTATCATTTTTGCATTCACTATACTGATGAAGTACTTTATGCGACATATAAAATTAGAGAAGCTATTCAGTAGAAGTGATGGATCGTGAGTTTTAAATAGAATATCAGAATAGTAGAATGAATGAATCGCGACGTTAAAGACAATGTCGCGATTTTTTCGATACTTTTAATTGAAAAAGGATAGTGCGATATTTTTTTAGTTAGTACACGGTTCAGAGAAGCTCCTCAATACATGCAATTTTCTTTATTCCAACCATTATCACTTCTATTGGGGAGATGACCGCGAAGCTATAAGAAGAGGTGACAAATTGGCGGACGTATTATCCTTCTAATTTGGATGCGAAAGTAATATAATTTGATATTTATGGTAAAATACATAGAAATTATGTGACGTTTTAGGGAGTAATTCACTAAAGAGGGGATTGAAAGTGGATTTATTATTCTGGATAACTTTTTGTTTCTTCATAATTGGATTTATTGTTCTTTATTTTATAAAGAGAAATATGGATAGGAAGCAACGTTCAACTACTCAATTCAGCCTTTGGTGGATAGTAGGAACCGCAGCATGGGGGGTAGCAAGTATCATATTTATTGCTTGGTCGTTTAGTTAAAATTGATAAATGTACCTTTGAAAGCGAAATCAGGAACTGCCAGAAAAAACACGTTATTTTATACAGAAATAACGATGTGAATAAATTTCAATCTATCGATATATATGTAAGCAACGAGACACGTAAATAGGGTGAAAAAATGATATAATATAATAGGAAGAAACTCAGATTGATAGAAGGATGGATTTTGATATGAACGAGCAATTAGCGGATTGGATTACGCGTTTTCAAAGGGACAAAGATATCGACGCTCTTGCAAGTTTAAAAGACTATTGCAAAGATATGATTGAACCTTTAATTATAGAATTTACCGAGAAATATGGTGAAGAGGCAGGGGAATTGTTACGTTTAAAGTGGGATAAACGATTTTATTTCATTTTTACGAAATATCAATTGAATGTAGGTTTACCATTAGACACTTTTGTGAAAAACACGTATCGCTTTTATTTCATGCAAGTTTTAAGAAGAGCCGGTTATATGAATTAGTAGAATCGTGTTCGTTTAAATAATGAAAAAAACATCTTCGATTGAATTCAAGTTACAAAACTAGAATTCAATTAGAAGATGTTTTTTTTATAGGGAAATAATAAAACAACCAGTCGTAGGGAAATCCTACAACTGGTTGAATGCTTGTCTTATTTATGGGGCGGTCTAATTACCGAACCCTATTTTATCTTATCGATAAACAATATCTTCTGCAAGATGTGTAAATACTTCACCTACAACTGAGTCTTCATCATAAACCGAAGAACCTGTATTTTCCTCAGGTTTCGCAAATGGTACTCGAGCAATGATGTGGGTATGAAGTTCATCTGCTAATTTTTCTGCTCCACCTTGACCGAATAGATAGTTCTTTTCACCATCTGCATTTTCAAAGTACGCCATATTTTCAACAACACCTAAAATTTTATGTTTCGTATGTTGTGCCATTAGACCTGAACGTGTTGCTACATGAGAAGCTGCGTTGTGGGGTGTCGTGACAATAATTTCTTCTGCTTGTGGAATCATTGCCGCCACGTCGATGGCAACATCTCCTGTACCAGGTGGTAAGTCTAGTAGGAGATAATCTAATTCACCCCAATGGGTGTTGGCAAGGAAGTTGCGAATCCATTTGTTCAGCATGGGTCCGCGCCACATAACAGGTTGATTATCCTTTGAGAAAAAGCCCATCGACATGACTTTCACGCCATTGCTCTCAACCGGAATTGCTGTTTGGTCAATCATTGTTGGTTTTTGATCGATTTTCATCATAGCCGGAATACTAAAGCCATAAATATCTGCATCGACAATCCCAACTTTTTTTCCAAGACGGGCAAGGGCAGTCGCTAAATTAATCGTAACCGTTGATTTACCGACACCACCTTTACCACTCGTAACAGCAATAAATTTAACGCCAGAATCAGGTTTCAACATTTTAGGCATCCCTTGGTCAGTTACGTTTTGAGCTTTTAGGGTAGCTGTTAGTGTGCGACGTTCTTCATCCGTCATGGAACCGAATTGAAGGGAAACGCTTGTAGCTCCAATATTTTTTAATGCTTGTTCAATATCTTGTTGAATCTTCGCTTTTAACGGACAACCTTTGATTGTTAAGATTACGTCAAGCGAAACATGAGTGCCGTCAATTTTTAGATTACGCACCATATTTAACTCAACAACGCTTTTATGAAGTTCCGGGTCTTCTACATGCTTAAGTGCATTTAAAATGTTTTCTTTTGTTAACATTTCAAAAACCTCCTTTCTATTTTAAGCCTTTACCTAGCCCTTTTAAGAAGTGAATGCCAAAGTTCATGGCACGATTCACATCTGGATCATTTAACATTTTAGCAAGCTTGAAGACACTGACTTTTTCGTCAGTGTCTACCGCTTTGTTTGCTTCATCTAAGCCAGTAGTTAAACTCTCGATTAATTTTGTTGTTTTTTCTGGGTCCATGGCCGATAAAGCACCGGCAGCCCCCATTAAGTTGTTAATAATATTCGTAACAGGTTCACGCGTTACTTGACCTAATACGATATGAGCAACTTCTTCTTTTGCCTCAAGTAGTTTTGTTACAGCTTCAAGGGCGCCAATCGCATTTAATTCTCCCATGATGGAGAAAATTTCATTTACTGCTTCTTCATTTTCGGAAAGAAGCTTCTTTAAATTCTCTAACTTTTGTTCTTTTATTTGTTCTTCTGTTAACTCTTGCTTTTTAATCGTACTAATTGGTGCAGCCATTCTTTCACTCCTCCATTAATTTGTTGTTAAGTGAACGTAGCCAGGACGATTCCATTTCCGTTGTACTTCAACACCATTTTGTGGGTGGCGTTTTTTATTTCTAGGATTTGTTCTAGGAAGTGGTGATTTTCCTTTTGCTTTCAATACTTCCACTCGTACTTTTGTTTGTTTGTATGCCGGTGTTGATGTATTCACATCTGCACCTCCACCAGTTAAGAAGTTGATTGCCGAATCTTTGCTCGTAGAGTTCATTGGTAAGAATAGTTCGTTACCTTGTACCCGATCTGTTACAAGGGCATTTAATTTTAATGCACCATATGGAGACACTAAACGTAATAACGTTCCATCTTCAATACCACGCTCTTTCGCCAATTCAGGGGATACTTCTACGAAAATTTCAGGTACTTTCGATTGAATACCTTTCGATTTATTTGTCATGTTTCCTTCGTGGAAGTGTTCTAACATACGTCCGTTGTTAATATGACAATCGTATTCTGGTTCATATTCAATTGGTTTCATCCAATCGTCTAAAGCAAAACGAGCTTTTTTGTCAGGGAAGTTAAAGCCATCTTCATATAGTAACGGTGTATCTTTACCATCGTGGCTACCCCAGTTGAAGCTACCCCATCCTTCTAATACATCGTAGTTTGCTTGAGAGAAAATTGGAGAAAGGCTAGCCATTTCGTCAAAGATTTCACTTGGGTGGCTGTAGTTCCAATCTGCTCCTAAACGATTTGCAACTAATTGTAGAATCTCCCAATCTGCTTTTGATTCACCAAGAGTTGGTAAAACTTGATATAAGCGTTGAACACGACGTTCTGTATTCGTAAATGTCCCTTCTTTTTCAAGAGATGGTGCTGCTGGTAAAACAACATCTGCATATTGTGCAGTGCGTGATAAGAACACATCTTGAACAACGAAGAAATCTAATGATGAAAGAACTTTATCTACATGGTTCGCATCAGCGTCCACTAGTGCCATATCTTCACCAACTAAATACATCGCTTTCATTTTACCTTCCATAATCGCATCTAACATTTGTGGATTATTGCGACCTGGTTTCGGTTGAATTTTCACGCCATATGCTTTTTCGAATTTAGCACGTGCTTCATCATCTGTTACTTTTTGATAACCTGGTAATAGGTTTGGTAATGTACCCATGTCACAAGCACCTTGAACGTTATTATGACCACGAAGAGGGTAAGCTCCTGCTCCAGGGCGACGATAGTTACCAGTAGCTAATAGAAGGTTCGAAATCGCAGCTGATGTATAAGAACCACCTGTATTTTGTGTAACACCCATACCCCAAAGAACACATGTACCGTCAGCATCACGAATCATTTCGGCAACATTTATTAACGTTTCTTTTGAAATACCTGTCACTTCTTCTGCATAGTCAAGTGTGTATTTTTCAAGTACAAATTTGAAAGCACCGAAATCATGGACATTTTCTTTAATGAAGGCTTCATCATGCCAACCTTGATCGATCATGTATTTTGTTACGGCCATCAACCAAACTTGGTCCGTACCTTGTTTTGGACGCATGAAGATGTCAGAGCGTTCAGCCATTTCGTGCTTACGAACATCGGCAACAATTAATTTTTGACCATGTAATTTATGAGCGCGTTTTACGCGAGTCGCCAGTACTGGGTGACCTTCTGTAGGGTTTGCCCCAACAATAATAACAAGTCCAGCTTTTGCAATATCTTTAATTGTTCCTGCATCCCCACCAAAACCAACTGTACGTAATAAACCGTCTGTCGCTGGTGATTGGCAATAACGTGAACAGTTATCTACGTCGTTTGTTCCAAACAATTGACGTGCCATTTTTTGAATTAAGTAGTTTTCTTCGTTGGTAATTTTCGAAGAAGAGATGAAACCGACAGAACCAGGACCATATTCTTTTTGAATGCCGCCTAGTTTTGAAGCAATTAAATCTAAAGCTTCTTCCCATGTTGATTCAACAAATTCTTCGTTTTTACGAATTAATGGTTTTGTAATTCGTTCTTCTGAGTTAACGAAGTCCCAACCGAATTTCCCTTTAATACAAGTAGAAACGGCATTTACCGGACCATCAGAAGGTTGTACTTTTAAAATTTTGCGGTCTTTTGTCCAAACTTCGAAGGAACAACCTACACCACAGAAAGTACAAACGGTTTTTGTTTTTTTCGTACGTTTACTGCGCATCGCAGCTTCCACTTCAGAAACAGCGAAGATACCGCTATATCCTGGTTCCACTTCTTTAATTAAATCGATCATTGGATCTAATGTTTCTTGTTTAATACCAGTCATAAAACCAGCTTCACCAAGCATCGATTTTTCCATTAATGCGTTACATGGACAAACCGTTACACATTGTCCGCAACTTACACAAGAAGAATCGTTAATGCTAACGCCGTCATCCCAAATAACACGTGGTCTTTCTGCTTCCCAATCGATCGATAATGTTTCATTTACCTGTAAGTTTTGGCAAACTTCTACACATTGACCGCAAGCGATACATTGGTTTGGATCATAACGGTAAAATGGGTGGGACATGTCCACTTCATGTGGTTCCACTTTTGGAGTGAAAGGATATTTTTGATGTTCAATTTCCATCATTTCTGCAGTGTTATGTAGTGTACAGTTCCCGTTGTTATTATCACAAACAGTACAGTATAACATGTGATTTTCTAATAGGCGGTCCATTGCTTCTGTTTGTGCAGCTTTTGCTTTATCCGATTTTAGTTGGACATTCATGCCGTCTACTGCTTTTGTTGAACATGAGCGAACGAGTTGTCCATCCACTTCTACGATACAAGTATCACAAGTTTGGATAGGGTCAACCGATGGCACATAACAAATTTGTGGATGCTCAATGCCATTTTGATTAATGGTTTCAAGAATTGTAGCTCCTTCAGCTACTTCATAGGATACGCCATTAATGGTAATTTTAGTCAATGTAAACTCCTCCTTTTGTTTTTTGACTATTCTATGACACGAGGTTAATGCTTATGGTAAAACCGAAAAGAGCATGTTGAGTTGGTTGTGGTTGATAATAAATTGTAAAAATGGTCTAATTAAGCTCATTTTTCGGATTTATCACATTCCTATAAAGGAATTAGGACATTCATTAACGAAGTGGTCATATTGTTGATATTGTTTAAAAAATAAAAAAATCCACCATGAAACGGCATGATTTTTTACATGCTGTTAATTCACGGTGGATAAAATTCTTAGCAAGCCGTGCTAAAAACTCAATCTACTTTTATTTTTTTAGATTTAGTAATAGAATTCATTCATTATGACTGCTATGCAAATGGTTCAACTTGCAATTGGTAAAACCATGACATAAGAATCAAAATAAATCAATTCCATTTGTAACCCCCTTATTATAACGTTTACATTTCAAATGGACAATATTTATCATACATTTTGTTAATAGTAATAATTATCTAAAAATATTTTCACTTTAAATTTTTTTAAAGTTGCTATATTATTAACAAACTGTAAGGGTGGTCTCCAAAAACAACAGAAATAAAAAAGTTTAATTACGTTAGGAGAATCGTCAACATGTCAAAAAAAGTGCATGAATTTAACGATATTATTCGTAAACTGCGCAAAGATTTATTTGGTAAAGGACCGGAGCGTATTCATACTGTTTTTGTAGAAAACATGGCCGTTTCAACGTTGTATGGGAATTTAACACCAACGGAAAGATTCATTGCAAGTAAACCAGAAGGGTTAAAAATGGTTCATGCTTCGCGGACAAGTATGATTCAAGAGCTGTATTCGAGAGCTACTCCAGAAGGTATGGAGGAATTGATGGGTACAAAGCTGCTCCATTTATTTTCAGATATTAAAGTTGAAGAAGACTTAGCTATTTCAGTATTTATTTTTGAGGATAAAATTAGTGAATAAAGAGGAACCCTTATGGAAAAAACAGTAAGTCGAGAAATTATACGCATTGAAAATAATAAAATAAAAGAAGTAGAAGATACCGTTGTGACAGAACACGCTGTCACAGTGAAGATTAATCAGCAAGAATTTGTTACGATGGTTTGCACACCGGAGTATGTAGAAGATATGGTCATTGGATATTTAGCATCGGAGCGCATCATTAGTAGTTTTGAAGATATTGAAGATATTTGGTATCAGGAAAAAGAAGGTTTTGTGCATATTAAAACAAAACGGATCAATCCTTTTTATCAACAAATTCAAAACAAACGTTACATTACTTCCTGTTGTGGGATGAGTCGGCAAGGTTTTGTTTTTGCAAATGATGCATTGGCATCGAAAAAGATGGAAGATGTTCATGTGCGTATTACTACAGACGATTGTTTTCGTTTAATGAGGGAGATGCAACAATCGGCTGATACTTTTCAAAAGACTGGCGGTGTGCATAATGCATCGCTCTGTGATGTAAATGGTATGGTCTTAAGTCGCATGGATATTGGACGTCACAATGCTTTAGATAAAATCTACGGTTATTGCTTAAGAAATAATATTAGCATGCAAGATAAAATTATCGTATTTAGCGGCAGAATTTCGTCGGAAATTTTACTGAAAGTATCAAAGATTGGATGCGAAATTGTATTATCTAAATCAGCGCCAACCGAATTAGCATTGCAATTGGCAGAGCAATTGGGGATTACGACGGTCGGTTTTATTCGCCAAAATACACTTAATATTTATACACATCAAGAGCGTATTATTTTACCTGAACAATCCACTAATGTGAAAGAAGGAGATTAAAAATTACGAATCTACAAGATCAGTTTCAAAGACCGCTAAGAGATTTAAGGATATCCGTGACAGACCGTTGTAATTTTCGTTGTCAGTATTGCATGCCTGCCGAAATATTTGGCCCGGATTTCGCTTTTTTACCCTCCGAAAAAATATTGAGTTTTGAAGAAATCGAACGATTAGTAAAAATTTTTGTGTCATTAGGTGTGAAAAAAATACGGATTACAGGTGGTGAACCTTTACTGCGTCGAGATTTGCCAATATTAATTGAACGCATCAATCGTATCGATGGAGTAGAGGATATTGCTTTAACCACGAATGGCACTTTATTGAAAAAATATGCCCATGATTTGGCTAAAGCGGGATTATCTAGAGTATCTGTTAGCCTGGACTCACTAAATGAAGAGCGTTTTTTCGAGATGAATGGTCATCGTGGAAAAGTGAAAACCGTATTAGAAGGTATTGAAAAAGCTGCAGAAGCAGGTTTGCAAGTGAAAATTAATATGGTTGTTCAAAAAGGAAAAAATGAACAAGATATTGTGACAATGGCCCAATTTTTTAAAGACAAACAGTACATTCTTCGTTTTATTGAATATATGGATGTCGGCAATTCCAATGGTTGGAAAATGGATGACGTTGTGTCGAAGAAGGAAATTCTTGAACAAGTACAACAAATTTCTCCATTGAAACCTGTTGAGCCGAATTATAAAGGGGAAGTGGCTACCCGTTTTCAATATCAGGACAATCAAGGCGAAATCGGTGTCATCTCATCTGTAACCGATTCATTCTGTTCTTCATGTTCTCGTGCCCGTATTTCAGCTGAAGGAAAATTATATACTTGTTTATTTGCAACAGATGGGACCGATTTACGAGAATTATTAAGGAATGGGGAAGATGATGCTTCCATCATCCAATGCATTTCAAATGTATGGGAAAATCGAACGGATCGCTATTCCGATGAACGGAATGAACAGACGATGGAAAAAAGAAAAAAATCAAAAATCGAAATGTCGCACATCGGTGGTTAAAACAAAAAAAATCGGCAACAAAATGCCGGATTTTTTTTGTTTATTCACGGGTAAAGGTACCGCTTTTTCCACCCGTTTTTTGTACAAGATATGTTTCTTTAATAACCATATTTTTATCAACAGCTTTACACATATCATAAAAAGTTAGTGCTGCAATCGATACAGCCGTTAGTGCTTCCATTTCTACGCCTGTTTTACCGCTACATTTTACAGTAGCTTGAATGTGTAGTTCATATCCAACTTCAACTTTGTTATATTCAAATTGGAAATCTGTTCCTTGTAGCATAATCGGATGACACATAGGAATAATATCAGCTGTTTTTTTGGCACCCATAATCCCAGCAATTTGTGCTACTTGTGTAGGGTCACCTTTTTTTATACCGCCTTGTTGGATTGCTTCATACACTTCATCGGATAAAGAAATGGTACTGCGAGCAATGGCTGTACGTTGTGTAATGTCTTTTTCTGAAATGTCGACCATTTTAGGACGACCTTCTTCGTTCCAGTGGGTAAATTTATTCATCATGAAACTCCTTTTCAACAGTTTGTGCCCAATCTAGTTGCGTATTGATATTAATAAATGTTGAGCTTTCTTCTTCAAAACCAACATAACAAACTCGAACTTGATCGAACAAGGATTTCATACTTCTTTTGTTTTGTTGGATTAATCGAGTTGCATTTGGTAAAGCAGTACGCCGATAAAGGGAAGCGAGAGGTTGTATTCTTGTAGCTTGTTTAGGAACAATGGCATCATATCGATCATCAATATATGTAAGCATCGTTTGAACAAAATCTGCATTCATATATGGCATATCACTAGCCACTACAAAAAACCATTCAACATCTGGGAAATTTAACATGATGTTTTGCAATGCAAACAGTGGTCCTTGATGAGGTTGTTTTTCAATGATCATTTCGATGTTTTGTTCTGCAAAGTTCTTTTGCAAGCTAGCATTCGTCGCAATTATTAAAGGCTCAAGTTGATTTTGTTGTAGTGCTTTGAGACTGTTTTTATACAAAGGTTGACCAGCAAATGGTTCAAACATTTTTGGTTGACCATACCTGGATGATTGTCCGCCAGCTAAGACAACTCCTGCAATTTTCATAGGCGATTCAACTCACCGACAAAATGTTGAACAGTCGGAACAATTAGTTTTGTCATCGCAAGTGTTACTGCATTGACGGAACCTGGCAACACATAAATGGCCGTTTTCGCACGGCTACCGGCTGTGGCGCGGCTAAACATCGCTTTTGGACCGATTTCTTCATAGCTTAATGAGCGGAATAATTCCCCGAAGCCGACCATTTCTTTTTCAAAAAGGGGGACAATCGTATCGTAAGTTTGATCTCTTGGTGTAAATCCTGTTCCGCCAGTGATAATGATTGTATTGATGGTTTGATTCTCACACCATTCGACTACATACTTTAATATTTCAGATGGTTCATCCTTTGTTATTTGGTAATCGACTATTTCAAAGGAAGCTTCTTGAAGAAGTGATTGAATTCGTTGACCACCGAGATCATCCACTTTTTTACGTGTATCACTTACTGTTAATATAGCAGCGCCTATCGAAAATTGGTCGTGTGTAGGATGCAAGGCAAAGGACCTCCTTTTTTAAAAAGTTAAAATTTAGTGTTTATTGAAAAACAATGCTTTTATTATAATGCTATAAATGAAAAGGTCAAACGAAAATTCATAGAAAGAAAGGCAAATAACTTTATGGATAATAGATATTCTAGACAACAATTATTCAGTCCAATCGGTGAAAACGGGCAGCAATTACTAAGAGAAAAACATGTTTTAATCATTGGTGTCGGTGCATTGGGCAGTGCTAGTGCAGAAGCTTTAGTTAGAGCAGGTGTTGGTAAGTTGACGATAATTGATCGGGATTATGTTGAGTGGAGTAATTTACAAAGACAACAATTGTATACTGAACAAGATGCACAGGAAAAAGTTCCGAAGGTGATCGCTGCAAAAAATCGACTTCAACGTATTAACTCTGAGTTGGAAATTAACGCATTTATTTTAGATGCCGATTCGGAGCAATTATTCGGACTACTTGAAGATGTAGATGTGATGATCGATGGGACAGATAATTTTGATGTTCGTTTTATGATGAATGACCTTGCACAAAAATATCAAATTCCATGGGTTTATGGTTCTTGTATTAGTAGCTATGGTGCAACATATACGATCGTGCCAGGCAAAACACCTTGCTTACATTGTTTGCTAAAAGTAATGCCCAACACAGGGATGACATGTGATACGGTAGGGATAATAAGTCCTGCTGTTCAAATCGTCGCAGCCTACCAAGTAGCAGAAGCATTAAAACTTTTAGTAGGCGATGAAGAGGCAAGACGAAAATCCTACTTAACTTTTGATGTTTGGAAAAATCAACATTATGAAATAAATGTGGAAAAAATGCGCAATGATGAATGTCCATCTTGTGGTCATAACCCCACATATCCTTATTTAGCCTATGAAAATCAAACAAAATTAGACATTTTATGTGGTCGAGATGCTGTCCAAATTCGTCCATCTCAACCGGTTCACTATAATTTAGAGCAGCTCGCGAGTCAACTTCGTCCTTACGGTGAAATTCAATTAAACCCTTATTTACTTTCTTGCCAAACACCGGATTATCGGGTAGTTGTTTTCCAAGATGGGCGAGTCGTCATTCATGGTATACAGGATATACAACAAGCTAAAAGCATTTATTATCGTTTATTAGGATAAAGGAGTGGTCCTGATGTTAGAAAAAAGAAAACTGATTCCAGTGGGGGAAGCCGTAAAACGTGTGATGGAATTTGCCTTTCAAGAAAAAAAGGAAATCGTCCCATTACTTCAAGCACATGGGCGCTTTCTTGCAGAGGATATAGCTGCAGATGCTGATGTACCAGCTTTTGATCGTTCTCCTTATGATGGTTTTGCAATTCGCTCCATCGATAGTAGAGAAGCAAGTTCAGAAAATCCAGTAACCTTTAAAGTTGTAGGGGAAATTGGTGCAGGCTTTGTATTTGAAGAAACAGTAGGGCACCTAGAAGCAGTGCGTATTATGACTGGAGCTCCTATTCCAAAAGGGTGTGATGCAGTCGTCATGCTAGAATTGACCCATACGTTTGAAGAAAATAATGAAATGTATATGTCGATAAAGCGAACTTTTGAAGCGGGAACGAATATTTCCTATAAGGGAGAAGACGTTCAAAAAGGAGCCATCTTATTAGAAAAAGGACAATATATTAATCCAGGAGCAGTCGCGTTACTCGCTACTTTCGGTTATGACCAAGTCCCTGTTTTTCGAAAACCAATTATCGGTGTTATTGCAACTGGGAGTGAGTTGCTTGAGCCAGGGGAATCTTTACAGCCAGGCAAAATTCGTAACAGTAATGCCTATATGATCATGGCTCAAATTGAACGTGCTGGGGCAAGCGTTCAATACTTTGGGAAATTTAGCGATGAATTGGATGTATGTATTGATGTTGTTCAAAACGCCTTGCAGGAAGTAGATATGTTGATTACGACAGGTGGCGTTTCGGTAGGAGATTATGATTACTTGCCAGCGATTTATGAAGCTATTGATGCAAACGTATTGTTTAATAAAGTTGCAATGCGGCCAGGAAGTGTTACAACTGTTGCAGAAAGTAAAGGCAAATTATTATTTGGGCTTTCAGGTAATCCTTCCGCTTGCTATGTTGGTTTTGAATTATTTGTTCGTCCGATTATTCGAACAGCATTTAGTAATAAGCAACCACATTTACGGAGAGAATCGGCTGTTTTAGGTGCCGATTTTACAAAAGCAAATCCATTTACCCGTTTTGTCCGGGGAACAGCTTTATATGATAATGGTCAATTAATTGCACTTCCTTCTGGTTTTGATAAATCAAGTGCGGTTTCTTCCTTAGTGGAAGCGAATGCCTTTATTGTATTGCCTGGAGGTTCCCGAGGATACGAAAAAGGGATGCAAATAGATGTGCTATTGCTGGAAGATATGCAAGGAAGTGAGTGGCCTTGGAACAACTTCAGAAAATCTTACAAGTAGTTGGGTATCAAAATAGCGGAAAAACGACGTTAATGGAACAACTGATTAGACAAGCTACGGCTTGTGGTATAAAGGTAGGAACCATCAAGCATCATGGACACGGTGGTATTCCTATGAGCGAGTCAAAAGATAGTTTTCGTCATGAAGAGGCAGGAGCAAGTGTCACAGCAGTTGAAGGAGATGGCACTTTGCGTATGAGTATTCATCAAAATAGTTGGAAACTTGACGATATTTTAGCGATCTATGCTTCTTTTAAATTGGATCTAATATTGATTGAAGGATATAAGGACGAACATTATTCAAAAGTTGTCCTTTTGCGAACATTAGAAGATCAAGTTTTGCTTCAAAAAGTGTCCAATATCATCTGTGTTATTTACTGGCCATCTTTTCCACTAGAAAAGCCGCTAGAATATCCGACTTTCTCAATTCATGAACAGGCGCAGTATATGGAATTTTTAATGGCAGAAATGAGGGAGAAAATATGAGTACATCCTTTTTTGAAATCGTCGATAAACCAATAGACGTTGAGGAAGTCAGAAAAAAAGTAGTCAGTCGAAACGCTGGTGCTATTACGATTTTTATCGGCACCGTACGGGAAATGACGAAGGGGAAAAGAACCCTCCATTTGGAATATCAAGCCTATCCCGAAATGGCAATTAAAATGTTCGAACAAATTTCGAAAGAGATACAAGAGAAATGGCCAGAAGCAATCGTTGCGATAACCCATCGCGTTGGTCATTTAGAAATTACGGATATTGCCGTCGTTATTGCAGTGTCATCACCACATCGTAAAATTGCCTATATGGCGAATGAATATGCCATTGATCGCATTAAACAAATTGTACCGATTTGGAAAAAAGAGTATTGGGAAGATGGGACAGAATGGATTGGTGATCAATTAGAAAATGTCCCATATCCGAAAAATCTACCTAGCGAGGAAGGAGATCGCTCATGATTAATATATTGCTATTTGCACACTTACAAGAAGCAATCGGTCAATCCCAGTTAAAAGTTGACCTGTCAGACTATACGGTTGGTCAATTGAAAGAATGGATGGAAAATCAATATCCACAACTTTCTTTACAAAATATGATGACAGCTGTCAACGAGGAATTTGCAACAGATGACATGATAGTAAAAGATGGCGATACACTCGCCTTTATCCCACCAATTAGTGGAGGATGAAAAAGGTCTTGAAAAATATACCGAGTCAATATAAAAAAGTCGATTCCTATCGTACAGGATTCGACTTTTTTTAGTTTCATTTCCAAAGTGTTGATCATATCCCTTTGGCGGAAATTCACTAGCCCCGCTTTGATTAAGGTAATTGATAGATTTCATAATTTGGCGGTTCAGGTAACGTTGACTTATTTAGACGACCTTCTTTAATTAATTGTTCCAATGTTTTTTCTACTTCCGCTGACTCCACACCAAATAGATCTGCTATTTTTACTGTAGAGAGGGCTGTGTATTTTGGCTTTTTTGTTGAAGAAACAATCATATTTTGAACACGTTCATATAATACTTCCTTATCCACTTTTTCAACCCTTCCTTATAATAAATTTCAAAAATGAATCAACTAAAGTATCCCTTATCAGATTAACCGTTGAACGTTTTTCTTATGCCAATTTGAACGATAAATAATTGGATAAATAACGTAATGAAAAGAATGTTTTAGCTACCGTTTTTTAAAAGTAGTGGAAAATATAAATGATTATCCCTTTATTTATTGGACATACTTTGGAGGAAAACTGTTTTGTCGGAGCATCCATCAAATATTGTAAATAAGGAGTATTGATATGAAAGAAACTTCATTTTCCATCCAAATTAATGGGCAAGAATTTGCTGCCCATTCTGATCAAACCATTTTGGAAGTCGCCCAGGCAAATGAATCGTATATACCGAGTATCTGTTTTCATCCCAATCTTGGAACCATTCAAACATGTGATACATGTTTTGTCAATGTTGATGGAGAAATGGTCCGTGCCTGTGCAACAAAAGTACAACCCGGCATGAATGTAGATACAAATTCTAAAGTTGTAAAAGATGCTCAATATGAAGCAATGTCTAGAATATTAAAGAACCATGAGCTGTATTGTACAGTTTGTGACAATAATAATGGGAACTGTGTTGTTCATAATACAGCTGAATATTTGGAAATTGAACACCAAAAATATCAATTCGAAGCAAAGCCGTACCCACCAGATCACTCCCACCCGTTTTATCGATATGAGCCAGATCAATGTATTTTATGCGGAAGATGCGTAGAGGCTTGCCAAGACCTACAAGTAAACGAAACATTAACGATTGACTGGAATCGAGAGAAGCCTCGCGTCATTTGGGACAACGATGTACCGATTGATGAATCTTCTTGTGTAAGTTGCGGACATTGTGTAACCGTTTGCCCATGTAATGCATTGATGGAGAAATCGATGCTCGGTGAAGCGGGTTATTTAACGAAAATTCCACCGAAAATTTTAGAACCAATGATTGATTTAACAAAGGAAGTTGAACCAGGATACAAGGAAATTTTTGCAATTTCTGAAATGGAAGCAGCGATGAGAAAGGCAAGAATTAAACGTACGAAAACAGTATGTACGTATTGCGGAGTCGGATGTAGCTTTGAAGTTTGGACAAAAGACCGTAAAATTTTGAAAATTGAGCCCCAAGAACATGCACCGGTTAATGGTATTTCAACATGTGTGAAAGGTAAATGGGGCTGGGATTATGTGAATAGTGAAGAGCGCCTTACAAAACCGTTAATTCGTAAAGGGAATGAATTTGTAGAAGCGACTTGGGACGAGGCACTTAAATTAATCGCGTCAAAATTAACAGGTATTAAAGAACAATATGGACCTGATTCCATCGGATATATTGCTTCATCGAAATGTTCGAACGAGGAAAATTTCCTATTCCAAAAATTTGCCCGCGCGATTATGGGGACAAACAATGTTGATAACTGCTCAAGATATTGTCAATCTCCTGCAACAGCAGCTCTTTTACGGACAGTTGGAATTGGAGGAGATTCTGGAACAATAAGAGACATAGAAAAGTCGGAATTGATTATTGTGATCGGTGCGAATCCGGCTGAATCCCACCCTGTTCTAGCAACCCGTATTAAACGCGCCCATAAACTTCACGGACAAAAACTAATCGTGGCTGACTTGAGGGAAAACGAATTAGCAGAGCGTGCGAACTTGTTTATTCATCCGAAACCAAGTACGGACCTTATTTGGATTTCCGCTGTCACAAAATACATTTTAGATCAAGGTTGGGAAGATCAAGAGTTTTTAAAAAATCGGGTAAACGGATTAGATGACTATATTCAATCTTTAAATAAATACACCCTAGACTATGCAGAGAAGGCGACAGGATTATCGAAAGAGGAAATGATTCAAGTAGCTACCATGCTCCATGAATCTAAAACAGCTTGCGTACTTTGGGCGATGGGGGTTACGCAACATAAAGGTGCAACAGATACGAGTACTGCAATCGCGAACCTACTACTCATCACTGGAAATTTTGGACGCCCAGGAACAGGAGCTTACCCGCTTAGAGGACATAATAATGTTCAAGGAGCTTGTGATTTCGGTACAATGCCTGCCTGGTTGCCAGGATATGAACCGATTCAAGATGACAAAGTGAGAAAACGTTATGAAGAAGCATGGGGCGTTACTTTACCAAAAGATCCAGGTTTGGATAATCATCAAATGCTGGAAGGGGTTAAGGAAGGTAAACTAAAGGCACTATACCTATTCGGTGAAGAAATGGCATTGGTAGATTCAAACGTGAATTTCGTCGATTCGATGCTTGAGAAATTGGAATTTTTCGTTGTCCAAGATGTGTTCTTTAGTAAAACAGCCCAATTTGCTGATGTGGTGTTACCAGCATCCCCGAGCCTTGAGAAGGATGGTACCTTTGTCAATACAGAACGGCGAATTCAAAGATTTTATAAAGTGTTAGAGCCCCTTGGAGACTCTAAACCTGATTGGATGATTTTCCAAGAGCTTGCGAATCTTCTCGGAGCGAATTGGAATTACCAACATCCAAGTGAAATCATGGATGAAGCAGCGAGTCTTGCGAAATATTTTGCAGGTGTTAGTTACGATAGGCTGGAAGGGTTCAACAGTCAGATTTGGCCAGTTGCTAAAGATGGTACCGATTCGCCACTACTATACGAAAAAAGATTCGTTTTCCCGGATGGGAAAGCGCGGCTTGTCCCAGTTGACTGGACGCCTCCTTTTGAAGCAGGAGACGAATATGATTTACACCTTAATAACGGTCGCTTATTAGAACATTTCCATGAAGGAAATATGACCTACAGATCTGAAGGGCTTACCCATAAAGTGCCCCATCCTTGGCTTGAAATTTCACCGGAGTTGGCAAAGGAAAGAGGCGTTGAAGACGGATCACTAGTGCGTCTATCATCCCCTTATGGTCAAGTGAAAGTAAGAGCGATTGTCACAGACCGTGTAATAGGAAAAGAATTGTACTTGACGATGAATACACGGGAAGATGTGGAGGCTGTGAACCGTTTAACGAGTAGTTATCACGACTTGATTACCCATACGCCGAACTATAAAGAAATGGGTGTCAAAATGGAAGTATTGGAACAAAAGGGAGAACCGCCGTTGCCAAAGGTAAATCATCGATTTGGAAATCGTATGCCGCAAATTAGTGTACGTGTAGAAGAAAAATGGAAACGGGATGATTTTACCCCGATTACGGAACTATTCGAAATAGGAGGAGACCAATATGGCGGAAGCAATCAAGCAAATTAGAAAAGAAATTCCTACTCCCGAACAGGAACAATCACAAGCGATCTCAGAGATTATCGCTGCCTTAGCAAGTAATCGAGAAGCGATTATCTCAACGATTGGGATCATTAAACATCTTCAAGAGATGGGTGTCTTAGATGCTTTAAATGGGTTGCTTGAAAAACGGGTTGATGTCGGAGCTATTGCCCTACAGCAATTTAATCAGCCAGGTATGCACAATATTATTAAAAATGGCATGAATACTTTTAAATTTCTTAGTCAATTGAATCCAGATGAATTACAAATCCTCCTAAATGGAGTTACTCGAGGTTTAGAGAAGTTAGGGGAAAGAATAGATCGAAATGATAAAATCAGTTTATGGCAACTCGGAAACAGTATGCGAAATGATGAAATAAGAACATCGCTCTTTACGATGCTAGGTTTATTAGAAGGAATGGGAGAAGTATTTCAAAGGGATAAACGAGACCTACATTAAAAAAGGAGATTGGGTAAATTGGAAAAAGGGAACTTAAAAATTGAAGGATTAGAAAATGAGGAAGATGTTCATAAAGTCCTTCAAGCACTGGAATCCGTTTGGGGAGTCCGCGATGTGCAAGTAAGTTTGGCAAATAAAACGGCTACTTTTGCTTATGATGAGAAAGCGGCATCACATGTAGACTTTCTACAGGCAGTAAAAGATACAGGATATAACGTTGTTAATTAGTTTATGTCGATAAGATCCTTTTAGGAAGGAGGAACATGATGAAAGTATGTGAAGTTTGTGGTTTTGAAGAAAACGAGGAACTGGAAAATAATGAACAGCCCTCAACAAGAATGCTTCATCTATGTGAAAACTGTAGAACAGATCGAGATTTTCCTTATTTTGAAGACGAGGAAGTACAGTAAGGATTACGGGGTTCATTGGCCTTCGTCGTAAAACTAATAGAAAATAAAAGGTGTAGAAAAACATTTTGAACTGAACCCCAAATAGTGGACACTTTAAAAAAAGTGGACCTATTCGGGGTTTTTCTATTTTCTTCAATGAAC
>NZ_JACSQA010000027.1 GCF_014836845.1 Ureibacillus galli
AGCCGGTGAAATTTTACTTATCGTAAAATTTCACCGGCTTTTCATTTCAGAGGTGGGTTTTGTCCCAGCCTCTTTTTTATTTTTGTCCAAATAGTTCGTTTACATTTTAATGATAAGATTGTTTTACAGTAAATTAAGTTGAAAAATCATCTACAAATCAAATTAATAATAAAATTTTGGAATTTTTTCAAATTTATTTTTAAAATCCTAATGCTTGTAATGGCGTGATTGTAAACGATTACAAATTATAAGAGTTTTTCAAATTGTGAAAATAATTAAAAAAATCATATTGACCTAACATCCTTTTATGTACTATGATAACAACAATTTAAAACGTTCGCTGTTTATAAGCGAACACAATCATGTTACTTAAACAGAACATGATTGCTTAATTTCTATACTATTATTCTATTAAAATTTCATAACATAGTAGAAAATATGAGGGGCGTTTCAATAATGAGAAGTGACATGATTAAAGTAGGAGTTGATCGTGCTCCTCACCGTAGTCTTCTTTATGCTACAGGTAAAGTAAAAGCGAAAGATTTAGGTAAACCATTTATCGGTATTTGTAATTCTTATATCGATATCATTCCGGGACATGTCCATTTACGTGAATTTGCGGATGTTGTAAAGGAAGCAATCATTGAAGCAGGGGGCATTCCATTCGAATTTAATACTATTGGTGTTGACGATGGAATTGCAATGGGTCATATAGGAATGCGTTATTCACTACCAAGCCGTGAATTAATAGCTGACTCAGCTGAAACGGTTATTAACGCGCACTGGTTTGATGGGGTATTTTACATTCCAAACTGTGACAAAATTACCCCAGGTATGTTAATGGCTGCTGTACGGACGAATGTACCATCCATTTTTGTTTCGGGTGGACCGATGGAAGCTGGTAAGTCATCTTCTGGGAAACAATTATCCTTATCTTCAGTATTTGAGGGTGTTGGAGCACATAAATCGGGTAATATGTCCGCTGAAGAATTATTAGACATCGAAAATAATGCATGTCCTACATGTGGTTCTTGTTCAGGAATGTTCACAGCAAATTCGATGAACTGTTTAATGGAAATGCTTGGTGTAGCACTACCTGGTAACGGTACAATCGTAGCAACGAGTGAACAACGACACGAACTTATAAAACAAGCAGCAAAACATTTAATTCGAATGATCGAAGAAGATATTAAACCTCGGGATATTATTACTAAAGAAGCAATCGATGATGCATTTGCTCTAGATATGGCCATGGGTGGTTCCACTAATACTGTTCTACATACTTTAGCTATTGCAAACGAAGCCGAAATTGACTATGACTTACAAGAAATCAATAAAGTCGCATCCCGTGTACCATACTTAGCGAAAATAATGCCAGCATCCGATATATCGATGGATGATATTAATAAAGCGGGTGGCGTAAGTGCTATTATTAATGAATTAACAAAAATCCCAGGAGCAATTCATCCAGATCGGTTAACCGTTGCAGGGAAAACGATGGGTGAACTCGTTAAAGATTATCATATTACGAATGATCAAGTCATCCGAACAAAAGACAATCCATATAGTCCTGTTGGTGGACTATCCATTTTATACGGAAATATTGCACCTGAGGGATCAGTTATTAAAGTTGGTGCAGTCGATCCATCCATTCAAACCTTCGTTGGTGAGGCAATCGTTTTTGATTCACAGGACGAGGCACAAGCTGCTATCGATAACGGTACTGTAAAAGAAGGACACGTAGTCGTCATTCGGTATGAAGGACCAAAGGGAGGACCGGGAATGCCGGAAATGCTTGCTCCTACATCCGCAATTATGGGGCGTGGTTTAGGTACAAAAGTAGCTTTAATAACGGACGGACGCTTTAGCGGTGCTTCAAGAGGAATATCCATTGGACATATTTCACCGGAAGCTGCTGAAGGGGGACCAATCGCTTTAATTGAAAATGGTGATACAATTGTTATTGATTTACCAAACAGAACTATTCATTTAGATGTTTCAGACGAAGTGTTGAACAGTCGTCGCCAAAATCTAAAACCATTTGAACCTAAAATAAAACATGGATGGTTAGCAAGATATTCAAAACTTGTAACAAATGCTTCTAAAGGTGGCATTATGAAAATATAATTCATCAGACTGGTTTATTAAAGTGTATATTTAAAAAATAAATATGTAAATTCGATGATGAGGTTAAAGGTTATAGAGCCTTGTATTTACCAGAGAGTCGGTATTGCTGGAAGCCGATGATACAACTATAACTGACATCCCCTCGGAGTGAGCTATTAAACGCAATTTGCCATTAGATAGCTCCGGGCATATTTCAAAATGCTCGTTATAAACGAATAGTGTTCCTATCTAGTTGCACACAAAAGATTCGAAATATTTCGAATCTTTTGTGTGGGTAGGTTGTTAAAACTATTCACGAGGTAGCAATTTGCTACGAACAAGGGTGGTACCATGAAAGTCTTTTTCATCCCTACGTAAAAGGTTTCTTTTGCGTTGGAGAAAAAGGCTTTTTTATTTTTTATTTTTAAAGTAAAGGGAGGAGTCAACAAATGACTGCTAATGTATCAGCAAGCGAAAAATTAGATGCAAACGCAATAAGTCAATCACAACCTGAAAAAAAATTTAAACCAAAAAATGGTGCAGACTTACTAATTCAGGCATTACATGATCAAGATGTAGAAATTGTTTTTGGTTACCCTGGCGGTGCTGTCTTACATTTATATGATGCAATGTACAAAAATCCTATACGACATATTTTAACAAGACATGAACAAGGTGCAATTCATGCAGCGGAAGGATATGCGCGGGTTTTAAATAAACCAGGTGTTGTTATTGCGACAAGTGGTCCTGGTGCAACGAATTTAGTAACTGGAATAACGGATGCTATGATTGACTCCATCCCATTAGTTATTTTCACAGGGCAAGTTGCCACTTCGGTTATTGGATCCGATGCTTTCCAAGAAGCTGATGTAATCGGCATTACAACACCTATTACAAAACATAATTATCAAGTGCAAGATGTTAACGATATTCCGAGAATTGTAAAAGAAGCTTTCCATATTGCGAATAGTGGTCGGAAAGGTCCTGTGTTAATTGACTTCCCTAAAAATATTTCGGCAGATGTTTTTGACGAAGCTTTAGCAGAGGCAAGTAGAGAAAAGGAAATATATTTACCAGGATATCAACCGAATTCAAAACCGAACTATTTACAAATTCAAAAAGCAATCCAAGCGATTAGCGAATCGAAAAAGCCATTAGTTTTGGCTGGTGCAGGTGTATTATTTGCCGATGCGCGAGAAGAACTGACGGCATTCGTAGAAAAATACAAAATTCCTGTAGTTAATACTTTATTAGGTTTAGGAAGTATCCATGGGAATCACGAATTGAATTATGGAATGGCTGGTATGCATGGGGCAGTCGTAGCCAACGATGCAATCCAAAATGCTGATTTACTTATCAATATTGGCGCACGATTTGATGACCGATTAACGGGGGATACCAAATTATTTGCACCTAATGCAACGATTATCCATATTGATATCGATCCAGCTGAAATTGGTAAAAACATTCCAACGGATGTGCCAATCGTTGCTGATGCAAAAGAAGCTTTAATAGCTATTTTGAAAAAGGATTTCCAAGCACCAGATACAAATGCATGGATTGACTATTTAAATGAAAAGCAAACGAATTATCCATATTGGTATGTGGAAGATGAAAGAGAAATATTACCACAACAAGCTATTCAACTAATCCATTCGATTACAAATGGTGATGCAATCGTTACTACGGATGTTGGCCAGCATCAAATGTGGGTTGCCCAATATTATCGTCAAAATCATGGACATCGATGGGTCACTTCCGGTGGACTTGGAACAATGGGATTCGGGTTCCCAGCTGCCATTGGTGCTCAATTTGCCAAACCGGATAAAAAAGTCATTGCGATTTGCGGTGACGCTGGTTTCCAAATGACTGCTCAGGAGCTGGCTTTATTGAAGGAGTTCCATTTACCTGTCAAAATTGTTATTCTAAACAATTTTGCATTAGGTATGGTTCGTCAATGGCAACAAACTTTCTATGAAGGTCGGTATTCCCAAAGTTTAATGCCGGTACAACCAGACTTTGTAAAATTAGCTGATGCATATGGCATTAAAGGGTATCAAATTGACACTTTAGATGAAGCAAGTGCAATTTTTGAAGAAGCATTAAATTCAGATGAACCTGTTTTAATTGACTGTAGAGTGAAACAAGTAGAAAACGTATATCCAATGGTTCCACCAGGTAAAGCATTACATGAAATGATCGGGGTGAAGAAATTTTGAAACGCGTCATTACAGTAACCGTGATAAACCAAAGCGGAGTATTAAACCGGATCACAGGACTCATGATGAAAAGACAATTTAATATCGAGTCCATTACGGTTGGTCATACGGAACAATTGAACATTTCGAAAATGACTTTTGTCGTCAATGTAGAAGATGAAGTGAAATTAGAACAACTCATTAAACAGTTGTCTAAACAGATTGATGTGTTAAAGGTAAACGATATTACGGAAAAATCGATCGTTTTAAGGGAACTTGCTCTTATTAAAGTCGTATCTCCCGGAAATATTAGGTTGGAAATGAATGCAATTGTTGAACCGTTCAGACCACAAATTATCGATACATCTAAAAATGTTGTGACATATCAAGTCGTTGGTCATCCTGACAAAATTGATGCATTTATTGAGCTCATACGTCCTTATGGCATTAAAGAATTAACAAGGACAGGGATTACAGCATCAGTCAGAGAAACACAGCCGTCCGATTCTGCACCACAACTTTCCATATTAAAATAACTTTTTAAAAGGGTATTCGTTTAAACGCCAACCGTTACAACTCATGTGACGGTTGAGCTACTAAATTCAAATAGATTTAACTATTAGGAGGAAATGAAAATGACAAAAATGTATTATCAAAACGAAATTAACGAGGCAGTATTAGCAGAAAAGAAAATTGCAATTATTGGTTATGGTTCACAAGGTCATGCCCATGCTCAAAATTTAAAAGACTCTGGTTTTAACGTAGTAGTTGGTGTTCGCCCAGGTAAATCATTCGACCAAGCAAAGGAAGATGGGTTAGAGGTAAAAACAGTAGCAGAAGCTGCACGTGAAGGAGATATTATTCAAATCTTATTACCAGACGAAAGACAAAAACAAGTCTATGAAGAGGAAATCGCACCAAATCTAGAACCAGGAAATGCATTAATGTTTGCCCACGGGTTCAACATTAACTTTGGTCAAATTGTACCTCCAGCAGATGTCGATGTATTTTTAGTAGCACCTAAAGGTCCTGGTCACTTAGTTCGTCGTACTTATGTCCAAGGTGCTGGTGTTCCTGCATTGTTTGCTATTTATCAAGATGCGACTGGAGAAGCAAGAAGTTTAGCTTTAGCTTACGGTAAAGGAATTGGCGCTGCTCGTGCTGGAATGTTAGAAACAACATTCAAAGAAGAAACGGAAACCGATCTATTCGGGGAACAGGCTGTACTTTGTGGAGGTACAACACAATTAGTAAAATACGGCTTTGAAACGTTAGTTGAAGCAGGCTATCAACCAGAACTTGCTTACTTTGAAACTCTTCACGAACTAAAATTAATTGTTGATTTAATGTACGAAGGTGGTATGGAAACAATGCGTTACTCCGTTTCGGATACTGCTGAGTGGGGAGATTATGTTTCCGGTCCTCGTATTATCGATGAATCTGTCAAAACTCGCATGAAAGAAGTTTTAGCGGATATCCAAGATGGCACATTTGCAAAGGATTGGATTAAAGAAAATGAAACGAATCGCCCACGTTATAACGAATATAAAAAAGCTGGTGCGGAACATCAAATTGAACAAGTAGGTTCAAAATTACGCGAAATGATGCCTTTCATTAATGAAGGGAAGAAAAAAGTGGTGGTGAAGTAATGCGTAAAATAGATATTTTTGACACAACTCTTCGTGATGGGGAACAGTCCGCTGGAATCAATTTAAATACAGCAGAAAAAATTGAAATAGCAAAGCAATTAGAACGTCTAGGTACAACAATTATTGAAGCAGGTTTCCCTGCTTCAAGCCCTGGGGATTTTGAAGCGGTAAATCGCATTGCGAGCACAGTAAAAAATTCTATTGTAACAGGTCTTGCTCGCTGTATCCAAAGTGATATTGATGCTACTTGGGAAGCAATTAAAGTAGCAGAACAGCCTCATATACATGTATTTCTCGCTACAAGCCCTATTCATATGCAATATAAATTAAAAAAATCTGAAGAGCAAGTTATCGAGCAAGCTGTAGAAGCTGTTAAATACGCAAAAAAATTCTTCTCACTTGTACAATGGTCTGCTGAAGATGGATTCCGATCTGATCGTGACTTCCTTGTCCGAATTATAGAAAAAGTAATTGAGGCAGGGGCAACAACGATTAACGTACCTGATACAGTAGGATATGCATCGCCTCAAGAATATGGTGAGCTTTTCAAATTTTTACGTGAAAATGTTCGAGGGGCAGAAAAGGTCAAATTCTCCGCCCATTGTCATGATGACTTAGGAATGGCTGTTGCTAATTCCATTGCTGCCATTCAAAATGGGGCAGATCAAGTAGAATGTACGATTAATGGTATTGGAGAGCGGGCCGGAAATGCTTCATTAGAAGAAATTGGTGTTGCCATGCATATTCGAAAAGATCTTTATCAAGTGGAAACTGGATTAAATTTAAAAGAAATTAAAAGAACTTCCCAGTTAGTCAGTCGTTTAACCGGCGTTGTTATTCAACCTAATAAAGCGGTCGTAGGGAAAAACGCCTTTGCCCACGAATCTGGAATCCATCAAGATGGTGTATTAAAACATAAAGAAACGTATGAAATCATTTCACCAGCACTTATAGGAGAAGGAGAAGTTCCTTTAGTCTTAGGAAAACATTCCGGCCGTGCTGCCTTCCGGGATCGGGCAGTTAAAATGGGCTTTGAATTATCTGATGAAAAATTAAATAAAGCGTTCCAAGAGTTCAAAAAATTAGCTGATCGGAAAAAAGAAATTACAGAGGAAGATTTAATTACGCTTCTAACAGAACAACAAGTTTCAATTGAAGATGTCCCATTATTTGAACTAAAATCCGTTCAAGTTTCTTATGGAACTGAAAATATTCCAACTGCTACTGCTTCTGTCTTAACTCCTGATGGACAATTAAAAACATTAGCTGCCACAGGTGCAGGTTCGGTAGAGGCAATTTTCAATACGCTTGAACAATTAGTTGAAGCAACGATTAATATACTCGATTTTCGTGTGAAATCTGTAAGTAAAGGGCGAGATGCGCTAGGGGAAGCTGTTGTTAATTTACGATATAACGGATTTACAACAACGGGGCGCGATGCATCGCAAGACGTTCTCGAAGCGGCAGCAAAAGCCTACTTAAACGCTATAAATCGTCATTTAATTCAGGCAAATGTTTTTGCAAAGCAAACTGCTGAAGTATAATTTCTTTCATTATTAACGGTAGAAACGCCATCAAATGTTAAACGTTTGATGGTATTTCTTTAAACTCTTTCTACCTAAAGAGAATAAACAAAAGAAAGGTGTGTTCAGGTGGAAAAGAAAATTACAGTCCTTCCTGGGGATGGGATTGGTCCAGAAGTGATTGCTGCTGCAGTACGCGTATTAAAAGTAATAGGGAAACGTTACAACCATGACTTTCAATTAGCTTATGCGGCCATAGGAGGCGCAGCCATTGATCAGTTTAATAATCCACTACCGGAAAAGACGATTGAAATGTGTAAGGAAAGTGATGCAATTCTCTTAGGCGCTGTTGGTGGTCCAAAGTGGGATAACAATCCTGCAGAATTAAGACCGGAGAAAGGCTTACTTAATATCAGAAAAACTTTCGACTTATTTGCCAATCTACGTCCTGTAAAAGCATTTCCTAGTTTACTAGATGCTTCGCCTTTAAAAAGGGAAGTAGCGGAAAACGTGGATTTAATGATTGTTCGAGAATTGACGGGTGGTATTTATTTTGGTGAAAAACATCGAACGGAAGATGAAGCGAGTGATTTAAACGTTTATTCTCGTCAAGAAATAGAACGAATTGTAGATAAAGCATTTGAACTGGCAAAGCTTCGAAAGGGGCGATTATGCTCAGTAGATAAAGCAAACGTTCTAGAAACATCAAGATTATGGCGTCAAATCGTTGAAGAGAAAAAGGAACAATATCCAGAGATTGCAGTAGAACATAACTTAGTCGATTCAGTTGCAATGAAGCTTATTACAAATCCGGAGCACTATGATGTCGTGGTAACAGATAATATGTTTGGCGATATTTTGAGCGATGAAGCTTCAGTAATCACAGGATCCCTTGGCGTACTACCTTCTGCATCAATTCGTAGTGATCATTTCGGACTTTATGAGCCTGTACATGGATCTGCACCTGAGATTGCAGGTGAGGGAATTGCTAATCCAGCAGCAGCGATTCTTTCGGTTGCTATGATGCTTCGCTATTCATTCGGTATGACAGTAGAAGCTGAAGAAATTGAAAAAGCGGTCGATGACGTATTTAATGACGGTTGTTACACTGCTGACTTAGTAAAAAATGGCGAACCTTCCTTTACGACAGACGAATGGACAGATAAAGTAATTGCCAAAATTGATTCGAATTTCGTTATTGACTGTATTATGGAATCTTATATTTAAAGGATTGGTGAAGATAATGGCCAAAAATATTATTGAAAAAATTTGGGATTCACATGTTGTTTATGAGGAACCCGGCAAACCAGATCTACTTTATATTGACCTTCATTTAATTCATGAAGTGACTTCTCCTCAAGCCTTTGAAGGATTACGTTTAGCAGGGAGAAAAGTTCGGCGTCCCGATCTTTGTTTTGCCACAATGGATCATAACGTTCCGACAAAGAACTTACCGACTATTAACGATCCTATTGCTAAAAAACAAATAACAACATTAGCCGAAAATGCAAAGGAGTTTGGAATTCAGCTTGCAGATATCGGGCATCCTGACCAAGGTATCGTACATGTGATTGGACCAGAACTAGGGTTAACTCAACCTGGTAAAACGATTGTTTGCGGTGATTCCCATACATCAACCCATGGTGCATTCGGTGCATTAGCTTTCGGTATCGGAACTTCAGAAGTAGAACATGTGTTATCGACTCAAACATTATGGCAATCAAAACCACCAACAATGGAAATCCGAATAAATGGAAAACTTGGAGTTGGGGTCGCTGCAAAAGACATTATTTTAGCCATTATTGCGAAATGGGGAATCGGTGTCGGAACAGGTCATATCGTTGAGTACACAGGGGAAGTAATACGCAACTTATCAATGGAAGAACGAATGACGATTTGTAATATGTCTATAGAAGCTGGTGCAAAAGCGGGGCTTATTTCACCGGATAATAAAACAGTAGAATATTTACGTGGACGACGTTTTGCTCCAAAGGATGAGCAATTCGAAAAGGCTGCCGAATATTGGTTAAGCTTAGCTTCAGATGCCGAATGTTCCTATGATGTCGTATTGGAAATTGATGCTGAAGAAATCGAACCAATTGTTACATGGGGAACAAACCCATCTATGGGTACTGGAATAACAAAAAATGTTCCATCAGTCGAAGATTTTGAAACAGAATCCGATAAAGCTGCTTTGCGAAAAGCATTAACGTATATGGGGTTAGAAGAAGGCCAACCAATCTCTTCTATTAAAATACAGCACGTATTTATCGGTTCTTGTACAAATTCCCGTCTATCAGACTTGCGTACAGCAGCTAGTATTGTAGAAGGTAAGAAAATACATCCAGGAGTTCGAGGAATTGTCGTTCCAGGATCCCATTCAACAAAATTATTAGCAGAAGCTGAAGGGTTAGATAAAATCTTTATCGAAGCTGGTTTTGAATGGCGTGAATCAGGTTGCTCCGCGTGTCTTGGCATGAATGAAGACATCATCCCTTCAGGTGAACGTTGTGCTTCAACTTCAAACCGAAACTTCGAAGGACGCCAAGGAGCAGGTGCGCGCACTCATTTAGTCAGTCCTGCCATGGCTGCGGCAGCTGCTATTGAAGGGCACTTCGTAGATGCTCGTAAATATGTGAAACAAGAAGTTTAAGCCGAGGAGTGAAATGAAATGGAACCTATTAATCAAGTAAAGAGTGTTATTACACCATTGGATCGAAAAAATGTGGATACTGACCAAATTATTTCAAAAGAGTTTTTAAAACGAATCGAACGAACTGGTTTTGGTCGCTATTTGTTCTATCATTGGAGATTTGATGAACAAGGAAACGAAAGATCTGATTTTGTATTAAATAAACCTGAATATAAAGGCTCTCAAATTTTAGTTGCACAAGATAATTTCGGCTGCGGTTCTTCCCGCGAACATGCTCCTTGGGCTATTTTAGATTACGGTTTCCGAGTAGTAATTGCACCAAGTTTTGCAGATATTTTCCACAACAACTGTTTTAAAAATGGAATTTTACCAATTAAATTAACCGAAAAAGAGTGCGATGAAATTTTAGAAAAAGGTATGCAAAGTCCATACCATGTGGAAGTAAATTTAGAAGAACAAACTGTTAAAGGCTTAGATGGATCCATTTATTCCTTTTCAATTGATCCATACTATAAAGAAATGCTGTTAAATGGATGGGATGAAATCTCCTTAACATTCCAGTATGAAGAACATATAAAGGCATACGAAGAAAAAAGAATTGTTTTCTAAATGAAATAAATCGATAAAATCAGCATTACTGATTTTATCGATTTTTATTTTACGTATTTTTAAATAGTGGCTGTTCTATGTCTCTTGTATTCTTTTTTAAATCTGGATAAATACTTACAATTAAAGATCTTGGAATCGCAACGAGTGTAATAAGAATTAATGCAGCACTACAAAATAGCAAAATAATTTGCGCAGGAACATAATCATACAGAATACCAAAAATTAATGAACCAATTGGCATTAATCCCATTGCCATCATTTCTAGAATCCCAAATATTCGCCCTCGGTAACTTTCGTCCACATCCTTTTGCATCATGACCATAATTGGCGTATTCGTTAATACTGTTAAACAACCGAAAGAGAACATGACAGCTAAGAAATAAACAAATAATACGGTTGATGAAAAATGGAATATTAATGGAATTGCCATTACACCTACTAAAATACCTAACATAAATAGGGCACGCTTCGAAAAAAGAAGAGGGTATTTCACATTGGACCTTGTTGCGAAATAAAGAGAAATAAATAGCATACCAATAGCCGCTGCAGCTTCAATAAACCCAATAAGTGAATACTTTACCTTTAAAACTTCAACTAAAATAAAGTTAATCCCAACACTTACAGAAGATAAAAATAAATTTAACCATAGACTAACAATAACAATTCGCGATATAACCTTTTTTGTTTTTAAATAGGCAAATCCTTCTTTAAAACTTTGAATCATTGACTCTTCGTTCGATACAGGTTCATCAAGTTGTTTTGTATAAAGTCTAAAATTCATTGTTGCTTCTAATAAAAAGGCAACGATATACGAAAGGATATTAATGAATAAAAACCATTCCATGGAAACAAAACCAAAGAGCATTCCACCGACAATAGGTCCACCGATTCCTGAAACGGATATCGATAATTGGTTAAAGGACATTGCTTTTTGAATTCTCTCTTCATCAACTAAGTTAGCAATTGATGCTGAAAAAGCAATACCTGAGAAGGTACTACAAATCGTATAAAAAAAGGTCGTGATGTAAATAGCCACAACGGAAATATCAAACAGTAAACTATAAATAAGTAAACCACTAATAGTTAAGATGGTCCCACCTTGACCTACAAGAACCATTACCTTTTTTGGAAATCGATCAGCTAATATCCCTGCAATAGGTGACAAAATAACGCGTGGAATAATTGAAAATATTAAGTTGGCAGCAAAACTTAGTGCAGAACCAGTCATCGATAAAATATACATACTAATTCCAAAGGAATAAACATTCGCTCCAAGAGCAGAAATAATTTTACTGAACAAAAACGTATATAAATGATATGTTGCTCGCCTCTTTTTGACAATATCAACCATATTAACAACCCCTCAACTTAAAAGTTTAATTTAATTAAACTAATAATAAACTAAATTTTGGTAAGCCGCAATACAAATGTTTAATTAAATTTAACTTTTGTTGCGTATCATACCGGTAACGATTAAAATTTGTTTAATAAAACTAAAATATTTCCGATTGAATTGTTAATTGATACAATAGATGGAAATGGGGTGGTTAGAATTAATTCTCTAGGTGAACGTATTAAAAAAATTAGAAAAGAAAAGAAAATGACTTTAGCAGAAGTTGCTGGTGATCGATTAACAAAAGGCATGTTAAGTTTAATCGAAAATGGGAAAGCACAGCCTTCAATGGAAAGTTTGAGATATATTGCTGAAAGAATTGGAGTAGAAGTTTCATCTTTACTAGACGAGGATCACATAGAGGAGCTTCGTACTTTACTTTTTGAAATTGAAAAGGAGTATAATAATATTTTTTCACCTTTTGAACTAAGGGAAAAGGATGTTATGGTTCGTTTACTTCATAGGATTCTTTCAGTAAGAGAGAAATTACATGGGAAAAACTATGAAGAAATAAGATTATTGGATTTATACACCCGACTGAATACAGTATTGAACTATCGAGAAGAGACGATCACTATGTCTCACGTCATTGCTTTTTACGAAAAAATTCATGCATATAGTCAAGTCATTAGTTGTTATTCTTTCTTATCAGGATTTTATTTCAATAAAAATGACTATCAAAATGCTTTAAAATGGATACAAGAAGCTGAAAAAAGAACAAAGCCATACGAACATTTAATCGATAAATTATCTATTTTAGATATGCATTATATATTAACAGTCCTTTATGGTGCCATAGATGATCCTGAAAACTCTCATAAACATCTTAATTTCGCATTAGATATCGCCCACGAAAATCGAATCTATTATCGATTAGATGATTTTTATCGTTATTCTTTCGTCTTAGCCATTCAACAAGGGGATGAGGAAAAAAGCGCCTATTATTTAAAAAAGCTCAAACAACATGCTGACTTTACAGAGGATGAGCTCGCACATAATACACTCGTATTTTGCCAAGCCCATTATATGAATATGATTGATAAGGATTACGAACAGGTTCATAGTTTAAATCAACATATGAGAAAAAGTTCGTATGGTACAAAAGTGGACGAGCATATTTTTACGTTTTATCGAATGGAACAAACCTTTGCCTATTGGGCGCAAGGACATTATAATGAAGCGCTCCAAACAAGTGAAGACTTATCAATCCCATTTTTTACCCATCATCCGATTGACTTAGCGATTATGTATAGAAGCTTTGCAGTAAGGGCCCTTTGCTTTCTAGAATTAGGGGAGAAGGAAGCGGCAAAACGGGAAATTTTATACGCTTATCATGGGGTAATGAATTTTACTAATTCGATTTATAAAACTTTCATCGAAGAAGCATATAAAAAAGTTCAACTATAAAAGGTTAAGTAGGGAAGTGGAGTCCACAACTTTACTTAACCTTTTGCATTATTTTACTGAACCACTAATAAATTCAGCATCTTTATAGTACATATTTTTTACTAATACGTTAGGTCCTAGGCATTTGACAGCAGGGCAATGGCAATTTAACGATTTTGCCAAATCCGTTGCTAACCATTTATCAAAAACATGTGGTAACGAATCTTTTTGGATATTACCCAAAGCAGGAGTATCTCCGAAGTCTGTTACGATCACATCACCTGTAAAAATATTTACGTTTAAACGTGAACGACCATCTGGATCATTACGTAATGTTACATTTTTCGCTTCACGTAAACGTTGGAGTAATTTTTGATCTTCTTCATTTTGACTACATGGATAAAAAGGAAGGGTTCCAAATAACATCCACGTATTTTCATCACGAATATCTAATATTTTATGAATTGCTTCCCGAGTTTCATCTAATGTAAGGGAAGTTAAACTTGATGCAAAATCTGAAGGGTACATCGGATGTACTTCGTGACGAGCACATTTCATTTCATGAACGATTTGATGGTGAATATGTTCAATATATGGAATCGTCTTTTTATTTAACATTGTTTCGGCTGATACCATCACTCCTTGATCTGCAAGCATACGGGAGTTTTCAATCATTCTTTCAAAAAGGTTAGCCCGTTGATCAAAAGTCGGTTTTCTTTCCATCATCGCAAAACCAGTTTCCACAAATTCCTCAATCGTTCCCCAGTTATGAGAGATATGCAATACATCTAAATAAGGGGCAATCTCCAAATATCGTTCTCCATCAATTGTTAAGTTGGAATTCATTTGCGTGCGAACACCGCGTTCATGGGCATATTGTAAAATTGGCTTCACATATTGTTTAACCGACTTTTTACTAAGCATCGGTTCTCCACCAGTAATACTTAACGTTCTTAAATGGGGAATTTCATCTAAACGTTTTAAAATTAAATCCACTGGAAGAGCTTCCGGGTCTTTCGTTTGAAGTGTATAGCCAACTGCGCAATGGGCGCATCTCATATTACATAAAGTTGTCGTTGTAAATTCTATGTTAGAGAGTGTTAATTTCCCGAATTGTTCTACATCTAAATAAGCTTCCCAAGGATCGAACTTTGGGGTGATTTTTTCTAATGTTCTCATAGTTTTCGATCTTCCTTTCCAAAAAACTATTTTCTCACACAAAATCCCTTTCGAAAACTAAAATTGCTTCATTTAGAACATTTAACCTATTTCGGGATAATTCTCTCTATTTTCTAGCTTCAAAATCAGAAATCTAATTGCTTAATAAAACTATGATTTTCACTATAATAAACATCACCATAACTATTTTCTACGACTGTTTTGATAATTTCGATTTTAGAAAAGTTGACTGCCTGCACATTAAATCGCGATTTATTGTTCCGAATAATACTATCGGATACATATACCGAAGATTGATTTTGAGCAAAAATATCCGTAAGGGCACCATCCGTAATTTGAACACTCTTTAATTCTACAGTCGATTCAAAATCAATCCAAAGTTGATGTTGACCATGTTTGGAAATAAAGCAATCTTGAATATAGACTTCACTATGATTTTGAATAAATAAAGCATTTCGCTTCCCATCAAACATTTCACTATTTTTCATTATCACTGAACTATCATTGACAACAATTTGCGCCAATTCATGATGGAAAATTTGGCTATCGAACAAATAAAGACTCGAATTTCTTAACACTTTCATACCATAAGATTTTCCATTATAAATTTGACATTGCTCGAATCTCCCAGTAGAAAGATCACATATTTCCACTTGTACATTATGGCTATCATAAAATTGGCATTGGGTAGCAGTTAATTCACATTCATTCACAATAAACAAACTTTTACCATTATAAAATTGGCTTTGAAGCAAACCAATCTGCACGTGGGATTTGCATGCGATATGGGGCATCTCATTATCATAAAACTTGCATAAATCTACTTCCACTTTTGAATGGGACATTGCTAATATACCATTCCCAATGTTATCGGATAAAATTGACTTAATCACCGTTAACTCTGATTTAAAAATGGTTATCGCTGAATTGGCATTGTGGGTAATTTCACTTTCTACTATCGTACAATTTCCTTTATCCTCGATACAAATCCCAACATGATAGCCTTCCTTTACAACACATTTTTTCATCGAACAAATAGACTTATTGGAAATCGAAATTTGTGCAGAACGATGTCCATTTAATTTTGAATCATATAAATTAACTATTGATCCATCCAGTACTTGAACTCCCATACTTTCGCCGCTATGAATATGGCAACATTCGATATTCATTTTTGAACTTTTCGAAACGACAACATTCGCTTTTTTATTTTGTGCGATAACGCAATGATAAGTTTGTACTTCACCGTGTTGAGTCACTGATATTCCTGTAAAATCCCCTTGGATTACGGAGCAATACCTAGCAGTTAAATACCCATTTTGAACGGAAATTTGGGACTTACTGTTAGATTGAAAAACCGTCGTTTGTAACGATGCATCTCCCGCGTCTAATAAATGCAAACCTATCCCATTACCAGACTCAATCAAACTTTCATGATCAATATATTTGGCATCTTCGACTATAATTTGTGCGTTTGAATGATGATGTAAATGAACATTTCTCGTTTGTATTAGGGAGCTATTTTTAATCCATATTCCATGTTTCCCATGGGAGAATTCACATTTTTCTATACACGCTTGAGAAGACTCAGCTAAAATGTGGACTTTATCATTTTTAATAAAAGTACAGTTTTCAAAAATCGCTTTGCTGTTATTTATAATTGAAACAGCCATTTCCTTTGCTTGTTCAAAATGACAGTTATAAGCGTTAATTTTTCCACCGTCAACTGTTACATGAATATTGCTTTTCCCACCGACAAATCGGCAATTTTGAAGCACTACTTCGCCTTCTACATACATTTGAGCGGTAGGGGATATCGTGATATTTTGCATAGAAACAGAAGTATTTTTCGGAACGATAATAAATCCTTCAATCACCGTTTCCTCATGCATGTCTCCAGCCAAAACCATGTTTTTATCAAAATGAATGGATTCTCTATATAATTTCGGTTTTAGTTGTATTAAGTTACCTGCCTTTGAATGTTGGATTGTATGTTGAATCGTTTTTACTTTTGATAAAAAAGAAAATAAGTGCTTAAAGACCATCAGGGTATTTCCTCCTCATAAACAATCAATACTCCTATTTTCACTAAAAATTCCTAATCTTAATCGTTTTCTAACGAAAGTTTGAAAAATTTGGGATAAAAAAAACAATAGGACAAATTTGAGCTTCATCCCATGCATTCAAAACCTAATTAACTCTAGCAATTATTCATTTTTGCCAAATAGCTTTTAGAAGTTTACAATTGAATCAATTGTGCTCATCTAGCTAAGGAGGATACTACTTTGAAAGAAACTTTATTAAAATTACTCGATATGAATCATGACGAAAGACAACAATATATGAATGAAAAGGGCGATATTCTTATCGAAAATATGTTGAACAATATCGGTTACCCTGAAGATGAATTACGAGATAAATTAAATTATCGACTGTTTATAGAAATGTTAGCAGACAATTTATTTACGACTGTACAAATGAATCAACTGACTAAGAAACTAAAAGGAACTGATTTTTTATATGCTTCTATTGGGGAACGGGATACTGACCAAGTTTTTATTAGATCTTTTTCTGCGCTATGGTTGTGTGGATTACTAAATGTCGATTCACAAATTCGCTTTTTATCCGATGAGGAGGCGAAAGAAATTTTAGAGGCAACCACCCATTATTTATCGCAAGAAAACGATGTAAGAGGATTCGTTCATGACAAAGGTTGGGCGCATGCCATTGCCCATGGAGCTGATTTGGCTACAGCTATTGTTGCCCATCCTTTATTTGAAATGCGATTTGCGCCAACTCTTTTACAAGGAATTAAAAACAGCCTATGGAAAGGGACTGTCTATATTGATGATGAAGATGAACGTCTCGTTACCATTATTGAAAAACTAATGATAAAAGATTTTCCAGAAGAAATTTTAATTGAATGGGTAGAGCAAGTTTTCGATAAATTACAATATTATTTAATGGAGGTAGGCTATACTCCACAATATTTCGCTGCACGTACAAATACATTACATTTTATGAAAACTTTATACTTTACATTAAAATTTTCTCAAAAAATGCCTGAACTAAAAGGAGTAGTTTCCTTATTTATTGGAAAATGGATGAAACAATAATAAAGTAGGCTGGTAATCGAGGTGAAAAAGGATGCGAAATCGTTTAACAAGAATTTTATTATTTGCTGGTTTAGTTATTGTTCTAGCTTTTATATTCAATTTGTCTTTAACCCAGTTCACTGGTGACGGAAAAGATAGTCCGCAAGAAGCTCTTCCAACGGATGCAGATTATGAATGGATTGATGGTCCAAAAAGTGAAAAATTGCAACGTTATTTTTTCTTATCAAATGGGCAATATTTTGGAACCGGTATTGTGGAAAAAAACTTAAAAGGGTGGAATGCAGGGGAAGGGACTTATTCGAAACTGCCTCATGAACTTGCGGAAAATATAATTCCTTCAGCCCATTCAGATAGTAAAATTTTATACGGGTTAGTAAAACCAAAAGGGGATATTCAAATTACTGTTAACAATAAACCCGCCAAACTAATTCAACTTAATAATTTATCGAACAAAATAATATCCTCCTACAATATAGAAGGATATGCTATTTGGTACATAGATTTAGCCGATATCGAGTTTGCAGAAAGTTATACAATAAAAGTATTAGGGGATAATCATTCCGTACTTAATGAGTTAACTATATAACTTTAATCTAAATCAAGGGGCATCGATACGATGCTCTTTTCTATTTTGATAAAGTAAGTTATAATGATTTGCGCAAAGTAAATTACTAGGTCATAAAAATAACTTATCACAAAAGATAAAATTAATGTAATTTACTTATGTATAAGAATCGTTTATGATAATTACTGGAGAAAAGCTTTGCAAGCCTTTTCAATATTAATTAGGGGGAGTACAAAAATGGCAAGCAACTTACACAACAGCCGTTCTTCATTCGAAGTGAATGGTAAAAAGTATAACTTCTACCGTTTAGCTGCAATCGAAGAAGCTGGTATCGCAAACGTATCACGCCTTCCATACTCAATTAAAGTATTATTAGAATCTGTATTACGTCAATATGATGGTTACGTAATTAAAGAAGAACATGTAGACGAATTAGCAAAATGGGCTGAAGGTGCTAATCCTGAAGCGGAAGTACCATTCAAACCTTCTCGTGTAGTATTACAAGACTTCACTGGGGTTCCAGTAGTAGTTGATTTAGCATCTTTACGTTCAGCTATGAAAGAATTAGGTGGAGATCCAAATAAAATCAACCCAGCTATTCCTGTTGACCTTGTAATTGACCACTCAGTTCAAGTTGACAAATACGGTAATGCTTCTGCATTACAAGCAAACATGGATCTTGAGTTCGAACGTAACGCAGAACGTTACAACTTCTTAAAATGGGCTCAAACTGCATACGATAACTTCCGTGCTGTACCACCAGCAACAGGTATCGTTCACCAAGTAAACTTAGAATATTTAGCTCCAGTCGTTCACGTTAAAGAGAACGAAGATGGAACTTTTGAAACTTTCCCAGATTCAGTTGTAGGTACTGACTCTCATACAACAATGATCAACGGTATCGGTGTTCTTGGATGGGGTGTAGGTGGTATCGAAGCTGAAGCAGGTATGCTTGGACAACCTTCTTACTTCCCAATTCCAGAAGTTATCGGTGTAAAATTAACTGGGGAACTTCCAAACGGTGCAACTGCTACTGACTTAGCATTAAAAGTAACTCAAGTTTTACGTCAACGTGGCGTAGTTAACAAATTCGTAGAATTCTTCGGTCCTGGTGTATCTAAATTACCATTAGCTGACCGTGCTACAATTTCGAACATGGCTCCAGAATACGGTGCTACATGTGGTTACTTCGCAATTGACGAAGAATCTTTAAACTATATGCGTTTAACTGGTCGTGACGAAGAGCACATCCAAGTTGTAGAAAGCTACTTAAAAGCAAACAACATGTTCTTTGATCCATCATTAGAACCAGTTTACACGGATGTATTAGAAATTAAATTAGACGAAATCGAACCAAATCTTTCTGGTCCTAAACGTCCACAAGATTTAATTCCACTTTCAGAAATGAAAGCTCGTTACCACGAAGCAGTTACTGCTCCAATGGGCGTACAAGGTTTCGGTTTAACTGAAGAAGAGTTCTCTAAAACATCTACAATTAAATTTGCTGATGGCGATGTAGAAATGCCAACAGGTGCTGTAGCAATCGCTGCAATCACTTCTTGTACAAATACATCTAACCCATACGTTCTTTTAGCTGCTGGTTTAGTTGCGAAAAAAGCAGTTGAAAAGGGTATTCAACCACCAAAATGGGTAAAAACTTCTTTAGCACCAGGTTCTAAAGTTGTTACTGGTTATTTAGAAGAATCAGGTTTACAAAGCTACCTAGACCAAATCGGATTCAACACAGTTGGTTATGGTTGTACAACATGTATCGGTAACTCAGGTCCATTATTACCTGAAATCGAAGAAGCAATTAAAGACAAAGATCTATTCGTAACTTCAGTACTTTCTGGTAACCGTAACTTCGAAGGTCGTGTACACCCATTAGTAAAAGCTAACTATTTAGCTTCTCCACCACTTGTAGTTGCTTACGCATTAGCAGGTACTGTAGATATCGATTTACAAAAAGATTCTTTAGGTAAAGACAAAGATGGTAACGATGTATTCTTCGCTGACATCTGGCCTTCAACTGAAGAAGTAAATGAAGTATTAAACAAAGTTGTTACTCGTGAATTATTCCAAAAAGAATATGCAAAAGTATTCGATAGCAACGAAAAATGGAATGAAATTGAAACATCAACTGAGTCTCTATACACATTTGATGAAAAATCAACTTACATTCAAAACCCACCATTCTTCCAAGGATTATCTAAAACTCCTGAGCCAATCAAAGGGCTTGATGGATTACGTGTAATCGCTAAGTTTGGTGACTCTATTACAACTGACCACATTTCACCAGCTGGTGCAATTGGTAAAGATACACCTGCAGGTAAATACCTACAAGAAAATGGTGTTGCAATCCGTGACTTCAACTCTTATGGTTCTCGTCGTGGTAACCATGAAGTAATGATGCGTGGTACTTTCGCTAACATCCGTATCCGTAACCAAATCGCTCCTGGTACAGAAGGTGGATTCACTACTTACTGGCCAACAGGAGATGTGGAATACATTTATGATGCAGCGATGAAATACCAAGAACAAGGTACTGGTTTAGTTGTATTAGCTGGTAACGATTATGGTATGGGTTCTTCTCGTGACTGGGCTGCAAAAGGTACATTCTTATTAGGTATTAAAACAGTTATCGCTCAAAGCTACGAGCGTATTCACCGTTCAAACCTTGTAATGATGGGTGTTTTACCACTTCAATTCTTACCAGGTGATAGCGCTGAATCTCTAGGCTTAACTGGTAAAGAAGAAATTTCTGTTAATATTACAGATAATGTTAAACCACGTGATATTTTAACAGTTACTGCAAAAGCAGAAGATGGAACAGTTAAAGAATTCAAAGCTCTAGCTCGTTTCGACTCAGAAGTAGAAGTAGACTACTACCGTCATGGTGGTATCCTACAAATGGTACTTCGTAATAAAGCAGCACAATAATTTTACTCTAAATAGAAACCGATAAGTTCAATTTGAACTTATCGGTTTTTTATTATAAATAAAAAAGTATTTTATAAATGGGGAACTAAAAATTCATTTTACATACAATAGAAATTTTTATTGAAAACGATAGTTACTGTTAATAAAATAAAAGAAATAAAATATATTATTTTATAATGAAATATAAGAGGGAGGAATTATGAATAATAGATATAGCATTCTTGCGAAGTTTCGAGATGGGCGTTATTTTTATTTAAACTTTAACAATCCGAACATATTGGATTGTTTAGAACAAATTCCTCCGCCTCAAGGATTGCTAGCCTTAACAAGATGGCCTATTTATAAACACGCTGAAATTGAATTTTTTGTAGAATTAATCAATGGAAACATTAAATATTATCATTTAAAGGATCGTAATACGAATGTAAGAAAAACTGTTACATTAGATCAAACCGAATTAGATTATTAATAAAATGTCGTAAATAAAAAGAGGTGTCTACTAAGACACCTCTTAACTTTTACCATTCAATATTTGCAATGATTCCTTCATCATCATGAAGTTCTAATACAATTCTTGCAGAAATCGAATCACGATGCAATTGTTCATCAAGATATAACCGAATAGCAGTGATAAAATTCACTGTATTATAAAAGTCCATTTGCCCGTTCAAATAGGCTTCAGCAGTGAAACCAGCTACATCATCATACATTAATTCAACTTCCACATCCGTCGGTTGGACGTGTTTAAATTTTGCATGAAAATAACAAAGGGCATTGATTACTTCTTGTTCAGATAATGTTATCTTTTCCAACTGTCTGTTACCTCTTTATCCTTTTTCCGTTTCATCATTTGATAGATTTTCATACAAATGAAAACAATCAATATAATGGCTGCTGCATTAATCGCAAATCCTAAAATATTCCCGATTAACCCCATATCAGAGAAAAGACTACCGAACAATAGTCCAGCCAGTCCACCAACAAATAATCCTTTCATTAAGCCACCGCTAGAAAACCCACCTTTTGTAGCAGTACTCGTTGATTTGTTTGTCGTTGAAGTCGATTTATTTACAGTAGAGTTTGTTCCTGTATTATTATCTTGGATATTATTCTTTGTACCAGAATTACTATTGTAGCTTTTCTTACCGGACTTGTACGATTTTGCTTCAACCGTTTGAACATCATCAACAAGCATAACAGTCCCTACACTTGAGAAAGCTAAAGCGAAGGCCATTAAAATTGCAGAAAGTTTTTTCATAAAGTAAATCCTCCATCCTAATTAACACACAATCATGTGTGAGTACTCTATTATTATAACAAATTATGTTAGCGTAAAAAAACAATTTCCCTCTAGTAAAACGTTTTATTTCTCTTTCCTTCATATTTTGAATAATTTGATCATGATCTATACAAAGAAAATGGCGCAGTTCATAATAACTTACTAGAAAATCTTCCATTTCCATAAATGACAAAGTATGATAGAAAAGTATTCAAGTTTTAAAATGAAAGGATGAATCAAGTTGCAAGATAAGCGTTTTCAAATCGCAAATCGTGAGGCGTTAATTGGCGTAGCGCTTGTAATGATTAACTTTGCTATTTGGTTTGGATTTGCATACGGATTAGGTTCCGGTGATCCAACAGAATATCAATATATTTTAGGCTTTCCCGCATGGTTTTTTTATAGTTGTATAGCTGGTTCGATATTTATGATTTTTCTCATTTGGTTAACAATCAAAATATTTTTCAAGGATGTACCATTTGAGGATGGGGAGGAAGAAATATGATTCATTGGCAAGTGATTATTCCACTTCTCGTCTTTTTAATTATTATATTTATGATCGGTTTTTGGGCAAACAAACAAGTCCGGACTTCTAATTCATTCTTGCAAGAATATTTTTTAGGTGGTCGTGAAATGGGAGGATTCCTTCTTGCGATGACGATGATGGCCACCTACGGTAGTGCGTCCAGTTTTATTGGTGGTCCAGGGGTTTCTTATAATTTAGGACTCGGTTGGGTCCTTCTGTCCATGGCTCAACTTCCAGCAGGCTATTTTGTTTTAATGATTTTAGGAAAGAAATTTGCCATCATTTCTAGACGTTACGAAGCCATTACATTAATTGATTTCTTAAAAAAGCGTTATGAAAGTAACATTGTTATTTTCATTTCAGCTATTAGTATTATTGTCTTTCTCTTTGCATCCATGACAGCCCAATGGGTAGGGGGAGCACGATTAATTGAATCATTAACGGGGCTTAATTATACCGTTGCCTTATTAATATTCGCTGTGACAGTACTTGTCTATGTTATTATTGGTGGATTCCGTGCCGTTGCTTTAACGGATGCCATGCAAGGAACCGTTATGATTATTGGAACCATTATTTTATTAATTGGAACGATTATTGCGGGTGGGGGAGTAGATAATATTATGAACTCCCTTGTTACAGAAAATCCACAAATGTTATCACCCTTTGGTTCAGATGGATCTTTAACTCCTTTATATGTATCAACGTTTTGGATTTTAATCGGTTTAGGTGTCATTGGTTTACCCCAAATTGCTGTTCGTGCAATGAGCTATAAAGATTCCAAAAGCTTGCATTTAGCCATTTTAATCGGAACAATCGGAATCGGGACGATCATGTTCGGAATGCATTTAATAGGTGTACTTGCTCGACCAGTCGTTCCGGGAATTGAAGTAGCAGACACCGTCATGCCTATTTTAACTTTAGAAGTTCTACACCCAGTCTTAGCAGGTATTGTTTTAGCAGCACCGATGGCAGCGATTATGTCGACGGTAAATGCATTGTTAATCCTTGTAAGTTCAACTGTAGTAAAGGATGTTTATCTTAATTTCATTAATCCTAATGCAACAGATAAACAAATAAAAAAGAGAAGCTTTATCGTCACAACTGTCATTGGACTAGCCGTTGTTTTCTTTGCATTAAAGCCACCTGAATTTTTAATTACATTAAATCTTTTTGCCTTTGGTGGCCTTGAATCTGCCTTTTTATGGTCTGTTGTTTTCGGTCTATATTGGAAGAAGGCAAATAAATACGGTGTTATTTCATCAATGATTACTGGACTTTTCCTTTATATTTATATTACGAGTGAATTTCCGAACATTTTTGGGATGCACAGCGTAACAATTCCTGTGCTAGCCTCCTTCTTTGTATTTATCGTAGTAAGTCTTTTAACCCATCAAAAGACAAAATTAACGTCGAAGGATATATAAGAAAGCTTTTGAATGACGTTTTCTTTCTTTATATGGTAATGTCATACATGATAGATTTTAGGGACTTTCTTTAAGAAATGACCAAAATAAAAACGAAAGGGGTCATTTCATATGACAAATAATGTGACAACACAATATAACGGGATGATTTTGTTAACAGGCTATTTACAACGATTATTCGTTGCTGAAACCATTTATCGAAGAGTTGGGGAACCTTTTGAGCAAGAGCGCTATGATAAAGTAAAAGCACTTTTAGATGAAGCCTATACGATTTTACCAGTATTTGAAGAAACACATACTTTAACTGCTGCGCAAAAAATACAACTTCAGTTAATTGCTCAACAAACAGAAGAATTAATGAAGACGTATTTTAAACAAATGCCTTTATCCTTTAATCAAAAGCTTGCTATTGTAGGATCATCCTTATACGCCGAACAACATGTGAATGCAGGAATAATTCGTTTAGGAAAAATGTTTAATGTGGAAGTAAATAAAGATTTCCACCAACGTACTAAATTTTATGAAGAACGAACAAAAATGATTGATTATCTAGTTTTTGTTCTCCATCATGAGCAAGAACCAGAGGAACAAATTAAAAAACCGATTGATCCTTGGTTTAACGATGTCATGAAAAATAATGATTTTGTATTAGAAGACTTTAAACAAATTGCTGAAATGCTAGAATTCAACTAAAAAGAAGCTGATTGGGGCAAAATCCCTAATCAGCTTCTTTTATTAATAAAATACTTTTTCTACATTATATTTTGCACGTAAAGTATTAATCGCATATGTCTCATATATTTCCCGTTCCATCGGATCTTCGATTTCATATACTTCAATTTTATAAATTTCATCACGATGATTTTTCATCGGAGAAACGTTGTCTTCAAAGTGTTTCTTAATACGTTGACGTATTTTTCGCGCTTTTCCTACATATAATAACTCATTTGCTTTATTGTAAAAGAAGAAAATTCCGCCTTTATCACGGGTAATTTTATGGAAATCAATAAAGCCATAGTAAGGAGTAATCGGCACATCTCCTTCTTTTAATTCTTGTTGACGTTGGTAAATCACAACGTTCGGTTTTGGTAATTCAATTTTAATCAAAGTCATTTCACGTCCTTCATTTGTATAGAGTTTTATGCTACCATAAATGCCAACCAATTGCTATAAAGGAAAATGTTCTTTCACTATATTTCAACATTATTATCACCCAATGTGTCAACTGTTATTATTGTTAAAAATAGAAAGAAATGCGTTATAATAAATTTGAGGTGAAAGAAATGTTTGTAAGTGAAAAACAAATTGAAATTCGTTACGCAGAAACAGATCAGATGGGTGTTGTATACCATGCAAATTATTTAGTTTGGATGGAAATTGGACGCACTCAATTAGTAAGCGATGTCGGCTTTAATTATGCTGGTCTTGAAGAACAAGGATACATATCTCCCGTATTGGATTTATCCATTCAATATAAAAAGGCAATGCGTTATGGGCAAGTTGCAACGGTTCGAACATGGGTAGAATCCCATTCAAAGTTAAAAACGACCTATGGGTATGAAATTTTACACGAAGACGGTTCTGTTGCTGCAACGGCTACTTCACTTCATACATTAGTGAAAAAAGATAGTTTTAGACCTTATCCTCTAAGTAAAGTTGACCCAGAGTGGGATGCAAAATATTTAGAAATTGCCAAGACAAAAAATTAAAACGAAACTTTTTCAGGCTAGCAAAAGCTAGTCTGTTTTATTTTTACCAAATTTCAAATTATTATTGTCCGTCTACCACGAACTGTTGAATCTTGATATAATAATCTTTATGAGCAAAAAACGATAGACGAGAAGGAGGTGTGTTCATGAGTCAACAAATCGGAACAATGGAGACAATTAAATGTTTTATTTTGTTAACGAATACCGCTAGAGAAGCTTTAAAGCAACATTTTCAAGATGAACACGCCTTCTTTAAATTGCAACATGGCTTCGACGTATATATTGAAAAACAATCTGTAGAACAAACGACATTGAACTTAACTTTCTTTTTTGATAATAAACGAAACGAAAAGCTGAAAAAAAAATTTGGTGACCGTGTTGTCATTATCGATTGTGCATTTGACTTAAAAAACGGGCTCGTTGCAAAAAGTTTTAGAACAAGAGGAAGAAATACACCCATTAAAACGAATCGTAGGCAAAAAATGCGCATTCATTTTGTGCCATCGCGCATTAGTGGTCATACATATTCTGAAAAATTTATTTCGACGATTGCACAACTTCCCGTTGCACAAGAACGATTTGATTATGTAAATAAACGAATCTCCAGTTGGGAAGGGTATTTAAAAGTTTTATATAAAAATGCTTCCATTGATGATATTGACGCTACTTTTCATTTTCTACAATATAATCAAGACTTTTCGAAAGTAACCATTCGCTGTAATGGCATTGACGACAAGCAATGGAAACAGTTAAAGGGTTTAAGTGCATATGTTAAAGGATTTCCTAGAGAAATTGGTGAAGTTATAAAAGTTCATCAACCGTCAAGAACGATTGAAATTGAATTAAACGGAAAAGTTGCTAAGCTCGCCCGCTCTAATGACTTTGATTTCTCTAGTGAATACATTACATTTAGTAATGCGTCCACAAAGTCCCAATTAAATCGACTACTAAAAGGTTTTGAACATTTAAAAGAAGGCTTAGCTGCTAATCCAAATCTTGAAAACATTTTATTTGAAGATACTCCAAAAATCGTTGAACGAAAGCAAAATATTTCTCTAGATTTTCATAATCCTTTAAATGAATATCAACGGGAAGCTGTTAGTGGAGCAATGTCCGCTGAAGATTTATATGTCATTCAAGGACCTCCAGGAACAGGAAAAACGACGGTTATTTCTGAAATTTGCTATCAAAATGCAAAAGCTGGTTTAAAAACGTTAATTGCATCCCAGTCAAATTTAGCTGTTGATAATGCCCTTAGCCGATTATTAAACAATAAAGATATCCGTATTTTACGGTATGGTCGTACTGAAAGTATTGAAGAAGAAGGTAAGAAATTTATAGAGGAAAACGTCGCCGAGTATTGGAAAAGACAGACTTACGAAGCCATTACGAAGGAAATTGAAGAACACGAACTAAAAGAACAACTTTTAAAGAATGACATTACCAAATATGAGTCAGAAATGGAATCCTTAAAGCAAAAGGAAAGTCAATTGCAAGAAGAAATAGCGAAAAAGGAAGCTGCTGAAAAAGAACTTAAAGTCGTAACAGAAGAGATCAGCCAGCTGAAGAAAAAAATCATTCCTTTAAAAAAAGAACGGGAAAAAACTGAGCAAGCGTTGGAAAAGCTTACTGCTTCCTATGAAAGAATTTCAGAAAAGATTAATGAACTGAAAGAATCTTTAGCTAACATTGGAACAAAGCAATTGATTGAAGAACAACTTTTAAAAGCTCAACAGAACTTGAAAAAAAGTAAACAAATACTGGAATATATTCAAGTAGAACAACAGCTCTCGCAAATAGAGTTACAACTTGCGGATGTTCAAAAGGAATTGAAAAGTATTGAAAACAGTTCGGATACGGTTTATTCCATTATTGAGTCGGTTGAGTCGATGAAAAAAATACATGAAATCGAGACTTTCATTGAAGAACAAAAGATTCACCGGGGGTATGTATTAAATCAACTGTTTTACGATATGGATAAAATTCATGAACAACTTTTAGCTTTTAAATCATTAAAGGATATTTTAGCCCGCTTAGAAAAAGCAATTGAATACAGTAAAACGACCCTTGGGATTGAAGAACAAGTGATTCCTTTACCAAGCAATCATCATTACTCCTTACAAGAAATCGAGGAATTTTTAACGAAATTAAGCTATGCTTTCGCCCAAAAGAAAATTACGAGAGAAAATGGAGCCCGGTCTATCCAAGGTCTATATTTAAGAAAGCAATATTTAAATCAGTTAACTCTTCGTTACAAAGCCCTTGTTGATGAGTCTCTTCTTGTGTTTAGCAAAATAAAAGAAGAAGTATGTGATCAAATTAAACAAAGAGAAGGCGCAGACCAATCTTCTCTAAACCAATTAAAAGCGAAAGAACAAGGCTTAATCCAATCGCAGGCGAATTTTAAAGAACAACTAAAAACTTTTACGTCTATTATTCAAAATGGTGACATTATTCCTTCTATCGCTGAAATTCATCAGATATGTGAAGCATTAGAAAATGAAATGCACACATTATTGGAAAACAAAGATAAAGCATCTCTTTTAGATGAACAGCTATCGAAAAAACAGCAAGAATTGGATAGTGTTCAAAGGGAGATTGAGAGTGGACAAACAATATTAAAACAATATATTACCGAATTAAAAGAATTCAACTCAAAGGGAATACAACTTGAAGAGAATTATGAACAATTAGAACAGTTAACAAAACAACATCCGGAACTCGAACTGGAAAAAACGAAGTTGAAAATGGAAGAGCTCTCAGTAGAAATCGGAAAACTGCATAAAAAAATTGCTATGCTTCCGATTGCTCAAAAAATGCAGCTACAATGGAAAACCTTACTAGAACAAGCTACCGAACATGATTTAGACGAAATACGAAAACTTTATGTAAAACATGCGAACGTCATTGGTACTACATGTGTTGCTTCTGCCAATAAAGAATTTATGGATAATTATCCGATTTTCGATGTTGTCATTATTGATGAAGTATCAAAAGCTACACCGCCAGAATTATTATTACCAATGTTAAAAGGGAAAAAGGTGATTCTAGTAGGGGATCACCACCAATTACCTCCACTAATCGGGGATGACACATTTGAGGAAACGTTAGAAACGGTCTTAAAAGAAAGTGATACCTTTGAAGAAAAAAGAGAATTGGAAAAACTATTAGAGGAATCTTTATTCGAACGTCTATATAAAAACTTACCTGCAACAAATAAAAAAATGTTAGCGATTCAATATCGGATGCATGAAAACATTATGCAAACGATTGCTCCATTCTATAAAAATGGGAATGATTCATTGAAATGTGGACTTCCTGATTCTGATGCATTACGGGATCATAAACTGGAGGGCCAATCTATTAAACGAAATGACCATTTATTATGGATTGATATTCCAAACAAACGACCGTTTTTTGAAGAACGAATGAAAGAAGGTTCAAGCTTATTTAATGAAGCGGAATTAGAAGTCGTTCGTACTATGCTACTTGAACTTAACGAAGCAACAGCAAAAGCTAAATCAGAAGGATTTATAGCTCAAGATGAATTGAAATCCGTAGGGGTAATTAGTTTCTACGCTGAACAAGTAAAGCGGATTAATCGACTCATTGATCATGAGTTAAACGTTCCCCATTTACATATTCGTACGGGTTCAGTCGATAAATTCCAGGGAATGGAAATGGACGTCATTTTAGTAAGTATGGTTCGTAACAACGATAATAAGCATGGGGATATCGGTTTTGCAAAAGACTACCGTCGTCTCAATGTCGCCCTTTCCCGGGCTCGAGAGTTACTCGTATTAATCGGTAGTACAGAGATGTTTATGAATCGTCCGAAAAAGGAAGAAACGAGAAACATGTATCGAAACTTACATCAAATTGTCCAAGCACAAAACGGTTATCGACATCATAACGAATTATTGATTACAACATAGTAAGGTGGATTTATGGAATTACTTTCATTACAACAATCACTATCTACTCAACTTATAAAAAAATCGAATAGCTCCATTTTGAAGACGGATACTTGGTGTGTACCTGTTCACAGTGTCAATATTACGTATAAACCAGTTTCCCGTACAAAAATGGATATATTAATGAAGATGATTCTCCAATCCGTTGCGAACAACGCCTTTGAGAATGCAGAACAATTAAGTGACATTCTTCTTGTAGAACAACTCTTTATACAAGACTTACTTTCAAAAATGGAAAAAACAGGTTTAATTAATAAAGTGGATTCCCATTATCAACAAACGGAAAAGGGACAAAAACAATTACAAAGCGGTGTCTTTGAAGAAGAACAAGATATGAAAACAATTGAATTGCTTTATAGTCCATCTCACCAATTATTTTTAAATGGAGATATTGAAGAAGTACTCGAATTTGAAGATTTTCCAGAGCAACTTTATCGTTATCATAAACAAGAAGAGAAAATATCCATTCAAGATGAACAAGTGTTGGAGGAAATTCGAGCGTATGAACAACCAGAATCAGATGAAGGAGAAAAGGAGAAGCATTTGTCCGTCATCCCATCGATTGATTCTATAGAAGATATCCAAATTAATGATATTCCTTGTATTGAGTTTATTATATACGATCAACAACTGGATCATTTCTCAGTACGCGTTTGGAATACATTGATTGATAATTGGGATGAAAAACTCGAACATGAAATATTCCAAAAAGAACAATCTACTTGGCGGGAAAATTATTTACAGAAAAATAATTAATGAATATTGCAAATATTAGCTTTACATGATAGTATTATTTTAATTTCATCAATCTTATCAAGAGAAGCAGAGGGACATGGCCCAATGAAGCTTCAGCAACCTCTAACAAACGGTTAGAAAGGTGCTAATTCCAGCAAGACAATTTTGTCTTGGGAGATAAGAGTGCGCGTATAAATTGTACCCTCTCATTCTCATGCTGGAATGGGAGGTTTTTTATTTATCTTTTCTTTTTAAGAAGAAATGAAAGTTAAGAAACGGGGGAACAAAAATGCCTATTAATATACCAAAGAATTTGCCTGCTGGAGAAATTTTGCGCAAAGAGAAAATTTTCGTTATGGAGGAAGACCGCGCACAAACCCAACAAATTCGACCTTTAAACATTTTAGTTTGTAACTTAATGCCAGAAAAAGAGAAAACAGAGTTGCAACTATTACGCTTACTTGGGAATACACCATTACAAACAAATGTTACCTTTCTCAATACCGCTACATACTTATCTAAAAATGTTTCAAAATCCCATTTAGATACTTTCTACAAAACGTTCAAAGAGATTAAACATCGTCGTTTTGATGGGATGATTATTACAGGAGCACCTGTAGAAAGAATGGAATTTGAAGATGTACACTACTGGAACGAAATTACGGAAATAATGGATTGGGCAAAAATCAATGTAACGTCTTGTATGTATATTTGTTGGGGAGCTCAAGCAGCACTCTACCATCATTTTGGTATCGGAAAATTCGAACTTCCAAAAAAATGTTCAGGAATTTATTCTCATGTCATTACTGATTTAACGGTAGATTTAGTTCGAGGGTTTAGTGATGAATATGTGGCACCCCATTCCCGTCACACATCGGTTTCCATTGATGATGTACGTAACTGTCCTGAACTGCGGTTATTAAGCTATTCAGAAGAAGCTGGTCCATTTATTATCCAATCTAAGGATACAAAGCATATTATGATTACCGGCCATTTAGAATATGATGCAACCACTTTAGCAGATGAATATAATCGGGATGTGGAAAAAGGAGAACCAGTGGAGTTACCAATCAACTACTTCCCAAATAACGACCCAAACAAAACACCAAAAAATACTTGGCGTGCCCATTCCCATTTACTTTTCTATAACTGGTTAAACTATTACGTATACCAAGAAACTCCATATGATTGGCATTTTGTTGATGATATGATTGAATATCATATTTAATCAATACTAAATCGAACGGATGTATGAAAGCCTATTTAAGGTTTACATCCGTTTTTTATTTTGTCTTTCTATTTATCATCAAAAATTTTTTTAAATTCAAGTGAACGATTTGTCATTTGAAAATGTCTAATAAATAAAGGGGGGAAATGAATGGAACAAATCGAATTGGCGAAAAAAGCAATAGCTGGGGACGAAACGGCCTTACTTCAATTATTGAAACAAGAAGAAAGCACCCATTACCGAATCGCTTTTAGTTATTTAAAAAATGAACATGACTCCCTTGAAGCCATTCAAGAATTTACATTTCGCTGTTTTCGTAAAATACATACGGTAAAGCAAGCACAATTTCTAAACACATGGCTCATTCGAGTTTTATTAAATGTATGCAATGATATACAAAAGAAAAAGAGTCGGTATGAATTTAGAAAGGACGTAGAGGAGCTAACCTTCCAAGTTGATTCTAATAAACTCGAACTATCGGAAGCTATTTCAAAATTATCGCCTGAACAACAACAACTCATTTATTTAAAATATTATTGTGATTTAAAAAATAAAGAAATTGCAAAGGAGATACACATTTCTGAAGGAACTGTAAAATCAAGGCTACACACTGCATTAAAAAAACTACGACTTCTATTTAATGAGGGGGGACAGTCATGAACGACAACAATTTCGATAAGTTAAAGGAAGAGTTAACGAATATTACAGTACCTACTGAAAAATTAGCTACTTTGCGACAAAATGGATATACAAAATACAAAAAAAGACAAAAAAGAACTCGTCTCTACTTCAAACAAGTCGCTTTAATTGCCGTTTTAGCCATTGTATTTGTTACTTCAATTCGTGTCTCACCAGCTTTTGCAAATGCTGTTGCGAAAATACCTGGCTTTGCACCCCTTGTAGAAATGATAACAAAAGATAAAGGGTTGAAAGATATTGTAGATAACGAATACTTTGAAGCACTAAATATTGTGCAAACGAAAAACAACATAACGCTCACGATCCTCGGTACAATTGCTGATGAAACAGGTATCGTTATTTTTTACGAATTGGAAGCACCTTTCAATCTTTCAAATTTAGAGACAAAAGAATTTCAACTAAGGCAAAATGGGGAAGTGATTAATGGATCCTCGACATCTGGATGGCCTTATACGGAAGCTAGTAAAACAATTCAAGGCAAACTTGAAGTCATTGCAACATCGAAAATCGATTATTCCCAGCCAGATTTTGAAATTTATTTGAAATTCGGTGATACAAAGGAAACTTCTTTTACGATTCCATTCACCTTAACAAAACCAATTCAACCGTCTAAAGTTTACGATGTAAATAAACCGTTAGAGATCGACGGTCAAACAATCTATGTACAATCATTAACGATTTCACCATTAAGAGCCGAATTGAAATTAAAGGCGGATCGACAAAATACAATGCAAATTTTACAAATTGATCAGTTGAAAGTATTAGATGAAAAGGGGGAAGAGTGGGGTAAAATTCAAGACGGCCTAGTCGGACTTGGAGGATTTCGGGAAGAAACCAATAGTATCTTTATTCAAAGTAACTACTTTAGAAAACCAGAAAAATTAACCCTTGTATTAGATCAAATCGAAGCTTTACCAAAGGGAGAAGATTATGTTGAAATTGATTTCCTTCGTCAAAAAGTAGTTAAAGTCCCGCCAATCGAAGATTTCGATATAAAAATTCTTGATTCAAATTCCATTGAAGTCACTTATAAACCAAAAGTAGATCATCATGTTCAACTGTTTAGTGACGTTATAGATGCTAAAGGTAATAAATTTTATCAAAACAGTTTTAGCGTATACGAAAATCATAATGGTTTTACAGAAAATGCTTATCAATTTGATTTAAAAGGTGCTGTTAATCCTGTACAAATTTATTTCTTTAGTTATCCTCACTATTTAAAAGGTTCAACCCAAATCGAAATACCATTAACAGAGTAATTTTTTTAAACCCACCGATAAGTGGGTTTTTCTTTTATATAAATGAATAGGTTAGAACATTTTAGAAAAAATAGTAGAGAAGGAAGGTGTTAAATTTGAGTGAACAAATGAATTATGGTGAAGATTATAAATTTATTCCCGTAACTTCTGTAATGAGTGGATTGGGTCAAGAAGTAACTTCAGATATTTATTCCTTAACAATCCAAGTCGTTAATCTCTGTATGGTCGGAAATACAAATCATTCCCAAGCTTGGACATTAATCGATGCAGGAATGCCCAAATCAGCTGATAAGATTATTCATGAAGCAGAAAATCGATTCGGTACAGATGCTCGTCCGAATGCGATCGTTTTAACCCATGGACATTTTGATCATGTTGGAGCCATCATTGAATTGATTGAACATTGGGATGTACCAGTTTATGCCCATGAACTAGAAATCCCCTATTTAACAGGAGTCAAAAGCTACCCTGCTCCTGATCCTACTGTAGAGGGTGGATTGGTTGCGAAAATGTCTCCTTATTTTCCTAATGAACCGATTAACTTAGGAAGCCATGTTAAACCATTACCGTCAGATGGTACCGTTCCTTCTATGTTGGAGTGGAATTGGATTCATACCCCAGGCCATTCACCTGGACATATATCATTATACCGGCAGTCTGATGGTGCATTAATTGCTGGAGATGCATTTGTGACAGTTAAACAAGAATCCTTATTTAAAACGCTCGTTCAAGATCAAGAAATAAGCGGTCCTCCCCGATATTTAACGACCGATTGGCAACAAGCTTGGGATTCTGTAAAAAAGTTAAGCGACTTAAAACCCCAAATTGCCATTACCGGTCATGGTATGCCAATGAAAGGGCAGGAACTAACAGATAACTTAACAAAATTAGCGATAGACTTTGATGTAATCGCTATTCCTAAATACGGTCGTTATGTTGATGGCTCACAAAACTAAATAAGTTTTTCCAAAAAGGATGTTTGTGGTAAACAAACATCCTTTTATTCTTTTCAATAAATGAATATAACAACTGCTCGTCTAATATTATGAGTTAAATAAAAAAAGGAGGTTCAAATTCGTATTAATATTCAATTTAAATGAAAATGTAGTACTTTTGGCAAAATTTTAAGCGCTTCCAAACTAGAACTTTACTTTACGGTGAGGGAGGGATAAATGAAATTATCTATAGTGATTTAAATCTATACAATTTTAAAATCTATTTTTTATTGTGAAAGAAGAGGTGAACAGTTATGTGGAGTTTAATAATTATCATTCTATCTTTAATTTTGTTAGTTGTCCTTGCTATGCGCGGATTTACCATTATTATCATTGCACCTGTTGTTAGTTTATTTGTCATTATCATGAATAATATGCCGATATTAGAAACTTTCCAAACCGCGTATATGAGTGGCTTTACTAATTATGTGAAAAATTATTTCTTAATTTTCTTATTCGCTGCCATGTTCGGTAAATTTATGGAAGAATCAGGTGCAGCTCGAACGATTGCGGAATATTTGCTTAAACTTTCAGGGAGAAAAAGTAAGTTAAGAGTCTTAGTGACAATTATGTTCATTTGCTCTCTTTTAACGTATGGTGGGGTTAGCTTATTCGTTGTTATTTTTGCTATTTTACCGATTGCAAAACCTATATTTAAAGAAATGGATATTCCATGGCATTTATTTATCGCTGCCTTCTTCCCGGGAATCGCCACTTTCACAATGACGATGTTACCTGGTACACCAGCTATTCAAAATATCATTCCAATTTCTTACTTAAACACTACCGTAACTTCCGGAGCTTTAATTGGAATTGTTACTACAGTTGTTATTATCCCAATCCTTATTTGGTATTTAAATTTCGCATTAAAACGCGCCGAAAAACGCGGTGAAACTTATTTAAATATGAAAAATCTTGAACAAGCTGAAAATGAAATGGCGAAAGATAAATACGCCCATAAACAATTACCGAATATCATTTTAAGTTTAGTTCCTCCAGCACTATTACTTATCCTATTAAATTTGTTTAAACTCGAAGTGCTCTATACGTTAATGATTACCGTTGTTGCTAGTGCTATCCTATTTTGGAAATATATTGACAAGAAAAAAGAAGTGGTGAACATTGGAGCAACAAATGCTGTCTTACCAATCATTAATACTTCTGCAGATGTGGGGTACGGTGCAGTAATTGCAGCTACTTCCGGCTTTGTTGTTTTTCAAGATATTGTAACAAACATTCCTGGTAATCCTCTTATTTCGTTATTTATATCTACGAATTTATTAGCCGGGATTACGGGTTCTAGCTCCGGTGGTTTAGCCATTGCGATGGAAACTTTAACAGATCTTTATTTAAAATTAGGAGTAAATCCTGAAGCTTTCCACCGAATTAGCGCAATTGCTTCAGGCGGATTGGATGCGCTACCTCATAATGGTGTCGTGATTACAACATTAATTGTAGCTGGTTTAACCCATAAAGATGCTTATAAACATATTTTTGCAACTTCTGTCGTTATTCCTTTAATTGCTGCAATTCCAGGACTACTTGTTGCTATTATGTTCTATTAATATCGTTGGAGGTTTATAGAATGAAAAAAATCGGTGTGATTGGTGCAGGAACAATGGGTTTTGGAATTTCTTTTTATTTCGCCATTCATGGTATTCCTACTCATGTAGTGGATATATCAAATGTTGAACTGGAAAACGCAAAAGAAAAATTGAAAACCTATTACCAACTTTTTAACGAAAATGGATATCCTCTTCCGTTTTCTGAAAGGGAAACGGTATCTTTCTTATCCTATTCTACCGAACTAAATCATCTAAAAGATGCCGACTTAATTATTGAAAGTGCTACAGAAAATTTAATTTTAAAACAAGAATTATTTAAAAAATTAGACCTTCTTGCAAAACCCGAAGCCATTTTAACTTCGAATACATCTAGCTTGAAATTATCCGATATCGCCTTATATGTTAAAAAACATCGCAATCGTTTATTGTTAACCCATTTTTTTAATCCAGCTCAAATTGTTCCATTAGTAGAACTACTTCCATCAGAAGAAACATCCACACAGATTGTGGATGATATCAAAACGTTCTTTGAATCTATCAATAAAACACCAATTATCATCAAGCGGGAAGTTCCAGGTTTAGCTGCCAATCGAATACAAGTGGCGCTAGCACGTGAAGCATTATCTCTTTTAGAAGATGGTGTCCTTTCAAAGGAAGATTTAGAAAAAACTTTATATGATGGTCCAGGATTTCGATTTGCTGCTTCTGGATTACTTAAAATTATAGATTTTGGTGGATTAGACGTTTGGTCGTCTGTCTTACAAAACTTACAAAAGGAAATCGAATCTGAGGTGAGGGATTTTTCCATCATAAATGATTTAGTGCAGAAGAATGCGATTGGTGTGAAAACCGGGAAAGGGTTTTTTGAATATCCGAACAAAGGTTTTGACGAATTTGTTCTTCAACGTGATTCAGAACTATTAAAACATTTGTTAAATACCCGTTATAAACTTTTAAATAGGGATCTATGACCAATTTTAACGCTACTTACTTAATGGATAGGACAACCTTATCCATTAAGTAAACTTCACGATTAGCCGATTGATTCAGTCGGCTCTTTTCATATAAAGACAAACACTTTATGAGTGGAAGAGGGGGAAACATGAAACAAAAGGTATTAGAGAATGTTCGCGATTTAATTTCTCTATTTAAAGATGGCCAAAAAATTCTAGTTGGTGGATTTGGTATTTCCGGTACGCCGTTAACCATTATTGATCTCATTGCTGAATCCGGTGTAAAGGGATTACATATTGTCAGCAATAATTTAGGAGATTATGGAATGGGTCTTCACCAACTTTTTATTCGCGGTCAAATAGAAAAAGCTATTGGATCTTTTTTTACGATAAATCGAGAGGCAGTTGTTGCTTGGTCAAAGGGGGAATTATTAATCGACCTATTACCCCAAGGAACATTGGCAGAAGCCATTCGATGCGGAGGAGCAGGGATTGGTGGATTTTATACAAAAACAGCTGTCGGAACGGAATTAGCAAAGGGAAAAGAAGAGCGGGTTATTGATGGGGAACGTTATATTTTTGAAAAAGCAATAAAGGGCGATATCGCAATTATTCGGGCAAAGAAAGCAGATAAGCTAGGAAATCTGATTTACCATATGACAGCACGAAACTTTAACCCTATGATGGCTACAGCCGCGAATATTGTCATTGCAGAAGTCGATGAAATCGTAGATGTTGGTGAAATGGACCCAGAGCAAATTGTGACACCTCATGTTTATGTTGATTATATTATCCAAACCGCCTACAAGAAAGAAGGAGATCAATATGTTAAACAATGATGTTCGTTACAAAATTGCTGAACGTATTGCTCAAGAATTAGAGGATGGGCAAGTTGTCAATCTAGGAGTTGGTATTCCAACATTAGTCAACGCTTTCATCGAAAATAAAGAAGTATATTTACAAGCTGAAAATGGTTTATTAGGAATCGGTCCACCTCCAACGATTGACCAATTAGATATCGATTTAATTAATGCGAGCAAAGAACCTGTAACGATTACGAAAGGAGCTTCTTTTTTTAGTAGTGCCGATTCCTTCGCGATGATCCGTGGTGGACATGTGGATGTAGCGGTATTAGGAATTTTACAAGTCGACACAAAGGGACAAATCGCCAATTGGGCAGTTCCGAACCAGCCTATTCTCGGTGTAGGAGGAGCGATGGATTTAGTCGTTGGTGCAAAAAAAGTCATTGGAGCAGCAACTCTATTTACAAAGGATGGTACTTCGAAAATCGTAAAAAAATTAACCTATCCGATAAGTGGAATCAGATCCATCGATTTACTCGTTACAGATTATGCTGTGTTTTCCTTTGAAAGTGGTGAGATTCACGTCAATGAGATTCTAGTCGATATGCCGATAGAACAATTAAGTGAAAAGCTTGGAATCACATTAAAATGGAGGGAACCAGTTGACTAATGATGCGATCATAAAATCTATTACACGAAAGCGCAACTTAAGAATTCTACCTTTTATTTTAATTTTGTATATTGTCGCTTATTTGGATCGTGTCAATATGGGATTTGCTGCATTAGAAATGAATGCAGAATTAGCATTAACGGCTGAGGTATTTGGTCTTCTTTCAGGCATTTTCTTTATCGGTTACTTTTTCTTTGAAATTCCCAGTAATATGATCATGCATAAAGTCGGTGCCCGCCTTTGGATTGCCCGGATTATGATTTCATGGGGAATTATCGTTATTTTAACAGGGTTTGTTCAAAATGCAACACATCTCTATATCCTTCGATTTTTACTAGGTGTTGCAGAAGCTGGATTTTTCCCCGGTATTATTCTATACCTTACTTATTGGTTCTTAAAAAGTGAACGTTCAAAAGCAACAGCTATATTAATATTAGCACTCCCTATTGGTGGGTTAATCGGTGCACCTGTATCTACTTGGATTATTGACCATGTTACATGGGCAAATTTATCGGGTTGGCGTTGGATGTTTATTTTAGAAGGGATACCTGCATTAATACTCGGCGTCATCGTGTTATTCTATTTAACAAATAGACCGCAAGAAGCTAAATGGTTAACGGTAGAAGAAAAAAATTGGATTGAACAACAATTAGAGGAAGAAAGAATCGCTAGCAGCAAAATTAATAAACCAACGAAACGGGAGATGTTAAAGGATTTAACCGTTTGGAAACTTTCTGCCTTTTACTTTGCAGCCTACACGGCTATCTATGGTTTATCTTTTTGGATTCCTACTATTATTAAATCATTATCAGAAATTCATACGACAAATTTTGAGATCGGTTGGCTATCGATGCTACCATCATTAGTCGCCATTCCAGCAGCCCTTTTTGTCGGGTGGAATGCAGACCGAACGGGAAAATTAAAAAAGCATTTAATGATTTGTTTAACGATTGCCGTCGTTGGATTTATTGGGTGTGCCGTCTCAACAACAGTAGCTCCAATGGTAATTTTCTTATCCCTGACTTCCATAGGTTTATATGGATTTACAGGATGTTTCTTTGCCTACTTAACTTTTTTCTTTACAGAATCAACAGCACCTGTAGGAATTGCTTTAGTCAATTCGTTTGCTGCTCTTGGCGGTTTTGTAGGCCCTACCATATTAGGCATGTTTAACTTAACATCGGGAATGTTCCTCTTAGCTGGGATATTAGTAATAGGAATTTTCATTTTAATGACAATGAAACGAACCCACGAAAACATTGCGTAAATCACTACTGTATACAATTAAAATGGTGGGCTATCATCATGTGATGCCCACCACAATATTATTAAATTAAAAACATTGCTACAATTGTTGTCACAACTAACCCTACAACGACCGGAATAAGGTTTCTACGAGCAAGTTCAAAGGGACTTACATTACAAATTGCTGCAGCTGGAATTAATGCCCATGGAACAAGGGTTCCGCCGCCAACAAAAATTGCTGCGATTTGACCTAAAGCAGTTAAAGTAGCAGTACCATCTCCAATAGCAGTACCAAATAAACTACCAATCGAACCCGCCAATGTTATTCCAGAAAATCCAGAACCATCTAATCCAGTAATCGCACCGACACCTGTAAGAGTAACGGCAGCGATTTCACCTGTTAAGGGCACAACGGAAGCGAGCGCAATCCCTAAATCATTCACAATTCCTTGGGAATCATTTGGTAAAAACTCGCCTATAATCGTTAAAAACCCTGAGTCTCCTAAGTAGAAGAAAGCGGCAATAGGTATAACAGGACCAAATACTTTAAAACCAAATTGAAAACCTTCTATTAAATAACTGGTTGTCTTCTCCAACCCTTCATTTTTATGGGCGAAGAGTGCGAGTAGTATAAGAATGAATACTGTTGTGCCACCTATAAGTGCTGTCGCATCTCCTCCAGAAAGGTTAAAGATGGACATCGCCACGACATCTAATAGGAAGGCGATAGGTATTAAAATAGCAAAAAACTTCCGCTGCCCAATCGTTAATAACTTTTCATCCATCTTTTCATCTTGTTTTTCACGATCAAATGTACCAACCATTTCAATCTTTCCAAGCTTCATATCTCTTCGTAACATGATAAAGGCAACAACTGTCGTCACGACCCCCATTACGATCACTAACGGAATGCTAGCTGTCACAACTTCTGATACAGGAATCCCTGCTGCATCGGCCGTTAATTTCGGAGCACCTTGGATAATAAAATCACTGGAAAGGGCAATCCCATGACCAAATAAATTCATCGCCACAGCTACTCCTAATGCAGGTAATCCTGCACGTATGGCAACTGGAAGTAAAACTGCCCCAAGTAGTGCAACTGCTGGGGATGGCCAGAAGAACCAAGAAATAATCATCATTAGTATCCCAATCGTCCAAAAGCCTAGCGTAGGGTTTTTAATGACTTTCGTAAATGGGGCGACCATCACTTCATTAATACCAGTTTTCATTAATACCCTGCTCATCGCGACGATAATGGAAATGATTAGAATCGTCGATAATAATTCTTGTATTGCAAAAATGAAACTGTTAAAAACACCACTTATGGATGCCGTAAAATCACCAGTCGCTACAATGGCAAGAATAAAAATTCCTATAATACATATTAGCGTTGTATCACGACGTTTTATCATAAAACCAATAATCAATACGATAAATACAACATAAATCCAATGAAGTGCGGACAATTCTACATTCATTCGCGTATCCCCTCATTTCGTTTAAACTTAGAATATGAGGTAAAAGACTAATAGGTGAGCATACTACTTCATCGGAAATGAAAATAAATTCAAACATATCATTTAAAACGACAATGTAATTGATTTAAGGATAAACAATTGTAAAAAATAATAAAAATGATAATATTTGGTTATTATATAGTTATACTTTCATATTTTTCCAATACAAAAGGGAGGTGTCCTCTATTTTAAAAAGGTATTTTTTGCTCATATTTGTAATCGTTTTAACTTCTTGTGCTAATAACCATGACTCGAAACAACTTGTAGAAAAACCCGAAGAAGTTGCACCTCCAATACAAAAGGAACCTGAAATTTATACAGCTACCTTATCAGCTATAGGAGATATTTTAATACACGAACCAATCTATCAAGAAGCTTTTATTGGAGATAATCAATATAGTTTTTCTGACATGTTTGCTCAGGTAAAACCTTTTTTAGAAAGAGCAGATATTACTATTGCAAATAGTGAAAGTATAATTGGTGGCCAAGATATTGGACTTTCAAGCTATCCACAATTTAATAGTCCTTATGAAGTAGGGGATGTATTAAAGGAAGTTGGTGTAGATGTTGTCAATATGGCTAATAATCATACATTAGACCGTGGAGAACAAGCAATTTTAAATGCTACTAATTATTGGAATAAACTAGGAATCACTTATATCGGTGCATCGACAAGCGCTAAAGAAGCAGAGCAAATTAAAACATTAACCGTTAATCAAATTACGTTCTCCTTTTTAGGTTACACATATGGTACAAATGGTCTTCAAGTACCTGAAGGAAAGGATTATTTAGTCAATTATATCGATGAAGAAAAAATAAAAGTTGATATTCAAAAAGCAAAGGAAACATCCGATATTATCGTCCTCAATTTACATATGGGAGATGAATATAGCCGAACTCAAAATGAAAACCAAGAAAAAATCGCTCAATTAGCTGCCGATTTAGGTGTCCACATTATTTTATTCCATCATTCCCATGTATTACAGCCTGTTAAATGGTATACAGGAAAAACCGGAAATCAAACTTTTGTCATCCATTCCTTAGGGAACTTTTTATCATCTCAAGATGAAATTTATCGACAAATTGGTGCTTTACTTGAGTTGGATGTAAAGAAAACGATCACTTACGATAAAGAGGGAAAAACTTATACAACGGTTGAAATCAATCATCCTAAATTATTACCTACTTATGTGGAGTTCCAAAATTGGAAGAACTACAAAATATTACCATTGTATAAAGTAACGGAAGAGCAATTGCCGAATGCAAAAATTTTGTATAGTGAAATAAAGACTCATATGTCTCAATATGTATCCAATCTTCATTTCATTGAAGATGAATCGAAATAAACAAATGCAACCAAGTTATAAAGAGGTGACGCTCCTTTAACTTGGTTTTTCTATGTGTAGAGATTTCTTCATTGGATAACATAATGATTAGGAATGAATAAAGGTGGTTAAGATGAAAGAATTTAAAGTGACCTACTTTTTTGATGAACAACATTATATTAGAAGATTTATTCATGTGGAATCCCAGGAACTAGCTGAACGACTTATTCAAAGTGAACGGGATCAATATATTTCCTTTACTGATAGCAGAGGGATATATCATGAACTGAATACACAAAACGTCCGTGTCATTCAAATTTCAGAATATCATCGTAAAAAATAATTTTTGTACATACAAAAATAGAAGGGAGATTTACAATGCCACTGCATCATTATATTGAACAATATTTTCAAAATCATCCTCACGCAAGGGTTAAAGGAGTTCCAATCAGCTCAAACGAAAAAAAACCAAAAATATTAAAGGTGGAAGATACATTTATTCAATCGACAACCAATCAAATTCCAATTCGCATTTATACTCCAGATGAAGAAGATGACTACTATCCACTTTTCTTATTTTTTCCGGGAGGTGGATTTATTAATGGAGATATAGGGTCTTATGATACTTCCTGCAGACTTTTATCATCCCTTTCCGGTTACAAAGTCATTGTTGTCAATTATCGTTTTTCTCCAGATTATCCCGCGCCTAGTGCTTTTCAAGATTGTTATTTTGCAACCCAATGGGTCATGAAACATGCACATGATTTAGGAGGTAGAACAAACGATGTAGTTATCGGTGGACCAAGTGCAGGAGGAAATCTTGCAACGATGGTCGTTTTAAAGTCCATCATTACGGGAGAATTTCAACTTGCAAAGCAAGTACTTCAATATCCAATTACAGATTTAGACGTACAAATAAAGGGAAGCGAATATCAATCAAGAGAACTATATAACGGTAAATATGGTGTAGATATTACAAAAAGCCATGCGGATTTTATTCATCACATGCAATCTGATATCCCTAGCGAATCGCCAATTTTTGTGGATCACCAATATTTAGCTAAAATGCCGAAGACGTTAATTTTCACTGCAGAATATGACCCCCTTTGTGATGAAGGAGAATTGTATGCAGAAAAGCTTAAACGAGCAGGCGTTCAAGTAAGACTTGTCCGATTTGACGGTAATATCCACGGATTTATGCAAAGCTTTCCTGGGTCACCAGACTACATGCGCGGGTATGATATAACTGCTGAATTTTTAAATAATGATTAAGAGGAGTAGTACGAAACCTGATGTGGATTCGTGCTGCTCTTTTTCACTAATGACTTATTTCTCCTTTTTTGAGACCTATCGAAACCTTCATGAATACACTAGGGAAATATTTCTGTGTTATGAAGGGGATGGCCGTGAAAAAAATTTACATGATAATGATATGTTCCCTAATTTTAGTTGGGTGTAGTAAATCTACTAGCAGTAAGGAACAATTAAAAGAACGAATTACCCAATTAGAACAACAAGTTGAAGAATTAGAAAGGGAAGCAACAAAAGAACAGAATGGTACTGATGAAAAGATAGAAGAGGGAACTTCTATTATTCACTTAATCGATCCATCAACGGAGGAAATCATTTTTTCCTTTACGCCTGCTGAACTAGGATTTTCGACAAATTTAGATCGTTATAAGAAGGAAATTGAACAGTTAGCAATGGAATTAGCTCGTGGTACCGTTAATAAACCAGGATATGACCAAAGAATGGTACTGGATAAAATAAATGAAAATGGAGAACTAGTGAAAGGAAAACCACAAGTCATTTTAAAGGAAAAGGAACTTGTGGAAAAAATATTAGCTGTATCTAAGACAGGAGGGAACATAGAACTTCCAATTTATATGACCGAATCAGGATATCATCAAAGTGAAATTGCCGATTTAGATAACGTAGTGATTGCATCCTATACAACTTATTTTAATTCAACTGATGTAGGGAGATCATCTAACATCAAACTTTCAGCAAATGCGATATCCAATGTGATCGTTGGAATAGAAGATATTTTTTCCTTCAATACAACCGTCGGACCACGGACAAAGGAAACCGGCTATCAACCAGCTTTAGAAATTGTCAACGGGGAATTTGAAATGGGAATTGGTGGAGGTATTTGCCAAACGTCTTCAACATTATTTAATACGGTCGATCAATTAGGAGTTCATTACGTTGAGCGACATCACCATTCAATTGATATAGGTTATGTTCCTAAGGGAAGAGATGCGACCGTGTCATATGGTTCATTAGATTTTCGATTCCAAAATACAACAGGAGTTCCCTTTATGATCCAAGCATCTACTACGAAAGATTCTATTACAATAAAGCTTACAACTTCAGAAAAATATGCACTTCTTTTAAAGAATTAAAAAATCTGAGATTGATAGACACTACTATCCTATAGTGTCTATTTTTATTGAATTAGAACTATAGTCCTCGATTTTCTAGTCGATTCAATTTTCAATTTAGTATGAATGCTCTAATAATATCTTTAATTTCTACTATTTCCATTATATAATGTATTTGGATAATTAGTAGGAGAAAGGGTGGGTTTCCAAAATTTTAATCCTATTCATACGGATTATCTAACAAGAGCATTGTGAATACAAAGGGGGAAAAGCTTTGAAAAAAAAGAAAAAATTAAGAAAAGGTAAAACGAGTATTCGGAGTAAATTTATTAGTGCTTTTTTACTGATATCCATTGTTCCTTTATTAGCAGTTGCCTTTTTTATCCAAAGCAACAATAGTAAAATTCTTATCGATGAAGAAAAAGATGCTATGCACAACCTTGTATTAAATAAAGCCCAATCCATTGATGATTGGTTTAAGTCCCAAATGTCTGAAATGGAAATTGCCGCTTCTACGGATGTAATGAAGTCAATGGATCCTGATCGACTCGTTCCCTATATTACGTTTTTAGAAGATCGTTCTGATATTTTTGAAACGATGTATGTAATTAATCGAGACGGTATTGTAATTGCCCATACAATGAAAGATAGTATTGGTCAAGACTACAGCGACCGCAGTTATGTACCTACTGCATTTGGTGGAAAATCGGTTTATTCAGAAGTATTGACATCAAAAGCAACAGGGAATCGAATTGTCGTTTCTGCAACGCCGATTAAAGACGATCGTGGAGTAATTGTTGGTATATTAGCCGGTTCAGCAAACTTTGATTTGTTAGTAGATACATACTTAAACAATGAAGAAACATCCAATATGATTACTTTAGTAGATAAACAAGGATTTGTACAAGTTTCTCCTGAACCGGATTTCCTCGGAAAGAATATAAAGGAACTTAAAGTGGGCGGCTTTAATAAAATTTTAGAAAATAGCATCTCAGATACAGGGATATCGAATTTCTCCTATGACGGTGAACAATTTATTGGTACATATGCACCAATCAAGACTACTGGCTATGGGTTAACGATTTACACTCCTGAAAGTAAAGTATTAGCTGTTTCCAATGCTGTAAAAAATGCAAGCTTATGGATGATTGGCGCAGCTGCGATCATCATCATTCTTATTTCCACTCTGATTGTACGAAGCATTACAAAGCCTATCCTTACAATTGCATCTCGAATGGATAAGGTTGCTTCTGGTGATTTGACTGTCCAAGAAGTCAATTTAAAAAGAAAAGATGAATTTGGTCAACTTGCCAACAACTTTAATGTAATGGTCCAAAATATTAAACATTTAGTTTCTGAAATAAATATTGCTTCCAATAAAGTTCTTTCATCATCAGAGGAACTATCTGCTAGTTCGGAGGAAACCGTTCGAGCAACTGAACAAATTGCCGCATCCATCCAAACTATTGCATCAACAACTGAAACGCAAGCTAACTTCACCGACGATGCAAAATCAGTTGTGACGAACATATCAAACGGGATATCAACGATTACAAATAATATTCAAAGAACAAACGAACTATCAAATGATGCGGTTCAAGCGGCTAATTCGGGAACAAAGGTGATTTCGAATACAGTTGATCATATGACAACAATTGAACATAAAACGAACTCCGCTTCAGCAACAATTAATAGCTTAGGAAAAAAATCATCCGAAATAAATGATATTATATCTGTCATTACAGGAATTGCGGATCAAACAAATTTATTAGCATTAAATGCAGCAATCGAAGCTGCAAGAGCAGGGGAATATGGAAAAGGTTTTTCTGTTGTGGCTGACGAAGTTCGAAAATTGGCAGAACAATCTAGCCAAGCATCGGGACAAATTAGTAATTTAATTAAAGAAATTCAACAAGAAATTGCATTATCTATTTCAGCAATGAATGAAGGAAATATCGCTGTAAAAGACGGTAAAAAACAAGTTGAACAGGCTGGGGCAGAATTTGAACATATTGCGCTATCAGTTCATAAAGTTTCAGACCATATGAAAGAAATATTAGAAGAAAGCGAACAAATTAAAAACGTGTCAGAGAAAATGGTCAAAGATATTAAAAATATCTCTGAAATTTCGATGGAAGCATCAAGTAATACACAAGAAATTGCTTCTGCATCTGAACAACAAAATAGTTCAATGGAAGAAATTGCTGCATCTGCAGAAAATTTAGCTTCTATGGCTGAAGAACTAAAAAACATCGTCAAAACATTTAAATTTTAATACAAATAAAAGGCAACTTTTCGTACTATTTGAACTGAACCCTATAAAGTAGACAGTTTAATTAAAAGGGAGTTCGCCACCTATTTTAAGCGGCGATTAGATGGCTT
>NZ_JACSQA010000028.1 GCF_014836845.1 Ureibacillus galli
AAACTATTACTTTTATTTTAAAAGAAAAAAGACTGTAGGCAAACTCGAAATTTCGAGTTTGTCTACAGTCTGAAAGGGCGTCTCAAATAAGACGCCCTTACTTTGTTTACTTTACTATTAATGCGGGACAATTTACCCGTTTCATTACTTTTTGACTAACACTACCTAGTACCATTTCTCGTAAGCTGTTTAAGCCACGACTACCAATAACAACTAAATCACTTGCTGTTCATTGGCATATTTTATAATTTAAGGTCCTGGAGTACCATGTAGAATAATCACCTTATAAGAAGTACTTGATTCGCGTAACAGTTGTTCTATTTTGGATAATTTTTTACGACGTTCAAAATTTAACGTGTCACTAGAAGAAGAATGTAATACGTCCAACTTTGCCTTTTCTAAGTCTGCAACATAAACTACATCAATGATAGAATCTTCTGAAAAGAATCGATTTTTATCGTCTCTTTTGCAACGCGGACAGCATTTTCAGAACTATCTGCCGCGAGTAAAAACTGTTTATACATGCGAATCCCCTTTAATGAGATGGCGACATTCCTTGTAATTTTGAAATGATTTTTTTACTTGTTGCATCTAATTCGATGATTTCAATTTGAATCTCTTTTTCCCTTAATAAATCTTCCACTTTTAATAGCGCACCAACGCCGGAATCATCCCAAATTCGGCTATTTGAGAAATCAAGTTGAATTTGTTTGCTCGTAATTTCAGCGTTTTTAAAGTAGTCAACAAAAGTATCAGTTGAGGCGAAGAAAAGCTGTCCATATACAATATACCTGTTTCCTACTTTTTTAATTTTGACTGAAGAAATTTTTACGACGAAGAAAATCGTACTTAAAATCACTCCAGCAATGACTCCTTTTGATAAATCATGGGTCCAAACAACGATGACAACAGTTGTTAACATGACGATGACGTCCGTTCGAGGCGCTTTAACCAAATATTTAAAGGAGCTCCAGTCAAAGGTTCCAACACTGACCATAATCATAATTCCAACAAGGACGGGCATTGGAATTTTAACCACTAAATCTCCGAGAACGATAATTAAAAAGATTAAAAATAAGCCCGCTACTAATGTGGATAGACGACCCCTACCACCAGATTTAACATTTATAACAGATTGGCCGATCATGGCACACCCTGCCATACCACCAAAGAAAGCAGTAACAACATTGGCAATACCTTGACCACGAGCTTCTCTATTTTTATTACTTTCCGTACTAGTCATATCATCGACAATTTGGGAAGTTAATAATGATTCAACTAAACCTACAATAGCGAGGGATAATGAGAACGGGAAAATAATCTGTAATGTTTCAAAATTAAATGGAACATTAGGTACGAGAAAGGATGGCAAAGTTTGAGTTATGGATCCTAAATCCCCAATTGTTCTTAGTTCAAAGCCGCCATATATCGCAACGATTGTTAAAAGAACGATTGCAATGAGTGGAGCTGGAATGACTTTTATAAAACGTGGTAACGTATAGACAAGAAGAAGTGTTATACCGACGAATACATACGTCATTGTTGAAATGCCGATAAAATGAGGAACTTGGGCCATAAAAATTAATATTGCTAAAGAATTAACAAAGCCAATCATAACGGCATTTGGAATAAATTTCATCAACTTTGCAATTTTAAAAACACCAAAAAGAATTTGTATTAATCCGGTTAAAATCGTTGTTGCAAATAAATACTGTAATCCATAGTCCCGAACTAATGGAACCATTACAAGAGCCATCGCGCCTGTTGCTGCAGAAATCATTCCCGGTCTTCCACCCGCGAATGCAATCGTAACAGCCATTGTAAATGATGCATAAAGACCTACCATAGGGTCCACGCCAGCTATAATAGAAAAGGCGATTGCTTCTGGAATGAGTGCAAGTGCTACGACAATTCCTGATAAAATATCGCCACGCACATTACCAAACCATTGTTGTTTTATACTTTGCATGGTATTCTCCTTTACATAACTAGTTGCTTGCTTGAAATTTAAGCAAAAAAATTCTTTGATTATCATAACACCTATATTCCTAAAAGGGAACCTTTTTGGGAAATGGTTTGGGAGCGATAAAATGATTTACGGTTATATTAGACCTCTTTATAATGATCTCCAATGTGAAAATCAGTTACATGTACTAAAAAGTTGTAATGAAATTTTTCGTGAACAACATGGATCTCCGAAAAAACGTATAGCCCTTGAGCAATTGCTAATGTTACTACAAGAAGGAGATACAATTATTGTTGAAAGAATGTTTGTATTAGCAGATACAACAAGACATTTGATGGAACTATTAAAAATATGTAAAAAAGATCGGGTAACGATACGATTTTTAAAAGAGGGTATTGAAAGTAAGGGGAAATTAGATTTTTCATTACAAGAAATGATGGATGTTATACTGGAATTTCAATTAGACATTGTAAAACAGTCAACGACAATCGGACTAGCCCATGCTAAAGAACAAGGTAAATTAATTGGTCGTCCTAAAAAATCGAATGAAAGTATTCAAAAAGCGATTTCAATGTACCATTCAGGGAAATACTCATTGCTCGATATAAAAAATGAAACAGGTATCAGCAAATCAACCCTTTATCGTTATTTAGAGTCGGTGGAAAATAAATAATTAAAAGAGTGTAGGCAAAGGAACAATCTCTTTACCTACACTCGTAAAATTTATTTAAATAATGCTTAGTAAGCAAGCCAACCAGCATCTGCAGCAATCACTTGGCCGTTAACGAAGCTTGATTCATCAGAACCTAAGAAGATTGCTAATTGAGCAATTTCTTCCGGTTGACCAACCCTTGGCATTGTAGCATTTCCCGTCATTTGACGACCAGCACCAAATTCAGAAATGTTTGTCATAGAAGCGCTAATATTTGTTGCTACTCCACCTGGAGCAATACCATTACAACGAATGCCGGAGCTAGCATACATATAAGCAGTATTTTTTGTTAGACCAGTTACTGCGTGTTTAGAAGCAGTATAAGCTGCACCAGCACGTGCCCCACGTAATCCACCTGCAGAAATATTATTAACAATCACACCATGACCTTGCTCTAGGAAAATGTTCGTTGCAATACGCATTGCACGCATAACACCAGTAGTATTTACAGCAAATACACGATCCCATTTTTCATCAGATATTTCACCCACAGGCTCCATACCATCCATAATTCCTGCATTATTTACTAAAATATCTAGTTTACCAAAGGCATCTTTTGTTTCTTTGAATAAATTTTCTAAATCTGCTAATTCAGCAACATTTGTACGATTAGCTATTGCAATGCCACCATTTGCATTAATCGCGTCCGCTACAGCTTTCGCACCATCGAAATTGTAATCTGATACAACGACTTTCGCACCTTCTTTTGCATAACCTTCTGCAATCGCTTTTCCCATACCTGATGCAGCGCCAGTAACGATAGCTACTTTATCTTGTAATCTCATATTTAAAATCCTCTCCGAAATTTTATTGAACATCTGTACAATAAATATTATAAATGTATTAAGTAAACGCTTTCAATAAGCAAAAACATGTATACTGTTCATTAATGAACACAATTTAAATTTTTTGTTTATAAAGAGGTGAAATAAATTTTGTCGCAAGTTGATTTACGTATTATAAAAACAAAGGAAGCTCTTCATACAGCTTTGCTTACCTTATTGAAAAATAAACCGTTAGAATCTATTTCAATTTCTGAAATATGTAGATGTGCCAAAATTAACAGGGGAACATTTTATTTACATTATTCTCAAGTAGGCGATTTATTTGAAGAGTATTTTAGAGAAATGATGGAGGATTTAGCCAACTCCTACCAAGAACCTTATCGTCATGTTGTAAAAATTAAGACAAGTGAATTGGATCCGTCGACGATACGAATTTTTCATCATATTGAGAAGTATAAAGAGTTTTACCGCATTGTTTTTTCTAAAAATGTGCCTTTAACTTATTACTATTTACTTTTTGAGGAAACTAAGCGACTATTTACAGAAGATGCCAAAGAACATTTTCATGTCGTTGAGGGTATTGATCCGAACTTTTACGCATCCTATCAGGCAAATGCTATTTTAGGAATGATTATTCAATGGTATAATGATGGATTCCAACAAAAGGCAAGCGTTTTAAATGAGCAGTTAGTAAAAATATTGAACTTAAAATAAATTTAAAAATTAATCTAACAATTCAACAACATATAAGATAAAATAGTGGGAAAATACTTCGTAAACCGAAATGAGAGGAGACATCTATGCTTTCAAAGTTTTTTTCGTATTACAAACCACATAAACGTTTATTTATCGTCGACTTTACGAGTGCAATCATTGTAGCAATTTTGGAACTCGCTTTCCCAATTGCTGTTCAATGGTTTATTGATACATTATTGCCTACGAATGAGTGGGGGACAATTGTTAAAGTAAGTATTTTATTATTACTTGTTTATGTATTAAGCACCTTTTTAAATTTTATCGTAAACTATTTAGGCCACAAATTAGGTATTAATATTGAAACGGATATGCGCCAGGATTTATTCAATCACCTACAAAAACAATCCTTCCGTTTCTTTGACAATAATAAAACGGGCCATCTTATGAGTCGTATTACAAATGATTTGTTCGATATTGGGGAATTTGCCCACCATGGTCCGGAAGATTTTTTTATCGCTATTATGACGTTTATCGGGGCATTTGCGATTATGTTCAATGTTAATTCGACTTTAGCATTGGTAGCTTTAGTTGCCGTACCATTTTTAGTTTGGATCGTAACCTTTAGCAATAAGAAAATGAATGCAGCTTGGAAGGAAATGTATGGGAAAATTGCCGAAGTAAACGGTCGTGTGGAAGATAGTGTTTCCGGTATTCGAGTAGTACAATCCTTTACAAATGAAGCTTTTGAAATGGAACGTTTCCGTGAACAAAATGGATTATTTAAAAAAGCAAAGCTATTTGGCTATAAAGTAATGGCAGGAACCCATTCGGGTATTTATATGATGACTCGACTATTGACTTTAGTCGTATTAGTTGTAGGGGCATGGTTAAGCTTTAATAACCAATTATCTTATGGGGAACTTGTTAGCTTTGTGCTTTATACGAATGTGTTAATTAAGCCTATCGATAAAATTAGTGCGTTACTTGAGTTGTATCCGAAAGGGATGGCTGGTTTTAAACGATTCCAAGAGCTGTTAAGTGAGCAACCGGAAGTTCAAGATAAAATAGGCGCTATTGACGTACCTTATTTACAAGGTGACATTAAGTTTGAGAATGTTACATTTGGCTATGAAGAGGATAAAACGATTTTAGACAATATTTCCTTTGAGTTAAAAGCAGGCGAAATGACAGCATTCGTCGGCCCATCGGGTGCAGGGAAAACAACAATTTGTTCGTTAATACCACGTTTTTATGATGTAAAAAGTGGTTCTATTTCGATTGATGGAATCGATATTCGAGATATGACGAAACGTTCTTTACGCGAACAAATTGGAATTGTACAGCAAGATGTATTCCTGTTTACAGGAACGATTCGAGAAAATATTGCTTATGGAAAACGAGGAGCCACAGAGGAAGAAATTCAGCATGCTTTGAAAAAAGCCCATTTAGAAGAGTTTGTTCAAGGTCTATCAGAAGGTCTAGAAACTCAAATTGGAGAGCGTGGTTTAAAACTTTCAGGAGGGCAAAAACAACGTCTTGCCATTGCGCGAATGTTTTTAAAAAATCCACCAATTTTAATTTTAGATGAGGCAACTTCTGCGCTGGATACTGAAACAGAAAAAATTATTCAAGACTCATTGGCAGAACTGGCTGAAAACAGAACTACTTTAGTTATTGCCCACCGTCTAGCGACAATTAAAGATGCGGATCGTGTCATTGTTGTTACTCCAAATGGAATTGAAGAAGATGGATCCTATAATGAATTAATAGCGGAGAATGGTATTTTCGCCCGTTTACATCAGCATCAATATAGTTAATCGGAAGGAAGAATCCGCCTTTTTTACAGGTGGATTCTTTTTTTAAAAGGATTATACTTAAAATGAAACATAATGTATAGAAACAGAAGGTGTTTTACAATGCATTATCCCATTCAATTAATAACGGAGTATTATGCCCAAGCTTCCGTTGTATTTACAGATATGTTTATGAATTCAATGCCGAAGGGAAGCAGAGATAGTGGTCGTTATACAGGAGCAAAACGTGCAGGAATCATTATCCCGTTAAACGGTAGTGCAAAGTTTAGTTTGAACAGCACACCTTATTACATATCAGCAGGAACGATAGTCCATGCAGGGCCACAAATGGAAATTGACATAGAAGTAATCGGTGAAGAAATATGGCAGTATGCGGTTATACACTATCAAATACAGGGAGACGATATTAGCAAATTTCCATATTTTAATCAGCATTTTTCACTCACAATCGATGATAGTGCACTTCTTTCTGAACTTACCCATCAGCTAATGCAAAATTACATAAAACCGACCAATATTTCACAAATTACTTGTAAACAATTATTTTTAAAATTGCTGGAAACAATTTTAATCAGTTCCACAAAAAAAAGTGATAATGGTAACTTGATGGACAAGGCTGTAAGGCTATTACATGACCAGTATGTTGAGCCCATTACAATACAAGAAATTGCCTCCCAGTTAGGTATTGAAAGAAGACGATTTGCTTATTTATTTGAAAGGCATACAGGTTTGTCACCTATTCAATATTTAACTGAAATTCGAATAAGGAGAGCAAAAATATTACTCCAAAGTGGATATTCGGTTGCTGAAGTCTCCGAAAAAGTAGGATATATAGATCATTTTTATTTTAGTAGAGTCTTTAAAAAGCAAACAGGTTTATCACCATCAAAATTTAAAAATAGTATGAGTTAAAGCTGCTTCATTTATTGAAACAGCTTTTTTATTTCCTTCAATTCGGCAAAAGTCCATAAAATTTGTAAATATGTCCATTCCTAAAATACATTCCCTTTGTTAGAATTACACTTAATGAGAATGATAATCAATTGCATCTTGTATGTTTAACGGAATAGCTTCTTGTTTTATCACAATCATAAAAATTTTAGAAATGAATGTTAAATAATACAAAAAAATAGGAGTGTTATAACGTGAAAAGAAGATGGATATTTGGTGCAGCAGCACTATTATCAATAGTTTTAGCAGGTTGTGGATCATCTACAGAAGAGTCTTCTCAATCAAGTAAATCTGCCGCAACTGAGGTAACTGCAGAGGCTACTACTCAAACAATTAACTATTTAAATAAAGAATATACAGTTTCAACTGAAGTTAAAAACATCGTAGCAGCAAGTTTAGAATCAATGGAAGATGCAGCGATGTTAGGAATAAAACCTGTCGGAGTTTTACAAGTTGGAGGCAAAATTCCATCCTATCTAGCTGAAGAACTAACAGGGGCACAGTTAATTGGTGACAAAATGGAACCAAACGCGGAAGCAATCTTAACTTTAAATCCTGATGTCATTGTAGGGTCTTCAAAATGGAAAGAAGATATCGTTGAGAAAATGAATAAAATTCAAACGACGATCCCATATTCTCATATTTCAACTAACTGGAAAGAAAATTTAACTGTTCTTGCTCAATTAGGTGGTAAAGAAAAAGAAGCAGCACAAATGATTGCTGATTATGAAGAAAAAGCAACGCAATCAAAGGCAAAGGTTCAAGAACAATTAGCAGAACAAACGGTATTAGTGATTCGTATTCGAGGAGGGGTAATGTATATTTACCCAGCAGATGTCTACTTAAATCCCGTATTATATGAGGATTTAGGAGTTCCAGTACCCGAAGTAATCGCTCAAGTTAAAGCACAGGCTGAAATTTCTTTAGAAACATTAGCGCAAGTAAATCCAGATGCAATTTTCCTGCAATTTGAGACATCTGAAAATGCAGACGCTCCACAAACATTAGAAGAGTTACAAAGCAACCCTATTTTTAAAAGTCTTAAGGCAACACAAAACAACCAAGTATTTGTGAATGCAATTGAACCATTAGCCCAAGGAGGAACAGCTTGGTCGAAGATGAAATTTTTGGATATCACGGTGGAAAAACTTCTTCAATAAATAGATAAAGGCAGTAGAGTGGATTAAGTTAGCTCTACTGCCAGTTTTTCTGATTCTAAAAGAAAAAGGTGTGTACATTGAAATCTATTTTTATTCGGCCATATACGATTTTAATCTGTTCTCCCATTTTCATATGTGCTGTGGTGTTAATTTCTATTCTATATGGTACTAAAGATATTAGTGCCATCACTGTATGGGAAGCGATTTTTCACTTTGATGCTAGTAATATCGATCATCAAATTATTCGAACAAGCCGCTTGCCAAGGGCGATTGCCGTTATATTAGTTGGAGCATTTCTAGCAGTAGCTGGTGCTGTTATGCAAGGTATTGCCCGAAACTATTTAGCTTCCCCTTCTTTAATGGGCGTCAATGATGGTTCTGCTTTTGTTATTACGTTAGTAATGGTGTTCTTTCCAGGATTACCTAATTATCAAATGATTTTATTATCAATGTTAGGTTCAGCTTTAGGAGCAAGTCTTGTATTTGGCTTTGGTTCTTTCATTCGAAATGGTCTTTCTCCTGTAAGATTAGCCATTATTGGGACTGTAATTGGGACGTTTTTAAGTAGCGTTGCAACTGCAGTCGCCATGTATTTTCAAGTATCTCAAACCGTTAGCGCTTGGTATAACACAAAAGTACATATGGTCGATTTAAATATGTTATTTCTTTCAATCCCCTTTGGACTGTTCGGTTTGTTATTAGCCATTGTATCAGCAAGGGCGATTACTATTACATCTTTAGGTGAGGATACGGCAATTAGTCTCGGCCAAAAGACAAAGATAATTAAACTTATTAGTATGTTATCAGTAGTTTGTTTAACGGGTACTGCTGTAGCCTTAGTAGGGAAAATTGCCTTTGTTGGTCTCGTTATACCGCATATTACAAGGTTTCTAGTAGGTGTGGATTATCGATTTATCATTCCTTGTTCAGCGGTAATAGGGGCTTTCTTTTTAGGGCTATGCGATTTAATGAGTAGATATATTAATTTCCCTTATGAAACGCCAATCGGAGTTGTCACTTCCCTAGTTGGTATTCCGTTTTTCTTATTTTTAATTAGAAAATTTGGGGGTGAAAGCCGTGGTTAAAAAATCATCCCGAAAGTTTTACATAACAATCGTTGTTTTTCTTTTTCTTATTTTTGTAGCTAGTTATTTACATATGACGAATGGTGTCTTTCATATGTCAGTGCTTGATGTTGTCAAGACGATTCTACGATTTGAAAAAAATGAACAGTTTGATTTAGTTATTTTTGAATTTCGCTTGCCACGAGTAGTGATAGCCGGTCTTGTTGGTATGGGGTTGGCTTTAGCGGGAACCGTCTTGCAAGGAATCACAAAAAATAGTCTAGCGGATCCAGGCATTATAGGGATTAATGCTGGTGCAAGCACTGCTGTTGTAATTTTTATGTTCTTCTTTCAAGTAAGATTAATGGATGCTAGCTTAAATAGCTGGGTTTCTATATTAATGATGCCGATATTCGGATTTGTAGGTGGCACTATTGCAGCAGCCCTAATTTTTCTATTTGCAGCAAAGAAACGGCAACTTGATATGCAGCGACTTATATTAACAGGAATTGCCATCAATAGTGGGTTTGGTGCTCTAACAATGTATCTTTCATTAAAAATGAACGCTTCTGATTATGAATCGGCAGCCCTCTGGATGGCGGGCTCTATTTATAACGGGAATTGGATTTTTATTCTATCGATGCTCCCATGGCTTCTTTTATTTGGTGTTTATGTATATAAAAAAGCCCACTTACTTGATTACTTTCAATTGGAAGACAGTCAGATTATTAGTTTAGGAATTGAACTAGAAAAAGAGAAAGTAAAATTGCTTCTAGCAAGTGTTGCTTTAGTAAGTGCTTGTGTTTCGGTTTCGGGAAGCATCGGATTTATTGGATTAATGGCACCCCATATTGCGAAACAACTTTTAGGCATTCATCATCGATACATCATTCCTTCGAGTGCCCTAATTGGTGCAGCCCTACTTATTTTAGCTGACTTTATTGGTAAAACCGTTTTTGCACCGGCAGAACTAGCCGTTGGTATAGTCGTTTCCATAATAGGGATTCCTTACTTTTTATATTTACTTGTAAAGGCGAAAGATTAGGAGGTTGAGTATGGTTACTGCATTTCAAATTGACAATTTAAGTTCGGGATATGAGAAATCGTTCATTTTTAAAGGACTTAATGTGGTCATTCCAAAGGGAAAGATTACAACCATCATTGGACCGAATGGATGTGGCAAATCCACCTTACTAAAAACAATCGGTCGAATTTTAAAAAAAGAACATGGGGAAATTTATTTGCACAATCAAAATTTGGATGATTTATCGACAAAGGAAATTGCGAAACAATTAGCGATACTCCCCCAATCACCTAGTGCGCCATCTCAATTAAAAGTCGAAGAATTGATCTCCTATGGTCGTTATCCTCACCGGAAAAATGTTAATCGCCTATCAAAAAAAGATATAGAGATGATTGAATGGGCGATGGAAGTTACAAATACAGTAGCGTATAGACAGCGGGAGTTAGCTCAATTATCCGGAGGGCAACGTCAACGAGTTTGGTTAGCAATGGCTTTAGCTCAAGAAACGGAGATTTTACTGTTGGATGAACCAACTACCTATTTAGATATGGCTCACCAATTGGAAGTATTAAACATTATAAAAAATCTAAATGAAAAGCATAGTTGTACGATTGTTATGGTTTTACATGACATAAACCATGCTGCCCGGTATTCCCATGAACTAATTGCAATGAAACAAGGTGAAATAATAAGATGTGGAACGCCTGAAGAGATTATCAATGAAGAAGTGTTAAAAGAAGTATTCCAAATTCAAGCTAAAATTTTGCGGGATGAAGAGACAAGCACACCTATATGTTTTTCTTACGATATTATATAAGGAAGGTGTTATCACTTGATTGGAAGTTTAAAATTGCATCATTTCTCCATTGAATCAAACTATACAAATTATAAATATGATATTTCTGTATATGTACCACCTATTCAAGCTCCAATGGATGGTTTTCCAGTTATTTATGTCCTCGATGGACTTAGTTATTTTCCACTAGCTAAACAAATTGTTCATTTACAATCTCGTAATACCATGAAAACAAAGGTAGAAAGTACTATAGTCGTTGGAATATGTCATCAGGAAGAGACGATGCATAGTCGCCGCTTTTATGACTTTACAGCACCTGCAGAAAAGTACCATTTTCCTGCCCATACAAAAGGGAAGTTGAATCATATTAAGGAAGTAGGGGGAGCAGAAAACTTCAGTTCCTTTATAACAGAAGAATTAAAACCAATGATTGAATCTCAATATAATATTAATAAGTCACAACAAGCTATCTATGGCCATTCTTTATCAGGTTATTATGTCCTTTGGAGTTATTTAACGAGACCAAATGAGTTCCAAACTTATATTGCTGTTAGTCCCTCTATTTGGTGGAATGATCGAGAATTATTTTGTTTTCTTCAAAATAGTGATATAAAAAATCTTGGTCCGATATATATTATTGTAGGGGAGAGGGAAGGATTTATGGTGGAAGATGCTGTACATTTTTATAAGGAACTTCCTACAAGGATCAATCAACAGTTATTCATCGCAACGGATGAAAATCATGCCTCTGTCGTTCCCGCTACAATGAGTAGAGCTTTCAGGTTTTGTTTTGAAGTAAACAATCGATAATTTAACTATATATAAACACCCTATAGGATCATTTCGCCTATAGGGTGTTTTTTAATTAATATATTGGAGTACTTTATCAACAACTTGTTCTCCGGCTATAACCCATTTATGTTTATTTTGAATTTCGGCATCCTTATCCACGGGATCTTGGAATTGACTAAAACCAGTAGCTTCTAATAAAGAACTTTCATCAAAATCTAAGCCAAGATTTACAACGTGTTTGATGACATAGGGAGTTTGGAATTGAATTTGCGCCTTACTTGAATCAAGCATACCGCTTGTTACAACAAAGGGGAGGCGCAAGTAAATCGTTTCTTCATTTTTCTTGTATAGAATGGTATCAAAAAACCCTTGATCATAATCCCAATAGCTTCCTAAACAAAATCCATAACGTTTAATTTTATCCCGCAAAGAGCCAAATTCTACTTGTTTCCCTTCAAGTTCGGATTCAAATTTTAGCATTTGTGGTTTCCTCCTTTGTTTCTCCTAAAAGGATAGACAAAAATTGAGGAGCAAATACATTGTTACATTTATTTTTGAAATTTTTTGAAATAAAAATCAAATATTTATTCATGAACTTGGCTAATGGATTTTAATGGAATGGATAATAAAGCATCTTCGGTACTATTAAATGGAGAACGAATTAAAAGTAATCGTTCAATAAATTCTGTTATAGGTGGGGGTAGCTCTAATTCTTCCTGCCAACTCCGTTCCTTTTTTTTCGTTGGAGTAAAGTTTGAATAAAGTAAAAACAGAAGAAAATGACCAATAAAGTAAAGATCGCTAATGTAATTTTCGGCACGCTTAGGATTGTTGATTTCCTCTAAACGAACATCTTTCATGTAAGTAGACAATCCGAAATCAATAATATATAACTGATCATCTTTTAACAAAATATTAGGAATACGTAGATCCCGATGGACGATTCCCTTTTTATGGATTTTTAAAACGATTTCGAGAAGTTCCTTTGTTATATGGAGAGAGCGATCGATGGAAAAGTGCATTCCATTATTGAAAATGGCTTTTTCAAAGGTTTGCCCATCCACATATTCCATTATATAGAAGGGTATTTTTTCAATTTCTCCACAAAATAAAACGGAAGGGACGTTCGATAAATCGATTTCTCTCAACATACTGATCTCTTGGGAAAACTTCTTTCGTAGTTTTTTCTTCTGGGTATGTTTTGCCTTCATTCTTTTAAGAACAAATTTCTCTTTTGTAATTGCGTCTTCAATTAAATAGGCAACACCATAAGAACCTAAGCCAATCATTTCGATAAATTGGTAAGTTGTTTGTTGATTAATATAATCTTTTACAATCTGGTCATACTTCTTTTCCGAAAAATAATGGAACATTAGCTACTGAAAAAGCTACGAGAGCTGAAGAAACTTCTAGAACTACGCTTATAACCTTTTTTATAGTGTTTATGACCATAATAATTATGTTTATGAGAATAATGTTTACGACTACTACTTGAATAGCGGCGACGATGACCATGGCCATGATTTCCGCCCAATAAACCTTTTAAAATTTTATCTAACATCCAATCATCCCTTTCTAATTAGAAATTTAAGAAAAAATGTGTTGATAATTATTATACGAATTTCTTATTAGTAAGTTTCGGTTTTAAAAAGAAGAAAAACAATTTATTAATATTTGGACACAAACTGGACAATTTAAAAAAAATATTATAAAGTATATTAGTTAGTTAAGCTAACTATCTATTTTTGGAGGGATATTTATGAGCGAAATAAACCGGACACTTTTTGATAGTTATAGAGACCTGTATCGTCCTTACGTCAACGTGGTAAATAGTCGACTGGCAAAATTCAATTTATTTTCCACACAATGGTTAGTATTACGTTTAATCAGCTTAAAGGGATCCTGTACATTAGTAGAAATTGCGAAGGAAACGCGCGTTGAAAAACCAAGCGTTACACGTACTATTCAAAAGTTAATAGAAATTGGATACATTGAAACGAGACAAGGGGAAGATCGAAGAGAGAAATACGTTCTTTTAACAGAGCGCGGAACAGAAGTATATAAAGCGATACAACTTGAGTTATCTTCATTATTTGAAGAATGTATTGAAGGTATACAAGAGGAAGAGTTACATATCGCTAGAAAAGTATTGGACCGTATTTTACAAAATGTTTTAAAAAGATAGGAGCGTAAAAAAGTGTTAGAAAAAGAGTCATTATGGACTAAAAATTTTATCATGATATCATTAATCAATTTTATTGTCACATTAATTTTTTATTTACTCATCGTCGTTATTGCCGGTTATGCAGTAGATAAATTTGATGCATCAACTAGTACAGCCGGTTTAGTATCTAGTATCTTTATTATTGGATCACTATTTGGACGATTATTAACGGGAAGAATTATTACTTCTGTTGGAAGTAAAAGAACTTTACAAATAGGTTTATTTGCATTTTTTATAACAACATTTGCCTACTTTATTGCTTCAAATATACCCTCTTTAATTGTACTCCGTTTATTACATGGGATGTCGATGGGAATTATCGGTACAACGACAGGTACTTTAATTGCACAAATTATCCCTCCTACTCGTCGTGGGGAAGGGATTGGTTATTTTAGCTTGAGTGCTGTGTTAGCTACAGCGATTGGACCTTTTATAGGAATATTACTCACACAAAATGCTGAAAGTTTTAACACAGTCTTTATTTTTAACGCCGTTTTAGTTGTCATATGTGTATTAATGTACTTTACCGTAGATTTAAATAAAGTAAATACAATGACGAAGGCGAAGTTAGAAACAGTAGATAAAGGATTTAAAATAAGTAACTATATTGAACCGAAAGCAGTTTCGATTTCCTTTATTGCGTTATTAGTTGGTGTTGCCTATTCGGGTGTCATGTCATTCCTATCGTTCTATGCCGAAAGTATACATTTAATAAAAGCGGGAAGTTTTTTCTTCCTAGTTTATGCGATTGTTATTTTATGTACACGCCCTATTACAGGTCCTTTAATGGATCGCAAGGGAGCGAACGTAATTGTTTACCCAAGTTTAATAATCTTTGCCTTCGGTATGTATTGCTTTAGTCAAGCGTCAAATTCGGCTATCTTTTTAATAGCTGCCGCTTTAATTGGAATTGGGTATGGTAACTTTAGCTCTATTGCTCAAGCGCTCGCTGTAAAGGTAACTGAACCCCATCGTTATGGGTTAGCCACTTCAACTTACTTTATTTTTCTAGATTTAGGATTAGGAATAGGACCCTATATTTTAGGGTTAATAGAACCGCATACAACTTATCGAGTATTGTTCTTTGCTATGGTTCCTGTGATTTTATGTTCGCTCGTTTGTTATTATTTCCTAGTTGGTTTGAAGGAAGCTAAATTAAAGATACATTAAGCAAAAAGCTTAGTATTCACAAAAATTGAAGTGGGTACTTGGCTTTTTTTTTCCCATAAACACTTTTATAAGTTCTTTGCTCAATGGGGTTCATAACGTCTACTTGTATTCCTATGGTTGTAGCAAAGAATTGTCCTAGTATCGATGATGCCTAAAATAATCATTACTATCTTTAGCAATAATATAAAGCTATACTTTTTTTCTTGTGTTAACTTATGAGAGAAAAAGGGCATTATTATTATTCAATTTCAAATAAAAAAGTAGTGGCAAGTAAAAAATAGTTCGAAACTTTAGGAGCAAAAAGATAAATAAATTGAAAAAGCATATCAAAAAAGTAGTATTAATAAATTTTTATTTAATACTACTTTCCTTTTTTTACTTTACAAAACATATTTACAAAAATACTCAGCCATTTCTTCTTTCGTTAAATTAAGTTTACGCATTATTCCTAAGCAGTTGGACAGGATGATATCAACCCCTTCAGAGTGTTCAAAGTGAATGCCATATTCTGACTGTAAAAATTCTGCGAAATCCCATTTTTCAAAAGAGTGGCGTTTATCCCCGTTATAATAGCTTTCCATTTCGGTATATAAATCTTTAAAAAACGGCTCAAACAATTCACTTTTTTTCATTAAATGACGATACGTGCTATTACTTGTAGGTACTTTCGCTGCATAAACGTCTTTTGAAATAATTTGGATTATATCTTCCGCATTGATATATTCACTTGTTGTTTCTTCTATGATCCAGATAGCGCATTGAAATAACGGGTGGGATTCGAAGGAGTGAACATTTTCTAATTTCTTTCGAAAAAATTTCTTAAGAATAACCCCTTCCTCGGAAACATAAAGCACTTCATAGTGAAAGGTTGTATCTAAATCCCAATGATTGTATTCCTCAAGTATTGCATAGCTTTCACCAAAAAGTATATCCGTTTGCATGTGGGTTGGTTGAAAGTCGTAATAAGTAGAGCCTTCTACCGCATGCCCAAAATACTTTAAATAGACGTCATGGACATCCTTTTTACTTGGATTCACAAGACATAGACTATATTTTTCTTTTGGAATGACAAATTGAAGAATAAAATTCAGCTCCTTCTAAGTTGTTCGCCTAATAGCGTTTGGCGGAATTGAAAGAAAAAGCAATGTCGTTAAAACATATTCAAGAAAATGGATAATATTCGTAAGTACATATTGAATTATATGGGATTTATTAAGTGGATTAGATGAACGATTTTAAGGGGGAAAAGACAAACTAAATGAAAAAAGTTTTCAAAGAAAATTGCCTATTAGGGATACTCAACCCATGCCTATCTTTTATTCCTACATAAATTAATGTTAGCTCATAAAAGAAGGGAGGATTTTGCAATGCGTCCTATTGATTTTAATGATGAGTCCCCACAACGTCAATCATTCCCAGGAGGGTTCCCAGGATTTCCAGGAGGAGGTTTTCCGGGTGGAGGATTTCCAGGATTCCCGGGTGGCGGAGGTCCAGGAGGAGGGTTTCCAGGAGGAGGTTTCCCAGGAGGAGGCCCAGGTCAACTTCAAGCTCCAACTTCACCACCACCAAGCTTTACACCGCAAATGACTACATTTCAACAACAAGAATTCGCTAGCAGAGGTGGAGTAGGTGGAATAAGACGGTGTTTCTTCCGAAATACTTTTATTTGGTTAAGAAACGGTAATAGTTTTTGGTTCTTCCCTATGATTGCTTTTGGAAATCAAATTATTGGATTCCGATGGAGAGGAACGAGAGGTTGGGTGTATGATTCCATCAATCGAAATCGAATACTGTTCTTCCAATGCTTTTAATTAACATTCTCTATTCACCCACCTCCTAAAAGAACGGAATACCCCATTTCAAAGGTGAGATGCTTAGGCGTCTCCCTTTTTAATTTGAATTTGGGGTTCTAAATCATTGTTCAATAGAATAAGTGAATAAGAAGGCAATTTGTACTTGAGGAGGATGGAAATGGAGATTAAAAATGTCCGTGAAGAAATTTGGAATAGTGTAACGGGTCTAACAGATGCACAATTAAACGAGGTAGTAGAAGAGGGGAACTGGAGTATAGCACAAGTACTAGAACATTTACATTTAATGGAGAAAAATGTCGTAAGATTAATTCAGCATGCTTTGAACCAAAATGAATTCGAAGTGCCGGGGACATTTCCTGTTCAAATGGTGGCAGACCGGACTAAAAAAATTGCTGCTCCGGAAATTTTAAATCCTTCGAATAATTTTCAAACATTAGAAGAGTTAAAAAAGAAATTATCCCAATCTAGAGATTCATTAGAAAAAGTAATTCAGAATTTAAGTGAAGATGAGCTTAATGGAAAAACTTTCGAGCATCGTCGTTTTGGAGTATTGTCTATAAAACAATGGATTTCCCTTGTTGGATACCATGAAAAGCGTCATATCGGACAAATAGAAGAAATAAAAAAAGAATTAGAAAAGGTTGTTTAAATTTCGGTGTTAAATATTTGTATTCTGGAGTAGGATCTGTTGTTCGGATTCCTACTTTTTTCTCCCCCTATAAAAATAGTATTTTTTTGATACGCTAAGATCGAATAAAGGTTGATAGCTGCACTGCTAAAAATGAATTTGTAATTATATTAAAATAATAAATTAATGGTAGAAAATGAAATTTGACAATTAAAAACGCTGAGTGTAAAAATAATTCTAATATTGAGGAGGGGTAGATGTGGAGACAAATGTAGTGAATATTAATGGGGGACCATTATTTTATGCAGATTATCCAGGAGCTCAAGGAACAGTTGTAGCCGTTCATGGGTTAACGGGTAATCATAAACAAATGCATTATTATGCGGAACTGCTAAAAGACGATTATCGTTTTATTTCGGTCGATTTAAAAGGGCGTGGAAATAGTGGACCAGCTTCAGAAAATACAAGTATTGAACAACATACACAAGATATTCTTGCACTTTTAGAACAGTTGGAGATCGAAAATCCTATATTAATGGGTTACTCCATGGGTGCCTTTATTATGGCAAATGTTGCACGTAAACGATCTGATGTGAAAGGTGTCATCTTATTGGATGGTGCGGCAACTGCAACGGATCATCAACGGAACATTATTGAACCTTCGTTAGGTCGAATTAGTAAGTTATACGAAAATGCCCAAAGCTACATAGAGGAAATTAAAGGGATATATGGTCGTCTCGGCGTGGAATGGACTGAACATCTTGAAAGTGTTGGTCATTATGAAATTGCCAATGTGGATGGCTACTGGAAAAATAAATCAGATGAAATAAAAATTCGTCAAGATTTAGAGAGTTTCTTTGACTATAATCCTTCACAAGTCTTTTCAAAAATTCAATGCCCAATTTTATTAATTCACTCAGAAGGTAACATTGGTACGAATCCAGCCTTATTTTTAGCAGAGCATTACGGTGAAACTCTACAATTTGCTAAAAATATTCATAAAGTTACATCACAAAGCAACCATTATACATTGGTATTTTCTAATCGACCTGAAGTAAATAAAGCAATCGTTCAGTTTCTAAAAAATTTGTAAAAAAGAGTTGAAATTTGGCGAAAATTATGCAAATATTATATCAAATCATAAATGTATAGCCTATCGAAGAGGCGTAAGGAAACGAACTTTCCTTTTATAACCGATTCGAATAGTTGGCTGCATTCCTCAAAGCGACATACGTTTTTTCGTTGTCGGGAGGAGTGTGGCCATTTTTTATTTTCTAAGGGGGAATATCACGTGTCATTAGGACTCGACTACTTTAAAAAAGTATATGGCGTAATTCCTGGATGGGTCCAAAAAATGTACGACTACAATCCAGAAATGTTACAACATTATACTGCTCTTCGAGGAGCTGCAATGTCTGCTGGCGCTTTATCAGTTAAAGAGAAAGATATTTTATTAGTTGGGATGAATGCCGCACGATTATATGCACGAAGCATGGTTTATCATACAAAAGGTTCTATAGATGGTGGAGCTACGTTAGAAGAGCTTGCGGAATACTTATTAGTGGCATATCACTACGGAGGTGAAAAAGCATTACAAATCGGATTGCAATCCTTCGAATATGCCTTAGAGTTAACGGAAACAAAATCTATAAAAATATCACATGAAAGTAAGGTTTCAGAGATTATTCGTTTTTATGGTGAGTTTGCAAAAACAGAACAAAGTAGATCCTATTTTGAACAGTTGGCTACCCTTTCTGATTGTACAGATGTAAACGTTTTAAAAGCGAAATTGCTTGAAACAAATTGTGTTACAACACAAATGAAACATATTTTAATGACGGGTATTTATACAACAACTTTAAATAACGAAGAAACGGATGTTTGGGCTAAAAAGGCAAGAGATGTAGGCGTCCAAGAAGCACAACTAGCCGAGTTAGGATATGCTTGCCTGTTAACTGCAGGAATTCCATCTTGGTTTGAGATTAGTGATGCGTTAATAGAGAAATAACGGGGTGATGACAACAATGGAAATTTTCAAAACAGAAAAAGAGGCGCTGGCTACTGTTCAAAGCAACCAAACGATTATGGTAGGTGGTTTTGGACTTGTTGGAGCGCCCTTAACGTTAATCGATGCATTAGTGGAATTAAATGTAAAAGACCTAACAATTATAAGCAATAACTTAGGTGAGCAGGGAAAAGGATTAGGAAAACTGCTTCTACAAAAAAAGGTGAAAAAAGCAATTGGCTCCTATTTCACTAGTAATCGTGACGTTGGTGAAGCTTATCAACGAGGAGAACTTGAAATTGAATTAATGCCACAAGGGACATTAGCTGAATCCATTCGTGCAGGTGGAGCTGGAATTGGTGGTTATTATACAAAAACTTCCGTTGGAACAGATCTTGCAAAAGGAAAAGAAATAAAAGTAATTGATGGAGAAGAATATGTTTTTGAGAAAGCTTTAAAAGCAGATGTTGCAATCATTCGAGCACATAAAGCGGATACACTTGGAAACTTAATTTACTATAAAACGGCAAGGAACTTTAATCCAATAATGGCTACAGCGGCACAATACGTTGTTGCTGAAGTGGATGAAATTGTAGAAGTTGGTCAATTAAAAAGCGATGAAATTGTCACACCCCATCTTTTTGTTGACGGAGTGATCGTTGCTAAAAAAGTGTTAACAAAGGAAGGTGTAGTTGACAATGGCTAACCCAATACAAGAATTAATTGCAAAAAGGGCAGCACAGGAACTACGAGAAGGAGAAGTCATCAATTTAGGAATTGGTATTCCGACTTTAGTTTCAAAGTATGTAGAGGATAAAAAAGTATTTTTCCACACGGAAAATGGCATGCTCGGTGTGGAAGATGTGTTAGAAGAAAAGATGGATCCAAACTTAGTGAATGCTGGAAAACAACCGGTTGGAGAAGGGGTTGGATCATCCTTTTTTAATAGCGCAGATTCATTTGGCATGATTCGTGGTGGACATATAGATGTCGCTATTTTAGGAGTACTACAAGTTGATAGGGAGGCTCATATCGCAAACTGGGCAGTACCTGGAAAAAATATTATCGGTGTTGGAGGGGCGATGGATTTACTAGAAGGTGCAAAGAAAGTAATCGTCACGACTACACATACATCTAAGGATGGAAAAAGTAAAATAATGAAGGAATGTACTTATCCTATTACTTCTAATAGAAGTGTGGATATGATTATTACTGAATTAGCGGTATTTCGATATTTGGACGGCAATTTGCATTTAACGGAATTAATGCCGGGAGTAAGGCTTGAGGAAGTTGAAAAAAATACAGAAGCGGAGTTTATAAAATCGCTTGAATAGGAGGAAAGGCGTTATGAAGGAAGTTGTAATTATCGACGGAGTTCGTACTGCGATTGGGAAATTAGGTGGTTCATTAATAAATGAAACAGCTGATTATCTTGCTGAAAAGGTAATAAGTGCACTCGTAGAACGAACAGGGATCGATCGTAGTGAAGTAGATGAAGTCATTTTAGGACAAGCAAAACAAAGTGCAGATCAATCAAATGTAGCTCGCGTTGCTGCTTTGCGCGCAAACATACCTATCGAAGTACCAGCTTATACCGTACATCGTCAATGTGGGTCGGGTTTACAATCGATTAATAATGCCGCTCAACAAATTGCTTTAGGGTTAAGTGATATCGTTATTGCTGGTGGAACAGAATCGATGAGTACCGCTCCTTATTATATTCGAAATGCTCGTTATGGTTACGGAGCAGGCAACGGCTTAATTCTCGATCCGAATACAGAAAGTCAACCGGGGTCACAACCTGAGCATTATAACATTCAAACGATGGGGGAAACAGCAGAAAACCTCGCACAGAAGTATAAAATATCTCGTGATGACCAGGATGCCTTTGCTCAATTAAGCCAAGACCGTGCCCACCACGCTATTGAGGAAGGTCATTTTGAAAGTCAAATTATCCCGTATGAAGTGAAGGAGAGAAAATCAACGTCAGTATTTTCCGTTGATGAACATCCGCGACTTACTTCTATTGAAAAACTATCAACATTAAAACCTGTATTTCGAAAAGATGGTTCTGTTACAGCGGGTAATAGTAGCGGGAGAAATGATGGTGCTTCAGCATTATTAGTCATGTCAAAGGATAAAGCAGACCAATTAGGTTTAAAACCTAAAGTGAAAATTATTGCTCAGGCTGCAGCTGGAGTAGATCCAACCATTATGGGGATTGGACCGGTACCTGCAACGTTAAAGGCATTGAAACAAGCCAATTTAACGATAGAAGATATCGATGTTATTGAATTAAATGAAGCGTTTGCAGCTCAGTCTTTAGCAGTTATCGAAGAGTTAAATTTAGATATTCAAAAAGTGAACCCAAATGGAGGAGCCATTGCATTAGGTCATCCAATTGGCGCAACAGGGGCTATTTTAATGACAAAATTAATTCACGAGTTAGAAAGAACCGGTAAACGTTATGGTCTAGTTACTTTATGTATTGCGGGGGGACTAGGAATTTCGACCATAGTTGAAAACTGCCAAATATAACATTTGGCAGTTTCTGATACTATTGTTTAATCTTCTCTAAGTATCGTTTTTGGGCAGATTTAATGGCTACAATGACAGAACCGGTTGATGGTGTTACATAATGCTCTTCAACACGGGAAAGTAATTCATCTATATCGGATGTAAGGTCAAAACCGACAAGCATACGTTTGAAAAAGTCTTGTGCGAGTCTTGTTACAAAAGTAAACTCAGCGTCGATAATTTTATGAGTCTCTTTATCGATTTCTAAAACAATCCCTGCGTGCTTGTACACTTCATACATAGAAGTGCCTTGAGGAGCTTTTGCATAAGCTGTCACAAGTATTGAAGATAAGTTTTGCATATTAGTTCCTCCAGATAGAGTATTTTTAAATATTTTACCATGTAAAATGAAAGTTTTTAGTAGATTTATAATTTTAAAAATAACGAGGGGATATTTTCGAATCAGAAAATGTAAACGCTTAAATATAAGGGGGAAATACCGTGGGAAAATTAACAAACTTCTTTACTAATTTAATGAAGAAATACATGCCGGATCCATTTGTATTTGCAATTGGATTAACAATACTAACATTTATTTTAGCGCTTTTAATAGAAGATATTTCTTTCACTCAGCTTACAACAGCTTGGGGTGATGGATTTTGGGATTTATTAGCCTTTACAACTCAAATGGCCGTTATATTAGTATTTGGTTATGTATTAGCAACCGCACCAGCAACGGATAAATTATTAAACAAGATTGCGAGTAAAGTTCAATCACCTAAAACAGCAGTTATCGTTGCAACGCTTGTAGGTGCTATCGGTAGTTATTTAAACTGGGGATTTGGTTTAGTCGTCGGTGGAATTATTGCAAAAAAGCTAGCTATACGGGTTAAGGGAGTTCACTATCCGTTAATTATTGCTGCAGCTTATTCAGGCTTTACATTTTATGGTTTAGGATTATCAGCTTCCATACCAATTTTAATTTCAACACCAGGTCATTTCTTAGAAGGGGAAATGGGGCTTATTAACTTGGCTGAAACGATTTTTAGTTTACCGATGATTATTCTAACAATTGTTCTATTAATTGTTTTACCAATCTTTAATGCTATGTTACACCCGAAGGATCCTAAAAATGTTATTGAAATTAATCCAGAATTATACGCTGAACCACAAGGGGAAAAGCCTAAATTATTGGAAGATAATACGTTTGCAACAAAATTAAACAACAGTAAAATTTTAGCTTATACGATCGGGATATTAGGTATTGTTTACTCAATTTTCTATTTCGTAAACGGAAATTCATTAAACTTAAACATTATTAACTTTATTATATTATTCCTTGGGATACTTTTACTTGGAACTCCGGCTCGTTATGTAGAACATATTAATGATGGAATTAAAACGGTATCAGGAATTATCTTACAATTCCCGTTTTATGCAGGTATTATGGCGATTATGGCCGCTTCTGGGCTAGTTGATACCATTGCTCATTTATTCGTTAATATTTCAACAGAACATACTTTATCATTTTGGGGATTAATTAGTTCCTTCTTTATTAACTTTTTTGCACCGTCTGCGGGTGGACACTGGACAGTGCAAGGTCCATTTATGATCGATGCTGCTCAATCATTAGGGGCATCTGTTGCACAGAACTCCATGGCCGTTATGTTAGGTAACGCTTGGAACGATATAGTTCAACCGTTTTGGATTTTACCGGCATTAGCTTTATCCCGTCTAAAATTAAAAGATATTATGGGATATTTAGTTATGATTATGTTATTTGTAGGTATTTTCTATATCGCTGCCATTTTATGTTGGTCTTATTTATTTTAAGAAAGGAAAGCCTTTGTTCCATGACAAGGGCTTTTCTTTAGAAGTAAGGGGTGTTTTTGTTGAAAGAAACAATACTACATTTTGTAAAGGACGGTATGTTAACTAGTAAGGAGAAATGTTTACTCTTAGTTGGATTATTCGCTGCAAGGCGTGAAGAACAAGAAATGCTTCAGGCTGTTGATGCGGCAGTAACAACAGGGAATGGGGTAGCCGAAATAGCAGAGTTAATAACAGCAGCAATTATCTCTCGTGGCATCCCCACTTGGCTATCAGGAATTGAGGCGATATCGAAGGCTATTGAATTAACGGATGAAAATTCAACATTACCGAATGAGGAAAACATTGCTTCTTTTGCCACAAAGGAAGAATGTATTCAATACTATCAAACTGAATTTAATGTTTTACCAAAATGGATTCAATACTTAGTCGAATATGCACCGGATACACTTTTAAAATATAGTAATCTACGATCAACTTCATTAAGAGATGGTTTAGTATCTCGCCTTTTAAAAGAACTGCTTTTATATGCTATTAACATTTGTGATGGGTATCCGAAGGGCATCGAGATTCACAAAACAAATGCATTACAACTCGGTGCTAATCAAAATTTATTGTGCGAAATAAAAGAACTGTGTGTTTTAGCAGTTGGTCTTAAGGCTACTATTCTTGATTAAGAAAAAAAGGAGCGTATAGATGAAAATATTAATTATCGGTGGCGGTTTTATGGGTACTGCATTAGCGACATATTTTAACGGCCACGGAGTAGACGTTTCAATCTATGAAACATTTGAAAAGAAAAGAATCGAATTAATGAACAATGAACAGCTATCTGATATTACGATACTTCAAGAACTTTGTTCGATTGAAGATTTAGATTTTATTATCGAAGCGATTCCTGAAAATTTGGAAGCTAAACAAGATTTATTCGCAAAACTTGAACATTTATTTCCTTCTAACGTTACGTTTTGCACGAATACTTCGAGTTATTTAATAAGCGAAGTAGCGAAAACAATGGAACAAAAAAGCCGTCTAATTGGTACCCATTTTTTCTCGCCGGCAAATATTTCACCTTTAGTTGAAGTGGTGCCAAGTGAACATACAGATCCAAAGAGAATAGAGGCTGTAATGGTTTTATTAAAATCGGTGAAAAAGAAACCGGTTTTATTAAAGAAAGAAATCGAAGGTTTTGTTGCCAATCGACTTCAAAGTGCTCTATCCAGGGAAGCAATGTCATTAGTTGAGAAGGGAATCGTATCTGCGGATGAATTAGATTTTATTGCAAAATGGAGTCTTGGGATTCGGTTAGCAAATACGGGGCCACTCGAACAACGAGATATAAATGGGTTAGACACCCATTTAGCTATTACGAAATACGTATATCCAACCCTTGAAAATCGCACTACCCCTTTACCAATTCTCGAAGAGAAATGTGCAAATGATTCGTTAGGTATTAAGACAAAACAAGGTTTTTATAATTGGGAGTCTATCGATGTAGAAGATTATCAATCGAAAAAGAACAATATTCTAAATCAAGTCATTGAAGTCGTTTCAGAGGGGGATCGAAATGAAATATAAAGCGTTAGTAAAAAATTCAGCTGCCAAGCATGATGTGAAGTTTGTTGAATATGAAGTACCGGAGTTAAAAGATCATGAATGTTTAATAAGGGTAAAAGCTGTTGGTATTTGCGGAAGTGATTTACATATGTATTATGGCCATGGAGGCTACGATTGGGTTACTTATCCATTAGTTTTAGGCCACGAAGTAACAGGGGAAGTAATCGCGGTTGGGAACAATAATGCAACAGAATATTTAAGTAAATGAGTTGTAATCGATCCTTATATAAGTTGTGGACAATGTGAATTCTGTCTTCGTGGCGAAACGAATCGATGTGATTTTAACGAGTATAAAACAATCAAAACGCCGATAGAAGCTTTACGTTATGGATTTAGAGAAGCTGGTGGAATGGCCCAATTGATGGTTGTGGATATAAAAAATATTATTCCAATTGATGAAAACGTATCGGATAGTGTGGCGGCGATTTCTGAAGCGCTTGCGGTAAGCTATACCGCTGTAAAAAAAGTGGAGCATTTTCACAGTAAACGAGTATTAGTTGTTGGACCAGGACCTATCGGACTTGGTGTAGGCGCTGTATTAATCGGTTCAGGTAACGAACAAGTAGATATGCTCGGTACTACTGTTGATGAAAATCGACTAAAGTTAGCAAAATCGATTGGAATAAAAATGACGTATATGTCAGAAGAAGAGATTTTAACAAAAGACTTTAATGGTTATGATGCAATCATTGACTGTTCCGGACATCCATCGGTTCCTCAAATGGCAATGAGATTATTAAAACGTGGTGGCCAATTAGTGCTTGTTGGTATTAACTCCGCATCATTCTCGATTCCGATGGATCAAATCGTTCGGGGTGAAATTTCTATTAATGGAAGCTATGGTATTACAAGAGGAAATTATGAAGAAGTACTAAAATTAGCTGCCATCCCAACATATCCGTTTGATAAGTTAATCGCAGAAAAAGTACCCTTTTCCCAATGTACGAAAGGGTTTGAAAAAGCATTAAATAAAGTCAGTGGTAAAGTTGTTATAACAATGTAGGAGGTAACTTACTGATGAAAATAATTGATTTAACTTTAGAAATTTATGATGGATTGAAATCTTATTTATCCCACCCACCAATCGTTATTAGACCAGAGTCCACTTTTGAAAATTCATTCCAACGTTATGTAGAACCGTGTGAAGGGTTTGAATCTCGTTTTTTAGAAATGTCTGATCATAGTGGGACTCATATTGATGCGCCGTTACATTTTATACGGAACAGTCAATCAACAGCAGAAATGGATTTAACCCGCTGTTACGGGGAAGCGATTTATTTAGATTTAACGCCGTTTAAACAAACAAAAGATGAAGTAACCTATGACATGTTGGAAAAAGCGATGGAAACACAAGGTATTAAAGTAAAACAAAATGATATTGTATTAATTCGAACTCGCACAGGACAGTGGGGAGAAGAAGGATTTTTTGAAGAAGGGGCGTTTGCTCCAAGTGCAGGAGATTGGCTAATCGAAAAACAAGTAAAATGTGTCGGATTAGATCTAGCAAATATTGATACCCATGATAATATGGCTCGTGAAGTGCATATGAAAATTCTACCTGTCCCTATTTATATCATTGAAAATTTAGTTAACTTAGATCAATTGCCAAAAGATAAACATTTTACATTTAGTGCACTACCATTAAAATTAAAAAATGCAACAGCTTCTCCCGTTCGCGCGGTTGCCATTTTGAACGATTAAATAATCATAAAAAAACACCTTCGTATGTTCGAGGGTGTTTTTCAAGTTTTACAAATAGTAAAATTAATATTAGACAGAACAAAATTTTCCCATATGAAAGTTTAAAGAGGAATTGTCTCATTTTATCGTGAATAATAAAGGAACTCCTTAGTATACCTATGTTGTTTGATTTTTGAAAAATAGGGAAAATTAAAGTAGGAATACTAACTTAAAGTACTGCTTTTTTCAATAATTTGTTTAAAAGATAGGCTGAAAATAGGGCTAGAACATAACCATTCCTACGAGTAGAATACTTAATTATGGATAAGGAATAGAAGTAAAACTCTTATTTTTAGTGAGGCGTTTCCAATGACCAATATTTTATTAATACTAGTGTTACAACTCGTATATGTACCGTTATTAACATTACGTACCATTTTTCTAGTAAAGAATTTAACGATGTTTGCAGCTGTTTTTGGGATATTAGAAATGCTCATTTATGTATTTGGACTTTCTTTAGTATTTAATGGGGACCAGAGCTTATTAGCTATGGTTGTATATGCAGTAGGTTTTGGACTAGGCATGTTTTTAGGAACAAAAATTGAAAATAAACTTGCCATTGGTTATGTGTATGTCACGATCAATACGCAAAATAAAAATCAAGAGCTAATCGATACATTAAGAATCAATGGATTTGCTATTACGACGTTTGTCGGAGAAGGTCGAGATAGCAATCGTTATAAATATGAAATTTTAGCAAAACGCAATCGAGAAAAAGAGCTATTTGACCTTGTTGAATCAATTGAGCCAAAGGCATTCATCATTTCCTATGAACCGAAGTCTTTTAAAGGTGGCTTTTTAGTTGATCGCATGAGGAAAATAGCAAAGATGAAATAATAGAAAGAGCTAGGAATTAAATCCTAGCTCTTTTTCTATTAAGTAGTGGTTTAGTGAAGTTTGTAAAATACCTCTCGCTTTGATTAATATATTAGGGGAATCCTAGCTCTTTTTTAATGAAGATAAATAGATGTGGTTATTAAATGCCTCTATCAATTGATGAAGTCGTTCAGCTTTGGCAGGACCATTTGGACATGGATGATAGTATTCGTTATTTTCAGATTGGATTCCAAAATAAGGAATCCCACTATCCTCGATTAGTTGGAGCCATTCTTTTTTTTCTTCCTCAAAAAATCTCCATCTACTTCTTTTTTCAACTCCCCAACCGATTAAGATCCAAGGATGTTGGGACATCTCTAGCAAAGAAGGTAAAGTAATGGTTGGATATTTACCTGATGTTTTTAAGTGTTCAAATAACTCAATTGCTTCGATTCCGGTTGCATTACGTACATAAAATAAATTATATAGGTGGAGCCTTCCTTCTAACTCGGAATGAGTGGCTTTCATAAATTGAACTAGTTGTTTCATGGTATTGTCTAATGTTGTTTCATCTGTATGGGAACCGTTCATAATGAGTTTTTTCTTTGCCTCGCCTTTTAAATGAGCCGAACCTGGATTTAACATCACAACAGCTCCTAATGACTTTCGGGAAGTTCCAAATTGAATAAAGGTATTTGTTCGGTAAACTTCCTCACCAATTAGCTGAAAAGTAGCAATTGCCCTCACATTTTCCAACCCCATAAACCCCCATGTAAACTTAGTGTTATTCATATTATTCTTCTAAACTCGAAATTATTAGCGCAAATTTACTATTTATAAAGAGAGATATAATGAATTTCCCTTCTTTTTTAAATGGAATAGTTTAAGGGCAAAAAATTTTCATTAGGACCTTTGAGTTTATTTAGAAATTTAGAACATGAAGAGGGAATTGAAGCTATTTATCGCTTTTAAATTCTAAGGAAGATAACGGAGCATATAATTAACAATAAACCCATATGTTACTAATTATAACATAGTCAATTGGAGGGTTGTTCGATGTACAAATGTAATGAAGCTCGATTAAAGGAATCGATCATTATGTTTAGTCGTTTTGGAGCCACTAAAAACGGTGGTGTAACGAGGCTTTCGTTATCAGCTGAGGATGTACAAGCACGAGACTATTTTTATGAATGTTGCCGGGACTTAGGATTGGAAATACGGGTAGATGATTTGGCCAATATGTATGCGACGCTTCCAGGAAAAAACAATCTACCTCCGATTGTGATGGGCTCACACCTTGACTCTGTTGTAAAAGGTGGGCGTTTTGATGGAGTGCTAGGTATTCTAACGGCACTAGAAGCAATAAAAACGATCAAGGAGAATGACATTGAACTGGATGTTCCATTAACGATTGTCAATTTTACAAATGAAGAAGGGGCGCGTTTCGAACCTTCTATGATGAGCTCAGGAATTTTATCTAATAAATTTGATAAGCAGAAAATGCTGCAATCAACAGATAAAGATGGCGTGACCTTTGAACAAGCATTGCAAACAAGTGGTTATGAAGGTGCTGAAGAAAACCGATTAAAAGAAGCCTCTGCCTATTTAGAATTACACATTGAACAAGGGCCAGTACTTGAAGCAGAACAGATAGAGATAGGCGTTGTAGAAGGTGTATTAGGTATGGTTTGTTATGAAATTCGTATATTCGGTGAGTCCAATCATGCGGGAACAACACCAATGAGCATGAGAAAGGATCCGTTGTTTTTGGCTAATAAATGTATAACAAAGCTTATAGATGATTTAGCAAAGGTTGACGAAGATCTCGTTTATACCATTGGGAGATTGAACGTTACTCCAAACATTCATACGGTTATCCCGGACAAAGTCATATTCACTATTGAAGCCCGTCATAAACTGCCAGAAAAAATTAGACAAGTAGAAGAAATTATACATTCCCTTCCAGCTTTTGATGCGGGCTGTAAAGTTGAAAAAGAAAAATTATGGGATCGGGATACTGTCCATTTTGATTCGTCCATTTGTGATCAAATTGAACAAGCTTGCCGTGGATATGGATATTCATCTAAACGGTTATATAGCGGGGCAGGACATGATGCTCAATTTATGGCATCCTATATCCCTTCTGCCATGATTTTTGTCCCAAGTATAAAAGGGAAAAGTCATTGTGAAGAGGAAGAGACAACCTTTGAAGATTGTGTTAAGGGAGCGGATGTTCTTTTAGAAACAGTATTAAACCTTCAAACGAAAATGGCAATGAAAGAAGCGCACATTTAGTTCAATAATATTTGGAATGGGAGAGGTTTAAATGACAAAGAAAAAAATCATTACTGGCGGTACAATTGTAACGGCTACGGATACGTATAAAGCCGATATCCTTATTGAAAATGAAAAGATTGTCCAAATTGCATCGGAGATTATCGACTCAGAGGCTGAAGTGGTTGATGCAACTGGAAAATATGTTTTCCCAGGAGGCATTGATCCGCATACCCATTTAGATATGCCCTTTAATAATACGGTAACCGATGATGATTGGGAATCGGGTACGATTGCTGCGGCGTTTGGAGGCACAACAACGATTTTAGACTTTTGCTTAACAGCAGGTGAAACCAAATTATCGAAAGCTATTGAAAAATGGAATGAAAAATCAAAGGGGAAAGCAGCCATTGACTATGGGTACCATTTAATGATTAGTGATTTAAATGAAGAAACAGAAAAAGAGTTGCCCCTTCTTTTAGAAAAGGAAGGCATTACGTCCATTAAAGTATTTATGGCTTATGCAAAGGAATTTCAAGCAACGGATCGTACATTATATAAAGCTTTTAAAATTGGAAAAGAGACAGGTGCCGTTGTAATGGTACATTGTGAAAACGGATCAGTAATAGATGAACTTGTTGAACAAGCAAAATTAGCTGGCAATACAGCACCTATTTACCATGCTCTAACACGTCCTCCTGAATTAGAGGGAGAAGCGACAAAACGAGCAATCGAACTAGCTCATGTAGCAGGAGCAACCCTTTATGTTGTGCACGTAACTTGTAAAGAAGCAGTAGATGAAATAATAAAAGCCCGTGAAAAGGGTTATGACGTCTATGGTGAAACTTGCCCTCCATATTTAACATTAGACCAAACGGCATTGGAAAAACTTGATTTTGAAGGTGCTAAGTATGTATGGTCACCACCACTAAGACCGAAATCTCACCAAGAACCTCTTTGGAATGCATTAAAAGCAAAACAACTACAAACAATTGGCTCCGATCAATGCTCTTTTAACTTCAACGGTAAAAAACAACTCGGATTAAATGATTTCTCTAAAATACCTAACGGCGGTCCCTTTATTGAAGATCGATTCAGTGTTTTATATTCAGAGGGTGTCGCAAAGGGACGCATTTCTTTAAATGATTTTGTCGATATGATTTCAACGAGTGCAGCAAAAATCTTCGGTTTATACCCTCAAAAAGGGACGATTGCAGTTGGGTCCGATGCAGATATCGTACTGTTTGATCCAAGGGTAAAACGGACTATTTCTGCTCAAACCCATCATATGAACGTTGATTATAACGCTTTTGAAGGATTGGAAGTAACGGGCGAGCCGATTAGTGTGTTATTGAGGGGCGAATATGTCATAAAAGACAAGCAATTTGTAGGTTCCCTTGATTATGGCAAATATATTAAACGCAAACTGGCAAAAAAATTAAGGGATGAAGAAGCTGTAATACCTAATTAAGCTCGAGTTTACTTTAGGGGGGATTAAATGAGTACACTTACTGGAGGACAAATTTCTTTAAATTTGATTGATAATTTTAAAGAAATTCATCCTGGTTTAACAAAAAGGGAAGCTATTGAAGAAGCCAATCGTTGTTTATATTGCTATGACGCACCTTGTATAAAGGCTTGTCCAACTAGCATTGAAATTCCTAAATTTATTAAAAAGATTGCAACGGGAAATTTAAAAGGCTCGGCTAAAACGATATTAGAAGCAAATCCTATCGGTGCTAGTTGTGCACGAGTTTGTCCGACGGAAGAGTTATGTGAAGGTGCCTGTGTTCTAAATAACGAAACGAAACCGATTTCAATTGGTCATTTACAACGTTATGCAACGGATTGGGCGATGCAACAAAGGGAACCGTTATTTGAAGTAGGAGAAAAAAACGGTAAAAAAGTGGCCATTATCGGTAGTGGTCCAGCAGGATTATCGGCAGCTAGAGAGTTAAGTTTACTAGGTTATGAAGTAACTATATTTGAAGCCCAACAAGAGGCAGGTGGATTAAACCGTTACGGTATTGTTTCATTCCGATTGCCGACGGAAGTTGTTCAGTGGGAAGTAGAGCAAGTAAAACAACTGAATGTCGACATTAAAACGAATACAGTTGTAGGGGTCGATATTACGACAGAGGAACTACTGAACCAATTTGACCGAGTTGTTGTAGCCGTCGGGATGGGTAATGTCCCTCATCTAGGGATTGAGGGGGAAACGTTAAAGGGTGTATATGACGCCATTGAATTTGTAAAAAGAACAAAGATGGATGAATTAACCGATGATTTAGTTGGTAAAAGGGTAACCGTTATAGGCGCGGGAAATACGGCTATTGATGCAGCTACAACGGCTGTCCGGCTAGGTGCTGCAAACGTTAAGATCGTTTATCGTAGAACGAAAAATGAAATGACGGCTTATCAATTTGAATACGATTTTGCTAAGCAAGATGGCGTGGAGTTCCGTTGGTTAACCACACCAACAAAAATTATAGGAAATGAACAAAATGAAGTGGTTGGTTTAGAGTGTTTAAAAATGGAGTTAGGCGAAGTGGGTGTAGATGGAAGACAAAAGCCAATCCCCGTCCAACAATCTGAGTTTGTTTTAGAAACGGACGTTGTCATTAAGGCGATTGGCCAATCAAGACATCTTCTATTAATAGAAGGGTTTGGTTTAGAACATTCAAAGGGTGTAGTAGAGGTAAATCCAGAAACCTATCAAACTTCCAAAGAGAAAATTTATGCATGTGGTGATGTCATTTTTGGAAATGGTCAAGGGGAGGCAATGGTTGTGACTGCTGCTCAGCAAGGGAAGGAAGTCGCAGAAGCCATTCACCGTTCATTTGTACTACAATCGGAAATTGTGTAATAAGGGAGGAACTATTAATGGCAGATTTACGAATCAGTTTTGCGGGCATTAAATCACCCAATCCTTTTTGGCTTGCTTCAGCACCACCGACCAATTCGGGATACCAAGTACAAAGGGCCTTTGAAGCTGGCTGGGGAGGGGCCGTTTGGAAAACGTTAGGTGAGCCAATTATTAATACGACTTCCCGATTTGCAGCCCTCAGCTTTAATGGTCAACGGGTAGCGGGATTTAATAATATTGAGCTCATTACGGACCGCCCTTTAGAAGTAAATTTAAAAGAAATATACGAGACGAAAAAACGTTTTCCTAATCATGCGATTATTGCCTCCCTTATGGTCGAACCAAAACAAGAAAAATGGCATGAAATCGTAAAGCGGGTTGAAGACGTTGGGGTTGATGGGTTGGAGTTGAATTTTGGTTGTCCCCATGGAATGGCTGAGCGCGGAATGGGAGCTGCTTCTGGACAAGTGCCAGAGCTAGTTGAAAAACAAACCTATTGGGTAAAGGAAGTAGCTAAAACACCAGTTATCGTCAAACTCACTCCTAACATAACGGATATTACTATTACAGCAGAAGCAGCCGTTCAAGGTGGAGCCGATGCCATTAGTATGATTAATACAATAAACAGTTTAATGGGTGTCGATTTGGACACGTGGAACACGATCCCTCATGTTGCAGGAAAGGGTGCCCATGGAGGATATTGTGGTCCTGCTGTAAAGCCAATTGCCCTTAATATGGTAGGGGAATGTGCAAGAAATCCGCTTATTGATGTTCCAATCTCTGGTATCGGTGGTATATCCAATTGGCAAGACGCCGTTGAATTCATTTTAATGGGCGCTACCGGTGTCCAGGTATGTACAGCAGCAATGCATCACGGTTTTAGCATTGTGGAGGATATGTTAGATGGTTTAAACAATTACCTTGATAGTAAAGGAATCGCCTCCATAATGGATATCGTCGGAAAAGCTGTTCCGAAATATTCCGATTGGGGTGACTTAGATTTAAATTACAAAGTGGTAGCACGCATTAACAACGATGTGTGCATCAACTGTAATAAATGCCATATATCTTGTGAAGACACTTCTCATCAATGTATTGATATGTTGAAAAACGAAAACGGAGAACCGTATTTGAAAGTACGGGAAGAGGATTGTGTCGGATGTAATTTATGTGCGATTGTTTGCCCTGTTGAAGGTGCTATCAATATGGTTGAATTGAAACAACCTTTACCCAAAATGACGTGGAATGAAAGACAATCGAACATAGCCCGTTTCAAGATAGATAAAGTAGCGAAGTGACAATAGAGTCTTTTTAGTTTTGGATGAATATGAAACCTTGAAATGGGGTGAAGTTATGTCAGATCATTTACAATATTTAGAGGAGAAGAGAAAGATTGATAGCTATTTTGAAAAAGGCTATCAAATTGTAAGTATTTTCGAGAACTTAAGTGGCACGTTCGTTGACTTTGTCACAAGTAATGATAGCGGTGAGCGGGAAATCGTACAATTGCAATTACTTACAGCGGAATCTCGAAAATATATTGCATCAAAATTAATCATTAATTAAAGGGTAAGGAATAAACATATAACAAAACTTGTACGGATTCTTTTCATCCGTACAAGTTTTTCATCCGTACAAGTTTTTTTATTCGATTGACAAAACGTAAACAATTCATTAATATGTTTGTATAATAATAAACAAAATAAATTTTCGTTTATATAAATACAATTACTTATGAAAGTTTTTAGCACGGGAGGTAAAGAAGTGAACCAGTTGGAACCATTTTGGAATGCAACTTTGGATGAAATTAAACGTGGATATACCGAAGACCAATATAAATATTGTTGTTTACTATGTGGAGAACAAGTTGAAAAGGGAATTATATATCCTCAAGAACAAGTTTTATATGAAGCAGAACGGTTTATTCGTTTGCATATTGAAAAAAATCATGACTCTGTATTTGATTATTTAATTAGTTTAGATAAAAAAATAACTGGGTTAACGGAGCATCAAACAATGTTATTAAGCCAATTTTATGCTGGTAAAACTGATAAAGAGATTCAACAAGAAATGGAAATTGGCAGTAGTTCCACAATTCGACATCATCGTTTTATGTTAAAGGAGAAGGAACGTCAGGCTAAAACATTTTTAGCTATTATGGAATTGTTAAAAGAAAAGGATCAATATGCACCTGCATTTGTGGAGCCCCATAAACATGCCACGATGGTAGATGATCGTTATGCTGTGACAACTGAAGAACAGTCTAAAATATTAGAAAAGTATTTTCTGGAAGGGTTATCTGGTCCTTTAGCGAAGTTTCCTCCTAAGGAAAAGCAACGCATTGTAGTATTGCGTGCGATTGCTAACCGTATTGATCCAAATGTAACTTATACAGAAAAAGAGTTAAATGAATTATTAAAAACGATTTACAGTGATTATGTATTGATTCGGAGATATTTAATTGAATATGGATTTTTAGATCGGAAATTAGATGGAAGTATGTATTGGTTGAAAAAGTAACATGATTAAATGAATGTAGGTGGTACGGATGGATAGAAAAAAAGAGCTGAAGCAACAGTATCAAGAGGTTGCCATTGTGGCGGGGGTATATGAAATAAAAAACAATGTAAATGGAAAAGTGTTTATCGACAGTACACGTAACTTAAAAACAATTAATGGTGTGAAATTCAGTTTGGACAATCAAGTTTTTAAAAACAAAGCACTCCAAGTTGATTGGACGCAATTTGGAAAAGATGCCTTTACGATTAATGTATTAGAATCATTAAAAAAAGATGAGAACGATCCGTATTTCAATGAAAAGGAAGCATTGAAGGAATTAGAACAAAAATGGTTGGAAAAGTTAAAACCATTCGGCGAGCGGGGTTATAACTAACGATATAGATGGTGATTTAAAAATGAGCTAGTATTAAAAATTGTGGTAAAGGGGTGTCGCTGTACTTTATAGATGCCTCTTTTTTGTTGTCGATAAAATAAGGAAAATGTAACAAGAAAGCGACAAAAATTTTTTCAATTCATTCATTTCATATCGGATTGTTTCGTAATATATAGAGACATTATTTGGTAGGAGGAGTGTATTTCTTTGAAAATTTTCCGCTTTCTCTTAATCGCCTTCAGTTTGTTTTTAGTAGGTTGTGAAGAGTCAGTGGAAGTAAAACCAGTTGTAACGTTAGAGACGAAACCATTAGTAGAAGCCAGTTCTATTGTAGAAGTTTCTGAAGTAGATACAAAAAAATTGGAGACTTCCAGTGACGAAGTTCATTTACTAGGTAATGCTTGTTATAGTAATGAGATATACATTGAAGGGGAAGGCACTTGTGCCTTGGAGATTCAATGTACAGATAATGATTCCTGTATTGAATGGGGAAATCGTATCATTAAAAATCTTGAAGAGGACTATGGTTCCCTTGTATATGAAGAATCTGTTGCAACTGGGAATGAAGGGGTAACTGTGCTCACTACTTATAATGTCGACCATGTCCAGGAGGTCATCTACACAGATCAAAATATTTCTGATGAAGATTTAACTTATCATGAGAACTTATGGTATAGCTTTAGTTGGCTAATCCCTGAAGATAAACGGAAAGAAATTAATCGTTTTGAAGTCTTTAACAGCGGAGATACCCTCGCTTATGTCTCCCTTTATGATCCGTATGGAAAGTATTGGACCCTCGGGATGAATCAAAAAGATATTGAACTTGCCTCCGAAACCCTTGTTACATACTTACATGAATATGCCCATTTTCTTTCGTTAAATGAATCTCAAATTAATTATTGGGTTCCTGAGAAACGGTGTAAGTCCCTTTATTTAATAGAATCAGGATGTTTTTATAAAGATGCCTATTTAACCTATTTCTATAAACAATTTTGGGATTCGGGAGGACATGGCAAATTGGAAGATTTTTATGTTTCAAAATATGCAATGTATTCCCCGGAAGAAGACTTCTCTGAATCGTTTGCCCACTTTGTTTTAACTCAAACTCCAAAGGGAGAAAATGTAAAAGAAAAAAAGATATTATTCTTTTATCAATTTGAGGAGTTGGTACAATTAAGGACAGAAATTATAGCCCGTACTGCAACATGGTTAATTCGAAGTGTTATTTAATAACATCCGCAAAAAATCCCCTTCGCCTACTGCGTTGGGGATGTTGTTTTTTTGCCTAAATAAATCCGTTCAAAGGTAAGTGATATTATATTGTATAGTTATAATACCCTCAATTAGAGAAGTTATAATTGTTAATTTAAGCCATCAATAAATGATTCAATTTCTTCTTGAGTTTTTCGATCCTTACTCACAAAACGTCCGCTTTCCTCACCATCTTTATAAGCAATAAAACTTGGAATACCAAAAACATCTAATTGAATACATAAATCAATAAATTCATCCCGGTCTACTTTGAAAAATTGATATTCAGAAGCATATTTTTCTTCAATGGATGGCATAACTGGGTCGATGAATCGACAATCTTTACACCAATCTGCTGAAAACATAAAAATTGTTTTGCCTGTTGATTTTAGCTTTTCAAATTGTTCTACGGATTGTAAATTTTCCACGATAAAAGTCCCCCTAAAATAATTTTTTCTCATCTTACCATACATATGTAATATTTTCCTATAAGGAAACTAAGGAATTGACAAAAACTTCTTCAAATAATATTCCACAAATCGAACAAATTATTTATCTAAGTACTGTATTTCCCTAACTCATGGATTAAAATTTTTCGGACATTCTAATGACGAAAGGAGGTTTCTGTTTGGTCCGAATATTAATTTCCTTGATCCTAATCATTTTTGTTGTTAATACGATGTTTTCTAACATTGGAAGTGCAAGTGAAACAACGTCTCAGGAAGAACTGATGAACCAGCGGATGGCATTGTATATACAATTTCAAGATCACATTGTACCATGGTACCACTTGGCTGCTATCGATCAATATGAAAGAAACATCCAAGCCGTTCGTCCGGATATACCAAAACGAGACAGTACGATAGCTATTCAATTTTCTAAAGAATATTGGGCTGGCGCTTTCAATCCATTGTCAGACGATACTTCACCTTTAACAATAAAATATTTTGGCGGTTTAGGACTTGATGGAAATAGTGATGGTGTTGCAAGTCCAGATGATGATGAAGATATTATGTTTACGATGTCAAACTATTTAAGTCAATATGGACCAACTATTGAAGATTTTAAAATTGCTTTATGGGAATATTATCAAAGCGAACAAGTGGTCAATCAAATTTTAACTATTGCTAAACTTTATAAACATTTTGATACAATTAATATAGATACACATGTTTTCCCTGTTCCTGTCCGTGGTTATAATTACAGCTATAGAGGAACATGGGGTGCCAATAGAGGCTGGGGCGGAAGACGTATACATGAAGGTACAGATATATTTGCAGGATATAGTACCCCTGTGCTATCAACATCTTATGGTGTAGTTGAAGTAATGGGGTGGAACGAATTTGGCGGTTGGCGCATAGGGATACGGGACAACCATAATACGTATCATTATTACGCTCATCTTTCTTATTTTAATAAAGACTTAAAAATAGGAGATATTGTTGAACCAGGAACATTAATCGGCGGTGTCGGTAGTTCTGGGTATGGGAAAGAAGGAACATCGGGTAAATTTCCACCACATTTACATTATGGAATGTATAAGTTTAACGGTCGTACAGAATGGGCGTTTGATCCTTATCCTTCTTTAAGACAATGGGAAAAATATTCAAGACAACAAAAGTAGTAAAAAAGCTGCCTTTTTAGGTGGCTTTTTTATTGGAAATAAAAAATTTTGATAAACGGTTGACAACTTATTAAAATTTATGTTAAATTTATCTCGAATTAAAGATAATCAACTTCGAAATGATTTGAACTGATTATTCGATTATTTTTTTAAAATAACATCTCGAATTCGAGATATAATGGAGGAAATAAAAATGGCAAAATTTATTATTGATCAATCTCATTCAAGTGTTGGTTTTGAAGTAAAACATATGATGGTTTCAAAAGTAAAAGGACAATTTAATAGTTATACGGCTGATGTAGAAGCGGCTGACCTAACAGATTTAACTACAGCGTCGATTTCGTTCGAATTTGATGTTGCAAGTGTCAATACTCACAGTGAAGACCGTGATAATCATTTGAAATCTGCTGATTTCTTTGATACAGAAAAGTTTCCTAAAATTACTTTTAAATCTACTAGCATCACGAAAGATGGAGATGACTACAAAGTAACGGGTGATTTAACTATTAAAGGTGTTACTAAACCGGTAACTTTTGATGTGGAATTTGGTGGTAAAGGTACAAACCCTTGGGGCGTTGAAGTTTATGGATTTGAAGCGGAGGCAAAAATTAACCGTGAAGAATTTGGATTAACTTGGAACGCTGCTCTTGAAACTGGCGGTGTACTAGTTGGTAAAGATATTAAAATTAAAGTTGAATTAGAAGTTAACCCTGCTGCATAAGCAATGTGCAAAATGGGTAATCTGACTCTTAAAAAGGTTACCCATTTTTTAAACTAAATCCGCCGAAAACTTGCTTATTTGACATAAAACGTATAAAATGCTACTGTTATCTCGAATTGAAGATTCTAGTCAATTTTTTTGAATAAATTAACTAAAAAAAATCACACTAAAGATAGTTTGGAAAAACTATTTTATTTTTTATAAAAATATCTCGAATTCGAGATAAATAGGAGGAATTAAAATGAATGAATTAAAAGGGTTGCATCACGTTACTGCAATAACAAGTAGTGCGGAAAAAATTTATGAATTTTTCACTTATACATTAGGACTTCGATTAGTAAAGAAAACTGTAAATCAAGATGACATTAAAACATACCATCTTTACTTTACGGATGATGTAGGTAGTCCAGGGACAGATATGACATTTTTTGATTTTCCAGGTATTCCAAAAGGGGTTCACGGTACAAATGAAATTTCTAAAACATCTTTTAGAGTTCCAAATGATAAAGCGTTAGATTATTGGATTAAACGTTTTGATCGGTTAGGAGTAAAACATACTGGTATAAAGGAACAGTTTGGTAAGAAAACAATTTCATTCGTTGATTTCGATAATCAAGCTTATCAACTTATTTCAGATGAATTTAATGAAGGAGTTGCTTCTGGAACGCCATGGCAAAAAGGTCCGATTCCTTTGGAGTATGCTATTACTGGTTTAGGTCCGATTTTTGTTCGAACATCTTACTTTGACTACTTTAAAGAAGTACTAGAAAAAGTATTTTTCATGCGAGAAATTGCTCAAGAAGATTCGTTCCACCTATTTGAAATGGGAGAAGGAGGAAATGGGGCACAAGTTGTCGTAGAGTATAATACAGTCCTTCCGCAAGCAAGACAAGGTTTCGGAACGGTTCATCATACAGCGTTCCGAGTGGATGATCGGGCAGAATTAGATGATTGGCAAAAACGTTTACAAGGATTTAATTTACCGAATTCAGGATATGTTGAACGATATTATTTCGGTTCTTTATATACAAATGTGGCTCCTTCGATTCTTTTTGAATTAGCTACAGATGGCCCCGGATTTATGGGGGATGAACCATATGAAACGTTAGGTGAAAAATTGTCCTTACCACCATTCTTTGAGGAAAAACGTGAAGAAATTGAAAGTTTAGTAAGACCTATTGATACAGTACGCAGTACAAAAACATTTGAAAAAGAGTATGAATAAGGAGGTGAAAAGTAAAAATGGGATTTCTAAATAAATTATTTGGTACTGAACATAAGGAGGAAGAAACAATGGCAAACTTAAATATCGGAATTATTTTAGGATCTACTCGTGAAGGTCGTGTTAGTCCTCAAGTAGGTGCTTGGGTAAAAGAATTAGCAGATAAACGTGGCGACGCAAATTATACAATTATTGATATCGCAGATTATAAATTACCGTTTTTAGGTGAAGCTGGTGCGGATAATTCCGGTGTAGCAGCTTGGTCTGAAGCGATTGCAAAACAAGATGGTTTTGTATTCATTGTACAAGAATATAACCACTCTATTACAGGTGCGCTTAAAAATGCACTAGACTTACTTCGTGAACAGTGGAACAACAAAGCGGCTGGTATCGTATCTTACGGTTCCGTAGGCGGTGCTCGTGCAGCGGAACATTTACGTGGCATTTTAGGTGAATTACTAGTAGCTGACGTACGTGTACACCCAGCTTTATCATTATTTACTGACTTTGAAAACGGTACAGACTTCAAACCGAAAGCTGTTCAAGCAGATTCAGTGAATCAAATGTTGAATCAAGTTATTTCATGGTCTACAGCATTAAAAACAATTCGATAAAAAGAATGTAGATGTGTGTATGGGTGGCTTCGCCCATACACATGTTTATAAACCTATTTGTGGAATCATTAAGTTGTATGAAGTTTGAGCAAATCCTTTAAACTATTTCGTTTGAAGGATGTGCTCAGACGTTATGCACGCATTGGAGGAAAATGAAATGAAAAAACAGACAGCAGGAATACATCATATTACCGCAATTGTTGGCCATCCGCAGGAAAACGTTGACTTTTATGCTGGAGTACTAGGTTTACGACTTGTGAAGAAAACCATTAACTTTGATGACCCAGGTACGTACCATCTATATTTTGGAAATGAAGGAGGAAAACCGGGATCAATTATTACGTTTTTCCCTTGGGTAAACGCTTATAAAGGGCAAATTGGTGATGGACAAGTGGGAATTACAACTTATGCTGTTCCTGTAGGTGCAATCGAGTTTTGGAAAGAACGATTAACGAAATTTGAAGTTGAATATACATTAAATGAAAGATTCGGAGAAACATTTCTTCAATTTGATGATCCCCATGGATTGCACCTTGAAATTGTTGAACGTGAGCAGGGGGAGTTAAACCATTGGACATTCGGTGGTGTGACGAAGGATGTTGCTATTAAAGGGTTCGGTGGAGCTGTTTTATTCTCCGCTCGTCCAGAGGAAACGGCATCAACATTAGTAGACGTAATGGGACTAGAACTGGTAGGTATAGAAGGAGACTATACAAGGTTTAAAGCTTCGGGTAATATTGGAAATATTATTGATTTAAAAATGATTACAGGTATTAGAGGTTCTATGGGAGTAGGAACAGTCCACCATATTGCATGGCGGGCTAAAGATGATAAAGACCATCTCGAATGGCAAGAGTATGCAATGGATCATGGTCAGCACGTGACGGAAATTAAGGATCGAAATTATTTTAATGCGATTTATTTCCGTGAATCGGGTGAGATTTTATTTGAAATTGCAACTGACCCACCTGGATTTGCCCACGATGAATCCTATGAAACAATGGGTAATCAACTAATGTTGCCTGACCAATATGAACATTTACGTGACCGATTAGAAATGTCACTTATTCCAATTCAAGTACGGCCGATTAATTAGGGGGGAAAACATGATTGCAATTCAACCGAAAAACAATAGTGAACGTGAAAATTATAAATTATTAACAGGCACCATTATTCCTAGGCCGATTGCTTTTGTAACAACGATTTCAGAAGAAGGAGTGGTTAACGGAGCCCCCTTTAGCTATTTTAATATCGTGTCCGCAAATCCTCCGTTAGTTTCGGTAGCTATACAAAGACCAAATGGGAATTTAAAGGATACAGCACGTAACATATACAATAATGGCGAATTTGTTGTGCATATTGTAGACCAAAACAATGTAAAACAGGTGAACGAAACTGCAGCTAGCTTACCTTATAATGAAAGTGAGCTTGAAATAGCAAATTTGTCTCAAGTTACAAGCGATATGATAAATGTACCTGGTATAAAAGAAGCGAAAGTTAGATTTGAGTGTAAACTTGTCCAAGCGCTACCTTTAATTAATGAAGAAAATCCCGGAAGTGATTTATTTATAGGAGAAGTTGTTTTATTTCATATAGATGAATCAATTTTTGATCAAGACAAAGGATATATTGATGAACGTAGTTTAGATGCGGTTAGTCGTTTAGCAGGACAAAATTATGCCACTTTAGGTGATATATTTTCTATTGAAAGACCAAAGTGATTGTTAATAAAGGAGAAAATGGAATGCAACATATATTTAAAGAAGGAACAAGCCCTAATAAACCTGTTTTACTTCTATTACATGGTACAGGTGGGGATGAAAACGACCTACTGCCAATAGCAGATATTATAGATTCTGAAGCTTCTGTACTTAGTGTTAGAGGAAATGTTTTAGAAAACGGAATGCCTCGTTTTTTTAAACGTCTGGCTGAAGGTGTTTTTGATGAAGAAGATTTAATTTTTCGCACAAATGAACTAAATCAATTTTTAGATGAAGCTGCTAACCAATACCAATTTGATCGTCATAATATTGTAGCAATCGGTTATTCTAATGGGGCAAATATAGCTGCAAGCTTACTGTTTCACATCCAAGATACGCTTAAAGGCGCTATTTTACATCACCCGATGGTTCCGAGAAGAGGGGTACAGTTACCGAATCTAGAAGGGACAAATATTTTTATTGCAGCTGGGGTAAATGATCCAATTTGTCCTCAACAAGAATCTATTGAACTGAAGGAACTTTTAGAGAGTGCCGGTGCAAATGTTCAAGATCATTGGGAAAATAGAGGGCATCAATTAACGATGTCTGAAATTCAAACGGCTAAAGCATGGTATGAAAAAATTTATTTATAATGAGATTATCCCCATCAAAGTTGATGGGGATAATTTTTGATTAGATGGTTTATGGGATTAGAAATATTATTACTATAGGAAGAAAAACTATTATTTTAATTATAATATTTATAAATGAATAATTTTAAGAAATAGTGTTGACATGTTTTATATAAGAGTGTAATATATTAAAAGTCGCTGATGTGACTTCGATAATATATTAAATGATTAAAAAAGTTATTGACTTTCATTTGATATATTGATATAATTTAAAAGCTGTCCGGCTGACTCAGCAACGCGAAATATTTTCGGAAAAAGTTGTTGACATCAAATCGGTAGCGAGTTATAATATAAGAGTTGCTGTTGAGAAACGGCATATGCAATGAACCTTGAAAACTGAACAACAAAACGTTAATGAATATAGTTTCAACTTAATTGTTGAAACGAAATTTTGGACATCATTATGATGCCAGCAAAAATTTGAGCTTTATCAAATTTTCTTTTATGGAGAGTTTGATCCTGG
>NZ_JACSQA010000029.1 GCF_014836845.1 Ureibacillus galli
AATACCCGAAAAACGTTCAAAATTACAAAAGGCCTTCAGAATGTGACCATTCTGAAGGCCTTTTGTCGACAATCTGAGGGAAGGGGTATATCCCTTCCCGTATATACACTTTATTCTGTTGTTGGTTCTTCTATAGGTTCTTCTTTTTTATCTTTTGATAAAAACCAACCAGCTACTGCTATGGAGATTAATACAGCGTAGAAGATCAGTTTCCATTGTGTTGAATGGGCAAAATCATGAGAAATAACACCAATTTCTGGATGACCTAATGTTAATACTGCAAGTTTGACACCAACCCAACCAACGATGGCAAAGGCAGCTATTTCAAGTCCAGGTCTTGAATGTAGTAGTTTTACAAAAAGGTTTGCAGCAAATCGCATGATGACTAAACCTATAAAGCCACCTATAAAGATAACGAGGAATTTTCCTCCGTCCATTCCACCAATTTGTGGTAGAGTCGTATTTGGAAGCGTCATTGCTAGAGCAACTGCTGCTAAAATGGAGTCGATTGCAAAAGCGATATCAGCTAACTCTACTTTTATAACTGTTCCCCAAAAACCTGATTTTTTCTTTTCTTTCACTTCAGTATCTTCTTCTTCTTTCTTTTTAAAGAAAATCTTCCTTACGATGTGGTTAATGGCGATGAATAATAGATATAATGCTCCGAGTGCTTGGATTTGCCATACATCGACAAGAAAAGAAATGATAAATAATGAAGCAAAACGGAAAATAAAAGCACCGGCTAACCCATAAAATAGAGCCTTTTTCCTTTCTTTTTCTGGAAGATGTTTCACCATAATGGCTAAAACGAGTGCATTATCCGCTGCCAGTAACCCTTCAAGTCCAACTAAAAGTAGCAATACCCAACCGTATTCCAATAAAATTGATATATCCAATTTTGATTCCCCCTTAATTTATAGTTATCTATTTAAAAAATATAAGTGATTACCATTTCACTTTAGGCTTCATCCAATTCAACTCCGTTCATCTAGTTTGACAAATTTTACTTCAAAAAAACAAAAAACCTTTATCTAGTTAGATAAAGGTTTAAAAAATAAAAGACCTTTACCATAACATAGGTAAAGGTCTTGCTAACAACAAGTTAGTTGCCAACAAAGCCGAGAAGAACGAATCTTCCGTAATGACGACTTCGCTGTAAAAGCTACTCCCCTTTAGGAGAAATATTCATATTAATTAATTAAAATATACAAAATTTTTCTACTTTTGTCAATGCATTATCTAAAAGATATGGAATTGTTCATTTTTTATTATTTTCAAAGATGTGAATTTATCAACTGAATTGAACGGAATCCTTTAATTAATTGGAGTAGCAGTTGTTGCATTGTCTCCCTTTAAAAACACGCTTTTTTCTATCGTAGGGGAAAGAAGAAGTGAGAATATCAATTTTTTTTACAGCTATTCCTAATTTATTTCCAACTCTACTATTCTTAATAGCGCGATAATTTCAAATTCATAAGATTAATTTCTTTATTTTCATTATTTGATATTACACGATACTTTTGGTACTATTTTGTTACTTACAGTACCAAAAGGGGGAGTCCATTTTGAAAAATCGAATTATACAAGAAGCAATTCATTTAATTAAGGAGAAAGGCTTTTCTTTTACTACGAATGACTTGGCTAAAAATTTAGGTACGAGCAAACGAACAATTTATCAATCTTTTCACTCTAAAGACGCGATCATTGAAACGGTTATTGAACAGTTAATATCAGATATTAAATTAAAAGAGGAAGAAATATATAATAATAATCACTTGAGTTTAAAAGAAAAACTAAAAGAGTTACTTACTTGTATGCCAGAAGAGTTTAAGATAATTGATGTTCGTCTATTAGTAGAATTAAAAAAGCATCATTATGAACAATGGGTCAAATTAAATGAATTTATAACGAAAGAATGGGATTTTGTTATAAAAATCATCGAAAAAGGAATACAGGAAGGAACGATTCGAAAAATTAACGTACAACTATTCATCGAAATGTATTTAGGGACAATCAATCAAATTTATGATGTCAATTCTCCGCTAAAAAGTCATCTTACTATGAGCGAAATTTTAAATTCTGTCATTGATATTCTATTAAACGGTATTGCGTTAGAAAAATAGGGAGGGGATCATATTATGCATTGGCTATATTTATGTTTAGCAATTATTTTTGAAGTAGCAGGGACTATTTCGATGAAATTATCGGACGGCTTTAGTAAGCTCGTTCCAAGTGTGGCGCTAATACTTTTTTATATTTGCAGTTTAGTATTTTTGACATTGACGTTAAAAGAAATAGAAGTATCCATCGCATATGCTATTTGGTCTGGTATGGGGATTGTGCTTATTACTTTAATCGGGGTCATGTATTTCAACGAAAGTATAAACTTCTTAAAGGTGTTTGCTATCGTTCTTATTATTATAGGGGTTGTCACATTGAATTTGACTGAAGAAAATCATTCATCTGCAAGTAAAGATAAAATTGAGCAAATATCGAATTAAATTTTAAATAGGATGTGGTGTAGGTTTGAAACGTTTAAAACCATTTTTTCTAGTAACAGATATAGGATTTATTATATATTGGATTGTCACTTTCTTTCATTTGATACCTGAAAGTGTTGCTTTTAAAAATTATGATAATCCGATCATTTTAGCTTGGAATTGGTCGTTTTTCCCGTTGGACATACTCATTTCTATTACAGGGTTACTTAGTTTGTATTTATATAAGCGGAATATAGATTCGTGGAAGAGCTATGCATTAATTTCTTTAGTATTAACCTTTTGTTCAGGTTTACAAGCAATCGCATTCTGGGTATTCATCAAAGATTTCGACCTCGCTTGGTGGGCGTTTAACTTATACCTCATGATTTATCCATTGTTTTTTATTCGAAAGTTTTTAAAATGAATGTACATAGTAAATTTTCCTAAATTATAAAAATAAATCCCCATCATAGGGGACATATTTTTTATAAAGTCACTTTTACATAAAATTTCCCTTATCTTTTGTTCGCACATTCCTTTTAAGAAAAGTATAGATTACTCAGATATTAGAACAAATGTATTGGTATACACACAATTTTTATTGAAATACTATTTGAAAACAGAATTGCTAGTTCTAAATTGGGAAGTGAAAAATAATGAAAATAATCTGTTTAATCTCTACTATTAGCTTGAGTATTTTTCTGTTTAATAGTCAAGTGGTGTACGCTAATCCTCAAGATACCCCCCAACTTTTGAGGAACAATTTACTGAAGGTAAAGATGGTTATATATCTGTTGAAGAATCAGTAATGGAATTTACTACCTACTGTAAATGTGAAGTGAAATTGCCAACAATTACTCCACCTATTTCTTTCACTCATAAATTCGGGAGGTTTTTTGACGATAAGGAATATAAAATGAATACCAGCCTAGAAATTATGTTTGTTCACAAAAATATTAAAGACCATATTTTTAAAATTGAAATTCGTCCATTGAATAATAAAGTGAAGTTCGAAGGTGAAGAGTTTCTACTACACGATGGTGTTTTAGGGATTTATTTTGAATCCCAAATTTTCAACTTTTTTGTCTTTGAAAAAAATAATTTGCAATATTTGCTTGGTATTCATAAAAGTATAGCAAACGAAGAAGCACCAGATTTTTTTATTGATATCGCGAATTCAATATAATACGCTTAACAAATCTGATAAAAACAGACCCTTTGTACTTCATAACATGATTTATGAATACAAAGGGTTTTATTAATGGGGGATTTCTATTTTATTCGCTTTATGAACATCTTCCGTGCCAGCTTCTAACGCAGTTTTGTAGTAGTCACATTTATGGTCAATGAGTTCTAACGTTTTCTTTAATTCTTTCAGTTGTGTCTCTACACTAGCTTTTCTTTCTATAAACATGTCATATCTTTGCTGTAATGTGGCATCCCCGTCAGAACACCAATCAATGAAATTTTTAATCTCCTTAATCGGCATACCTGTTGATTTTAGGCATTCTATCACTTTTAAAGCTTCAATATCGGATTCTTTAAACATTCGTATTCCGCTAGATGTCCTTTCCACAAAAGGCAAAAGCCCTTCCTTATCATAATAACGTAAAGTATATACGGTCAGATCCAATTGTTTTGCAACTTCACTAATAGAATAAGTCTTCATTTTTAAACTCCTTTCTTTCAAGTAGACCTCGAGTTAACTCTATGTTAAATGAGTCTATCATGCTCATTTCTCTAAGTCAAAGTCGGTTAGGAATAGAAAACTATTTTAAGTGATAGTATCAGTAGATTAAAAGTATAAGCATTAACTAAAGAAAAACGGTTGAATTAAATAAAAGTATGGTTGCATTCCATAAAAATAACAAAAACCCTCAGACTGTGATTAATTCTGAAGGTTTTTCGACAGTTCAATAAAATTTTCTAATTTATTGTTTCTTTAAAAGATTTTCTACCGGATGTTAATTTTTCCACATTAATATTAATTTTGCCGATTGTATTATTATCTAATTTTATATTCCCATTTTGTTGAAGCTTTTTCCATGTCTTTACGTCTTTTCGATATAATACTTCCGAAAATTGATAAATATCCATATTCTTCTCTAAACCAGCTTGATAAGTCTGCTTAATTTCTTTTTTCATTTCCTCAATTACTTGCTTCTTTATTTCTGTTGAAGTTAAATTTTCTTCAAAGCTTGCTAAAGTTGCATTAAATTCAATGTTTATATCGAATTTTACATTATTTCCATTTACAACCGGTTTAATTTTTACATTGATATTTCGGAGAGTTACAGTTAAATATTTCTCTTTGTATTTAGTTGTAATTTCTCCTCTTTTTGCTTGATTACTCATCCATTGAAGACCACTAACATCATCGTTTTTAATATAACCTTTGAATTCTTTTGTTGTAACAACACCAACGCCATTAATTTTTATAGTAGATTCGACACCGTCTTGTGTTTGCCAATCTTTTTTCAATGAGATATATGGAATATTCGCATCGTGTCCAGGCTCATCAAGAGCAATAATTAATCTTCTAACATCAATTGGGTCAATAAAAGATTCCTGCTCGTATGAATTTCGAGGATCTCCAATTACTGTCAAACTAATCCCTTTGTTGAGAACTGGTACAGTGATGAAGAATTGGTCTAAAGGTTGATCAGTACAATAAACCCAAATATTGTACCGAGTATCAGTATAGCGAGTGAGCGTATTCAGAACAGAGTTAACTCGCTCTTTCTTTAATGCTTCTTCACTAAAAATTAACAATGATAAGTGTCCCCAATAAACTCTTTCATCAATTGCATGATAAAGCTTAAACAGTGCTTCATCCATTGTCTTCCCCGAGGCGGATGATACTTGTGACTGTATTCCGTCGATAGAAGATTGCTCCGTTTTTGCAATGTTTGCAAAATTAATTAGTTGAATCCAAATGACAAATTCATCATTTTGATAGTCGACACCTAATCCGTAAGCATAATACATACGTTCATTTTCATTTAAATCCCAGCATCCTGTTAATAAGATAAGTGGTAAAAGGAGGAAGAGTAAATGCTTTTTTTTCATTATTTATTTCCCTCGTTGTTGCGTGTCTTATCTTGGGGATGTAAAAAATTCGGTCTTTTTCTATACTTATACTTTGCTGTTCTAAACAACGTCTGCTTCACATTATCCCAACTTAAATCTGCTGTAATATTTATATATGGAATTCCAAAAACACGTACATTTGCTGTATATAAGAGAAGAAAATATAAACTAATGAAGAATCCAAACAGGCCAAAGAATGCGGTTACTAGAATGCAGAAGATACGTAAAACACTTATTATCGACTCTAATTCTCGATTAACAACTGTGTAAGAAGCGATCGTTGCAGTTGCAATCACTACAACCATTGCTGGACTTGTAATACCCGATCGAATTGCCGCATCACCTATAATTAGCCCCCCTATGACACCGATAATACCACCAATTTTAGTCGGGAGCCTCAAACCAGCTTCTCGAAGTATTTCAAACATAAGAAGAATTAATAACATTTCTAATACTGCTGGAAATGGTAAACCTTGATTCGTCATAACGACCGTTGCTAGTAATGGTAATGGTAATTGGTTTTGATGAAATAATGTTAAGGCAAGCCAAAATGAGGGAAGTGCAATTCCAAGTAATGTGCCAACTAATCTAAGACCTCTTGCGAAAACACTATATATACCTGCGACTTCAAAATCTTCTCCAGCTTTTAATAAAAAGAAAAAGTTGACCGGTGTAATCGTGGCGTATGCGACGGTATCCACCAAAATAACAAACCTTCCTCGCAGCAATGATTGAACCGCGTATTCAGCAGTTCCCGTATAGTTTGATGTCGGAAATATCCAGTTTTTTTTGTCGATATATTCCATTAAAGAGTCTCCGCTTATAATGGCATCTGTATCGATTTCTTGAAATCGTTTTTTTAATTCTGTCAGAATATCTTTATTTGCAATATCATCAAAATAGAGAAGAGCAATTTTCGTTTTACTTCGTCTGCCTAGTTCTATTTTTTCAACACATAATGAATTTGTAGGAAGACGTTTTCGAATAAGGGCAATATTTGTGGAAATGTCTTCGATAAAATTATCTCTAGCTCCTTTGACCATTACTTCCATATTTGTTTCTTCAACTGAACGATTCGGTTTTCGTGCAATGTTGCAAGAATATAGAAGTTGAAGATCTTCGAAAAATATTAGGAGATTGCCACTATATGCAGAAGTAATGATGTCAATTTCTTGTGTCAATTTTTTTATTTCTGGAATAGGTAATTGCTCAATATGTTCTTTAGTAATTTGATTGGTAGAATCTTTATAAAGTTTCTCGATATTTGGAATAACAAGTGTATAGAGCATCTGCTCATCGACCATTGAATCACATTTAACAAATAAAACCTTTGATTGATTAAATGTCATTTCACTAAAAATAATATCATCGGATTTCTCGAATAGTTGCTTTAAGTTAAAAAGATAAGGTGATGATTGTCCAGATGTGTCCATGTTAAGTATCACTACCTTCTGTTTTTTGATTGTTTTTTGGACTTTGGACTTTGTTTTTCTTTTGACTACCAGAGAAAAGGGCAACAGCACCTACAATAAGTGATAGTAGAAAGAAAAAAACGAATGTGATGATTAAAAAATCATGGGTGTTTAATTTGAAAAATAGGTTATCATCCAATAAGTAAAGGATTAAGTTGACAATGAAAAATGGTGGCATCAAATAAGACCATATTTTTTTACTTTCCCCAGTTATATTTAATATGTCCGCTGCAATAAATAATAATAACCCTACACGTATAAATGTTCCTGTTAGCCACTGATAGATAGATAAAAAATCCATGTGAGTAATGAAGGCACCAATTGAAACTAGCCCCCATTCTTCAAATGCTGGATAACGCTGTTTTGCAGCTTCTTCAGGTCCGAATATAGTAATCGCCCCCATAAGCGGTCCTAATGTTAAACCCATCAAAATAAATAGCATGATCGCAAGATGATACCACTTCATTTTTTCTTTAAAATAATGTTGAAGAAAGAGGAGTAAGAATAACTCAATAAAACCGGATGCAGGAAAAACAATACTTTTTGTTATTGGTAGTAACCCATTTTCAAAAATAGGAAGTAGATAACTATAGTCTTTTACTTGTAAATTCGTAAAAGCCACAAAAAAACCAAAAACAACAACAAAAAATAAGACAAACGCATTCACAATAACAATCGTTAAAATGTTCTTAGAAACGAGTAAAAAACAAAGGATTATATAAATCGTTAATAAAAAAAACTGAGGTGTTTCTGGTAAGAAAGTTGGGAGATCCAAAGTATCGTTTCGCGCATTGTAAAAGCAGAAGAAATTACTAAAAAAATAACTGTTCCATACAATAATATTGCAGCTCCAGCATGACCGATTTTATCTTTCAACCATTGTTTCAACGGCTGCTGATTAGATTTATTTTGAATATAAATAATTAAAAATAACAAAGGGAAAATTACGAATGCAGCTAAAATAACTGAAGCCCAACTGTCCCTTTTGGCAGTTTCTAAAATAGGTGGCAGAATTGTTACGTGGTTTTTTAATCCGATAAATGTCATCACTAAAAAAACGACATGAAGTAAACTAATTTTTCCCATATGATCCCCTTTAAAACGATAATATTACTTATCAGTTTTGACAAAATTATGGGAAATTAGTATTAAAATGAGAATCTGAGTAAAACATAACTGTTCATTTATAATAACTTTAATAAAATCAAAGACGTTTCTAAAAATGCAGAACCATCTATGTTTTTGAAAAAATAAGTTTTGGTGAACATTTTATATTTAGAACTTTTCCATTGACATTATACCCTATGGGGTATATTATGTGGATGTCAGGATGATTAAAAATAATAAAAATAAAAGGGGGGACATAATTGAATTCATACGACGATAAAATAAAGAATCGAATCAAACGATTAGAAGGCCAACTCAGGGGAATCATGAAAATGATGGAAGAAGGAAAAGATTGTAAATCTGTTATTACGCAACTTTCTGCTGTTCGTTCAGGAGTAGATAGATCAATCGGTTTAATTGTAAGTCAAAACCTAATTAATTGTATTCGAGAAGCAGAGGGTGATGAAAATGCTATGAATGATTCAATTAAAGAAGCGGTGAATTTGTTTGTTAAAAGTCGATAAATTCTATTGACTTTTTATTTTTCACGCTAATTATACCCTGCTGGGTATAATTTTGGAGGAAGGTTAGACGTAATGGAATTAGGGTTACTTATATTATTCGCTATTACTTTTATCGTTTGGCGTTTGAAACCGGCCAAGGGAATAAAAACAATATCAACAGATCATTTAAAAGACATTCTACATGATAAAGAAAAAGTGTTTCCGGATGTTCGAACTGCTGGAGAATACAAATTACGTAACATCCGACAATTTACGAATATTCCATTAGGAGGAGATTTTACAAAACTTCCAAAGGAAAAAGAAATTATTGTGATATGTCAAAGTGGAATGCGTAGTGCACAAGCTTGTAAACAATTGAAAAAATTAGGATATGAAAATGTTACCAATGTACGTGGTGGTATGAGCGCATGGAGAGGATAGGTGTAGTAAAGTGAAAAAAATTACAGCAAAAGAAGTTCAACAACGTTTAGAAAATGGAGAAATGTTAAACTTAATTGATGTTCGTGAGGTGGATGAAGTGCAGGCAGGTCATATACCCGGCATTATTAATATTCCACTTGGTTTGCTTGAATTCCGAACACATGAACTCGATAAAAACAAGCCATATATTATGGTTTGTCGATCAGGTGGACGTAGTGGAAAGGCAACACAATATTTACAAGATCAAGGCTTTGACGTAACAAATATGACGGGCGGAATGCTTGATTGGGAAGGTAACATTGAATAAGTTTTATTTTTTTAGATAAAATGATACCCTATGGGGTATATGGGGGGTAAAAATTGTTTATTAAAGCAGATGTTCATTTAGATGCAAAAGGATACGCATGTCCCATGCCAATCGTGAAAACAAAAACGGCTATGAACGATTTAACTGATGGTCAAATACTTGAAGTACAGGCAACAGACAAAGGTTCCATTGCTGACCTAAAAGCATGGGCAGAAAGTGTGGGTCATCAATATATTGGTACAATTGAAGATCATGGTGTGTTATTTCACTTTATCCGTAAAAATGGTGATGCTGAAGTAACAGAAAAGAAATTTGAACAAACGATTCAAAATGACGAATTACTTGAACGTGTATCAAATGGTGGGATAGTTCTCGATGTTCGCGAACAAGCCGAATATGCTTTTGGTCATATTGAAGGAGCAAAATCTATACCTTTGGGAGAATTAGAAGAGCGCTTAGTAGAATTAACTAAAGATCAAGAAATATATGTGATTTGTCGTACTGGAAAACGTAGTGATTTAGCCGCTCAAAAGTTATTCGAAAAAGGATTTACAAAAGTTTATAACGTATTACCAGGAATGAGTTCCTGGAATGGTCCTTTAGAAAAAAATATATAAATTTCATTAATAGGAGGAAATTATTATGTCTAACAAGTAGCTATTATTGCAAGTAACGGAGGTCTTTTTGACGCTTATAAAGTATTTAATATCGCAACGGCAGCCGCCGCAACAGAAAAAGAAGTAGCTATTTTCTTTACGTTTGAAGGTTTGAATTTAATTCATAAACAAGCAGTCCACCAATTACCGATGCCAGAAGGTCGCGAGCACTTTGCAGAAGGATTTGCAAAAGCAAATGTACCAAGCATCCCTCAATTAATAGAAATCGCGCAAGAACTGGGTGTTCAGTTTATTGGTTGTCAAATGACAATGGACGTAATGGGATTAACAAAGGAAGACTTTATTGACGGTATTGATGTAGGTGGAGCCGTTACCTTCCTAGAATTTGCAAAAGATGCATCACCAACGTTAACCTTCTAATCAGCAAGAAGAAAACTTCTAAATTGTGAAAGCTAGTGGAAGGGCAAATCCCTTCCACTTAAAAAACTATAAAATAATACCTATGGGGGTAATTTGGGATGGCAAGTATGAAAATGACGGCAGCACAAGTTGCTCGAAAAGTGATTGAAAATCAACCATTATTTATTTTAGATGTACGTAATGGGGATGCTTATGAAGATTGGAAAATTGAAGGACATCGCTTTGATTATTTAAATGTTCCTTATTTCCATTTAATAGACGGTGTTGAAGAAATTTTACATGCGCTTCCAACAGATAAAGATGTATTAGTTGTTTGTGCAAAAGAAGGTTCCTCTCAAATGGTAGCCGAAATGATTTCCGAAGCAGGACGAGATGTATATTACCTTGAAGGTGGTATGAAGTCCTGGAGTTCCTATGTTGAACCAATTAAAGTAGGAAATTTAACTGGCGGTGGTGAACTTTATCAATTTGTTCGATTTGGAAAAGGGTGTCTATCATACATGGTCATTTCTGAAGGTGAAGCGGCAGTTATCGATGCTGTTCGTTTTACAGACGAATTTATTAACTTCGCGAAAGAGAAAAACGTAGAGATTAAACATGTATTTGATACACATTTACACGCTGACCATATTTCAGGAGGACGTCATATAGCAGAAGAAACTGGCGCCATATACTACTTACCTCCAAAAGATGCAACAGAAGTTGAATTTGAGTACACACCACTTGAAGATGGTTTATCCATTAAAATTGGTGTATCCAAATTAGAAGTAGGTGCACTATACTCTCCAGGGCATACTATAGGTTCGACATCTTTTATTGTTGATAGTAAGTATTTATTAACAGGTGATATTTTATTCATCGATTCGATCGGACGGCCAGACTTAGCAGGACTTGCGGAAGATTGGGTAGATGATCTTCGCCAAACTTTATATATTCGTTATCGTGAATTATCAGAAGAATTAACAGTTTTACCAGCTCATTTTATGATCATCGATGAACTAAATGAAGATGGAACAGTAGCCAAGCGATTAGGTGATTTATTGATAGAAAATCATGGATTAAACATTGAAGATGAGGCTGAATTTAGGCGTACAGTAACGGATAATTTGCCACCGCAACCAAATGCGTATCAACAAATTCGTCAAGTAAACATGGGGAAAGTTTCTCCTAATCACGAAGAACAAATAGAGATGGAAATCGGTCCGAACCGATGTGCTGTACGTTAAGTATTGCATAATACGAGGAAGGGATAGTGTTAATCTTTTCCTATAGAAATAAAAGGAGAATTAATATGGATTCAATCACAGTATTAGATGTTAAAGGAATGTCTTGTCCAATGCCGATTGTTCGTACAAAAAAAGCAATGGATACTTTAAGTTCGGGTGACATTTTAGAAGTTCATACTACCGATAAAGGTGCTTTAGCTGATATGCCTGCATGGGTAAATACTGCGGGACATTCAATTGTGGAACAAAAAGAAGTGGAAGATGTTTTAATATTTTTTATTAAAAAAGTTGAAAAGTGAGCGGTTTATCGTCTCACTTTTTCTTCCGAAAATCAGTAGGATTAGGATTCTAAAGATCCTGCTTTATTAGAAAGAAGGAAACAAGATGGATATTTTCCATATGTTACTCTTGTTTGTAGTCGGATTTATTGGATCATTTTTATCTGGGATGCTCGGAATAGGTGGAGCAATTGTAAAATATCCATTATTACTGCTAATACCACCATTGTTTGGTTTTCACACACTAACAGCACATGAAATTTCTGGCATTAGTGCCCTTGATGTTTTATTTGTCTCCTTAGCGGGTGTTATCGGGTTTCGGAACGGGGGATATTTAAATAAATCGCTAATTATTACGATGGGTATATCAGTCACGATCGGTACATTGATTGGTAGTTTTGGCTCACTACAATTAAGCGAAGCTCAAATAAACATTGTTTACGGGATATTAGCATTACTGGCAGCCATTATGATGTTTATTCCTAAAACACAAATTGATGATATGCCATTAGATGAAGTGATCTATAGTAAGCCATTAGCAGCTAGTTTAGCATTCATTGTTGGGATTGGTTCCGGTATTGTAGGGGCTGGTGGAGGATTTTTGTTAGTTCCGATTATGTTATTAATTCTTAGAATTCCTACACGAATGACGATTGCATCAAGCTTAGCTATTACTTTTATATCATCTATTGCTGGATCGATTGGTAAAATATCAACTGGCCAAATAGAATATTTAACTGCAAGCATTGTGATTATTGCTGGAATTTTAGCCGCTCCTCTTGGTGCAAGAATTAGCAAAAATATGAATACAAAAACTTTACAAGGATTATTAGCGGTTTTAATTTTAGGGACAGCGGTTAAAATATGGGTGGATATATTAAAATAAAAACGATTATAAATTGGACGAAAAAAAGTTAATTGGTCCGGAAGTTTTTGTCTAAATTTTAGGACAAGAACTTCCGGTTTTTTAAGTGCTAGATAAGAATCTATAAAAACTAATCGAAAAGGTGATGGTTTACTTGAGAAAGGATGAGATGCAACCTTATTGCATTCGAAAAAGCAAATGAATAATAAATACTATTTACATAAAACAATGATTTGATAAGGTGTTGTTTGAGCTGGGATACTTCTTGTGGAAGGTCCATAGATAACGATTAAATCGCGGTTTGCTGGATATTTTGAAAAGTATTGTCCATTTGTTAATAACATTTGCGTATAGTTCGATAAATTTAATTGTAATTGTCCATCGCTACTGATCAATTGGTTATTAAAATAATCCACTTTTACATTTTGATTTGGGTTGTCTTTTACCATTACAAGGGCGTGATATTGGGGAGGATAAATAAGGATAGTTGGTAAATCTCCATCATAATAGCCCGTTACGCGATCACCTTCAACCATCATTTCATGGTTTACGAAATAAGTTGAGGGCGTAACAACAAAATTTACTACTGAACCCATCTCATTTTGAACAGTAAATAATTTAGTACAACCTTCACTTTCCCCATTTTGCCCTGTAAAAAAATCACTAATCGCTGTAACAGTTCCATGAAATGAATAAAAATTAGTCATTTAATACCTCCAAAACTTTTTAACTATTTATAATCAGGGTTTTTAGGCTTAGTATAATGTTGGGGTAGGTGGACAGGCAACAGCATCTACAAATCTTGGATCAATTCCATAGAATTGCCAGAAGACACCGTTCCATCTATATCCAGATATTTCACCATATTCAACGCGGGTTGGGTAAAACCAAAATTGTTCCCCAGTAATGAGCCATACATAAGTGTTTTGATATACACAGTCAATGATATATGATACGGAAGGTTTTGATGGTATGAAAGGTGGAGGAGGTAATTGTGGTGCCATTGTCCCCTCTGGTTGGAAAAATCCCATGCATCTTCACTCCTATAAGTTAATTACCAATTATTATATGTACAATAGGAGTAAATGGGTTCTTTAACTGGCTTTGCACATTTTAATGCATTTAAACTAGAGAAGATTGTATGTGGAAAACGAGATTATTAATGAAAAAACTTATAAACTGATATTAAGATAAGGAGGTTAAGTTAATGCAATATATAATAACAGCCTATGATGGCACTGATGAGAAAGCAATGGATCGACGATTAATGGCAAGGGAAGAGCATTTAAAATCAGTTGAAAGAAGAGTAAAAGAAGGTCAACATTTATATGGTGCAGCAATCCTTGATGATAATGGAAAAATGATAGGTTCGTTGATGGTAGTCGATTATCCATCAAAAGAAGAGTTGGATAATTGGTTGAAGGTTGAACCTTACGTTGTGGTGAAAGTGTGGGAGAAAATAGACATTAAACCTTGCAAAGTAGCACCTATCTTTATGAATCTGTTTGATTAGGAAACGTAAACCATAGATAGACTTATTATACTTCACCGAGCCGGCGCTTTTCTGAAATACGAAAGCGTCTTTTCATATGAATAAGGCTAATTTATTCAACATTATTGTTTTTCAGATGTTAGGTTTTCAGCAAATTTAGTGGAAATAGGTAATTTTTAAAATAGGGTTGATGAAAATATTTTAATAGAAAATGAAGGAGTTAATAAAAGATGTATGCAATTGTTTTGTTTGTACTAGCAGGTTTAGCAGAAATTGGTGGTGGTTATTTAATCTGGTTATGGTTAAGAGAAGGTAGAACGATTTATTGGGGGATCTTTGGAGGAATAGCATTGGTTTTATATGGAATGATTGCTACATTTCAAGCTTTCTCATCGTTCGGTAGGGTTTATGCAGCTTATGGCGGAGTGTTTATTGTATTATCTGTTTTATGGGGGTGGGGCATCGATAAAAAAACACCTGATTTATATGATTTTATAGGTGCGGGTATATGCTTAGTTGGTGTTTCGATTATGTTATTTGCACCACGCCAGTAAAAATCAGTTTCAACATTTGATCGCTAACCTGGAATAAGAAAAGGTATATTTTTGGAGAGAATAAGTTTGGGATAAACTTTAAAGTCCAGTTATAATTTTATTTTAATAGATGTTGACAAGCTGCGCGGCATCCAGCAGTACGACAACAAAATGATTGAGATAGGTATATCCGTAAATGATTAGCTAAAAAATGTCTATACAATCCTATTTTTGTTAATAATTGAATACAAGAACAAAAGTTCGTATAATTAAATTAACATCTTTGTTTGCCAGCATATGAAACCTAAAAGTAACTGGAGGGTTTAGAATGCCGAGAAATAAAGGGATTACTGATGAGATGATAATAGAAATGTATAAAAGTGGTATGTCCTATAAAGAAATGATGCCTATTGTTGGTCTGTCAAGCAGGGGAATTTATAATGTACTATCAAAACATAATGTTCCGATTCGCAAGCAGTTTAGCGGTCAACCACGAAAACATAAAGTGAATGAGGACTTTTTTAAAGTATGGTCTCATGAAATGGCTTGGGTATTAGGTTTATTTGTGACAGATGGAACAGTTAATGGTCATACACATAGCATAACTTTTTCTCAAAATGATGAGAGGATATTAAAATTGATTGCTAAGTATATGGAGGCAGACTATGTATTAATGTCGACAGGCAAAACAAGGACTGTACCTACATTAGTTATTAATTCGAGGGAAATTAAAAAAGATCTTGCTGCTATGGGAATTACTCATAATAAATCTTTAACACTTCCATTCCCAAAAGTTCCAGAAAAATATTTGTCGTCTTTTATTCGTGGTGTTATAGATGGGGATGGATGGGTACAAGACAGAGGATATGTTATGAATGTAACTACTGCTAGTATAGATTTTGCAAAAGGAATTATATCGGTGTTTATTTCATGGAATCTTAGAACAGAGATGTCATATGAATTGACTAAAACTGGTAGGGAAATTTACCGAGTTTGGGTAAAAGGTAAAGAAAGTATTTCAATGCTTTCAACAATTATTTATAGCAATTGCGATGATAATTATAATTATAAAAAACGTGAAAGATTATCAAAATGGATTAAGTGAGGAGGCAAATATAATGTGGAAATTAGTAAATGGTAAACTAATTCAAACAGTCGATATATCTAGGGTAGAATATAAAACACGCATTAGTAAGAAATTACTTGACGAGCTAAAACAACTAGCAGAAGAGCATAAAACCCATGTAGGATATCTACTAGAGAATGGATTCGAAAATATTCTAGAAGTAAATTACATAAATTTTGATAAGAATAAAAGGCCAAAAGATCGAATTGAGTTTAGAACAACTTGCAATAAAGAGACTCTAGAAAATTTAAGGAAATTAGCTAAAGAAAATAAACTAAACTTAAATGATGTTATTGAAACAAGTATTGCTTACATTAATATCGAACAAGTGAAAGATGGTAATTGGAGATATCGAGTGGAAAATTAGAAAAGGGAGTTTCCAATTACTTCTTTTTCTAATTCTCAAATTGGGATGTGGTCATAATATGAATTATATGAAGTTGCGTATCGTTTCAAAAGTATACTTATAATAGTGAGACAGAAACGAAAATTTCAAAGACAAGTCTTAAGTTTTAGATTATCTTAACTAAAATAATAAAACCTCAATCAGTTTAAATGATTGAGGTTTTATAAATCTTCTCTTATAAGTTGGTTGAATGATATTTCTATATTGGTGCAATTTGTTCTTTTATTCAATTTGCTGAGTTAACTTAAACTAATCGCTGTATATTTTATTAATTAAAATAATCCTATTATTATATGAAACAATTAAGTTTTACATTTACCTATACTTAATTTCTTATGCAGTTTTAACTTCACTAATTAATAATTACCAAAATATACAAAATATATAATAAAAACACCTTAATAATTTAAGATGTTTTCGAAATAAGAATTATTTAACAGATAGTTCGCTTTCTGTAACCCACTTATGGTTAGTTACGCTTTCACCAGTTGTAGAAGTATAATCAACCATGTAAACAGTTGTTACTTCAGCAGAATCAATCGTTGCGGTTGCTCCATTCATACCTTCCATGTGATCTGCATTAATCTTTACTGTATCACCTGGTTTTAACGGTTCGTTCCCTACTCCATCTAATTCTTCGTGAATGACCCATTTATGATTCAAAACAGGCTTCCCGCCATTTGTAGGTGTGTAGGAAGCTGTGTAAACTGTCGTATCGTAGGCCCCAACGATTGTAGCTTCAGCACCATTCATACCTTCCATATGGTCTGCTTGGATAACCGCTGTACTACCTATTGGATATTTAGGGTTTGTTGATTCTTTTAATCCGTTAGGAATTTGGCCGTCTGTTGAATGATTCATAGTAGAATGATCCATTTCCCCTGAATTTTCAGTATGTTCCGTACTATGCGCGTCATGTCCTGAAGTTTCCTTTGCATCTTCATTCGTATTACCGCCGCATGCAGATAAAGTTAAAGCCGCAGTTAATGAAATAAGTCCAATCATCATTTTATTAGCCATTTTTTTGCCTCCCATTTAATTAGATATTTAACAAATAATCTTTCTATAGTATTCTTTATAAGCTTTATCCAAGCTACATTTGCATACTGTGATGCTATTTTATTTCGAATAAATTTTACCATACCATTGTAGGGTATGTAAAGTGTACACTATTTCCTCTTTATGAATTGGTAAAGTACTTTTTGCCAAACTTAAAAGTTATATACCGTTATTATTTCAATATTTATAGTTCATATTTTGTTCGTTAAAGACAATGATTATATTATTTCTAAAACTTCTTCATTCATCTATTAAAATTAGTATATTTTTATTATAAAAGACTCCAATAATTGTAGATTTTTACCACTATCCTTTTAATAGAATTTCCACATCGCATACTGTTTTTTATTGCAAAATATTTATTCTAGAATATTAAATTTTCGGTATATTCTTATATTAAACGTCCTCTTTTCTACTATGGAAGTTTGTCAATGCTTAATAATTCAAAAATATTCTACTTTAGTCATACTGATACTAACCAACCTTTTAGGCGATTAGTAACTAAAAATTATCGTTTTTCACTATAATTTCTCTATTATTCTTGAATCTCTTTGGAAATATATTATTTTTTTAAGCAAAAAGTATTGCAATTTTGTGAACGAGTAAATACAATGAAAATTGTAAAAACTATGAAAATAGAATTTTACAAACATAATGTAGTAAAAAAGAACAAAAAAGGAGGATGTGTATGGCGGGAAATCAAAACCAACCACCCATTGATTATGACAAAATTGCGGAATTGCAATCTTTTAAACAATTATCAAAAAGGAAAAATAAATTTTTATGGACTCTTACAGCTATTTTCCTAATTATTTACTTGCTATTACCAATTTTGACATCATTCACTGAAATCTTACATCAAAAAGCAATTGGTGAAATTACTTGGGTTTGGATCTACTCTGCTGGTCTATTTGTTATGACTTGGGGACTAGCTCACTTGTATGTATCGAAAGCAAACTCTTACGATAAAGAAGCGAAAGCGATTATCGAGGAGTACGAAAGAGGTGTCAATAAATGAGTGTAACTGCTGTTGTTATGTTCTTAGCGATTGTCGGGTTAACATTAGCTATCACTTGGTGGGCATCAAGAAGAACGAGTACTGCGAGCGATTTCTATACTGCTGGTGGAGGCCTTAAAGGATGGCAAAACGGACTCGCAATTTCAGGAGACTATTTATCAGCTGCCTCTTTCTTAGGTATTGCTGGATCGATTGCGTTAACAGGTTTTGATGGTTTCTTCTTCTCATTAGGTTACTTAGTAGCTTATTTAGTTGTTTTATACATCGTTGCTGAACCATTACGTAACCTTGGTAAGTTTACGTTAGCAGATATGATTTCTGCTCGTTTTGATGCTAAAAAGGTTCGTGGAACTGCTGCTTTAAGTTCAATTGTTATCGTATTATTTTATATGATTGCACAACTTGTTGGTGCAGGGGCACTTATTCAATTATTATTAGGTATTGATTATTGGATGGCAGTACTACTTGTAGGATTTATGATGACAATCTACGTTCTATTTGGTGGAATGACTGCAACTTCTTGGGTACAAATTATTAAAGCATGTTTATTAATGTTAGGTACAGTTATTATTTCATTCTTAGTTTTAGCAAAATTTGATTTCAACATCTTAACTATGTTCTCTGAGATGACAACGGCAACAGATGCTGGACAAGCTTATTTAAATCCAGGTTTAAAATATACTAACGGAATTGATACAATTTCCATGTTAGTTGCTTTAGTATTAGGTACAGCTGGATTACCGCATATTTTAATGCGCTTCTTCACTGTAAAAGATGCTCAAACTGCCCGTTCATCTGTTATTTGGGCTACTTGGATTGTAGGTATTTTCTATGTCTTAACAATTTTCTTAGGATTTGGTGCTGCTGCATTCGTTGGGAAAGAAACGATTGTAGAAGCAAATGCTGCTGGTAACATGGCTGCCCCACTTCTTGCACAAGCTTTAGGTGGAGATATTTTATTCTCATTCGTATGTGCGGTTGCCTTTGCAACAATTTTAGCCGTAGTGGCAGGATTAGTATTATCAGGTGCGTCTGCCCTTTCTCATGATATTTACGGTCAAATTATTAAAAAAGATAAAGTAACTGAGAAAGAGCAAGTTGTTGCAGCTCGTGTAGGTTCAATTATTATTTCTGTTATTTCCATTGTTTTAGCACTAGGAGCACAAACGTTAAACGTCGCATTCTTAGTGTCTTTAGCGTTCTGTATTGCTGCATCTGCAAACTTACCAGTAATTATTTATACAATCTATTGGAAACGTTTCAATACAGCAGGAGCTGTTACGGCAATGTTAACTGGTTTAATTTCAGCATTAGTTCTTGTAGCAGTATCTCCAAATGTTTGGAATCCTGAAGCAGGAAAAGCAATCTTCGTTGGAGATCCATTAATTTTCTTAACGAACCCAGCGATTGTATCAGTTCCTCTAGGATTCTTAGGTGGTTGGATTGGTACTCTATTATCGAAAGAAACTGATGAAGCGAAATATCGTGAAGTAGACGTAAAAGCTCAAACTGGTATTTCTGTTCAAGATGTATCTCACTAATATTCTAAACCTCGAGTTCTAAAGCTCGAGGTTTTTATTTTCCCCTCCCCCTTCCCTTTCTCTGTTTAATTGTATAAAATAGGGAATAACTAATTAAAAATGAGGTGAAATAAATTGGCTACATCAAAGGCTAAGAAGAAACGGTTAAAAACGATGCGTGAACAAGGTAAAGATATAACGTTATTAAGAGGACAGTCGGGCTTTAGTACCCACGAACGCATGACAAAGACAAAACTTGAAACGCTTGAAAAAGGGTATAAAAAACATAAAAGGCATTTCCGTGAGGAGGAAGATCACTCAAATGGAAATGTCTTTTATGTTTTTTTATAGATTAAAGGGTTTAATAAAAAAGTTTCCAATATATTATCATTACATTAAAAAAGGATATGTAAAAGCGTTATGCTTGTACATATCCTTTCGTTTTATTAATTATTTTCTTTCGTTTCATGAGGAATTACTTTTACAAGCATTAATTCACCATCATTTGAAACGTCGATTTTCAATGAGCCATTTGAATAGCGATCAGCTCTTGTTAACGATTTAACTTCAATCGTCTCTTGTACATTATTGTTAGTTTCCAATAATATCGAATCATCGATATTTACGATCTTAACGGTATAAATTCGATGAGGATTTGCTTTTAATTCTTTTAAAACGACTACTCCTCGTTTTGCTCTCGAACTTTTCTCAATTTCAGAGACACTCATTCGTTTAACGGCTCCACGGTGCGTCACGATTATTACATCTTGTTTATCCTGTTGTTCTAATAAGTTTACTGAGATGAGGATATCCCCATCTTTTAAGTTAATCCCTTTTACTCCACCTGTTTTTACACCAGTAACCGGAATTTCTTCAATATCAAATCGTAAGCTATAACTTAAATGACTTGTAAGTAATAGCTCTGTTTGTGTCGTAACTAGGCTAGCAAAAATCATTTCATCGTTATCTTTAATATTCATCGTTTTTATCGGTTTGGAATAACGAGTAACCGAATAATCAGCTAAAGCAGAACGTTTAATTTGTCCCTCTTTTGTTGCAGTAAGAATAAAGACATTTTCTTGATCAAACTTCTCAATACCGATTGCTTGGATGATTTCTTCGTCCTTATCAATAGGAACGATACTAGATATATGTTGTCCTAAATCCTTCCAACGAATGTCAGGTAACTCATGAACAGGCTGATAAATATAATTTCCTTTGCTTGTAAATAACAATAGATGATGTTGTGTATTTAAAGTTTGTTCAAACAATAAATAATCAGAGTCCTTCATTGCGAAATCTTGTCCATTGGAAGCGGCATGAGAACGGGTACTTGTACGTTTCACATAACCATCTTTCGTTACAGTTACGACCACTTCTTCACTTGGAACTAACACATCTAATGTTAGCTTAATTTCCTCAATTTCAGCTTCAATGCTGGACCTGCGTGGTTCTTTAAACTTTTTACGAATTTCTGTTAATTCTGATTTGATAACTTTAATTAATTGTTTATCGTTATTCAAAATATCATTCAGTGCTGTAATAGATTTTTGCAGTTCCTCTTGTTCAGCTCGAAGATCTGTAATATCAGTATTTGTTAAACGATAAAGTTGCAAGCTTACGATAGCTTCTGATTGCACTTCTGTAAATCCGAATTGATTTTCTAAATTCGATTTTGCATCCCGTTTATCTTTAGAAGAACGGATTGTCGCAATTACCTCATCTAAAATTGAAATTGCTTTAATTAAACCTTCTACAATATGTAAACGATCTTTTGCTTTTTGAAGGTCGAAATTAGAGCGTTTAATCACTACATCCTTTTGGTGAGCGATATAGGAATCCAACATTAAAGGTAACGTCATCATTGTTGGACGACGATTATGAATCGCAATCATATTAAAATTATAATTTACTTGTAATTCAGTCGTTTTATATAAGTAATTTAATATCCCTTGACCTTGTACGTCCTTTTTCAGTTCAATCACAATACGAAGCCCAGTACGGTCAGACTCATCCCGTATATCTGCAATGCCTTCTAAACGTTTATCGATACGTTGCTCATCAATTTTTTTCACTAAATTCGCTTTGTTTACTTCATAAGGGAGTTCTGTAATGACAATTTGCTCTTTGCCACCTTTAATTGGCTCAACAGTTGCCTTAGCACGGACGATAATCTTGCCCTTTCCTGTTTCATAGGCCTTTTTAATACCTTCAACCCCTTGAATAATTCCACCTGTAGGGAAATCAGGACCTTTAATAGCGGTCATTAAATCGTCTACACTACAGTTAGGTTTATCGAGACGCATTAAAACAGCGTCTAACGATTCTGTTAAGTTATGGGGTGGTATATCTGTAGCATAACCGGCTGAAATCCCTGTAGAACCGTTTACAAGAAGATTTGGAAATCTTGCAGGTAGAACGGTTGGTTCCATATCTTGATCGTCAAAATTTGGGATGAATTCAACTGTTTGTTTATTAATATCACGAAGCATTTCAGCAGCTATAGCTGATAAACGAGCTTCTGTATAACGCATAGCAGCAGGTGGGTCACCGTCAACGGAACCGTTATTTCCATGCATTTCAATTAACATATGGCGCATTTTCCAATCTTGACTTAAACGCACCATAGCATCATATACAGAAGAATCACCATGGGGATGGAAATTACCGATTACATGACCGACCGTTTTAGCTGATTTTCTAAAAGGTTTGTCAGAAGTATTTCCTTCGTTAAACATCGCATATAAAATACGGCGCTGTACCGGTTTCAGTCCGTCTCGAGCATCAGGTAATGCGCGGTCTTGGATAATATATTTACTATAACGACCGAACCGATCGCCCATCACTTCCTCTAGCGGTAATTCTTGAAATCGTTCGGTTGCCGTCATACTTCTAGTTCCTCCTCATGTTGGATGAATTCGCTATCTAAAATATTCAAATCATCCTCCATACCAAAATCTACATTTGTTTCAATCCACTTACGACGTGGTTCAACTTTATCTCCCATTAACGTTGTTACACGACGTTCAGCCCTTGCTGCATCGTCGATTGTTACTCGGATCAAAGTTCTTGTTTCAGGGTTCATTGTTGTATCCCATAATTGGTCTGCATTCATTTCCCCTAATCCTTTATATCGTTGAAGAATATAACCTTTACCAACTTTATCGATGGCAGCTTGTAACTCTTTCTCTGTCCAAGCATACTCAATGACTTCCTTTTTGCCAGTTCCTTTTGAAACTTTATAAAGGGGCGGTAAGGCGATATACACTTTTCCAGCATCAATCAATGGTCTCATATATTTATAGAAGAAAGTTAAAAGCAGTACTTGGATATGTGCTCCATCCGTATCGGCATCGGTCATAATAATAATTTTATCGTAAGCAGCATCTTCTACGTTAAAGTCTGCCCCAACACCTGCACCGATTGTATGGATGATTGTTGAAATTTCTTCGTTTTTCATAATATCCGATAGTTTTGCTTTTTCTGTATTAATTACTTTCCCTCGTAAAGGTAATATCGCTTGGAATGAACGGTCACGTCCTTGTTTTGCGGAACCACCTGCAGAGTCTCCTTCCACGAGGTACAATTCATTTCTTTTAGCATTTCGAGATTGGGCTGGTGTTAACTTCCCAGATAAGATCGTACTGGACTTTTTCTTTTTACCAGTGCGTGCATCCTCCCTAGCTTTACGAGCGGCTTCACGGGCTTGTTGAGCGCGAATAGCTTTACGTACAAGGGAAGCAGATAGTTCAGCATTTTCTTCTAATACGTATAGCATCTTTTCAGATACAACACTTTCAACTGCAGAACGTGCTTCCATTGTTCCGAGTTTACTTTTCGTTTGACCTTCAAATTGTAATAAATGCTCAGGTATACGAACAGAAATAACCGCAGAAAGACCTTCACGGATATCCGTACCTTCTAGATTTTTTTCTTTTTCTTTTAATAATCCAACTTTTCTTGCGTATTCGTTAAATACACGTGTCATTGCAGATTTTGCTCCCGTTTCATGGGTACCGCCATCACGTGTCCGTACGTTGTTTACAAAGGAAAGTATCGTTTCTGTATAACCGTCATTGAATTGAAATGCAAATTCGACTTCAATATCATCCTGAGTACCTTCTACGTATTTAACAGGATGTAGTACATCCTTTTCCTCGTTTAAATAAGTAACAAAGGCTTCAATCCCATTTTCGTAAAAATAAACGTCCGATTGACCCTCGCCACGTTCGTCAATTAGTTCAATTTTTAATCCTTTTAATAAAAATGCTGATTCTCTTAAACGTTCAGCTAACGTATCGTAATTATATTTCGTAACAGAGAAAATATCTTTATCAGGTAAGAAATGAACGTTAGTTCCTGTTTCCTTTGTTTTCCCAATAACTTCAAGGGTTGTAACCGGTTTCCCTCCATCTTCGAAACGTTGGCGGTATATTTGCCCATCACGATAAATTGTTACTTCTAAATAGGCAGAAAGAGCATTTACAACGGAAGAACCTACGCCGTGTAAACCACCACTTGTTTTGTAACCACCTTGTCCAAACTTCCCTCCAGCGTGCAGAATTGTAAAGATGACTTCAGGCGTAGGTTTACCCATTTTGTGCATACCTGTAGGCATTCCTCGACCGAAATCTCGAACGCTTATGGATCCATCTTCATGGATTCTTACGATGATATGTGATCCAAATCCAGCGAGTGCTTCATCCACTGCGTTATCTACTATTTCATATACTAAGTGATGAAGGCCTCGACCATCTGTGGAACCAATATACATCCCTGGTCTTTTACGAACCGCTTCTAATCCTTCTAATACTTGAATGGCATCGTCATCATATGCGATCCCTGGCTGATTTATTGCCAAATCAAATCCCCTCCAAAATACAAACATCCGTTCTCTATCTATTTTCAATCGTACTGACAAAAGCAAATTATGTCAAATGTCATAAGCTTATTTATTGTATCAAACTACTATCAATCTATACAAACAAACTTCAATTGAAATTATTTTAACGATATTTTGACAAATGAGTAAAGAAAAATCTATAGAGTAAAACTATTCATGATAAATTTTCTTTTTCCTTCTTATAAATCCATTTTCTTTCAAAATATTTTGTTATGATTAAGTATAATCCCTTTTATATAACTTGGAAATATATCTTCCGCATATAATAAAAAAGGTGTAATATTATGATTACAACTATTAGTACCAACTATTAATTTTGAAAGGAACAAGCTATGATTAATGCAATTATTTTAATTTGTGCTTATGTTATCGGGTCAATTCCTTCTGGCCTATGGATTGGCAAAGTTTTTTATAAAACAGATATAAGAGAACATGGTAGTGGAAATTTAGGAGCAACAAACTCTTTCCGTGTTTTAGGAAAGAAAGCGGGTATCGTTGTAACGATTCTTGATATATTAAAAGGAACTGCCGCAACATTACTTCCACTCATACCCTACTTTAATGATGCAACGATTCACCCTTTAATCTTAGGAGCCCTTGCTGTTGTTGGACATATGTTCCCACTTTTTGCAGGATTCCGTGGAGGAAAAGCAGTTGCTACATCTGGCGGTGTTTTGTTAGGCTATGCTTGGCCATTATTTATTATTTTAGTGTTAGGTTTTTTAATTGCATTAAAAGTTACAAAGATAGTCAGTCTCTCTTCGATGCTCGTATCAATCATCGCGCTCATTTATAGCATAATTTATGTGTTTGTTACAGGAGATGTATCATTACTTATTTTAGTCATCATTTTATCAGCATTTATTTTCTACCGTCATCGTGCCAATATTAAACGTATTAAAGAAGGTACAGAGCCGAAAGTAAAATGGATTTAATAAGCTTTTTACCTTATCTGAAAGGATAAAGAAGATGAATATTAATATATCTGAAGATGCACTACTTTGGTTTCAAGAAGAAATGGAAGTTAAAGATGGGGACTATATTCGTTTCTATTCTCGATACGGTGGTTCTTCCCCTTTCCACGAAGGTTTTTCCATTGGGATGAATCGAGAGGAACCTCATGATATTGGAGTAGAAGTGATTGTACAAGGCATCCATTTTTATATCGAAAAGGATGATCAGTGGTTCTTTAATGAACATGACTTAGTTGTTGAAGTCGATAACGAATCGGAAGAACTTAAATATAGTTATTTGAAATAACAATTGTAACCCATATTAAGTACACAAATTCAAAGAAAAATGAGGACCATGGGCAAAAGATTTCCCATGGTTCTTTTATTTAATCTTCGGAAATTTCCAGTTGTTCCACCTTGTAAATAGGAGGATTCGATTCTAGAATTTCGTTATACCATATCCTCACCTTTTGGCCGGATTTTACATGTTCTACAAGAGATTCATTTTTAAAACTTAAAAATAGCACGTTATCATATTTATTTAATAACTCCTTTATAGATAAACCTTTATCCTCATATTGAAAGTTTGTATCTTGAATTAATAAGTGTTTTCCAGAAATTTGATCAAATATAATAACGCCTTCTACACTCGTTTGATTTGGAGCATCATCCCCATTTACGAAAACGGATTCGTTATTATGAGCATTCCCGCAGCTAATTAATAGGGGTAAGAAAATAAAAACTAGAAAAAAATACTTTATAGATCTGATTTTCATTAGCTCACCTTCTTCCGGAACTTTTGTACGTATTGATTTACAATGTTTTTCCTTATTATTTTACCATGCTGTCATTATGTTTTCTAAATGTACGTTATTTCCTTTTGAAGCATCTTAAGTTCTATAAAAAAATAAACCCTTACTTTACATAAGGGTTTAAAAAATGTTTAAAAAAATATTTACTCATTTAACATGTTTTTTGCTTCCTGGATGTCTTGGACAGGCTTATGACAAGAGTAATTTTCACAAATATATATCCATGCTTCATGATCTCCCTTTTGATAGTTTGCAATAAAGGGGGCAATTGTTGACAGTTCATCGGTCTCCTTATTAACTAAATAAGTTATTTCCGGATAGAACTCCTGTTGTAAGTTGTTGATAAATGGTTGTTGTTCCTCTGTTAATTCCCCTAAAATAACAATTTCCTTCCCCTTCATCATAGTTGTTAAATAAGCCATTAACATATAAGCATGTCCCATTGGATAGTTTTGAATGGAATAGGAAAAGGCGGAGAAAATTTTATAAACCATTTCTTCCAATGATGCATTTCCAGTAAACCGCGCAAGTCTTAACATTTGCAATGCGGCTACACTATTTCCAGAAGGTAAGGCCGAATCATAAGCCTCTTTTTGACGAATTAGTAAATCCTCAGCATCTTTTCCATATAAGAAAAATCCACCTTTTTCATGATCCCAAAATAAATCAATCATTTGTTCCGTCAATTTTTGTGCTTTCGTTAAATAGTTGACGTCGAATGTGGCCTCATATAATTCTATATAAGCCCACAATAAATAAGCATAATCATCAATAATACCTAGTTCTTTCACTTCCCCATCTCGATACCGAATCATTAATCGCTCCGAAACAAATAAATTTGTTTCAATGAATTCAATCGCTTTTATCGCTTTTGTTAAATATTCTTGATGTTGAAAAACACGAGCGGCCTTCGCTAGTGCAGCAATCATCAATCCATTCCAAGAAGTAATCATTTTATCATCTTTATGGGGAGGGATTCGCTTTTTTCGATGTTCAAACAATATTTTCCGCGCTTTTTCTAAACGAGCTAACAATTCGTCAATACTTAAAACATTTTGATCAGCTAGCTGGGGTAAAGACACTTCAATTAAATTTGGAATGTTCTTTCCTTCAAAATTACCATCTTCCGAAATACCATAGGCTGCACAAAATAATGTGCCAAGCTGGTCACCTAATAAAGACAACACTTCTTCATAAGACCACACATAATATTTTCCTTCTTCCCCTTCCGAATCCGCATCTTCAGCAGAATAAAAGCCGCCTTCAGGAGATGCTAAATCACGAAGTACATATTGAATGGTGTCTTTAGCGACTTTTTCCGAGTCTTCTGATTTTGTCACTTGATAACATTCAGTATAAGCAATTGTTAATAGGGCGTTATCATATAACATTTTTTCAAAGTGCGGAACTAAAAATTCCTCATCGGTAGAATATCTAGCAAAACCAAAGCCGATATGGTCATAGATACCGCCCCTTTCTAACCCATCTAATGTTTTTACAACCATGTTCAACGCTCTTTCATCTTTTGTATAGTAATAATACCGAAGTAAAAACATATGTTGATGGGGTGTTGGAAACTTTGGAGCAGTACCAAATCCACCATAAGTTTCATCAAAAGTACTTAAAAATGAACGAAACCCGTTTTCCACTGCTAATTCGGAAATGGTTTCTTCGGCTTCCAATTGAATTGTCTGATGAAGAGCAGTTTGGACTTGTTTAGTAACGTCTTCAATTTGTTTCTTATCCTTTTTATAAATAGCATATAGCTGGGTTATTACCTCTTTTATGCCTGGCATTCTTGGTCTACTTTCTTTTGGAAAATACGTACCTGCATAAAATGGAACTTTATCTGGAGTTAAAAATAAATTTAACGGCCAGCCACCATGACCGTTCATTAACTGACATACCGTCATATAAACAGAATCAATATCTGGTCGCTCTTCTCGATCGACTTTAATCGCAATAAATCGTTCATTAATTAGTGAAGCTACTTCCTCATCCTCAAAGCTTTCTTTCTCCATTACGTGACACCAATGGCAAGTACTATATCCGATACTTAAAAAAATCGGTTTATCCTCACGTTTTGCTTTTTCAAATGCTTCCTCTCCCCACGGAAACCAGTCAACTGGATTATAAGCATGTTGAAGCAAGTAAGGTGATTTTTCATTTATTAATCGATTTGGATTTTTATTTGTTGACATCGGATCACCTCTTTTAAAGAATTTACTATTACTTTACCCATAAAATTTAAAACCAAAGCATCATTGAACAAAATGGAAATTTTCAACGTTTTTTAAGGAATGAAAGGCTTTTTTATGAGAGGTATGGAATTGATAAGTAAGAAGAATTTGAACATAAACAAGTGAGGTACAAAATGGAGTATTATAAAACGTTGAGAAAATATGTTGGTCATCAGCCAATTATATTACCAGGCTCGGTAGTAATTATTGTCAATGAACAGAAAAACATTCTTTTACAACAAAGGTTAGATGGAAGATGGGGATTACCGGGAGGGTTAATGGATTTGGGAGAAAGCTTTGAACAAGTAGCTTGTAGAGAAGTGTTTGAAGAGACCGGATTAACAATTCATCATTACAAATTGCTTGGTGTCTTTTCCGGAGAAGAATATTTTTGTCGACTATCAAATGGAGATGAATTTTATTCAGTAACAGCTGTTTTTATCTCGAAAGATGTTACAGGTTACTTAAAAAGCAATAATGAATCACTATCCCTCCAGTATTTCCCTTCTTCCAATCTTCCTATCAATATGAAGTTAGAATACCGACGATTTATTGAGCCATTTATGGAAGAAATCATGAAATAACATAAAAAAGAGTTGATTCAAACGATCAACTCTTTTCTTTCTCTATAGCTTTGAATTCGCCTTCTAATGCAGTTTGCATGAGAATGGCATTTGCAATTGCTTTAGTATCTTTTTGAATATCCCCTGGTTGACTTGCTTTACCAATAACGTATCCTGCGAAGGTCATTCCAAAGAAGTCAAAAATGTATTGGAATTGTTGAATTAAAGGAAGTGCTTTAATGGAAGGGTTATCCCCTCCAACTGCAATAACAAATGCTTTCTTTTTTGATAAATCTTCTCTAAAATTCGGTAAGTTTTTATCCCGTAATGTTTGGGACCAACGATCGATAAATAACTTCATCGTACCACTCATACTGTACCAATAAACGGGGGTAGCAAAAACAAGAACGTCATGTTTTAAAACTCGTTCAATTACGGTATTATAATCATCCATCACTTGTTGAAATCCGGCTTCTGTATGTCGTTCATCTTTAATCGGTAAAATGTTATAATCCCGCAAATAAATTTTCTCAACAGGAAGGCCACTTACTACATACTCCGTTAACCATTCTGTATTCCCCTTATCTCTCGTACTTCCGTATATAACCGCAATAGACATACATTCACTCTCTCCTTTAGTAGCATCATATTCCCGCTGGTCAGTCGAAAGAACTTTATTTTTTGAAACTTATTTCCCCCCTTTAGAAAAGACATTTCGAAATCTGTTTAAAAAATAGCAACATGTCAATCATGGAAAATGAACAAATGATTTCGAAAAACAATTTGGGGGTCAACGAATGAATTTTAAACATATTACTGTAGCAGGTAGTGGCGTATTAGGAAGTCAAATCGCCTTTCAAACAGCATTTAAAGGATTTCAAGTTGCCGTATATGATATTAATGAAGAAGCAATTGATCGAGCGAAAAACCGGATGATGAATTTGAAAGTACGTTATCAAGAAGATTTAAAGGCGACGGAAGAAGAAGTAAATTTAGCTTATAACCGTATGTCCTTCCATACGGATTTAGCGGAAGCGGTAAAAGATGCTGATCTTGTTATTGAAGCTGTACCTGAAATTGTCGATGTGAAAATGAAATTTTATGAACAATTGAGTCAAGTAGCGCCTGAGAAGACCATTTTTGCAACTAATTCATCGACAATGTTGCCAAGTCAATTTGCAGAAGCAACTGGCAGACCGCATAAATTTTTAGCACTTCATTTTGCGAATGAGATTTGGTTAAACAACACTGCGGAAATAATGAAACATCCGAATACAGAAAAATCGGTCTTTGAACTGGTAATTGACTTTGCAAAAGCGATTGGTATGGTAGCCCTCCCATTGCAGCGAGAACAGCCTGGATATATTTTAAACTCGTTACTAGTGCCATTTTTAGAAGCCGCTCAAATGTTGCTAGTGAAAAAAATTGCCGATGTTGAAACGATAGATAAAACTTGGATGATCGCTACTGGAGCTCCGAGAGGTCCTTTTGCCATTTTAGATGTGGTTGGCATTAATACAGCTTATAATATTGCCAATGCTAAAGGTGAAGCGGGTCATGAAGAGTTTAAAAAGTTAGCAAATTACCTGAAATCTGAGTATATCGAAAAAGGAAAACTTGGTGCTGAAACAAAACAAGGATTTTATTCTTATCCAGATCCTAGTTACTTGCAACCCGGATTTTTAGAAAAATAAAAAACGATGGGCGACACATTTTGACGAGTGTCGCCCAATTTTTAGTAAAGCATCGGCAATAATCTACTATCTATTAAATTGGTGTTGATTGGTAGTTCTTCTGCATCTCTTCCATATTGCCAAGCCCAAACGTTTGCATCACAATTTGGCGTTGTTGGCTCAAAATTCGGAGCATCTTCCTCGTTTGTTACTCCGGTATGTGGCTCAGTACTCCACAATACCGCTTGATTTGCTACTCGGCGATCTTGATCAGCAGCTTGACAATAAGCTTCTTCAAAAGAACCGTCAATTTTGTATAAAAAGCCTGGTTTATAATCTGTATTATATAAATAGCCTACATAACCCTTAATCCAGCCACTATCCACTTCTAAATTTCCCATTCGGGCAAAAATAATTGTCCCTTTTTTAATTCCTAAACGTTTCGCGTGGTATGCAGCGTTCATTGCTACAACTTTCGCATGACTTTCTCCAACCGCCTGTCGGAAATCGTTGTAAATAGGAAGTATTTTTGTATCGCTATTATGAAGAAGTTCAATTTCATTTTCTGTTAATCCTTCAACTGAGCCTTCTACCCGTGTTAAGTATCTTCCCCAAAATTCCGGTTTCCCATATGTTGATTGAACGGAATGATATAACTCATTCGTGACTGGTTGAGAAGAGTCTACACCCCAATGATAACTAACCATTTGCGTACCTCTTTTCTAATAATTTTCCATAAAAACTTTACCTTCCCTACAAAACAATGCTGAGATTTCTTCTGTTTTTCCATTTAAAACATATAATAGAACATAATTTACTAGACATTTGACCAGTATTTATATCTCCATCTAATTATATGAAACAGGTAAGGAGTGTGTGATAGATGACTAGAGAATGGACAAAATCAAATATTCGTGACTTATCAGGAAAAGTAGCAATTGTCACTGGAGCTAACAGTGGTATTGGTTATGAAACATGTTTAGCCTTGGCGGAAAATTACGCCACGGTAGTCCTTGCGGTACGAAATGTCAATAAAGGCTTTGAGGCAGTCGATAAAATAAAGGCAGTATTCCCTAATGCGGATATTCATGTTTTACAACTAGATTTAAATGAATTAGAAAGTATAAGAGAATTTTCTCAACAATTCAAACAAAAGTTTCGTTCTTTATCTATCCTGATTAATAACGCAGGAATCATGGTTCCCCCTTATCGTGTGACAAAGGATGGATTTGAATCTCAATTTGGGGTAAATTATCTCGGTCATTTTGCTTTAACGGGCTTATTATTAGATCTTATCATCGCTACTCCAGATTCAAGAGTGATTTCATTAGGTAGTTTAGCTGCCCATAAACAAAAACCGGAATTTAAAGAATTTATCGGGACTAAAAAGAAATATAAAAAATTTAAAAGTTATGGTCAGAGTAAATTGGCGTGTATGTTTTTTGCAAAGGAACTTCAATATCGTTTCCGATCCCGAAATGTGGATTCCAAAAGTATTGCCTGTCACCCCGGTATTGCTCAAACATATTTATTTGCTAAAGGATCTCGAAAGTTGACGAAAAGATTAACCCGCGCATCTTTAAAATTGATTGGACAGAGCGCGGAAGAAGGGGCTTATCCTATTTTGTATGCTGCTACTGAACCTTCTGTAAGGGGTGGGGAATATATTGGGCCAGATGGTAGAAAGGGAATAAAAGGTTATCCAACGGAATTAGATATATTGGATGAGTTATTTGATGAAAATGTTTCAACAAATTTATGGTTACTTTCGGAAGGTTTAACGGGAGTGAAGTACCCATTTTAAACATTAAAATCTCCCCTGCCGTTAGCAGACAGAGGAGATTTTAATCATGATTGTGTTTTAAATACAATTCGCCCGGCAACAACCGTTTGAACTGCAGTTGCCTTTAACATATCTTCCGAAGTTCCTTCAAATAAATCTCGGTCAAAGATGGAAAAATCAGCATCATATCCCGGTTTTATTAATCCGCGCTCTTGTTCTTTTCCGATAGCTTGAGCGCTACCAACCGTATAAGCCCGTATTGCTTCAAAGCGACTTAACTTTTCAGCAGGAATGTATCCTTCATGCTCATCCTTTGGCTTTTTCCGTTCTACTGCAGCATAAATTGAAGCGATTGGATCGATATCTTCAACTGGCGCATCTGTTCCTGCTGCACACATTAAACCACGATCTATTAATGTTTTCCAAGCGTAAGCGTATTTTAAACGTTCTTCTCCAAGTCGATCGATTGCCCAAGGGAAATCAGAAGGTACAAAGGCTGGTTGTAAATCCAAAACAACTGGCAAAACCATCATCCGCTGTATCAATTGCTCGTTTAATACGCAACAATGTATTAGGCGGTCCCGTTTTCCATTAGGTGCAGGGTATTTTTCGATTACATTTAATACTTGTTCAGCAGCAGCATCTCCAATAATATGGACCGCAATCGCTTCATGATATTTTCGAGCAAGTTTCACTAAACTTTCTAACTGCTCATCGGAATGAATAAATAATCCTTTATTGTTTGGATTATCTGCATAAGGTTCGATTAATGCAGCTGTTGAACCACCTAATGCCCCATCGATGAAAATTTTCATCGCACCGGGCTCGATAAATGGATCATCAAATCTTACATTTGACTCCATCATTTCTTCAAAAACCGTGTGGTGTCGTAATAAGTTAACCCGAAAATGATGTTTCTCCCCCACTACTCTTTCGTAGGCAATTAAAGGATTTTTAAAGTTTCCAAAATAGCTCATATCTTCACTATGACCACCAGTTAATCCTTTAGACAACATATCATCAATGGATAAATTTAGGGCATCAACTAAATATTGAATGTAGCTATCTCCTTCTTTCGGAATAGCGTTCGAAACAAGAGTCGTTGCTTGATCATAAAGCAGTCCGTTCAGCTGGCCATTTGCATCTCGACCAATTTCACCTCCAGCTGGGGATGGTGTTGTTTTTTCAATTCCTCCTGCTCTAAGAGCCGCTGTATTTCCTAATGCTACATGGTGGCAAACACGAGTTAATAGAATGGGCTCTTTTCGAATGTTATCTAGCTCTTCTAAAGTGGGAATCCGTTTATCTATGAAATTATTTTCATTCCAACCTTCTCCAAATAACCATTTGTCTGATGGTGTAGTTTGGGCAGCCTCTCTCACTAAGTCGAGCATTTCTTCTGCAGAAGTAGCCTTTGATAAATCTAAACGAAGGAGTTTTTCCCCTTGGAATAAAATATGTAGATGGCTATCGACAAATCCTGGATACATCGCATTTCCTTGTAGATCAATCAATTCATCAGCTCGATTTTTTAGTTCATCCACAGTTCCAACGGCAATAACTTTTTCATTTTCAACAAGTACAGCCTCAACGGTTTCCTGCTCTCTTTCCATCGTATAGATGGGTCCTCCAAACCAAAGCTTTTTCATCTTTATAAACCCTCCTGTTCTAAAAATATTTTGCCATTTCCTTTTCTTTCTAATTTTATTATGCAATTGAAATGTGGATTGCTCAAGATAATTTCGATTCCATTTTTATTATTCCAATAAAAAAACACCTTCAAAATGAATGAAAGGTGTTCGTGTAAATAGAAAAATTATTGTTATATTTTTGTCAGAATAATTCCTAATACAGCAGATAATACGCCTACTACTTGGTAGGAACGTAATCGTTCTTTAAAGATCCAACAGCCCCCTAATACAACAACTAAACAACTTAAACTGACAATGGGAAAAACAATACTCGCTGTTCCTGTATTTAATGCAAAAAAATAACAACTATAACCGAAAATACTAAATAACCCAACTAATGTTCCAGATTTTAGTTCGGCCTTTTGCCAATTTTCCCGAGCTAATAAGCTATTAATACATAGATAAATGGCTCCTCCACCATACATACATATTAACGTATTTAAAGAATCGATATGTAAGTAAGAAGATGTTTTCATTAATATCCCTAATACTCCAAATGAAAAAATTGCGAACAAAATTCGGGACAACCAAGGCATGTACTGTATACTACCTCCACTGGCTTGGGGTGAATATTGGATTAAGATTGCAGAACCAAGTATGACGATTATCCCTACCCATTGTAAAATTGTTATATGTTCATTAAAAATAAGTGCTGCACTTAAAATCGGAATAATCGTATTAACACTAACTAAAGGAGAAGTAAGACTAGCAGGTCCCTTTTCGAAAGCTTTCGACATTTGAATATTGCCGTTTGCATTTAAAATTCCAATGACTGCCCCTAATATCATCGTGATTATATCCATTTGATGGATACCAGAAATAACCGCATAGGAAGCAGTTAAAATAAAAGCAACTAAGTAAAAGACAAATTGAATATGTATTTTTGATAGGCCGTTTGTCGTACTCCATTTAAAGATCATGTTATTCGTACCAAAACAAATCATCGTAATGAATGCTGCAACAATCCACATATAAATCCTTCTCTCTATTTATTTGAATTTATTCTATTACGTTAAACCACTATTTTACAATAGGATTTTCGATAGATTATAAAAAATAGTGAGAAAATAAAAAAAGTCTGTAAGACACAGACTTTATTGTTATGAAATTTATTAGCTAAACTCATGTTTTAAAATGTGTTCGTATTCTTTTGAAGTTTTAATTTGTATAGTAATTGCTCCTTGTTGATAGTAACTTTTAATAATGAATGGGACACCTGTCGTATTTTGAAATTGAAAATCAAGTCCACCGAAGGACACGGTAGCGTCCCTTCCCTTAGGTACATATCCTACCTCTTTTGAATGGTGGTGACGTTCAAGAATTTTTAATTCTAGCTGATCCACAGCGTTAAATAAAGTAGAGGAAGTTTGACATATCCCTCCACCGATTCCCATCACCATTTTTCCCTTTATAATTTCTGGTGCCATTTGATATCCTGATGCGACATCTCTTGGACCAACGACAGAGTTAAATGAAAATATATCACCATTTCCTAAAATAACATTATTTATTGCCATCGCGGAAAGTTCGATATTTTTACTTCGCCCGGAATGATAAGATTTAAAGTATGTCGTATACGTAGCGAGTACTACCTCATTAAAATGAGGAACGTCATTTTCACTATAATCACTTTCTGTAAAAATGATAGGGATTTCAACTAAACCGCCAGTAAAGGAAAGGTCTATAATTTTATCAACAAGTTCCTTTTCATTTACAGTGATTAACGGTCTACCTTTTATTACTCTCCCTTTTTCATCAATTCGATCTAATAACATTGGTTTATTGTAACCGATATGATTGTTTGTTCCATTTGCAAACTCATGAACCCAGTTTTCGATTTCGTTTCGATAGGACTCTATATTCGTGATTAATTGATAAATGTCTGGAGTGAATTTTTTCACGACTATTTTCGTTTCTGGATCAATGACGCTAATCGTTTTACCATCCGTTAGTTCGTCTTGAAATAAATCGAATTCACCTGCTTTTGAAACATTTGGCGAAATATAAAAGCTTAAGAAAATTGTAAAAACAATGATTAAACAAACGTTTTGTTTTTTCATCATGATAAAATCAAACCTCACCATAAATTGAAATATGTATCTTTATTTATCGTTCCCCAAACGACTTTAAATATGAAATGAAAAAAACATCCGATAAAGGGAGATTCCATTTACCAGATGTTTTGTTATTCTACTACACCGCTTCGAATAATTTCGGTCTCTATTTTTACATTAACCTTCATTTTCGGATACAACTCGTGCCATTTTTCTTCTGTCAATTTAGCGTCTCTAACCTGGGCATGAAAGTGTTCACCGAATCCAAAAATGTCGGAATTTACTTCTTGGCTATATTTAATAATTCTTGTTATTTCAGATTCGATTTTTTTATTCATGGCCTCTTCAATTTTTTCTGTAACTTTTTGATCCCCTATCGCAAGACTCGAATGGATTTCTAATAACCGGCAGTCTAACGTAATAGTTAAATCAATTTCATTTTTACTATGGTCCATTACTTTTATTTTTCTCTTAGAATTAATAGCATCAATTGCTATCGGAAAATTTTTTGGCGGATGTTTTGGCTTGTTTTTAGTACTATCCGCTAAATCAGCTGGTAAGATAAGTTGGAGTGTGCCGTCATTAATATTCTGACGAATTAGTAAAACATAAAAAGAATCGGAAGCAGGAAGCATACCTACCATTGTCCCACCTTGGAAAAGTGCAATACCACTCATATCGATATATTCCCCTTCTTTTTTAACAACTGGTAAGGTAAAGTCACGTAAAGGGGAATAAATATCACGTACAACTTCATGTAAAGTAGAAGAGATCATTTGTTGTTGTTTTATATTATGATCCATTAAATTAAATACATGCTGTCCAATATCTGTGATGTTAGGATATTCACTTTCCAATAAATTTTTAGATGTTCCTTCTACAACACCTAAATAAATACTCGTCGTGATTTCTGAATTCATAGCGAGGGTATGAATCGCTTCTCCTATCCCTTCCTCTGCTAATTCATCGCCGAACAAAACAACACGTAATTGTCCTGCCATTAACGTTTTAGCTGTTTTTAAATCGGCTTTAACTCTTGTCCCTTTACTTGTTTTTGCTGTTTCAGAGTGTATTTCGACACTACTTTCAAATTCAGGATTAATTTGACGGACAACCGTTGTTGCATCAATTTGATCATCTTCTATATCATAACCAATTAATGTAACTAAACTAATTCTCTCAAGAAGCCGGTATTCGGTACAGGCAGCGAGAAACAAACCTGCAGTGACGAACAATAATAACCCTTTCATATATTTCAATTCGTTCGCTTCCTTTTGAGGAGACTTTTTTTAATCAAAGCGATTAAATAAATGAACAAAGGATAAACAAATACAATGATAAAGCCAAATTGAGAAAAAATATCATTAATGGAGTTAATTTGAGTACGCGACTTAATAAACAACATGCAAATTAAAATAATAGATGAAAATATCCATATAAACTTTTTAGCGCTAATATTAAACATCCGGATGACACCCCGATGTGCGGACCAAGCAAAAAGGCATAGGTTTGGTAAAATGATTATCATCCATAAACAAATGGTAATAATCTCAACCCTCTCTATAAAAGGAAATTTAATAATACTAAATAAGTTTAAAGTTGCCCAAATCGTTTTTTCTAATTGCGGTCCACTAAAATAAGTAAGGGTAATCAACATAATCGCAAGATAAAGAATCAATGTAGCTAATAAGCTAAGATGAGCATATTTTTGAACCTTATTTTTCTCCTTTACATATGGATAAACTACATTAATAATTTCAAATCCAATAATTGTAAAAGTCATTGAATAAGCACCTTTAAGAATGTCCTTTATTGGGTTATCAAATACTGGGAGCAGTTGATTTATATCTGAATATTTCATTGGGATAAATAGTATGGAAGGCACCCATAACGTAAAGATGAAACTAAAAAAACAAATTCCAGCTATCACACGAAATCCACCGTTAAAGGCATAAATAACGACAATGAGTAGTGAAGCACCTAAAAATGTCGATGATAAATTTGGGAAAACCCAAACATTAATGACTTCAATGTAATTTTTTATGTTAACTAGAAAGGCGAAGCTGTAATAAAAAATATAAATACAATTAAAAATGTTCCCTATCAATTTACCAAAGATTTCTTCATGGATCCCGTATAAATCGTTGGATGGAAACATTTCAAGGGTTTTAATCATGATAAATATTAAAAAGTGGGCAAAGACAAAACTGATTAAAATGGATATCCATGCATCCTGCTTTGCATCTTGATAAATCAATCTTTGAAAGCCATGGATTCCAACCCCAATTTGACAGGCATTCACGATAAAAAAGAGAAGAGGTGCATTAATTAACTGACTTTCATTTACAGGAAGAGCATTTTTCACTCTATCACCTTCTCTTTGTTTTCAGGGGTTAAATTTTGGGCTGTATCTTGATTCTGCTTTTGGTTGTTTTTATTATTATTCTTTTTTTGTTTGTTTTTTTGAATCTCTTTCCGACTTCTGGAATTGACAGAATGCTTACTTATATAAGGCAATGGTAAGCGGACAATACTATCTGGCCAATCCCGTAATCTTGGAGGATAGAATGGTGCTAAGTAAGGTGCACCTAAGCTTGATTGTTTTAATAAATGGATAAGCAAAAAGCAAAATGCTAACATAATCCCGTAATAGCCCCAAAAGCCTGCTAACACAATGATTGGGAATCGAATAATTCGTATTACGTTACCCATCATATAGTTTGGTGTTGTAAAGGAAGCTAACGCACCAAGTGCAACAATAATTATTAAAATATTACTCGTTATACCTGCTTGAACTGCAGCTGTTCCAATGACAATACCACCAACGATACCAATTGTTTGTCCAACTTTAGTTGGTAATCTAGCTCCTGCTTCCCTTAATAGTTCAATAACTAATTCTAAAAATAGTGCTTCAATAATGGGAGGAAAGGGAACAATTGCCCTCGATTCACTTAATGGAACTAGCATCGGTTGTGGTATAACTTCATAATGGAATGTTAAAGATGCGACATAAATAGGTGTGAAAAAAGTTGAAACGATTACGGCGATAAATCTAAGTATCCGTATAAAGGATGCAATCGGCCAACGTAAATTTTGGTCTTCCCTACTTTGGAAAAATTCTAAAAAAGTAAAAGGACAAATTATCCCCATGGAACTTCCGTTAACAATAATTCCAACTTTTCCTGTTAATAAGCCATCACAAAAACGGTCAGGGCGTTCGGTTAATAGGGTTTGTGGGAAAATAGAACTGGAACTGTCATCTAATAGTTCCGATAATATGGCACTGTCGATTAAATCCGCAATGTCAAGATCCTCAATTCTTTGACGGACTGTATTGACATGTTTTTCATCTACAATGCCATGAATATAGAGAACTGATACGGTAGTTCTCGTTTCTTTTCCGAGGGTAAACTGCTCATTACATAAATTAGGATTGGAAATAAATCTGCGAATGAGAGAAATATTCGTATTAATACTTTCATTAAAACCTACTTGTGTCCCAATTACTTGTGATTCATTTTCCGGGGCAGATAAACTCCGCTTCTCGAAGGAAGGAATTTTAGAAATGAGAATTTCGGAGTAACCATTTATATGAATTAATACCCCACCTATTAACATTTCATCGATACTTTTCATCATTTCGTTAAACACGTCAACTTCTGGTATTGAAAGCCGTTCTCGAAGGGTACTTGGTGTTTCTTGTGAAGTATCCTCAAAGCGACTTAAAATTTTTTCATTTAATGATTGAGTATCGACTAATCCGTCGATAAATGCAATCGTAATATTGTTTGTAACATATCGAATGACTAAATCAGCTGGGGAATGGACAATTTTATTCAATTCATCTATAAAATCATTTTTAAACGGTGAAATAGGAATCTTTGGCGGATTATATTTTGGTTTTTCTTCGTTCGGTTGGATTTTTTGCTTTATCTTTTTAAACATAATGTTCTCTCCAATTTCTATCTTATAAATAGAATTGTCCTTAAAGTGTTAAACTATACTAGTTTCCCTCTATTCAGCCGTTATAAAAAAAGGCAACTTTTTCGTGAATTGAACTGAACCCCAAATAGTGGACACTTTAAAAAAAGTGGACCTATTCGGGGTTTTTCTATTTTCTTCAATGAACT
>NZ_JACSQA010000002.1:0-118742 GCF_014836845.1 Ureibacillus galli
GTACGAGGAAAATCGAAGGTAGAAAACGAAATGGGCCTCGCGTTAATGGCCGTGAATTTAAGAAAATTCACGGCCATCAACTAAAGAAAAAGAAGAATTTACGCACAAAAAAAGAAAAAGGTGAATTTGAGTTTCCTCAAATTCACCTTTCTCACTATTTGAAGCTAGTTATGTCCCAGCCTCTTTTCTTCATTGTTATGCTAAGAAATTTTCACCCATTGGTAATTTGAAGCCCATAAATAATACTGCAAATAAGAAAATAGCGAATAAAACCCAAAATACAGTAGTTGGTTTATTTTTAGCTTGACGGACTAATACCATTTCCATCATCCCAATTACTAAAATACCTAAAAGGAACTTAATGCCATATTGCATCCCCATATGATAATCCATTCCTTCGATAAAGAGAGCTCCACCGGTAATAATGATTAAAATATAGAATAGACGTAATGCCATGTGAATTCCTTTAGACTTAGATGCTAAAGCCGCCACAAAAAATAGTACTAGTGCTATTACCCAAGTTGCAATGTGTAAATGTGTTGAGCTTGTTAAAAAGTCCATTTTATTCCCACCTTAATTTTCATTGTCAGCATTATCCTACCATAGTTAAGTTTGGAGATTCAAATATAATAGTTCTGTAGTGCATTACAATACAAAAATAGTATAGGTTTCATAGAGAGTGCTTTTCAAACAAGTCATTATTTACATTCCAATTATTAAGCGAAACGGTTGGATAGTGTACCTATTCCTTCAATCGAAATTTTCACTTCATCTCCTGCTTTTAAAAATGTTGGTGGGGTCATTCCCTTGCCTACACCTGCAGGAGTACCTGTTAAAATAATATCTCCAGGCTCTAAAGTAACATATTGAGATAAAGTAGATACTAGCTCTTCTACGGTAAACATCATATCTTTTGTTGATCCATTTTGACGTACTTCACCATTTACCTTTGTAACAATCGTCAACTTTTGAGGATCTACAATTTCATCCTTTGATACAATATATGGTCCTAAAGGACAAGTGGCTTCCAAGCTTTTACCTAAGAAATATTGTTTATGTTTATCTTGTAAATCACGGGCTGTTATATCATTTGCAATCGTATAGCCAAAAATATAATCAAAGGCAAGATTTTTCGGAATATCGTTTCCTTTTTTGCCAATTACGACCGCTAACTCACCTTCATAATCTAAAGCATTTGTTTTTCCTTCATGAATCGGTAATAATTGTTCATCTGCTGCAATCGAAGTTGGCGATTTTGTAAATACGACTAAATCCTTCGGTGCTTCTTGTAATCCCATTTCTTTTGCATGCTCATTATAGTTCTTACCAATACAAATAATATTTTTTGGCGTTCTAGGAATTGGAGATAACCATTCTATTTCAGTAAATGGACGTTTAAATTGTTCCACATGTTCTGACTGACTTGCTGCTTCGACTAATTTACGAATTTGTTCAACAAAGTCAAAACCTAATGCAATCCCATCAATTATTTCTGTTGGAAAAGAAGGCAGAATATTCAGCTCTTCATGAATGGCTATGACATCCCATACCGCTTCCTCTTTTTTTACTTTTGGACCGAATTTTACTTCTCCATTTAATTTAAACGATAAAATCTTCATAAATAAAAGCGCTCCTTCTTTTATCCTTTGTTGGTATACATTCAAGTTTACTATTTCTCAAAATCTATTGAATGTATATTTTATTCCATCATACATCAAATTTTTCGAAATTGCTCATTTTTCCGACAGCGTTGTTTTATATATTATTTTCTTCACGAGCCATTCTAAAGGCCCTTGTTTAAACTTAATCAACCAAAGCTCAGCAAAAATAACTTGAACAATAAAAATACCAATGGCAATAAAAGTACCCATTTGAACATCAATTTCACCATACAAACTAAAACCAAAATGATAGAACAATAATGTACAAATAATCGATTGCATTAAATAAAGAGTAAGAGACATTCTTCCTGCCCTCGCCAATGGTGAGAGTATTTTAACAACAAATGGTATCATACATAAACAAATTATCACCCCGATGTATCCAATGGCAAGAATAGGTCCACCTACGTACACTTTTAAATAATCAAGTAGATAGGTACGAGTAAACGTATATGGAGCACTTTTTATTAATATACCAAGTGCGAGAAATACAATCGCGAAAGTAATCCAAAGACCTTTTAATTCTTTTGCCCTTTCAATTAAACGCCATTTTGCTGCTGCAGCTCCTATAAGCATATAAGGTAAGATCGTTGTTAAAGCGGAAATCCACATACTAACGCCCATTTGAAGGGATAAGTCTTTTAAACGTTGGAGAAAGGCATCTGTCCAATTTCCAACACCATAAGCGGTAATGGCATCGTTAATCATTACAATATCGACTGCCGGCGCTTCTACTTCCATATTGCTCATACCTGTAAGAGCAAAAATGGCAATGAAAAATAAATGCATTATACCATTAATAATTAATCCAAACGTTAATATCCAGCCGCTGCTAAAACGTAAAAATAACAATAGGAAAAATCCACAAAAGGCGTACATCGTTAAGATGTCGCCCCACCAAATGAGAAAGGCATGCAGCAATCCAATAATTAGCAATATAATGAGTCTTTTAGGTCCAAATTTATAAAAGTTACTCCCCATACTTTCCGCTTTCATATATTGCATCGCTATTCCATATCCAAACAGCATAGAAAAAAGGGGATAAAAACTACTTTGCACATAAATATCCAAAGTTTGATGCCAAATGATATCGGGCGCTTCAGTAAACCAACTGGCTAAATCTATATGGGGCATAGGTAAATAAAATGCGAACATGTTCACCAGTAAAATGCCGAGTAAACTAAATCCGCGTAAAATATCAATCGAATGAACTCTCTCATTTAAAGTAGTTGGTTGAAAATTCACAATCGGTTCTCCTTTTCTTGTAACGTCTAAATATAAAGTTTAACTAATATTTTACGATATTTAAAAATCTCCTTGGAAAAAACAGCCTACTAATTTGAACCCAAATTAATAGGCTGTTGTTCATCCAAGACTAATTTAAATTAATTTCCTTTTGAGCATTATATAAATATAAAACTTTCTCATCTACTGTTACTTGTAAAATAGATTCAATCGCTTCACTATAAATTCGAAGCTGAACACCATAACGTTTATTCATTTCATTTGTTAAAAATGGTTCATCTTTGAAAGACGGCAAGATTTTATCCGTTTTATAATCCAGTAACACCCAATGACCTTGTTCATCTTGAAATAGACAATCTAATATCCCTTGTACAATTTGCGAATCTCCCTCTTCATCTTCAATGCTTAATGTAAATGGAATTTCTCTATGCAATTGAGCAGCTCGACTAAATCGTTGCCCGATATTGGAATTGAAAAATTGAAGAACTTTTTCATGTTCAACTACTTGCAGTTCTTCCGAAGTTAAGAGTTTTCTATTTACTAATGATTGTAAATAAGCTTGTACTTCATCCACATCGTTAAATCCTTGCTGGGGTATATGCTGCATGACGGTATGAATAACAGTCCCAATCTCAGTAGCAGATAATCCTTTTTCTTGTAAAAACATCGGCCTTTTCATAGCAGAAAAGGCTTTCGATTGGATAGTGTATGTTTCCTCTTCTTCTTCCCTTTGTAAACTTTCAATCCGTTTAATCTCTGAAACACTCGTTTTTGACTTTTTCATAATCGAATTTTTATACGGGTAACTTGTCGTAAATCGTTTCTTTAATTCGTTATATACTTTCCCATCTACTTTTTCTTCTACCTTGTCAATTTCACCCTTTTGCTGTTCAGAAGTGATCGCATTCATGAAAAAAGTGTTGGAGATTGGCGTAATTCTCCATTTTGATGGATGCTCAATTGGACGATAGTCTTCGTCGCTAAAAGGCACAAAGCAAGCATGTCTTGCAACGACTGGTCCAATCCAATCTAAATAATTTTTAGCTCTAGCGCGTAAATATTCAGGCAACATGACATCCGTAGGAAGTTGTTGTACTTCACACCACTTCGAACGAACTTTTTCCCAATCCTTTACAGAACCTACTAAAATTAATCTTTCTTTTGCACGGGTCATGGCTACATATAATATTCGCATTTCTTCCGCTTTCATTTCGAGAATTTTCTTCTCTTTCATTGCTAGAAACGGCAGAGAGGTATACATGATACGATCATCTGGATCAATAGCTTTTACTGCTAATCCAAACTGTTGGTCAAACAAATAAGAATTACTAAAGTCCATTTGGTTAAAACTACGACCTAATCCAGCAACAAATACAACAGGATACTCTAGTCCTTTTGAAGAGTGAATCGTTACCAGTCTCACAACATCGTCCTTTTCCCCAATCGATTTGGCTACTCCTAAATCATCGCCCCTTGAACGCATACGATCAATAAATCGTAAAAAACGGAACAGACCTCTAAAGGATGTCTTTTCATACATTAATGCCCGATCATAGAGGGTTCTTAAATTCGCTTGTCGTTGTTTGCCATTGGCCATTGCACCGACCATTTCGTAATAATTTGTATCTAAATAAATGCGCCAAATTAAATTGGATAAGGAACCACGGCGGGCTAAATTTCTCCATGTGTTAAGTTGCTGTAAAAACCTTTGGAGCTTTTCACTCGTTTCAGATTGTATACCTATTTGTTCTTCTTCTACAAACTGTTTTACCGCGTCATAAAAAGGTACTTTTCGATTAACGAGACGAATTTTCGCTAATTCATTTTCTGTACAACCGATAAAAGGAGCCCTCAGTACGGAAGCTAATGGGATATCTTGGTATGGATTATCAACCACTTTCAATACGTTTAACATCACCATCACTTCCAACGCTTCAAAGTACCCTTTTGAAGATTCAGCAAATAATGGGATACCGGCTGCCTTAAATTCTTCGACTAAATCGTTCGACCAAGTCATCGAACGCATTAAAATCACGATATCGCTATATTGCATTGGCCGAATCCGTTTTGCGGGATCTTTCTGCTTCGTATCATAAACCGTTGCCCCACTGTCCATTAATTCACGAATTCGTTTAATTATAAAACGGGCCTCTTGTTGAGATTTTTTTATCTCTTCTTCGATGATGAAATCCATTTCTGCTTCTTCGTCTATCTCATCTACATCCTCGTCCTGTTCCTCATATATAATAGCTAGTTCAATAGGCATTTCAACAGAATCATAAGGGGCTCCTGGCTTAAGACCAGCTTTTTCATCATATACAATTTCTCCGACTGTCTCCCCCATAATTTGTTCAAAGATGAAATTTGTTCCATGTAATACTTCTTGCCGGCTTCGGAAGTTCGCATTTAAGTCGATTTTTAGACCATTGGAAACGGGATCTTCCTCAAAGTGTAAATACTTGTTTAAAAAGAGCATTGGCTCTGCTAAACGGAAACGATAAATAGATTGTTTAACATCTCCTACCATAAATAAATTCCCGTCCATTTCACTACCACTTTTAACGAGTTGTAATATCGTTTCCTGTAACATATTTGTATCTTGATATTCATCGACTAATACTTCTTTAAATTTTTGTTTAAAATCTAGTGCAACAGGCGATGGGTGTAGTTTACCATCCTCTTTTACCGTCAAAATATCCAACGCGTAATGCTCTAAATCTGAAAAATCGACCAATCCACGTTGCAGTTTAGCTTCTTTGAACTTTTTACTGTAGGCTTCAGTTAATTCCACCAATGTTTCAATAATCGGCGCCATCAATCGGATTTCTTGTAAAAGACGCTCCGGCTTGCGTAGGAAAAAGGAATCTTTCATTTGGGAAACGATTTTTTTTGCTTGGTCCCGCTTTTTCTTTGCTCTTTCCTGAAGGACTGGATCACAGCTATCCTTTTTCATCCTTGCTAATGTCGACCATTTCAAACTATTGAAAAATTGATAGGCTTCTTGCCAAGTACTATGTTCCATAATACGGATAGCTTCATCTATTAAAGCGAAGTCTAGTTCAGCTGTTTCTCCGTAGGCATAAGGACCATCTGGTTTTAAAGCAAGTTGACGAACTTCTTCAATATGTTCCCACGCTTCTTCTAAACTAAATTTAATTGAATTTTTAAGTGGCTCTATAAAATCAAGATCATCGATTGTTACATGCTCAGGTAAATCATATTGCTTTGGCAAAGACCGTAACCACTTTGTCGGTTCTGGATGTACCCGGGATGTTTCATATAATTTATCGATTAATGTCTCAATTGCTTGATCATCACGATCCGATGTAAAACTATCAACTAATCGATAGACTGCATTAACTTTTTCTTCATCTTCACTATCGTAAGCCTCTTCTAATACTTCAGCTAAAACATCATCACGAAGTAAAGCCGACTCCCCTTCATTTGCTATACGAAAACCTGGATCGATTTCAATTAAGTACGCATATTGGCGCACAATGGCTAGACAAAAGGAGTGAAGAGTAGAAATTTGCGCTTTATTTATTAAGCTTAATTGACGTCGTAAATGCTGATTACGAGAATCTTTCGCAATTTCCTTTTCAAGGGCTTCGGCCATTCGATGACGCATTTCTGCAGCGGAGGCATTTGTAAAAGTAACTACTAGTAGCTCATCCACATCAATTGGATTTTCTTTCGAAATTACTTTTTCAATCATCCGATTGATTAAGACTGCCGTTTTCCCTGAACCAGCAGCAGCTGAAACTAATGTATCTTGACCTGTAGCCCAAATGGCTTTCCATTGTTCATCTGTCCAAGTTACATCTGGTGATTTTTTAGGAATCGATAGTCCCATTATTGTTCAACTCCTCCCGTATCTTATTGACAACATTGTTCGGTTTATCTGCATGAAGGGAATGGTACAATTGCTCATGATCAGTTGGATCAAACTGGCAAACGGATTTAAAACTACAGAAATCACAGGCTGTTTTCCCCTTTAATCGGTATGGATGAATACCAGTTTCTCCACTCAATATCCCATCTCCAGCGGCTTTATGTTTCTTTCTGACATATTGTTTAATTTGAGTCATATCAGCAGGATTCACAACCCTTGATAACGAAGGCGACGCCGTTCCATCTTTCTTTAAATAAACCGGAACAATTTTCGAACTGCCACCAAGCTCTAAATCCTCATCCATGGCAACTAATGACTCCGCATTTTCCGTAAGAAGACCCTTCATTTTATATTTCTTCATTCTTTCCACTTCTAATGTAACGTCATCCAGTTCTTCTTCTACTTTTAAAATTGGATTATGAACGTGAACATATAACACGCCTGCTGCTTCTACATCATCATCTAACCAGACATTTGCATTTTCAACTGCAACGTCTAAATACGTTAACAACTGTAAAGAAATCCCATGATACACTTCATTCAAATCTAGGTCCCGACTAGAAGATTTATAGTCGATCACTCGTAAATAGGATTTACCTCCAACTTTAGCGCTGTCAATGCGATCGATTCGACCCCGAATATGCATTTTACGTCCGCCCTTCAACTCAATTTCTAAAGGAGGAAGCTGTTCATTTGGTCCAAAGGCTGCTTCAATTGCAACTGGTTTAAAGAAAGATACCTTTGCATGTTGGGAAAGGGCCATCATTGTTCTTTCAACAATTCGAATTAATTTCCGTTGTATATATCGATATCGTGCACTGCTCATTAATATTTGATGAGAAAAAACAGGAACGATTTGCTCTACCGCTTGGCGAGCTAATTGGCTACATTGAGCTCGGGTTAACCGATTCCACTGTAGATTTTGGCGATCGGTTTCTAATGTTATCCATTTTAATGCTTCGTGGAATAGGTCACCCATCGCGAAATTTTCTAATCGATAAACAGCCCGTTCTTCTAAACGTAATCCGTAAGTTGTGAAGTGGGAAAATGGACAACGGTAGTATTTTTCTATACGAGAAACACTTGATGTTAATTCCGTACCATACAATGCTTCAGTAATTTCAGGCGTTAATCTTTCCGCTACATTTTTCTTTTCTATAGGACGCATTACCCCATTTAATACATTTCTCCAATAGGGATCTTGCTCATAATAGGTTTTTAATGCATACCATTCGGGAGCAAGTTGCCCACTATGCTCTGCTAAACGCATTTGCATCATTAAAAAGGCTAGAGACGTTCTAGGGTGACGTAAATACTTTAAAACGTTATCCTTTTCTAGCTCTTCAATTGGATCGATATAGACACGATGATGAGGCAATGTCCTTACACCATTTACTTCAAATAATTTATGTAAACGATTCACATAGAGGGATGGAAGTAATGCTTTACTTTCTTCATCGCTACTTGAAAATGTTACATAAAGCCGATCTGTAGGAGAAGAAAAGGCACGGTAAATTAAAAATGCTTCTTGTAGTAATCTGTGTTTTGATGTAGGAGATAATTCGGTATCAATTTCAGCAAACCAACCCCGCTCCACATCCGTTATTAATCCTTCGTAATCCATCCGCATTGGATATACTCCATCATTTACACCAATAACGAATACAACTTTCTTATTGTCAAAACGGGAAAATTCAACGGTCGCAACCGTTACCTCATCAACAGAAGGAGGAATTTTAGAGAATTGTAGCGTATCGTATCCTTCATCTAAAATTTGTGCTGCCTCTTCAATAGTCAATTGTTGATCGCCAAACATAATGACAAACTGATCTAATACATTAACCCATCTATTCCAAGCTTGGTCATGTTCACTTGCATTATCAAGCTGATGTTCTTCTAATTCAGCATTTTTTAAAGCCTGCAGCTTATCATATATTTGCAGTTCGTCAATACAGTTATATAGGGCCATCGCTATTTCCCGGCCCGTCTTTGCGATTTTTAAGTCGTCTTGTAATTTTTTAAGTGGTGTACGAATAATTTCTTTCATCTCATCAATCAATGCTTGCATTGCCAACTCTTCGTCCGTTTGTCTTTTCGAATAAAACTCTAATCCACGATACTTTTTATAAAACCAACGGGAATCTTCAAACCAACGATGTCCAAATATCCCTTGAGCAATAACAAAGTTTTCAAATAGATCTCCTTTTTCCCGCATCTCTTTTAAATTGCTGTTTAACGGGAAAAATAAATCTGTTTTCACACTTCTAAATATCGGTTCATATTGCCAATTGGATATGATGACTTCAAGAATAGAACGGGAAAATTCAATTAACGGATGGTGTAGCATTGGTTTTTTTTCATTTGTAAAAACAGGAATATCATATTGGGCAAATATTGTTTCAATAAGTGGATCATATATATCTGCTTGTCTATACATAATCCCTATATCTTTGTAACGCATACCTTCTTCTTGGACAATTCGACATATTTCCCGGGCAATTCCATGTACTTCTGCCCGTCGATTTGCCCCTTCTAAAATTTGAACATATCCATCTGATTGGATTGGTTCAACTACAGGTTCATGAAACTGTTCTTCTACATGTTGTAAATCATGATTATGGAAACGATAACATTCATTTAAATGAATACGAGGTTCAACTTCTAATTGAATTTTGTAAGCTTCTTGAAGCAATTTATCATACATCACTGCTGGTCGGTAAAATACGGCTTGATCATCGTATTTATCCTTTTCATCTACGAAAGGTAATACGATTGTGACCCTTTTAGCTAAAGATAACAATTGTTTTACAATTTCAAATTCACGAACAGTGAAGGCGGTAAAACCATCAATATAAATATGAGCATCTTTGATCTTTTCTGAGTTTTGTAATTGTTCTAAGAGAACAGGATAATAACTATCACTGTCTACATAACTATCACCTAGTACTTCTTCTAATTTCGTTAAAATCAAATGTAAATCCTTTGATTTCGCGACTAATGTATTAGGAGCAGCCGATTCTTCTAATTTCTCAATCACATCTTTTAAGGCGACACTGTCGATATTATATTGGCTAAATTCCTTAATTAACATTTCTACTTCTTGAGTAAATCCACGCTTATCTGCAGCTTGGCGGAACAGTGAAAATTGATCTTTATTTTCAGTAAGCAATCGGCGGATTAACATTCGATAACCAATCTTATCGATTTGTTCCTTTGCAATACCACCCGTTTCTTGCAAAATATACCAAGCTAAACGTTTAAACGTCACTACTTGTGCCCGTATAATCCCTTTAATATCATATAAATTTGTCAACATATGCTCAGCTTGATAGGACATTTGGTCTGGTACAATTAAATAGATAGGTGAACCGAGTGGTTTCTCCTTCAATTCCTTTACTATTTCTTCATGTATGAAAGTAGTCTTTCCTGTACCGGCTCGTCCACTTATAACTCTTAACGACATGGCGCTCTCCCTCTTTCTATCGTTATTTTCTATTATAAAAGAATGTACGTTCGTTTTTTTATTTTTTCATATTTTAATACAAATTTCACTACAGAACATCGATTGATATTTCTCTATTATAATATTTTTTTAGCATGATAGAAAAAATATCGAATTAAAAAGAGCAGTTTATAATAACCGCTCTTTTTTTACAGACATTTTCACTTTTTTTTTCTTATCAGATTCTTCATTTAAATCTCGATCGACTTTCTTATTTAAATGTTTTTCAATTGCTTTACCGATAATCCATAGTAAGAAGATTGCTACTCCGGCAATGATTAATTTTATCGGATCTGTTAGCAATGCTTTTAAGTCATAACCAAGAACGCTCATACTAGCTATCATAATAAATTTACCCGCCATCACAACGAATAAATAATATTTTTTCTTCATATTTGATAGTCCGGCCACAATATTAACTAATACGGATGGTGTAAAGGGGAAGCATAATAAAATTAAAAGTGGACTTATCCCTCTCATATCAACCCATCTTATAAGCTTTTGTACTTTTTCTTTTCCTATGAAAACTTGCAATCGAGGATGTTTTCCAAACTTCCGAACAAGTAGAAATACAAAATATGATCCAAGTACAGTTCCAACCCAAGATAATAAGAATCCAATCCATAAACCGTAAGAACTTGCATTCGCCACAACGATTACAACTAATGGGAGGAAAGGTAAAAAAGCTTCAATAAATGGAAGTAATATTCCGATTAGCGGTCCAAGTGTCCGATAATGCCCTGCTAAATTTTCAATATTTTCTACTGTAAACCAATCGTTCACATGTACCCACCCCAATTTAAATCGAATATAAAAAGAGATTATCTCTCATTGTAATAAATCTTTAAGTTCAAATTTTTTCTATCAAGAAACTGTCTATGTAGATGTAATTTTTATTACCCACTTATTGTAATAAATATAGCATTTGCAACATCGACAATATTTAACCACTTATAAAAATATTTTTTATAAGGAATTTTCTAATTTTTTCTTGATATCATTATAGTAGAAATTATCATTTCTTACCCATTATTTGTATGACAAATCTATGAAATACTATTGCAGATTTATTTATCTTTTTTAATGCTTTTTCATTTATTCTTTTATGTAATTAACGAAAAATGAGGTTGTTTTGTTTCATATTATTTTCATCATTGATCATTGCTTTACCGGAATCTATCCATTAAAGTTATATATTACTAGAATTATAGGCAATACAATAAATATTCGTACTATAAAGAAAGGATTGTAAATAGATTGAATACACAAATGAATGTAAATGAAGCACTTCCCCTTGATACATTTTCTCAAGGTGTTAAAGACTGTATACCAACGTTACTTGGTTACATTAGTATTGGTATAGCGTTCGGGGTTATTGCCATTACATCTAATTTATCAATACTAGAAATCTTTCTATTATCTGTACTCGTGTACGCAGGGTCTGCCCAGTTTATTTTCTGTGGATTATATTTAGCTGGAGCTCCCTTCTCTGTTATTATCATTACTACTTTTATTGTAAACCTCCGACATTTTTTAATGGCGTTAACGGTAGCACCCTATCTTACCCATTATTCTGCATTACGAAATATAGGTTTCGGGACATTGTTAACAGATGAAACCTTTGGAGTAGCGGTTACAAAATTAGCGAAGGAAAAAAACCTTGGTGGCAATTGGATGGATGGGTTAAATTTAACCGCTTATTTCACGTGGGTAGCTTCCTGTACCCTTGGTGGAATAGTAGGAAAATGGCTTCCTAACGCTGAGAGCTGGGGATTAGATTTTGCCTTAGTCGCGATGTTTGCCGCTTTGCTAATTTTAAATTTAGTTGATGTGGGTAAAACGAAGTTAATACACTACTTAAAATTAATTGCCGTGATGGCTCTTATTATGTACGGTCTTTTATATTTTCTACCTGGACATTTAGCAGTACTTATATCAACCGTTATCGTTGCTACAATTGGGGTGGTGACGGAGAAATGACAACGTCCTTATCCATGTTATTATTAATGATTGGGTGTGCCATTGTCACTTGGCTCCCTAGGGTAATCCCCTTTATGTTAGTGCGCAATGTAAAGCTTCCTGATGTAATTTTAAAATGGTTATCCTATATCCCTATATGCATATTAAGTGCCCTTGTGTTGGAGTCTTTATTCCACTCAGAAGACAATATGGTCACTTTAGACTGGTTAAATGTTCTTGCATTCATACCTACACTCATTGTCGCTATTTATACAAAAAGCTTATTTAAAACAGTAATTGTAGGAGTTTTAACGATGGCATTAATTAGGTTTTTCATTTAAATTTAAAAAGTAAGCTAGCCATTATTTGGCTAGCTTACTTTTTGACCAACTGTTCCTCAACCTTTCAGTTTTATATTGATTTTATTTATAGAATCAATTTGAAATATCCCTTAGATTAGATATATGACTACCTTTAGGTTATTTCTTTGTTAAAATAAAACTTAAAATAACCTATAAATGATAGAATTAAACCGATTATTAAATACAGTTTTAAACCTGTACTATATGAAACTCCAGGGTTAAAAGTAAGTGTAGCTATTTCTCTAGTAATTATTTTATGAATATCTGTATATATAAAAGGATTAAATTCTGAAGACGAAATATTTAGCCCAATAAAAGTAATAGCACCTAATAAAATTAACGTTATATTTGGGTTTTTAATAAAAAGAGATAACAAGAAATAGATAGAATACATAAAGAAAGAGAATAGAAATACAAATAATAAAATCTTCCAAAAATATTCTTGGTAATCTATAAAATGGAATTGATCATCTATTGGATTCAAGGTATTTCCAAATATATTTGGCTTCGACCCTTCATATACGAGAATCGGATTTTTCAAACTACCTAATCCATTCGTAAAAAGGCTACACACTAATGGGATAGCTAACATTAATAGAGAGAATAATAATAAAAAAACGTAACCGCTAAGATATTTTGCAACAAATATCTTTAAATTTGAATAAGGCAATACTTTATAAAAATTTATTCCCCTTCTTTTTTTAGTTGATTCTGACGAAATCGTATTTCCAAAAATAAAACAACCAATTAAAACAACAGCAGGAATATAGAGCATCTGAATAAGTTGAACTAAGAAGGAAAAACCTTCTCGACCATATCGCTTCGTAATTAATTCCCATTGCTCTAAAGAGCTTCCAGTAAAATTATCATAAATAGTTGGTAGAAAGTTATCGTGTATTGTATTTTGAATAAAAGGTTTACTATTATTCTCTTTTAATATTTTTATTTCCTCATAAGTAGCTCTTATTGTAAAATTTGAGATTAGTTGTTCTTCAATCCCTATCGATGAACCATTCGGGTCATTGATGAAGATCTGTAAATTTTTCATATCCTCTTCATATAATGTTTTCCAACTTTCTTTCTCATAAGATTTTTTCAAATTTTCATAGTTAGTACTCGACTCTTGATACCGTTTAATCATCAAATCCATTTCCTCAGCTTTAGCAGTATTACCTGCTTCAATTGCATTTTCTTTCTCTTCCTTAGAATCGTTCACGAAATTGTTAAACCTTTCCAAATTTATTTCATAAAATGCGATATTGCCTTTATTAATCTTTTCAACTACTGAATAGTTAAAAAGATACAATCCAATTACAGAGAGTATAGAGAGGGAAATGGAGACGAATGTCGTTTTCTTTTTAAGTAATTTTTTACATTCAAATAAAAATGCTCTCATCGTATCCCCCTCCTTTTATTCATATATATAGACATAATCATTAAAACGATGGATGCTCCAAACAATAAACTTGTACCAAAAAATGATTGAGTATCATCATTAATAACGCCTAAATCGACCATTCCATAAGTAAACGGGTTTACTTGATACATAAAACCATTCGTTAATATAATAAAGTTTCCTATGTGTAAAAAGATAATCAACAAATAAGTTACGATTGTATTTCGAATTAAAAAACCGAAGAAAATGAGTATCGATATTGAAAATATCATGTAGAATAAGCTGTAAATCATCGCTTCTTTGAGGTAATGACTAGATGTTATAAAATTTCCTTCCATAGACATAAGGGGGTAAGAAAAGCTATTTTCTGTTGTTTCAGTAAACAGATAAGGGAGTAAATAGGAAATGAAAAATACAATAAACAGCCAGAATATGCCTATTACAACGAGGCTAATAAATTTATTCATTATGTAATAAGGCCTTGATACCGGCAAAACATAAACCATTTGAATATTTTTTTCCTCAAACTCCCTCGTAATAGAGGTACCTAAAATTAGCAAAAGAATAAGGAATCCAAAAGGATTTAATAAAAGTGAGACAATTTTTTTCATAAAGATAGGTGGCTGAATTGACAGATCCATATCTTCCTTAGGAAGTCCCTTCTTTAACAGCTCCTCGTTAAGTGATATCGTATCCAACATGTCTTTTTTACTTTTTTCAAAAGTACCTTTCATTTCTTGATAGACAATAGCAGATTGATATACTTTAATTTCTGTTAGTAGTTCGGTCTCCCATTTTTTATCTTGTATCGCTTGAATTAGCTCATTAATTTCTCCATGTAATTTTGATGCAACGGCTAATTTTTTCTCAGTTTCAGATTCAAGCAATCCCTCTTCCTTTTGTTTTCTGTATAGTTGGATATCTCCGAAAACATCACTTCTATGTTCAGAAAATTGTTGCACCTTGTTTGCTATAATGATATCTTGTTGAATATAATTTTTAATATAGAGTCCGCTAATAAATAGCACCGTTAAGAAAATGAATATAGTAAATGCCCTTGTATGGTGTATCTTTTTCATTTCAAATAAGAATAGTTTCATATAAATTCCTCATAGTTCAAATAATTCTTCATATAATTTTTCAGAACCTGTGATTTCTTTTTCAATATCATAAATGTTTATTTGGTGATTCTGTAGAATACTTATTACATTCGATAAAGAACGATCCTTCAGTTGAATTTTAAGCTTTCCACTCTCTTCATTAACTAAAAATCCATTTTCACTTAAAATCAATTTCCCTTTTTCAGAGTGTGATAAGGCTAAATAGTAATAAACCGTTTCATAATTTGCCGTATTAATTTGAATTATTTTTTTATCTTTTAAAAATAAGATTTGTTTAGTAACACGATCGATTTCGCTAAGATTATGTGAAGACAAAATAATAGTTGTACCATTCTCAGCTAACTCTATCAAAATTTTCCGCATTAAAATTGCACTTGACGGATCTAAACCATTCAATGGTTCATCAAGAAACAGTAGTTTGGGTTTGTTGATAATAGCCATCGCTAACAATAAATGCTGTTTCATCCCCAATGAGTAATTCCCTACTACCTTTTTTAAATAATTCGTCATCCCTACATAATCTGCTACTTCTTTTATACGAGCTTTATTTATTTTGTTAACATCACATACATATTTTAAATGATCATAGCCCGTCAAATATTCAAAAAGTACTGTATTATCTTGCAAGTACGACACTTCCCTGAATATTCTGAAATCTCTATTTGGTTTGCCCACCAATTCTACGCTTCCGGAATCAGCTGGAAGTATATTTGTAAGTACATTTAAAAAAGTAGTTTTCCCGACCCCATTCGGTCCAACTAAAGCCCAGATACCTGGGGAATCAATAGTTAAGCTAATATCATCAAGTATTTTTTGTTTCTTATAACTTTTTGAAAGATTTTTTATCGTTAGTATAGACATACTTTCACCATCTTTCCAATAGATAATCGCTAGTATACATACAATTTAGTTAAAATTGATTATACTTTAGATTAACATAAATTAGCAAAAAATGATAAATTAGCATTATATTTATTACACTAAATACCAATATAGTAATAAAAATATATAAACGCTACTCAAATTTCATAATGTCCCCTAGGTAATAGTAATAATCTTCTTAGCTACGGCTTTATTTACTGTATAGGATTCAAGCGTATTGAATTTCTGAACTCATCCGTCCCGCTTTAGCCTTCTTATATCGTTTTATTTGTTTAGTTCCTGAACCTACGTCTTGCTTTCTTCGTATACACCCACATCGGTTCACATAAAAAAAGTGCAAACGTCTTTTCTAGAGACGTTTACACTTTTTTATTTTTCCTAATCACTGAATACAAATTAATCGATTACAATGTTATTCGGCAATTAAAAGTCCAATGCGGTGATGATCATCACTATAGACGACGTGTTGCGTTAAACGCACTTCATTTTGATGATTTAACACTTCTAATCGGCAATGGGCAGCATTAATCTGCAATGCTTCATACAATTGACGCTCTGTATGAACTTCAACGCCATTTACCTTTCGAATCACTTCCCCTACATCTAAACCCATTTTTTCTGCCGGTGAATTTGGCAAGACCCCAGCTATCATTACACCTGTTGATTGTGGAGATACCGCGTAAATATCCCTTTTTTCGCTGATTGTGTGAATAATTGAAAGGATGATTCGAGCGATTGTACCTGCTATTAAACAAATGATTCCAACAATTGGCTCAAAATAAGCTACAAGCCCTCCTAACAATAATAGCATCCCAAGTATACTAATTTCCCGTCCCATTTTAGGATATAATTGTACCGGTAAAGAACGACGGGCCATTTGCTGGAAACCTAAAACAATCGGAAATAGTACGAATGAAAATTGGGTTGCACCTAATGAAAATTGCGGCCACCAAGGAATATACGTTTCAATTGCATCACCGGGAATGACGAAAAATATTGGCAATATCCAAATCTTTTTACTTAAAAAAGCTACTGATTTCAATCCACGTTTAGTATTTTCAACAATCGGGGATGCATAGTTTGCGCCATTTTTTCGTACTAAAAGCCCTTCAGCAACGAGTAACAATCCAACAAGTAGCGTTGTTGTTACGACAGTATCTTCAGCTACGTTCATGCCATTAAACGTACGTCCTAATAATGTGAAAGTCCAATCGAAATAATCCATGATCATTAAAGCTACTAAACTTACAGTAAAGATTAAGATAGGAGAAAGGAAATGGAAAACATAAAGGATAAGTGCTATCATACTAACGATTGATACAAAGTATAAAAGCTCCGTTGATACAGTCAATCCGAAAGCGATTGAGAGTATAGAAATACATAAAGAAACTAGTAGACCTTCACTAAATAAACCCTTTGTTTCAGACCATCCCCACAAAATACGGGTATGGAAAAACTTCCTTTCTCTTTTTACACGACGATAGCCTAAATAAACTGCCATTAAAATTGCTAAATAGAATAGTGGATTGATAAACATTCGGCCTATTGCTATCGCAAGTTCTAAAAATATTTCTGTAACCATTTTTCCACCGCCTAATTACTTCTAACTATTGTCATTGTATCAAACGAATTACCAATTGCGTAGATAAAAACTAACTATTTCGCGGTGAAATATGATTTTGGCAGTTTAATGATAAATCAATTCCCTTACTATAATTAACTAAATATCACCTTTTAATCGATTTAACATGACACTAATTCCCATATTTAACTGTACATCATTTTCCATATTTTGCTTATAAGATGTTACTTGCTCTCTAATACTAGCAAAAAATTCATCATCCATGTGACGGCCATTCTTTAATTTATTTTTCTTTCGATATTGTACGACTGACTCTGCCGTATCCTTATCAAAGAATCCATCGGTTCTCGTTATGCTGTAGCCAAGACCACTTAATACCTTTTGAGTATAGGCAACTTCTTCACTAAAGTCGCCTTCACCAAATTCCCCACTTAATGGAATAAGTTCTAATAAAAATAGAGGATGTTGTTCTACCTCCACATCAGCCTGAATGCCCTTTCCGTGAATCCATTCTCTCTCTGGTGTCAGCCATTTATTCGTAGAAAGTTTCAATTCTCCACCATTTTCTAGTCCCCAAGTTTCTTGTACTGTTCCTTTTCCGAAACTTTTCGATCCTACAATGATTGCTCGTTCCCAACTTTGAACAGCTCCTGCCATTACTTCGCTTGCTGAAGCACTTCCTTCATTTTGCAGGACGATAATAGGTAGTTTTTTCATTGTGTTTAAATAGACTTCCTCTGCCTCAATGTTCGACGTTTTTAACGCTTCCATCTCTCCAGCGCCATTTTGCATATAGGCAAATGTAGTACCTGACTTTCCAATACTACTTACGACAGCAGCTACGCTATGTAAATATCCTCCAGGATTATCACGTAAATCAACTATAAATCCTTCCACATCTTCACTAATTAGTTTTTGAGTCGCCTTAACCCATTCTTCTGCTGTTTTTTCACCAAACATTGAAATGGAGATGTATCCTATATTCGCTTCATCTAATTCTAGTACTTTTGAAGTAACGGTTTCATTATTCATCTCTGCTCGTTCCACAGTAACTTTAATATGACGCTCTGTGCTTGGACGGTATAACACGAGAGTAACTTTTTCACCAGCTTTTCCTTGGATCATTTGCATTAATTCGCCCATTGTTTTTCCTTCCAAACGTTGATCATCGACTTGTACAATTTCATCGAACGGTCGGATACCGGCTTTTTCTGCAGGAGAAGATTTCACGGGTGCTACGACGATAAACTTCCCATTTTTTTCTGTAATCTCTATTCCAATTCCAACCCTTTGCCCTGCCAACGATTGCTTGTGTATAGCCGCCTCCTTTTCTGTATAGTACGTACTATATGGGTCTTGAATAGCATTCGCCATCCCCCTTATCGCTCCCTCAATCAACTCTTCTTCCTCTGTACCATATACTGATTTTTGAGTAATCAGGGAGTAGGCTTGGTCAATAACAGATACGTTGCTGACCTTTGATTCAGTATTATCACCATCTAAATTAAACCAAGTGAAACCACCAGCGGTAGCGACACAAAGTAAAGTTAGTGATAAAAAAATTCGACTTTTTCGCATGAATAACCTCCTCTCGTTCAATCTATGAAAAAACAAAAGGAGATAACACATCGGAAAAGCCGAATTTTATATTTTATCTTTGTTTAAACTTCACTTTACTTTAAGTTTGATACGTATTCCTCTAATTTATTTTGATCGAGGGGGCCAACAATATGATTTTGAATACGCCCTTCTGAATCAATCATAAAAGTGGATGGAATGGTTAATATTTGATAAAGGTCATCCACTCCCTTTTCTTCCATTAAAAGAATTGGAAAAGTTAGTTCATAGCTATCTACAAATTGATTTACCTTTTCTTTGGAAACCTCCGTATGAGTTAAATTCACTCCAACAATGACAAAGTCCTCTTCCTTTGCATATTGTTCGTAATATTCTTGTAAATGAGGCATCTCAATTTTACAAGGTGGACACCATGTTGCCCAGAAATTTAAAACAACCTTTTTTCCCTTTAAATCAGATAAATGAAAGGTTTCACCAGATAAAGTTTTTAATGTGAAATCAGGTGCTAATTGTCCCTTTTCTAATCCTTCTTTTTCTAAGTCTATTTCATAACCAATGGCATTCTCATCAATTTCTTTACTTTTATCAACTTGTTTTTTTATATAAGTTGTAAGCATGATGACGACAAGTACCATAATGATGATTAGGCCAATCATTTTCTTCATATTCTACTCTCCAAAAAAATTATTAACGATATGTTTTAAAACGATGAGTTATGTCGTAATACTCTATCAATTTTCATTTACCTTCCATTAGAATAACACAGATTTGAGTCTGACCATACGATTGAAGTATTGAACAAAAAGAAAGCAGACTAGTTGTGAACACACAACTAGTCTGCAAAATATTTATAAAGAGATATAATTTAATGGGTTAACGCTACCAACACTTTGTCTTACCCACGTACCGATATGAATTTCAAAGTGTAAGTGTGTTCCCGTTGATCCACCAGTATTCCCCATACCAGCAATATGTTGACCTTTAGATACTTGAGTACCTACACTTACATTAATTGAATTTAAATGTGCATAAACAGAAGTGTAAATTTGACCATCAATGGAATGAGTAATCATAACAACATTACCGAAAGTGGATAAAGGTGCTGCATAACTTACAACGCCATCTGCTGCTGCAACTACTGGAGTGCCTGTACTATTTGCTAAATCGATTCCGTAGTGCATTTTACGCTCCCCTGTAATTGGGTGAATACGTACTCCATAGGGACTAGTGTATCGACCATTAGCAGGTTTTGTCCAATTTCCTGAAGAAACAGCTGGTGTTGAGCCACTATTACTGCTTCCACTATTATTACTTCCACTATTACTGCTTCCACTATTACTATTATTATTCTTTTTAGCATTTTCAGCTGCTTTTTTCTTTTGTAACTCTTGCTGGCGAGCAATTTCTAATAATCTTTTTTGCTCAGCTGCAATTTGAGCATTAAGCTCATCGCTAATTTCTACCGCTTCTTCATAATGCTCTTCTAACACTTTTTTCTCATTAGCAATTTGACTTTGTTCTTTTTCAAGTTCTTTTACTAATCTATCTTTCTCTGCTTTTTGAGAATCAAGGGAAGCTTTTAAACTTTGTAATTTTGATTTATTTGTTTCTAATTCATCTTTTGTTTTTTCAACTGTTACTTTTTGTTGGTCTAATTTTTCTTGATCCTCTTTTTGCTCTTTAATAATTTGACGGTCCGCATCCATTAAAGTATTAACGGCAGAAAAACGGTCAATGAAATCTACGAAACTATTTGCACCTAGTAAAACATCGATATAGCTAACAGATCCATTTGCTTGAAGTGCGCGTGCACGTTCTTCAAGTAATTTATCCCGTTGTTCGATTTTTTCTTCAAGTGCTTTGATTTCCTTTTTTAACGTTTCGATTTTTTCTTCTGCTTCAGTAATTTCAGATTCTACAGCAATAATTTCATTATCTGTCTTTGAAATTTCGCTGTTTAAATTGGAAATTTGAGCAATCAATTGATTTTGCTTGTCCTCTAAAACATTAATCTCAGAAGATTTTTCATTAATTTGGCTTTTTAACTCACTTTTTTGATTTTCAATTTCTGATTTTTCATTTTTTAATTCAGTTAAACTTTCAGCATATGTAGCTGGCATTTGGATAGCAAATACTAATGCTACGGCTGAAGCAAAAATTGGAAACGTTTTTTTTCTTATTTTCACAAAAGATGACTCCTTTCAACTTAAATGCACATTATTCAACTTTTTTCGCATATGTAAGACCGTTAGATCTTAGATCTTTAAGAACTTTCTAACGGACATGAAACTTCCCCAAACCCCTATGAAAATACCAAGTACTATAATTAATGCATTTACTTGATATAGTAACGGCGATAAATCTAAAAGTTGTACTAACTCACCGTGCAATCTAGGTTGTAAAACGTTGTAAACGTTGTAATAAACAATCGATACAACAGCAATCGGAATGATGGAACCTAATACTCCTAGCCACATTCCTTCTAAAACAAACGGAATTCTTACAAACGCATTTGTAGCACCTACTAGTTTCATAATTTCGATTTCGTCTCTGCGGGCAATAATGGTAATACGGATCGTATTAGAAATTAAGAAAATAGCAGTAAATAGCAAGCCTACAATTAAAATTAGACCGACATTTCTACTTGTGTTTAAGAAGCTAAATAGTTTCTCTACTTTCCCCTCACCATACACAACTTCATATGTATTGTCTAAAGCATCAATTTTCTTAGCTACTTTTGCTGTTTGCTGTGGATCCGAAGCTTTTACATAAAGAACATTTCGTAATGGATTACTTTGTTCGAATAAGCTTAAATCATCACCGAAATCCTCAATTAATAAATTCAATTCATTTTCTTTTGAGGAATACTTCACTTCTTTAACTTCTGGTAATTTTTCTATGTCACTAATTAATTTATCTTCTGCTTCTTTTGCTTGATTCGGATCTTCAATTATGTCAATTAATACTTTTATTTCCACATCATTTTCAATATCATCTGCCACTTTATTCAAGTTCATCATGATGATTGCAAATACACCAACTAATAGTAATGTTACGGTTACAGCACTTATGGAAGCAAATGTCATCCAACCATTACGACTAAGTGTTTTAAAACTTTCTCGGAAGTGCCGTTTAATCGTTCTACCCTTCATAACCGTAATCACCTCCGTCTACGTCACGGACGATTAAGCCGCCTTCAATTGCAATTACTCGTTTACGAATTGCATTTACAATTTCTCTGTTGTGTGTCGCCATCACGACTGTCGTTCCACGAGCGTTAATTTCTTCGAAAATATTCATAATTTCCCATGAAGTTTCAGGGTCTAAGTTTCCTGTAGGCTCGTCCGCAATGACAACTTTCGGCATATTTACTATCGATCTCGCTATTGAGACACGTTGTTGCTCACCGCCGGAAAGTTCATTTGGGAACATACGAACTTTATGTTTTAGACCTACTAAATCTAATACATCCATTACTTGCTTACGAATTGTCTTTGGATGCTCTTCAATTACTTCAAGGGCAAAGGCCACATTCTCATAAACATTTAATCTTGGTAACAATTTAAAGTCTTGGAATACAACACCAAGTTGTCTTCTTAAATATGGTACTTGTCGATTCTTTAAAGTTGATAGATTTGTTCCAGCGATAATTACTTCACCGGATGTTGGTTTTTCTTCACGATACATTAATTTAATGAAAGTAGATTTTCCCGCACCGCTTGGTCCAACCACATAGACAAATTCACCTTGTTTTATATCAACAGAAATTCCGTTAGCTGCAACAACACCATTCGGATATTTCTTCACGACGTTATTCATCTGTATCATTAATTAAACCACCTATATTCATATTAAATTCATTATCTATTCATTCACACATTATCTATTATAACATTCCTTTTCTTTATTTTTATTACATTTTCGTTTCATATTTAGAGTCCATCTACCTATTTTAGTCAATATATTACATTTTTCTAGTGATATCGTATTACAATTTTCTATCTTTTACAATTTCTTCATATTATTTTCTAACCTATCTTTATATAAATTGACAAAATTTTTATAGTTCTTTAGTAGAGGATAAAATGTTTATATCTTCAAATATGTTAAAAAATGGATAGTTAAAAACGGAACATTTATTTAGTTATTTTAATATTTTGTATACTGTAAGAATCACCTCGTCATAGAAAATAAAAAAACCAAAAATGTTAAACATAAATCTAACATTTTTGGTTTTTTAAATTTTGATTTATTTAAACTGTGCTACTTATTCTGCAATATATCTTACAATAATACTTCCAGTACGAGATTCACCCGATAATTTTAAAATATTTGCATTATCGATTAATTTCTCAAAAAACAATGTTTTCAATAAAAATTGATCTTCTTCGGATCTAATCACAACATCTGAAAGGCCAACATCTGCTTTTCCAAAATTTGTTGTTACTTGACCATCAAGGGATATGGATTTGGGAACATATAACTCAACAGAACCAGCCACGGTTTGGGCTTTTACTTTCCGTGCATCTTTCGCATTCGTCGTAATTACTAGTGTACCGTTAACCGACTCCGCTTCAACTTCTTGTAGTTCTCCATCGATATAAATACGTCCGTTTACTGATTCCGTTTCTAAATCATCCCCGATGACATCACGAAGTTCAATAGACCCATTTCCCGTCTCAATCGTCGCATGTTCAAAGGAAGACTGATTCACTTTAATTGCCCCATTATACGTTTTTAATTTAATTAATTTCGCATCAACACTTTGAACTGTAACAGCCCCGTTTAACAAACGTACTAAAACGACATCATATAACTTCTCTGGTACAACTAAGCGTAATGAAACTTGAGACAATTTTGTCGAAACAGAAATTGTTAATTTACCATCCACTAATTGAACAAGTCGTTCTTCGAATTGTTCTTTCGTTTTTTCTTCATCATGATCATTCAAAGGAGTTTTTACTTGGGCTTCTACTAAAAATTGATTCTCTTCTGATTTGACGATATCTACTTTCCCATTCGGTATTTCAATTTCAACGCCTTTTATTTCATCTGATTCATAGGCGTAAGTTTTGGTGAATTGTACTTTTTCTCCAAAAGGAAATTCGAAGTCAAAGTCTTTAATTTTAGAAAACGTAGAATTCATCAGCCCTGCTACCCGATTGCTAAATTGAGATAAATCTTGTTTCAGATCGTTCATGAATTCATCCATTTTTTTGTTAGCTTCTTTATTTTGAAACGCTTTGCCAAATATATCTTCAAAACCAGTTTTTTTCGATTCTTCTTCTGTTTGTTGAGATGCTTCAGTTTGCTCTGAATCATTTGTTTTTTCAGAATTTGTTGTTAGAGGAACATTCGTTAATTGTGTGGAATCCTTTTCTTTTGTTAACGCCTCTAGTAAAACAATCGCTTCTTCAGCTGAGATTGTTCCATTTTCAACTAATTTTAATATGCGTTTACGTTCATTTTCCATAAAAAAAAGCCTCCCTCTAATTTGTATACTTAATATACGAAGAGGGTGGCTAAAAAGTTTCATTTCTCTTTTCCTATAGACAGTTGTTCCATCTATTTATTAGAAGCCTCAGCTAAAAGTGATTCCATACGTTTTCGATCTCGTTCTAAAATTGGTTTTAAATATTGTCCAGTATAAGATTTTTCATGGGCGGCTATTTCTTCAGGAGTTCCCGTAGCAATAATCGTTCCACCATTTTCTCCGCCTTCTGGTCCAAGGTCGATAATATAATCTGCTGTTTTAATAACATCTAAATTATGTTCAATGACAAGAACGGTGTCACCATTTTCTACTAGTCTTTGTAACACTTTTAAAAGACGGGCGATATCATGGGCATGTAAACCAGTTGTTGGTTCATCTAAAATATAAAACGATTTCCCAGTGGAGCGTCGATGTAATTCAGATGCCAGTTTAACTCGTTGTGCTTCTCCGCCTGATAATGTAGTAGCAGGTTGTCCAAGTTTCATATATCCAAGACCTACATCCACAATCGTTTGTAGTTTTCTTTGAATTTTAGGGACATTTTCGAAAAATACTACCGCATCTTCAATCGTCATATCCAATAATTCTGCGATATTTTTTTCCTTATAGCGAACTTCTAAAGTCTCACGATTGTAACGTTTTCCATGACAAACTTCACAAGGAACATAGACATCAGGTAAAAAGTGCATTTCAATTTTTATAATACCATCACCACGACACGCTTCGCAGCGTCCACCTTTTACATTAAAACTAAAACGGCCCTTTTTATAACCACGAACTTTCGCTTCATTCGTTGAAGCAAATAAATCACGAATATCATCAAAAACGCCTGTATAGGTTGCAGGATTTGAACGCGGTGTACGACCAATTGGTGATTGGTCAATATCGATTACTTTATCTAATTGTTCGATTCCTGTTATGTCTTTATGGGCACCTGGTTTTGAGCGGGCACGATTTAATTTTTGTGCAAGGGCTTTATATAAAATCTCATTAATTAATGTAGATTTCCCAGAACCTGATACACCTGTTACGGCAATGAATTGTCCTAGAGGAATATCGACATTTACATTTTTTAAATTATTTTCAGTTGCCCCTTTGATTGATAGTTTACGTCCATCTAATTTTCTGCGTTCTATCGGAAGGGGAATGAATTTGTTTCCACTTAAATATTGTCCTGTAATAGACGAAGAGTTTTCCATCACTTCACTAGGTGTACCAGAGGCTACAATTTCTCCACCATGAACACCTGCTCCAGGACCAACATCGATTAAGTAATCCGCCGCCAACATCGTATCTTCATCATGTTCAACGACAATTAGTGTATTACCTAAATCCCGCATTTCTTTCATTGTTGCGATAAGACGATCATTATCTCGTTGATGGAGTCCGATGGAAGGCTCGTCCAAAATGTATAATACCCCTGTTAAACGGGAACCGATTTGCGTTGCCAATCGAATTCGTTGTGCCTCTCCACCGGATAATGTACCTGCTGCTCTTGATAATGTTAAATAATCTAAGCCAACATTTATAAGGAAACTTAACCGTTCAGTAATTTCACGAATGATTAATCGAGCGATTTGCATTTCCTTTTCTGATAGGGTTAATGTAGAGAAAAATTCAAACATATCGCCAATCGAATGTTCTGTTGCTTCAGCAATGTGTAATCCTTCTACTTTTACCGCCAATGTTTCAGGCTTTAATCGATACCCTTTACACGTTGGACAAGGTTGTTGGGTCATATATTTTTCCATTTGTTCTTTTACGTAATCGGAAGTAGAATCACGGTATCGTCGTTCAATATTACGAATGACTCCTTCAAATTCAATTTCCTTATCATGGACACTGCCGTATTCACTTTCATAATGGAAATGAATTTTTTCCTTTCCGGAACCATATAAAATTTTATCCATTTGACCTTTTGGTATTTGTGATACTGGAACATCCATCGGTATTCCGTAGTGCTCACAAACCGCTTTTAAAAGCTGAGGATAATACTGAGAACTTGTTGGCTCCCATGCTGCAATCGCATGTTCTTCTAACGTTTTCTCCCAATCAGGAATTAATAAATCAAGATCCACTTCTTGTTTAGTTCCTAAACCGTCACAGGATGGACAAGCACCAAATGGGCTGTTAAATGAAAACATACGAGGTTCTAATTCACCAATGGAAAAACCACATAGTGGACAAGCGTGGTGTTCACTAAACAGTAACTCTTCATGTTCCATCACATCCACAATCACTTTTCCATCAGCTAGTTTACATGCCGTTTCTAAAGAATCACTTAGACGGGAAGAAATCCCTTCTTTAATCACAATTCGATCGACTACTACTTCAATGTTATGTTTTTTATTTTTATCAAGTTCAATGGAATCATCTAAATCCCGCATTTCTCCATCTATTCGAACACGAACAAATCCTTGTTTTTTCAAATCTTCAATTAGTTTAACATGGGTTCCCTTTCGACCCGATACGATTGGTGCGAATAGCTGCATTTTCGTACGCTCAGGGTATTCTAATAATCGATCTACCATTTGCTCAATTGTTTGTGAGGCAATTTCAGTTCCGTGGTTTGGACAAATTGGTTTTCCAATTCGAGCAAAAAGCAATCGTAAATAATCATAAATTTCCGTTACTGTTCCAACTGTTGAACGTGGGTTTCGACTAGTTGTCTTTTGGTCAATAGAAATAGCTGGTGATAGGCCTTCTATTAGGTCAACGTCTGGCTTATCCATTTGACCTAAAAATTGACGAGCATAGGCAGAAAGGGATTCGACATAACGCCGCTGTCCTTCAGCATAAATCGTATCAAAAGCAAGGGACGACTTCCCTGAACCTGATAAGCCAGTTATAACTACTAGCTTATCTCGGGGTATCGTTACATTAACATTTTTCAAATTATTTGAACGTGCACCTTGCACAACAATTTCAGTATTTTTCACTATTGATCACCCTTCCACCTTCAACTCAAATATCGTATCTCTCAATTCTGCTGCACGTTCAAAATCAAGGGCTTTAGCAGCTTCCTTCATTTCTAATTCTAAAGATGCAATCAGTTTTTCAATTTCAGATTTCGTCATTTTCTTACCTTTCGTTACTTTAGTAACGTAAGTTTCTTCCTCTTCTGCTGCTTGTGTAGCGCGAATTAATTCTGGAATTTTCTTCTGGATTGTTTTTGGCGTTATACCATGCTCTTTGTTATATGCTTCTTGGATAGTTCGACGACGTTTTGTTTCATCAATCGCTTTTTTCATCGAATCAGTTATATGATCTGCATACATGATGACATGACCATTTGCATTTCGAGCTGCGCGGCCAATTGTTTGAATTAAAGAACGTTCAGACCGTAAAAATCCTTCCTTATCCGCATCTAAAATTGCTACAAGCGATACTTCTGGAATATCTAAACCTTCCCGTAATAAGTTAATTCCAACTAATACGTCATATGTGCCTCTTCGAAGCTCTCTTATAATTTCAATTCGGTCTAGCGTTTTTACTTCTGAATGAAGATATTCTACTTTAATTCCCATTTCTTTAAAGTAATCCGTCAAATCTTCCGCCATTTTCTTTGTTAATGTCGTAACGAGCACTCGTTCTTGTTTTCTTGTTCGTTCATTTATCTCATCGATTAAGTCATCGATTTGTCCTTCAATTGGACGGACATCGATTGTTGGATCTAATAATCCAGTTGGTCGGATAATTTGTTCTACCATTTCTGGTGTATGCTCTATCTCATATGGACCAGGTGTGGCAGAAACATAAATAGCTTGATGAACATGTTGTTCAAATTCTTCAAATTTTAACGGTCTATTATCCAAAGCGGAAGGTAAACGGAATCCGTGCTCAACTAATACATTTTTTCGAGCCTGGTCTCCATTATACATTCCCCGTATTTGCGGCAATGTAACATGACTCTCATCCACTACTAATAGGAAATCTTTTGGGAAGTAATCAAGCAACGTATATGGTGTTGCTCCTGCTTCTCTCAACGTTAAGTGACGGGAGTAATTTTCAACTCCCGAACAAAAACCCATTTCCCGCATCATTTCTAAATCGTAATTTGTTCGTTGTTCAAGACGTTGCGCTTCAAGCAATTTATCTTCTGCTCGGAATTTGGCTAACTGTTGTTCAAGTTCCTTTTCAATATTTTCAATCGCCTTCCGCATCTTTTCTTCCCGGGTAACGAAGTGGGAAGCTGGGAAAATCGCTACATGCTCCCGATCACCTATAATTTCTCCTGTTAAAGCATCCACTTCTCGGATTCGCTCAATTTCATCACCAAATAATTCGACTCGAATACATTTTTCATCCCGTGATGCTGGGAATATTTCGACCACGTCTCCACGAACACGGAACGTCCCACGAGTAAAGTTCACATCGTTTCTTTCATATTGAATATCTACTAATTTTCGTAGTAATTGATTACGTTCTATTTCCATTCCAGTTCGCAGTGAAACAACCATTTCACGATATTCCTCTGGATTCCCTAAACCGTATATACAAGAAACGGAAGCGATAATGATAACATCATCCCGCTCAAATAATGAAGATGTTGCCGAATGTCTTAATTTATCTATTTCATCATTAATACTTGAGTCTTTTTCGATGTATGTATCGGTTTGTGGTACATACGCTTCTGGTTGATAGTAATCGTAATAACTTACAAAATATTCCACCGCATTATTTGGAAAAAACTGTTTAAACTCACTATAAAGTTGGCCCGCCAAAGTTTTATTATGTGCGATAACGAGCGTCGGCTTCTTTACCTCTTTTATAACATTTGAAATCGTAAATGTTTTCCCCGTACCAGTGGCCCCGAGCAATGTTTGATGTTTTTTGCCCTCTTTTATGCCATTCACAAGTTCTACAATAGCATTAGGCTGATCTCCGCTCGGTTTATAGGCAGAATGCAATTCAAAAATTTCGGTCATTTATCGTTCGTCCTTTCCACCCAAATGTTCTATGAATAAATTTTAGCATATCCTATCGAAAAATACGATTAATAAGCGAACGTATATTCTTAAAAATATTGTTTTCCTTATGATTTAATACTAATTTTTACCATAAACGACTATTATTAAAACTTACAAACGAAAAACGACCATCAATGCAAACAATATTGCATTGATAGTCGTTTTAACATATTTTAGAAAAATCTAATCTCATCATTCCCCGTCTAAGGCTACTTTAGTTTGTAAATATTAATAATAGTGGCATTAGGCAGAGAATCTATAAGGGAGTATTCAATAAATCATTCTTTTTCTCCGCTTTCGTGGAGTTCTAGAAACAACTAAGCCGCCTTTAAGTAAAATATCTACCCAATTGTTACATTCGGACATAGATAGCTACCTCTAGGCGGCTTATGAAATTTGTTATTATGTTACATTAATGTCTCTTGCGATTCGTCCAACTCTTGAGATTCTTGTAACTCATTCAGTTCTTTTGTATAACTATAAAACGCTTCTTCATTTCTTTCATCTAATGCACTATCGATGAGATCTTTCAACTGCTCAATTCTTTGCAATCTTTGCATGCGGTTTAAAAACAAGTCTAAATAAATGTCATTCAATAATTTTTCAGATTCGTTTGCATGTTGATAGTGTCCAACTGCCTTAAGAAAATCTGTGTATGAATAATATTTATCCATCGATAATCACCCCGATTCCCTTTTTTCTATTATAAAAAATCGGTTATCAATTTGCAATATATTCTGAAAAATATGTGATTTTTTCTTATAATGGGGAATGGTAACTATTAATTTAATTTCATTGCATATTTTCCAACAGAGTTAATAGATTGAGGACCTTTTTAGTAAATTTTTTATCAAAACTTTCTAATTTAAAATTTATTTTTTATTAATTTTAAAACGGAAAAAATTTAAATTTAAGAATTTTTCAAAATTTCCCATTGAAATAGTTCTAATATCATATTATGATTTTCTTGAATCGGTTATATAGCATTAATTAGATATTGAAAAGGAGGAAATGTTTATGTTGGAAGATGTAAATGTTGTTAATTCTTATCATATCTCTTTTAATACTTATTTAATCGAACCTATGAACCATGGAGAAAAACTATACTCTCGCGTTTACGACAAAAACGGAGAGATTATTGTCGAAAGAAAACCTCTTTCCATAGTACGTAAATCCTGTTACGCAATGGGCAGTAATTATAATGCAGCACGTATGATTGCTAAACGCTTCTTTGGAAAAGAGAAACATAAATTACCTATTATTATTTCTCATGATTATGGGATACCTTGTGTCTTCTTCCCACTTTTATCTCCTGCGTCACCTAGTAATGTTTGGATTGGACTTCATGCGATTATTAATATTCGCCGTTTAAAAGACTTTACCGAAATTACTTTAAAAAATGGAAAAGAACTTGTTCTACAAATTAATTACTCATCCTTCTGCTCCCAATACGTATGTGCAACATTGTTGCAAAAATATGCTGCTAATCAGCGATTAATTATTCAAAATGAATTGCCTTTCTGATCAATTGTTGAAGCTTTATTTAAATAATACTTAAGCAAATCTTCAACTTGATTTCGAAGTCGTATATTTGAATATCTTCTTACTTCCATTATCTTACTGTAATGGAATTGGTACTCAGTAAACAATTCATCTCGATTACCTTGAACAACCCGAAGTTGATGATTTTTCAAATAGTCCTTAGTTTTTTTTAGATCATCTTCTGCGTATCTTCTCGCTTCGTCAATTAAATAAATATAGGGACGCTTTAATTTAAACTGCCCATTTTCTATTTGTGCATGGTCTTTTTCTAAAACGATTAATAGCATCGGTAAATAGATGGCCGCTTCCAGATATGGGACAGTTTCAATGGGAATATGTGCCATTAAAAACCCCTCCTAAATGATAGAACACTTGTTCTTATAAATTATATTACAACAAATTTTAAAAAATGCAATTGCAGAATACAGGAAAATAATAGTATGTCTAAAAGAGGGTACTCTTTCGAAAAGAAAGCTATACTACAGGAAAAGTTATGAACGATACTAAAACTTTCTCTATGTAAAGCTTGTTGCTAATAACCGATGAAATTACAATACAGCTAAGATTCATTCACAATCACTTAAACAAAAAAATATCCGTCTCTTATTATTAGCCAATTAAATAGAAAAATAATAAAAACCTTTTCGGTAAAGGATTTCCCCCTTACCGAAAAGGTTTGTTTTTTTAGTTTAATTACTGTCCTATACGCGAACGTAAATAGGCATTAATGAATTCATCTAAATCCCCATCCATTACCCCTTGAACATTACCTGTTTCAAAATTTGTACGGTGGTCTTTTACCATTGAATAAGGATGGAATACATAAGAACGAATTTGAGAACCCCAACCAATTTCCTTCTGTTCTCCACGAATAGCAGCCAATTCAGCTTGTTGTTTCTCAATTTCTAATTGGTATAACTTTGCTTTTAACATGCTCATCGCTTTTTCGCGGTTTTTAATTTGGGAGCGCTCCGCTTGACAAGAAACAACTACACCTGTTGGAATATGCGTTATACGAACAGCAGAGTCGGTCGTATTGATGTGCTGACCACCTGCGCCAGTTGCACGATACGTATCAATTTTCAAATCTTCTGTTCGAACTTCAATTTCAATTTCGTTATTAAACTCTGGCATAACATCGCAGGAAACAAAGGAAGTGTGACGACGTCCAGCTGAGTCAAAGGGTGAAATACGTACTAAACGATGTACGCCCTTTTCTGCCTTTAAATAGCCGTATGCATTATGTCCTTGTATTAATAAAGTAACAGATTTAATGCCTGCCTCATCACCAGGTAAGTAATCCATTGTTTCAACTTTAAAGCCGCGTTTTTCAGCCCAACGAGTATACATACGTAATAGCATCGAACCCCAGTCTTGTGATTCTGTTCCACCTGCGCCTGGATGAAGTTCTAAAATTGCATTATTTTTATCGTATGGTTCACTTAAGAGCATTTGAAGCTCAAAATTATCCATTTTTCGTTGGAACTCTTCTAATTCATTCCCCAATTCGGATTGTAAATCGTCATCTGGTTCTTCTTTTAAAAGTTCTAACGTCATTTCTAAGTTTTCATGGGTCATAATTAAATCATTAAATTCATTTACGATAGCTTTTAAACTATTTGCTTCATTAATGACTGTTTGCGCCGCATTTTGGTCATTCCAAAAATCCGGCATAAGCATCATTTCATCTAACTCTTGTATACGTGCCTCTTTGTTTTCTAAGTCAAAGAGACCCCCTGAAGTCCGCCAATTTTGAGGCTGTAGTTTCCAACGTATTTCTTACATCTGATAATTCAATCATTAATAATCCTCCGTACTTTTTATTAAATTGAGAGAACCGTAACATCAAAAGATGACTACGGTTCAAGTTCTTAAAAAAGTGTCATTCGATTACTCTACACCATGGCAGTTTTTGTATTTTTTGCCGCTACCGCATGGGCATGGATCGTTACGGCCAATCGTATCTGATTTACGAATCGGTTGTTTTTTCTTCGGTGCTGCCTCTTCTTTTGGATTAACCGCCTGTCCTTTTGCAACCTCTTCCCGTTCTAAATTGTTGCGAATTTGGGCTTTCAGTGCATATTTCGTTACATCTTCACGAATAGAAGCAATCATATCTTCAAACATTGCAAATCCTTCTTGTTCATATTCACGTAACGGGTCATTTTGACCATAGGCACGTAAATGGATACCTTGACGTAATTGATCCATTGCATCAATATGATCAATCCATTTCGTATCAATTGAGCGAAGTAAAATAACCTTTTCAAATTCACGCATCCGTTCAGGGGTTAACTGTTGTTCTTTTTCATCATAACGTTTTTGAACTTCTGCATAAATATATTGAATGATTTCCTCAGGTGATTTCCCTTCAAGATCACTCGCTTTAATAGCACCCTCTTCTAATAAATTCGCCTGAATGTAATCTTCTAGTGCTTTTAAGTTCCAATCTTTTTGTTCGCCTTGTGTATGAACAGCGACAATATTTTCAATAGACTCTTGAATCATCGCTTCAACTAAAGAACGCATATTTTCAGTTTCAAGAACATCACGGCGCTCTTTATAAATTACTTCCCTTTGTTGACGAAGTACATCATCATATTGTAACAAACGTTTACGAGCATCGAAGTTGTTACCTTCAACTCGTTTTTGTGCAGATTCCACCGCTTTCGATACCATTCCTGATTGGATAGGTTGAGTATCATCCATACCAAGTCTCGTCATCATCGCTTTCATTTTATCCGAACCGAAACGACGCATTAAATCGTCTTCTAACGATAAATAGAATTGGGTAATACCAGGATCCCCTTGACGGCCAGAACGACCGCGCAGCTGATTATCGATACGGCGAGATTCATGACGTTCTGTACCAATAACCGCCAAGCCACCAAGCTCTAAAACACCTTCTCCTAGTTTAATGTCAGTACCACGACCAGCCATGTTCGTTGCAATCGTTACAGCGCCTTTGTTCCCTGCATTAGCAATGATTTCAGCTTCTCGCTCATGATTTTTCGCATTCAATACATTGTGTGGAATTTTATGTTTATCTAGTAATTTCGAAATAATTTCAGACGTTTCAATTGCAACTGTTCCAACTAAAACTGGTTGTCCTTTTTTATGACGCTCAGCAATTTCGGCAGCTACCGCATTAAATTTCCCATTCATTGTGGCAAAAATTAAATCTGGTCTATCATCACGGGCAATCGGTCTGTTTGTAGGAATAACTACTACTTGCATATTATAAATGTTACGGAATTCTTCTTCTTCTGTTTTTGCTGTACCGGTCATACCAGCTAATTTCTCATACATACGGAAGTAGTTTTGGAACGTAATCGTTGCCATCGTCATTGATTCATTTTGAATATCTACACCTTCTTTTGCTTCAATCGCTTGGTGTAAACCATCAGAATAGCGACGTCCTTTCATTAAACGCCCTGTAAATCCATCTACAATAACAATTTCTCCATCTTGAACAACGTAATCAACATCCCGATGCATAGATACATGGGCTTTCAATGATTGGTTGATGGCATGAAGTAATCTTACATGGGATAAATCAAATAGGTTATCGATATTAAAAGCTTTCTCTGCTTTAGCAATACCTGTCTCCGTTAATGTAACCCCTTTTGTCGTTTCGTCGTAAGTATAATCTTCTTCTGCTTTTAACAAACGAACAAACATATTCGATTGAACATAAAGTTGAGCCGTTTTTCCTGCTTGACCTGAAATAATCAAAGGAGTACGTGCTTCATCAATTAAAATAGAGTCGACCTCGTCAATGACAGCATAATAAAGTGGACGTTGTACTCGCTCTTCTTTATAAAGCACCATGTTATCACGTAAATAGTCAAAACCAAGTTCATTGTTCGTACTATATGTAATATCAGCAGCATATGCTTCCCGTTTTTCTTCTTTCGACAAGCTATTTAAATTTAAGCCTACCGTTAAACCTAGGAAATTATATAATTGACCCATTTCAGTAGCGTCACGACTAGCAAGATATTCGTTGACTGTCACAACATGTACACCTTTACCAGTTATAGCGTTTAAGTAGACCGCCATCGTGGAAGTTAATGTTTTCCCTTCCCCCGTTTTCATTTCAGCAATATTACCTTCATTTAAAGTAGCTGCCCCCATAATTTGAACGCGGAATGGATACATTCCTAGTACACGGCGAGATGCTTCACGACAAACGGCGAATGCTTCTGGAAGTAATTTTTCCAATGTCTCTCCGTTTTGATAGCGCTCTTTAAATTCAGTCGTTTTCTCTTTTAAGTCTTCATCACTTAACTGTTCCATTTGAGAAGCTAGAGCTTCGACTTGATCAGCAATTTTATTTAATTTTTTTATTTCTTTTTTGTTTAGATCAAATATTTTATTTAAAATGTTAGCCATGAAATTTTTCACTTCCCATATAGTCTTACTACACATTTTATCACTACCTATATAGTAGGTGCAAATACCCTCCCTATTTTCAACAAAAGTAACGATTTTAAAAAGATTTCTTTAACAAAGTATAAAAATGAAATTTTTCGTTAAGAAGGAGATAAGTTGCATTTTATCGAAATAAAAATAGAAGAAAAATTAAATTATCAGGAGTGATGAGTATGGCCATTCAACTATATTTCGTTTTTAATGGAAATTGTCGAGAAGCAGTAGAATATTATGCAAAAGTTTTTAAAACAGAAGAACCAAACATTATGTCATTTGGTGATGCTCCACCGAATCCCAATCATCCAATTCCAGAGGAAGCAAAACATTTAGTCATGCATGCAAACTTAGAGATTGCTGGCAGTAAAGTGATGTTTTCAGATACATGGCCAGGCACTCCTTTTACTGTAGGAAACAATATTACAGTAGCGGTTGTAACTAAAGATGAAACGTTAATTCGTTCATCCTTTGAAGGATTAAAAGAAGGTGGAAAAGTGAACATGGAACTACAGGAAACTTTCTGGAGTAAATGTTATGGACAAGTAGTGGACAAATTTGGTATCGAATGGCAACTTAGTCTAGAGAGTGAAGAACAATAAATTATCAATTGAAGTAAAAATGACCTTTATTCCAGCGTGCTGTTGGATTAAAGGTTTTTTTAGTTCCAACAAACTTGAATGGTTTTCATAGTGTTGAAAACAACTAATTACCACTCTACCCAATTAAAATTTCTAACATATATTAGGGAGAAAGATCATTACCGTTTGAACAAACGATGAACAAACTTGAAAGAGGGTTTAAAGGTGGGGAAGGAGAGTTCCAAACTTACTTCGTATGTCTTGTTAACTTTATTAATCGTCATTTGGGGTGTTAGTTGGCCTATTTATAAAAATGGGGTAAGTTTCATGCCGCCACTTCTTTTTGCCGGAGTGCGTGCTTTTATCAGTGGTATTATTTTATTTTTCATCGCATGGCAAAATCGTCGTTTCCTTCAATTCCGAAAGAACTGGCAATATTATGTCATTTCTGCCACTTTAAACATTGTCCTTTATTTAGGAATCCAAACCGTTGGACTTATTTATTTGCCAGGAGGACTATTCTCTGTTCTTGTTTATTTTCAACCTGTACTGTTAGGAATTCTCGCATGGTTGTTTTTAGGAGAGGGAATGACGATTACAAAAATAATTGGTTTAATCCTTGGGTTTGTTGGGATATTACTCGTGAGCATTGATGGCCTAACGATTCACCTTTCAATCATAGGGGTAACCCTCGCCCTTGCAACAGCTTTCGTATGGGCAAGTGGAGTTGTATATGTTAAGAAAAATAAAGAACGGGTAGATCCTTACTGGATGGTTGTTATGCAACTTATTATCGGTGGATCAGTTTTATTATTAGCAGGATTTATAATAGAGGATGTGCAACTAATTAGTTGGAACGGAGAGCTTATTTCAAGTATCATTTGGGGATCAACAGCTGGAATGGCCATTGCCCAATTTCTTTATTACAAGTTGATTAATGAAGGAGAAGCTAGCAAAGTAGGGGCTTTTACCTTCATTGTCCCAATTATATCGGTTATCATTAGCTCAATTTTTTTAGACGAAAATATTACCGTCAATTTGTTTTTCGGCATGCTCCTCGTAGGAACAAGTATTTATTTAGTCAATTATCAACGAAAACGAATCACCACTTAAAACATCAAAGTTCGTTAAATATAAAACAAAAAGAACCCTTTTAACAAAGGGTTCTAAGTCTAGACAATAAACTCTTGTCCTTTTATATTTATTTAATTTGTTTCGATTAATCCATACTTTCCATCACGGCGTTTATAAACAATGTTCGTATTGTTTGTCTCTGCGTCTGTATAAACGAAGAAGTCGTGACCAAGTAAATTCATTTGAAGAATGGCTTCTTCCTGATCCATTGGTTTTAAGTCAAATTGCTTCGTACGAACAACTGTAAATTCTTCATCATCTGTCGCTGTTGCAGCGATGCCGTTTCCTATTTCATTGGCAAAGTAAACACCTGCACCTTCCCGTTCACGGAATTTACGGTTTACCTTTGTTTTATGTTTACGAATTTGGCGCTCAAGTTTGTCAACAATTAAATCGATAGCTGCATACATATCATCATGACGTTCTTCTGCTCGAAGTGTGACATTTTTCATAGGAATTGTTACTTCGACCTTTGTTTGCTTGTCATTGTACACTTTTAAATTGACATTAGCGTTTGCATCAACACCTTCGCTGAAATAACGTTCGATTTTCTCGATCTTATTTTCAACGTAGTCGCGAATCGCTGGAGTTACCTCAATGTTTTCACCACGAATGTTAAAGTTAATCATGTAAACTCCTCCTTTGTTACACCTATGTAAATATATATTCGCCATCGGTTCAAAAAATCCTACCAGTTTTAAAGAATATTTTTCATCTTTCGACATTTCATTCACAATTTTTTTTACATATCATTAAAAAACTAGAGGCATGTGATAGTTAATATTGAAGGTAAGAATCAAAAAACGGAAGCAAAAGAAAAAGCCTTACAGAACGTAAGGCTCTTATACTTTCAAAAACGATTAAACTTGTTGTGTATTGCTATATTGTTGTTGACGAGTAATTTGGATTACTTGTTTCCATGTATCACGGAATTCCGTTGTTAAACCAATGACTTCATCGATAATCACCGTATCATTTTTAACATTTGCTTCCATCAGTCGACGGTTCATATATTCGTATAGTGGAAGCATTTGTTTCGAAATGTCATAGTCCATATTTAAAGTGGACATTAACTCTTGAATAATTGCTTGTGCCTTTTGAAGATTTGTATTTTTTTCTTGGATGTGTTGCTCGTCTATTGCTTTTTTTGCCTTTGTTAAAAACTTTAAACAGCCATTATAAAGCATTAACGTCAGTTCTCCAGGCGAAGCGGTTGTCACACTATTTTGTTTGTAAGCATTAAGTGCAGAATTTTGTACTGCCAATATGGGACACTCCTTTAAAGAGATACATTATAGTTTTTATTGTAAAGCATTGTCCCCTGTTCATTTTATAATCGGGGTATCAAATCTTTACTTTTTCTTATCGTAATACATCCCGTCCATTACTTGAACGGAAGCATATGGATTGATATATTGTTTTTCATGTTTTTTTGATTGTTGTAAATCCTTCATATCTTGTTTCACGAGTTTCATCATTTCATCTAAACGTGTTCGAATCCCATTATCCAACTCTGCTAAAGTGGTATGAAGTTTATTTGTTGGGTCCATTTGAAAGCCTTCTTGTCGAAGCCTCTCAATTATTACACCGCGCTCATCCAACAGTGTATTAATTTCATCAATAAATTTGGAACGCTCTTCCCCTTTAGGGAGTTTCGTTAAATGTTTCAATAGTTTTGCGGATATTTGTAGAAGTTGCTGTATCGTATCCATCGGTCTACTCCAATCAAGAAAGATTAATTTATACTGTTTGGAAAAGACTTGCTTGGCTATTGGCTTTGTTAATGGCCGACTCCATTGCCGTGAACTGTCTCCAGTAACGCTCTTCAATGTTTTCTAACTTATCTAACCATCTCTTGATACTGCTATCTACTTCATTCAAACGTTTTCCTAAAGTAAAAGTATCATTTGTTGAAGTTGACTTCCCTGCTTTTTTCTCAATATCTGTTGTAAACTCTTTTAATTCGTCACGCAATCGTTGGGCTATTCCACGCGAATCAACCGTTTTTCCATTTCCATCTTTTGTAACAGAACCAGTTTGTGTAAACATTGATGCCACTTGATCAGGATTTTTTTCGATCGCACTACGCAATTTATCTTCATCAATAACTAGTTTACCACCATCTGAATAGGTTGAAGATGTAGTAATACCTAATTCTGCTAAAGAGTCCATTGTGGCATCACCTAAACCTGCGACAGAATTCATAAATGAATTACGCATACCATACAAACCGTTCGATAAAATGGAATCATTTTTTAGCAATCCACTTTTAGCTTTCTCTTCCCATTTCTTAATTTCATCTTCTGACATCTCTTTTTTCTGTTCGTCAGTTAATGGTTGATAATTTCGATCATAGCTTTCCTTTAATTTGCTATTAATTGTCGTTACAAGTCCGTTATACGTTTCAACAAACTTTTTGATTTTGTCTACCATATTATCAACGTCTGTTGAGGAAGTAAGTGTAACAGGATTAATAGTTGTTGCATTACTTATTTCATTATTTAAGAATGCATTCAAATCAACTTCATTATTAGAAGAATCATAAGCTTTATTCGTATTAAAATCGTAAGTCATGCCATAGTTTTTCGATAAAGCATCGCTTAAAGTCGACTTTGCTGAATTTAAATTGTTCGTAGCTGTTTCAGCATTGACAACACTAGTTTCTAAATGTTTATTCGCATCAAAATAAGCTTTAACATCTGTAAAAGTTTGATCTGTTTCACCATTTAAATTATCTGCCAAACCTTTGAAAATAGAAGCCGAGGATGTTAATGAGATTGATGCTTCTGTATTTTCAGTTGCTTCGGTTTCAGAAAGGAACATTGTTTTTAACTGCTTCACTTCAGATTCAGTAAATAAGTTTGTTTCACTATCTGCAGAATATAAACCTTCTAATTCTGTTTTTAATACCGATGGATCATCAAAATTCAAAGAAGAAAGTTTCTTTAATTTTTCTGCTCCGTTATCCCCTAAATTCATTAAATAAGCATTTAATGTATCGTCTGTTTCAACTGAGTCAATGGCTGAACTAATGTTTGAACTTAAAGCTGATTTTTTCGCACTTACGTCATTTTGTGCAGCATCTAATTCATTCATTGCATCATTGTACTCAGAAGAAGCAATTATGTAATTATTGTACATATTTTTCGTATATTGTGCTGTTGTGGATTGATTATTAAAAGTCGAACTAAGCGTTACTGTATAACCATTAATCGTAAATGTATTAGAACTTCTTTCTGTGGCGATACCATTTATAGAAAAAATCGCATTTTGACCACCAGATGCTAAATCAAGGGAAGAGCTGCTATCAAAGCTGCCTGTCTGATCACCAAATCCGAGCTTATTGAATAAGGTAGCACCAGCTCCAGCTGATACACTTACTTCAGCCCCATTTTCGATATCCCCCATATTTTTTGCAGTAATGGAAAGTTTACCGTTCTCGAAAAGAGCAGTCACACCAACATCGCTACTATTAATTTTTTTCACTAAAGAATCAATTGTTTCATTTTCTTCAATTGTAAATTCTTTTGAACTTAATTTCCCACTACTATTAATAGCGTTTAAAGTGAATTTGGAACCAGTTGGTAAACCTGTTAAATCAGTAACTTTACTTTTGCCTGTCGCTACAATAGTAGAGCCTACGCCTTGTGCTGATTTGGCTAATTGACTTACTCCATCAATGGAAATTGTACCTGAAGCAGAAGAAGTAGCAGTTGCAGTTACATAGGATGAATTTGAAGATGTTACGGTCTTTTTGTAAAAATTACTTGATAAACGATAGTTATCGAATAAGAAATCATCAAAAGCACTTAAAGCTGTATTGATTTCCCGATAGGCATCTCGTTGCCATTCGTATTTTTGCTGTTGTTGATAAAGTTTGTTTAAGGGAGCTTTTTCTGCTGACATCAATTTTTCAACAAGAGCATCAATGTCCATACCAGAAGCTAATCCACCTACACGTGTTACCATTTTTATGACCTCCAATTAATTATATTTTTTCGTCTACAATCATTCCGACTAACTTTTGCATTTCATAAAATGCATCAAGCAGTTTTTTCGGAGGAATTTCTTTTACTACTTCTTCTGTATCTGTATTTACCACTTGAACGAAATAACGTTCTAACCCTTCATGGTAAACAAACTTTGCCGAGTTATGATTAATTTCCAAAAACTCATTTAATGAATCGACTGCTTGTTTTATTTTCCCTTCTGTTACTTCACTATTTTCGAAAGTTGCACTTTGTTGGTCTATCATAGCTGTCGTATCTAAGCTTCCTTGCTTCTCTACTTGTTCTACCGGTGCACTTTGAATCGCCTTCATTGCTGTTGTACTTTCTACAGCCTGTTGTGACGAAATACGCATGTTCTTATCCTCCTTGATTTTGTCCGAGCGTATAATGGTTTAGTTAGACAATATTTGTATGTATTTTATATCGGCAATCAAAAATGATATTTCATATAAAAATAGAAAATCTAGTTAAATAAAAAACTAAGCACTTAAAGATGCTTAGTTTTTTACCCATATTTATAATAAATCACTAAAAGTTAAAGGAGTACCTGCCTTTATTTTCTTTTTAGAGATTTTGCCAATTATACTATCCCAATATTTAGGTTCTAATCCATAACCCGGTCTAACAACTTTAATATTTTCTTTTGAGAAACTCTCACCTTGTTCAATATCTTTACATACATAAATAGAACGTCTAAATTTTAAAGATGCTTTTTCTTTTTCAGTTGGTCCATAAGTGACTTTTCCTAATGCCTGCCACGCTCTTTCTGTTTCTTCAACTAGTGCTTTCATTTCTGAAGGTTCCATCGAAAATGCAGAGTCAACTCCACCATCAGCACGTGATAAAGTAAAGTGTTTTTCTATTACTGTAGCACCCAATGCAACACTGGCAACTGCCACTCCGATGCCCATTGTATGATCCGATAAACCTATTTGGACATCTTCAAATAATTGCTGCATATGGGGAATAGTTAAAATATTTGTATTCTCTGGTGTTGCCGGATATGTACTTGTACATTTTAATAATACTAAATCTTTACAACCTGCCCCTATTGCTATTTTCACTAGCTCATCTAATTCAGCTAATGTTGCCATTCCTGTGGAGATAATCATTGGCTTTCCAGTTGATGCAACTTTTTTTATTAAAGGTAAATCCGTATTTTCAAAAGAAGCAATTTTATATAATGGAACATCTAGTTCTTCTAAAAAATCAACAGCAGTTTCATCAAACGGAGTGCTAAAAGCAATCATACCTAATTCTTTAGCTCGGTCAAATATCGGCTTATGCCATTCCCATGGTGTATATGCTTGTTGATATAGTTGGTATAAATTTTGACCATCCCATAAACTGTCGTTATCATCAATTTTAAAATCGGGATTTTCTATATTCAACGTCATCGTATCAGCGGTATACGTTTGAATTTTAAGAGCATGAGCACCTGCTTCAGCAGCAGCTTCTACAATCTCTAACGCTCTTTTAAGAGATTGATTATGATTCCCTGACATTTCAGCTATAATAAAGGGTTTAGATAGAGGACCAATCTCGTGTTGCTTTAATTTTATTTGTGCCATTTTAATAAATCTCCTCCAGTTCGTTTTTAATTTTTTCTTTATTCAGTAGCCATTCACTATAGAAAATACTATATAGATAGACATCTTCATACTGATCGCTTTTTAAAAGGTGTTTTCTCAATACACCGTCTAATTGAAAGCCTAATTTTTCATGGAAATTTCTACTGATAATATTAGATTCTAAAACTTCCGCCCATACCTTTCTAATTTTTAAAGTAGAAAAAATATAATTTAACGATGTGTAACCAAGCAAAAGTCCAGTACCCTTGTTAGAGTTTTTTTCTCCAATGTAAAAACCCCACTCACAAGTATTTGATTCAACATCCATATTCGTAATATTTAATACTCCATAATCTCTATTGTCCACACTAAAAATTTTACAAATTTTATTGGGATTCTTTTGAAGTTGATTGTACCAAGTAATGTGTTGTTCATAACTTATTAAAGTGTCATTAAACATAACATTTCGAATAAAGTCTTGGTTGCGCCAAAATAGGACTTTTTCTAAATCTTCCCACTGGATGTCTCTTAAATTACCTTTTTTCATGAAGGTCCCACCCCTAATTAAACAATTGAGTACAATTAGATTTTATTTTATTTAAAAAAGATCCATCCATTATTACCTTTTGGAAGGCTTTGGTAATAACCGATTCATCTACTTCCTTAGATAAACCTAAATAATATATAATCCCCTTTTCTTTTAATGCATTTGCTACTTCTACTTGGTTTTCCGCAACAGATATAACGATTGAAGGTAAATTTAAATAAGCTCTCTCCCATGTCGTTACACCTCCAGCACCGAAGGCTAAATCAGCTTTTGCCATTAATTCAGCAACATTATTAATTTGGTAATGATATGTAAAATTCTCATACTCGTCACATAATCGCTTTATAGTCTCTTTATTTGGGTTAGAAGTCCCTACAATGACATCTGCCTTTATTTCGTATTTATTTATTAAGGGAGCAATTGCTCGAACGACTTTTTCTGTTTCATTTGTTGGATCACTACCTCCAAAAAATATAAAAAGACGTTCAATTCTCCCGTTAAATGTTTTCAATTGTTTACGTGCGATTAGGAATTCGTCCCTTAGTAGTGCATATTTGGGACCGAGAAGAAGTTTTGTTCCTTCAGAAACTAATCCGTTATAACGGGTTGACATATTCAAATAAAAATTTTGATCTAATAATATATCACAGTTATGTGGTCGATTGGCTAAGTCGTCGATCACGAAAATTTCCTTAGTAAAATTTCTCATTTTACTTTCCCATTTTTCATCTATAGAATAATGATCGACAATCAATTTATCTACTTTAAATGGTTTAATAATTTCAATTGTCTGTTCTGCATCAATCTCCCAATTCACTTCCGTATAGCTCCATAAAGATTCTTCAATGAATGGTAATTCAAAAACACGGAATCCATTTTCCCTAATAAAATTGATGGAATCGCCTTCTGCTTTCCGACTTATAAATGACACTTGATTACCAGAACATCTTTCTTTATTAGCAAGAGTTAAACATCTCATGACATGTCCAGTACCTATTTCAAATGAAGAGTCTGTCCTTATGAATATTTCCATGATATCACCTATATTTTTTTTTGCTCAATATGCTCATTAATTTTATACCAATTTGGATTTTGCTCCATTAAGCTAATCGCTTCATTCATAGTAAAATGAGGATTTTCCTTATAAAGTTTTTCAATAATTAACTTTATTAACTCAAAATCTTCTACTGTATCAACTGTCCAACGATACTTACAAAAATTCAATTCATTTTTAACCGAGCCAATTTTAAACTTTTGTGGATTGGAATAAAAATAAGCTGTTACATGTTCACGATCCCGATTTAAAAAAGATTCAAGGTGAGCTTTTTCCAGTGCTTTAAACGAAAATACCTCTGTATCCATGCCTCTCGGATAAGTTCGATCTATTGTATTTGACACATAATCATATTCATGCTCGACGAAATACTTAATTGTACGATCAACAACTTTAGGGTCAATAATTGGACAATCAGATGTAATACGTACAATAATATCAGCCTTAAATTCAAGAGCAGCTTCATAGTATCGCGCTAGTACATCCGATTCAGAACCTCTATAAACCGGAATTTTTTTATCGTTGCAAAATTTTTCAATGATATAATCTTGTTTTTTAATAGTAGTTGCAATGACTATTTGGTTAATATATTCGGATGTGTTTAGCCGTTCTAACTGATAAGATAATAATGGTCGGTTATTAACCTCTTTTAAAATTTTTCCAGGTAATCTTGTAGAACCCATTCGAGCTTGAATTATAGCAACAATTTTCATTTTTTCACCTGCGTAATAACTGTTTTAACTGCCTCAATAACATCGAATATATCCTCATTTGTCATCTTAGGAAATAATGGTAAAGTAATAATTTCCTCGTATAAAGCCTCCGCTTTTGGTAAACTTCCCTTTTTATACCCTAACTGTTGATAGTACATAAGAGTATGAACAGGAATATAATGAACATTTACACCAATATTAAGGTCAATTAATTTTTCAAAAATTTCTTTTCTATTATTAGTAAGGTTATTTAAATTCAATTTGAGTATATATAAGTGCCAACTTGAATCACTATCCGGACTTTGATAGGGCATAACAATTTCCGGTATTTCTGCAAAAGCTTCGTTATATTTCTTCACTATTTCTTTTCTTCGTTCAATAAATTTATCTAGCTTTTTCATTTGACTCACACCAAGAGCTGCTTGGATATCCGTCATACGATAGTTGAAGCCTAAAAATTGCATATCATAATACCAAGGACCATGATTCTCTTCTAATAACTCTTTATCCCGTGTAATTCCATGGGACCTAAACTGGACTAGTTTTTGATAATAATTTTCATTGTTTGTTGTAATAATTCCACCTTCTCCAGTGGTAACATGTTTTACTGGGTGAAAGCTAAACATTGTCATATCAGAAAGCGCCCCTACTTTTTTTCCTTTATAAGAAGCTCCTAGCGCATGTGCTGCATCTTCAATAACAATTAAATCATGTTTTTCAGCGATGGAATGTATCGCATCTAAATTTACCGGCTGACCAGTAAAGTGAACTGGAATAATTGCCTTCGTTTTATCAGTTATCTTTTTTTCAATTTCTTTATGGTCAATATTATAAGTTTCCTCATCTATATCAGCGAATACAACTGTACCTCCTACATATCTAATACAATTTGCACTGGCAGCAAATGTAATCGGTGTAGTTATTACTTCATCTCCTACAGTAATGCCCGCTGCAAAACAGGCTCCGTGTAAAGCAGCTGTACCATTACTAAAGGCTACAGCGTATTTTGAACCAACATAGTTAGCAACTGTTTTTTCAAATTCTTTTATGGACGGACCAGTTGTTAAATAATCCCCTTTTAGTACTTTTATTACTGTTTCAATATCTTCTTCATCTAAATACTGCTTTCCATATGGTAAATATGTATCCCTCATATCTATTGCTCCTTAAAGAAAAAATGCAGTCATTGACTACATTTCTTCTACTAGTTCTTTTAATTGTTCAATCGTTAACCATTCCGTATTAGAATCACTAGTATAAGCAAATCCGTCTGCTAACGTTTTACCTTCAAGATGTTTCTCTTTCTTCCACCAAGTAAACTCTGGCTGTATTACATAATAATCATCAAATTCAACCGTATGGCGTGCATCGTCTTCCATTATCATTGCTTCATGTAATTTTTCTCCAGGACGGATACCAACAATTTCAATTTCACATTCTGGGGCGATTGCTTTTGCAAGATCCGTAACCTTCATACTAGGAATTTTAGGAATAAAGATTTCTCCACCTTGCATACGTTCCAAATTATCTAACACAAATTGGACGCCTTGATCGAGTGTTATCCAAAAACGAGTCATCCGTTCATCTGTAATTGGTATTACGCCTGTATGTTTTATATTTTTAAAGAATGGAACCACACTACCACGACTTCCAACAACATTCCCATATCGTACTACAGCAAATCTTGTTTTTTTATCACCTACATAGGAATTTGCCGCTACAAACAATTTATCCGATGCCAATTTCGTAGCACCATATAAATTGACTGGACTACAAGCTTTATCAGTAGAAAGGGCAATTACTTTTTCTACTCCTCGATCTATAGCAGCTTCAATTATATTTTGTGCACCATGAATATTTGTTTTTATCGCTTCGAACGGATTATATTCACATGCATCCACATGTTTCATTGCAGCCGCATGAATGACAATATCAACCCCGTCAAATGCTCGATTTAAACGTTCTTTATCCCGTACATCTCCTATGAAAAAGCGAATTCTCTCATCCTTAAACTCTTGTTTCATTTCATATTGTTTTAATTCATCTCGGCTAAAAACAATAACCTTTTTCACATTTTCTTCTAATGCTTTTTTGATAAATTTTTTCCCAAAAGACCCTGTACCACCTGTAACTAAAACTGTTTTATTTTCTAACATACTCATCTCTAAATTACTCCAATCAATTACCTGTCATTTTTTATCGAAATATATATTATTATTATCGGTAAATACAATAAAAAATAAAGAAAAACCTATGATGACATAGGTTTGAAATATTTTCCTTTTATCATTTTTACTTTGTTTTTTATGAATGAACAATTTTATAAAACTTGTCTTGATCAATGTACTCTACGTTATGAATTTTAGCCCCATTCAATGCAGTATTAAAAACCTTTAAATTATTCGAATCCTTCATTTTCGAATTAAACCACATGAGATATGAATGTAAATTCGGTGTTGTATATATTTCTTCCCCATTATTTGAAATTACTTTTAATAATTTCTCATTTTCATATACAATTCTACCAGATGTTGAAAACTTGGCATGGGTTTGGTTCTCTTTAAATCCTAAATCTTGGCCAAAGAGAATAATTGTATTAAATCCTAATATTTTTAATGTACTGAATCCCGTCGTTGCCACAGACCCCCCTGTATCAACTAATGGAATATTATATTGCTGTGCAATGTTTTCTGCCTTTTTATAACCAGATTGAAATAAAATATATTTCTTATGTAGATAGTTTGAAGTTGCTACATAATTTGCTGTGCTTAAGTAAAATAATGGGCCATCAAAGTTAGTTCCTTCTAATTGTTGAATAATATTTACTTTTGGATCAGATATAATCACAGCATCCGGTATTATATTTTCCTTCAACAAAACCTTTAAAGCTGATCCTACACAAAGAATGAAAAGTTGTTTTCGAACATCTTTTAACCAACCTTTTGTTTCATTTAGTGAAGGCCCACTAGAAACTAAACAAGCTATTTTATTCACTTGCTTCGTTTCAGAAATATAATGATTTAAATTTTTATCATTTAATAATAAATTGTTTGAAAAATTATTTTCCAATAATTCCTTTTGACTATTGTAACTTTCTTGTTTAATTTTAATATCCGCTAAAAAATAGTATAGAGGGTTATTTTTATCTAAAACTTGTAACCATGCATTAGGAATAATAATTTGATAGTTTTTATTAATTTCTATATATTTTGGATCATAAACAATATCAACATTCGAAAGATTTAATAGATCATTGGAAATAGTAGAATGCATAAAAATCTCTTGTTCTCGTTTATCAACACATAGTACATAGATTTTTTTCTTTCCTACTTTCTTTACAATCGAGTTTAAATGGTATCCTAAACCTAAACCTAATAATAAATAACCTTCCGCCTCAATATCTAGTTCTTTGTCGATAAAGGAATTAACGTGATCAATCGGTTTATACTTACTATAAATATGAATTCCATTAATCGAAAGGGTTTGATGACCATCTCTAGCTATACTTACTTCAAACTTCATTGTTCAATCACAATTCTATTACATTGTTCAAAAAATTCAGCAATCTCATATTCAAATAAATCAGCAACTAAGTGAAAATCTTGAATTTCTAATGCATTGTTTATTTCAGTTAAAAATTCATGGATTTTATCTATATTCGATGTAACATTTACTTCATTTTTCTTTAATAACTCCGCCGCTTCAGTTAACCATATGACACCTTCTGAGAAATCTTTTACATTTAATAATGCAGCTTGTATTTGATCATCTCGGAATTTATTTGCAATGGCTATACAACCGCTTGGTAATTTGTTCAAATAACCATTATAACTTTCAATCACTTCTAGTACTACGTTTTGCAACTTCCCCACTCCTAGTCTTCAATTTCAGTAATGACATCCCTTAAATTGATTTTTACCTTTTTAAAAGCTTCTAATAACCGCTTATATAGTGTATAAGTTTGATTCCATACTCGTTCAAAAGCTTCTTTCTGAGTTTCATTCGGTTTTTCCAAATAACAATTCGAAACTTCGAGTGTAATTGGACCAATTAGAAAATGAATTTGTATTTTTTTCGATTTTTGATTGATTTCTTTTTCAATTTTATCGAACAAATTTAGTGTATGTTGATCAAAGAATGTGTTGTTTTTTACTTTATGTAAAACATTCATTCCTTTTATTAATAGGTTTTCTAAATCTCCTATTAACTTCAATTCCTTTTTATAAATGTCTACAATTTCTTTGTCCGTTTTATAATTTACATCATGGTTATCTATATAATCTAAATTTTTCACTTTAGTAGTTTCAACATACGTATCAACAAAATCTTTGAACGACATTTGTTCGTATCCTTTGAGTTTTACTCCACCTTCCGTACAGTTATAAATAGGTACGAGCGGTTTATAGAAACGAATAATCTCTTCGAATACCATTTTCATCGATAAAAAATCACGCGATGTATAAACGGTTTCACCATCATAACCTTCAACAGGTATTAATTCTACATTTAACTCAGATAACTCTTCGACTTCTTTTGCAAATTTATTCCCTTTGGCATGGGTTTGATTATTTGTATAGGCTAAATCTTGCCCGATCATTGCAATTGGACCGGAGTTAAATAACCCAGCAACCGTAACACCATAATGGGCAACAGTTCCCCCACCGGCTAAAACAGGTAAATTAATTCCAATATTGTCTAACAAGTATTTACCGACTTCCTCTTGACTGACTTGCGTAAATACATATCCTCTTTTTCGAAATGATTTTCGTACACCATAATGATTATAAGGTGAATATATTAATCTCGCTTTATCAAATTGGAGATCTTTGAAATGTTTATAATTTGGCTCTCCTCCATCAATTGAGATGACAAAGTCTGGCTCCAAGTCTGCAGCTAACAGGGAATTTACAGTAGAACCGGAAGCAATGATGATTACATGTTCTTGAATTTTTTTGAGCAAAGGGAGTTGTTTCGTTAAGGACGGTCCGCCCGCTGCCAACACTATCGGTAAATCAAATTGGTTATGTAAAACCGATAAAGATTCATCTTTAGCAATCATCGGGACATTAATGGAAAAGTTCCGTTGCCATTGATTAGCAAAAAATACTTCCGTATTATAGTTTATTTGTGTTTTATTTTGAAAATCCCGCAAGTAAATTAACAGATCCCGATAATTTTTTACAAATAACTTATCATAATTAGGGGTTACAATGACCTTTATCTTTAATGCTTTCCCCTCTGAAATAGTTGAAATCAAATATCCTAAAGTATTTATGGATTTCTCTTCCCAATAGTAAATTTTTTCACAATTCTTATGTCTTTCTTCTATTTGAATTTTGCCCATTGCAATTAATGGGTCCACAATAATGATTGACTCATTTTTCATTTTTCTTAGTAAACTATCAACGACATACCCTTTCCCATATCCAAAAACAATATGGGTACAGTTCATACTATATTCTTTTTCCGCTATTCGCTCGGATTCAATGATCGGATTATATTTACTATGTACATGATATTCATTTATTTTTAACGTTTCATTGCCTGATTTGGCAACTTCTATGTTTAAAATGTATTCAGTCAAAATCTCCACCTCATATTCATTATCGTCCATTTCATATAGAAATGAAGATAAAAAAACAGAAGAGGAAATCCTCTTCTGTTTCTTACGGTTAAAATTAACCTAATAATTGAAGTACACCTTGTGGTTGTTGGTTAGCTTGAGCTAACATAGATTGAGCTGCTTGCATTAAAATGTTGTTCTTAGTGAAGCTCATCATTTCAGCAGCCATGTCAGTATCACGGATACGTGATTCAGCAGCTGTTAAGTTTTCAGAAGTTGTACCTAAGTTGTTGATTGTGTGCTCTAAACGGTTTTGAACCGCACCTAAAGATGCACGAGTTTTAGATACTGTGTTAATAGCGTTGTCAACGATTGAAATTGAATCGTCAGCAGCAGTTTGAGTTGTGATGTTAATACCTGTAGTATAGTCACCTGAAACCACTCCACCTGCAGAAACAACGTTTACACCTAATGCGCTTGCAGTCATTGTTCCGATAGATAAGTTAATGCTTTGACCAGAGTTAGCACCGATATGGAATTGTTTACCACCAGCATCAGTAGCATTTCCTCCAGTAACTACATCAGTACGAGAACCTTTGAAAGTACCGTCTAATAGTTTTTGTGTATTGAACTCAGTGTTTTCAGCAATACGAGAAATTTCATCTGATAAAGATTGGATTTCTAATTGTAATGCTTCACGGTCAGCTGTAACGTTTGTGTCGTTAGCAGATTGTACTGCTAATTCACGCATACGTTGTAGAATAGAGTGAGTTTCGTTAAGAGCACCCTCAGCAGTTTGGATTAAAGAGATTGAGTCTTGAGCGTTTTTAGACGCCATGTCAAGACCACGGATTTGTCCGCGCATTTTTTCAGAAATTGCAAGACCAGCAGCGTCGTCGCCAGCACGGTTAATTTTGTAACCTGAAGATAATTTCTCAAGGTTTTTAGAAGCTTGAGTGTTGTTGAAAGCTAGGTTACGGTGAGTGTTTAAAGCAGAAATGTTGTGTTGAATTCTCATTTAGAATTCCTCCTTGAATTTTGATTAAATAATCCACATCCGTGTGGAATTGCTTGGCTTTGGAATAGTACCATCGCCTTACATTACTAATATCGTCCTATTTAAAATTAGTTTAATAGATTTTGAAAAAAATTTTTTCATTTTTTTTGAGTTATAAAAAAACCCACCCAGCATGACCGAGTGGAGGTAAGTTATTTTTTTTTCAATTGTTCAAGTAAATTTACATTTGTATTTAATGCTTCTTTATTTTGATCTTGAATCGCTTGAAATACTTCAGAACGATGGACTTTTACATTTCTTGGTGCAACGATACCTAGTTTAACTTGATCACCATCAACCGATAAAATCTTCACTTCGATATGATCACCAATCATGATTGATTCGTTTTTTTTACGGGATAGGACAAGCATTATTTTGCACTTCCTTCCAATGTACTAATTGGAAATCTTAATGGGTACGCTGCACTATCTTGTAACACAATTTGTTTTCCAAGCTTTTTATTCACGTTAAAGACAATCGGTGCTAATAGATTTAATGTGGATTCTAGGAAAGTTTCTTTTAGAGTTACAATGGAATAAACAATTACATCTTCCTCTTTTTCAATTTTCAAATCTTCCTTATCTTCATCACTAATATCAAATTCATAATCCTTTTTAAAGGCAAATGGATAAGCAACAACAAAACCAATCTCGGCTTTTTCGGTTGACTGTAGCACTGCTAATGGTAGGTCCCCATCTATAGGAAGAAGGACGAATTTTTGTAGATCCGGAAAGCCAGGAAGACCATATTCGAATGTAAAAATGTCCTTATCATTTATTTCTACTTCTCCTAAAAATTTTGTTTCAATTTTCATATTAATTACTCCTTTTACCCAATGAAATCAATTTCAATTGAGGGACGTTGTACTACTTCATGGGTTACTTTTCCTTGTTTATAATCATATATTGGTCGATTTATTTGTACGTCTATTTCAGGTTTCTGTGGTGTGTAATTCGTTTCTACCTTACCTGGATTATAATCAATTTTAACAGAACCAACAGATGGAATAAATTTAATATTCATTGGTACTCGGTGGGGCCCATGATTTTGTTTTGCAATGTTAGCAATTATTGATCTCCCTTGTCCTTTTCCGCTATTTTCCAAAAATTGTCGACCTTCTTGTACAACCTTTGCTATTCCTTTTAAAACAGCTTGTCTGCCATCTGCTACATATTTTTGGACAGATTCTTTTGGTGTTAACAACCCTAAGTCTTGCCATGCTCGCGACTGATCAATGTGAAGTGTTCCTTTAGTTGTTTCTATATCTAATTTTCCATTTGGCTGTTTTATCGTTTGTTTCGCCTTTGGTTGCCGAATCGTTTGTATCGGCTCTTGAATATGCATATTCAGCTCTATATCTGTTTTCGTTATATGAAGCTTTGGAAAATTCACTTTGCTCACCTACTTTTAATAAAAGCGTTTGAACAAGTATGTCCAAACGCCATGTGAAAATTATAAAAAATTGACTAAAGTTTGTTGAATGATTTTCGCTCCGACGGATAGGGAAGCTTGATGAATCGATTCATGCGTAATCATTTGTGTAATTGCTTCAGCATAATCAACATCTTCGTTTTGTGACATTTGTTTTGTCACATTAATTTCTTGAGAAGATAGACGGTTCGACATCATTTCTACACGATTTTGACGAGCCCCTACATCTGCGCGAGCCTCTAACACTTTATTTTGCAGTTCAGATAAAGTATCATCAGTACCATCTGCTAGACCACCTAATAGATTTCCAATTTGTTCACTGTCAGATGCATCCAATGCTGAGGAAATATTTGCCATTAAATCATCCACATTTTTATATAATTCTGCAGCATTCGATGTATTTACTTGCAGTTGGATACCATCAAATACTTCCATATTTACTTCCCCTGATGTAGCAGAAATAAATTCCCCTGTTGAGCTGTCATAGATTTCTGGATTTAGTTGTCCATTCACGAACAACGGAGATTGTGTTTTCGTTCCATTAAAAATATATTTATCAGCAATTTTCGTATTCGCTACATCTTGAATTTGACTTCGAATTTGATCAATTTCAAGTTTAATTTTTTTCCGTTCATCTGCTGTATTTGTATCATTCGCAGCTTGGACAACTAATTCCTTTACTCGGTTTAAAGCATCACCAACTTGTCCTAAAGCATCGTCGGATGAATCTAACCAGGAATTGACTTCGTTCATGTTTCGTTCAAATTGACTCACTTTATTTAAATCTTTTCGATAACTCATTCCTTTAATCGCAATGACAGGGTCATCTGAAGGACGAGTGATTTTAGAACCGGTGTTAATTTGATTTTGTAACTCAGACATTTTGGAATAGCTTGTACTTAAATTTCTTAACATGTTGTTGGATAACATGGATTGGGTTACGCGCATAATAGTCTCCTTTCTTTACATCTATAATTGTAATTCAATTTATAAACCAGCCCGGCCCATGCCGTTAATAATTTTATCTAATGTTTCATCGATGACTGTAATCATTCGTGCGTTTGCATTATACGCTTGTTGGAATGTAATCATATTGGTCATTTCTTCATCTAATGAGACAGAACTCATAGAAGCACGGTTATTTGCTACTGTTAATCGAATCGTTTCTGAATTATATTGTAAACGAGCAGCCTCTTGTCCATCGACTCCTAGTTGTCCGATTAAACTTTCATAAAATGATTGGAAAGTAGCACCTTCCAAATCTATTGTCGGCGTGTAAGTAACATTCGCATCATTCGGGTTTGTATTATCTAAATCAATTGTAAATCCATTTGCTCCAACTGCTTTACTTTGTAGATTTGCTAATTCAGTTGCCCATTTCCCATTTCCTTCTTCACCTGGTGCGGAAGATGCAGCAATTTTTTTAGGATCCTTTTTAATTTCATCACTCACTTTGATTGTCCCTGCCGTTACAGTTCCGGCTGAAGTCGCTGTTGCACCTTCCCCTACGAAGAATAGCCCTCCGTCTGGAGTTGTCGAATCAGAAGTAGAATTTAACGTATAACCTGCTTGATGTACTGTGTTAAAAGCTTCTACAAATACTTGAGCTAATTTATCTAAATTCGCTAACATATCCGGATAGTATCCCTCTGTAGTAGGACTATCAGTATTTTTGAAACCATAAGAATTAATTAAAGCTAACAGTTTACCTTTGGAATTTTCAAAATCCGCTTCTTCAAAACTCCCTTGGGTTGTTGTACGATCAGGTGGATTACCAATGTTTGATACAACCATTTTAGCAAATGGATTAAAGCCATTTGTTGCTGCATCATCCACATTTCCATCTACTTTATTCCCCGCAGTATCGATTGCCTTCAGTTCTGCATAGTCTTTTCCATCAACTAAAGTCATCGTTGTACCATCAGCAGTCTTATAAGTAATTTTATAACTACCTTCTGCAATTTCTAATGCGTTTCCTCCTGATTTTACGCGTTCAACTGAAACTGGCATGTATTCATTTAACTCATCAAGCAATGTATCACGAGCATCGTATAAATCATTCGGCATATAACCATTTGGTTCTACCGCTTGGATCTGTTTATTAATTTCAGCAATTTGTTTCAAAATTGAATTGATTTGAGTTGTGGATACATCAATTTCATTTCCGATGTTTCCTTGAATTTGTTTTAGTTGTGTATCAAGGTAGTTAAACGTATCAGCCAAATGCTCTGCCCGTTGAATGGCAACTTTCCGTGCAGCAGAATCTTCCGGGTTTGTACTAACATCTTGCAAGGAACTCCAGAATAAATTGAAGGCTTCGTTTAAACCATATTCCGACGGTTCAGACATTACATCTTCCATTTGTGAAATAGCATTTGCTTTCGATTCCCAATAGCCCAATTTATTTGTTTCTTGACGATATTGACGGTCGATAAATTCATCTCGAATACGTTGAACAGACGTTGCTTCCACGCCTGTTCCAATATGTCCTGCTGTCATTGGAGAGTTTAAACCTGCGCCTGGATAACCTAAAGTGGAAGCCATATTCACCCTTTGACGTGTGTAACCGATTGTATTGGCATTGGAAATATTATGACCAGTCGTATAGAGTGCACTTTGTTGTGTAAAAAGTCCTCTCTTACTTGCTTCTAATCCCATAAATGTGGAGCGCATACGAACTCCTCCTTTAAAATGATAAGTTGTTTTATGTAAGATTTAGAGCACGGCAATAAAAAACCGTGCATGTCCATTGAAATTATGCTTGCGAATCAAATAATGATTTTTTTGACATTGCGTTATTCGTGTTCGCTACCTTTCCCGAGTAGTTCATTTGTTCTTGGTTTGGGCGCATCATATCTAAAGTCATATGGACGAATTGTAAAGATTGGAATACGAGTTTTTGATTTAAGTCATTTTGCTTTCGTAAATCATCGATAACGGACATTAGTCGTTCCCGTACCGATGTTAATTGTTCACGCTCGTGTTCTAAATCAGCAGCTTCGATCACATCAAGAACAGTTGGAGTGTCAGCAAATACAATTCCTTTTGCGTCCAAGTAATCCATTACAAGTTGCTGACGCTGTTGCTCGAGCTGTTCAATCGCCGCTATATGAGATTGCTCGTTTTTTAACATCGTATCTAGTTCGTCCATATCGCCTTTTTTCACAATTTCTGTCTTTTGGATTGCTAGCTCAAACAAACTTTTATGCATTTTTTCAAGTTTTTCTAAAACGGATATGATTGGTTGAACCGACATGGTGGAAGAACTCCTTTTCGACTATTTACGATAATAATTCAATAAATCTTCGGCTACTTTATGGGCATCAACTTTATATTCACCCGATTGAATTTCTTCTTTTAGCTTTTGAACTTTTTGAGCACGGTCTGTACTGTAGTTTAAAGAAGTTGACAATTCTTTTGCGGTAGTTGAAATTTCAATTTTATCAGCAACGTTCGTTTTCGTTTCTTTTGGTTTTATATTTACTGGTTGTTTGTTATAAGGATTGACTCCATTTACACCAATCGATGTAATTTTCACAACTACCCCTCCTCTCATCATTCTTGTATATTATATATTTCGGCAAATTTATCGAAATGTTAACGTTTCTCATAGAAAAAGCGATTACTTTAAAGCAATTAAACCCTTTTACGAATAATTCTGTAATAGGGAATTATTTATTTTTATTTACGAAGTACGTTCCCTTTTCATTATTCTCTACATTTTCTCTAAATTCCTTAGCTGCTTCAAATGTACGCAAATCGGATTTTAGTTCACTTTGACACGGCTCACATAACTTCCCTTTCGTCGTAAGGCGACCACAATTATCACAAGGATAACCTAAGTTAGGGAACAGAGCTGGATGTAAACGATTTTTTCGAACCCATTTATATAATAACTCTTGTTCAACACCTGTTGCTTCCACAATTCGCTCTACTGTAGCCGCACGGTTTTCTCGTTTACGTAAAAATCGGTAAACGACTTCATACATCTCCTCTTCCTTTTGGGCACATTTATGACAAACATCTCGAATACCAGTATAGTTGAAAAATTCACCACAATTAGGGCAATTTTTAATTTCAGCCATCTTCGTTTCCTCCGTAACTATTGATTTATATATCATTCCATATAAATCATCGTCTTTATTTTACTTTTATTAAACTCTATTCGTATTTTTTTAAATTTCATCCTCTTATTAATGTAAAAGCGGTTACTGATTTTGCCCCTTCATCTAATAAAACTTTTTTCCCATGTTTGATCGTAGTACCTGTTGTATAAATATCATCAACTAAAATAAAATCTTTACCTACAACATCCATTCCGTTTTTTAATCGGAAAATTTGGGGTGCATTTAATCTTTGTTGGCGAGATTTACCCCCTTGGGTTTCTGTCGTAATTTTTTCAAGATAGTGGGTAAAAGGAACATTCGCCTCGTTTAACAATTCATCGACTGGAGAAAAAGTTCTTTCCTTTAGTTTGAGAGGATGCATTGGTATCGGTACGATAATGGCATTTTGTTTTGATAAATGATGGTGAATTTGTTCTCTAAAGACTTTAGCTAGAATGATATCATGTAGAAATTTATAACGGTGAAGGTAGTCTTTCATTGCTTCATTGTATTGATAAAGGGAGGTGACTGCTTTTTCTTTATTTTCGTAAGGCTTGAATTTGTTTTCACAATCTGTGCATATCGTTTTAGGAAAATGATTTGTTAATAGTAACTTCCAAGTAACAGGCTCATTTAATGGTGTGTTACATAAAAGACAGTTCATTACTTCAGTGCCCTTCATTTAAATCCCTCCCCAAAACCTTCTCTATTAAGACGTATAATTTCATTTCGGGCTTCATCCATTTCCGCCGTAATTCCGTGATGAAAAAATACAATATCCCCTGTTGGAAATTGACTATTCCGTCCAACACGACCGCTTATTTGTATAAGAGCACTAGAAGTGAAAATTTTGGACTCCGCTCCTACTACAGCAACTTGAATATTTTTAATCGTAATTCCTCTCTCTAAAATAGTTGTTGTGAGTAAACCCGGCACTTCTTCCTTTCGGAGTTTTAATACTTTCTCTTTTCGCTCTTCATCTTCCGCATGAACACTTACAATTCGTTTATCTAGTTGTTGAAAGAGGGACGTCGCCATGTGCATTAGACGGATTGTAGGAAAGAAAATTAAAAAGGGTTCTTTATTAGTAAGACGGGCTTTCGTCCACTCCTCCAGTTTAGTAGGAATATCTCCCTTTTGAATTTTTTTGTCGTAAGACCATAATGACTCATATCTAGGTACTGGTAACGGATATCCATGATATCTTCTTGGAATAAAAGAAACTCCCCATTTTTCACGTTTCACTCTTGATAATATTTGAGGAGAAGGTGTTGCAGTAACTAATGTAATCGGGGCATCTTCTTTTTTCGCTTTAACCACCGCTTTCTGTAGCGTACGATCATACGTATAAGGAAAGGCATCGGCTTCATCCACAATAACGACATCAAATGCATTTTCAAAACGGTAAAGTTGATGGGTTGTCGTAATGACAAGTTGTGGAAATCCTTGTTGAACAGGTACACTTCCATACAATGCATGTAAATTAGTTTTAGGAAATACTTTTTGAAAACGCGGATACAATTCTAATACGACATCCGTTCGAGGAGTGGCGATACAAACCCGTTTTCCTTGATTAAGAGCAAATTCAACAGCAGGGAAAAGAATTTCAGTTTTTCCCGCCCCACAAACCGCAAAAATTAAATGATGCCTCCCTGTCTTTATACTCTCTTGTAATTGTTGGGCTGCTTCATGTTGCGCTTCTGTATATTTCCCCTCCCATACAAGCTTATGGGATAGAGGATAGTGTGAACTTGGTCCATTCCACGTTAATAAATCAGTACAACTTGTTACCCTTCCCATATTGATACAATGTCTGCAGTATACACATACCTTTTCACAGCGCGCACAATTATAGTGAACGATTTCATGCTGATTTGTATTGTGACATCGATTACAACGATAAATTTGGCGTTGTAAAAAACCTTTCCGGAAAAAAGAAATACCAGGTTTTATGTTGAAAAATTGATGTTCGATATACTTTTCGATCTTTTCTTGTGAAAAAGGAGTATGATTCCTTGTCCAAATACGTCCTATGAAAAAATCTCGAATTTTTGGTTCAACCACTATCCCTTTATAGTTAAATTTTTGTTGTACTTTACATAACCGATTTCTCAATAGAATCACTCCTTCATTTCTTAATAAAAAAACTTTAATTTGGCAAATTTTCAAAACAAAAAACAGCCTCTACTAACTAGTAGAGACTGTTTAACCATTGGTTACTTTATTAAATCATTTCAACGTTAAATCTTTTTTACCCATCCAAGTCCAAGGGAACCTTCACCTAAATGAGTTCCTATAACCGGGCCAAAATAGCTTAATCGGAATTCGACATTTGGATACTTTGCAGCTAATTCATTCATCCAATCACGTCCTTCACTTTCGCAATTAGCATGAATAATCGTTGCGATTAGCTCGTCCTTTTCTGAGGCATCCTTTGCAAGTAATTCTTCCACACGTCGTAGCGCTTTTTTCTTCGTACGAATTTTCTCAAATGGGACAATCACTTTATTTTCAAAATGCAGGACTGGTTTTATTTGCAATAATCCACCTACTAAAGCAGCAGCAGCGGAAAGTCTCCCACCTCGTTGTAAATGAGAAAGATCATCTACGACAAAATAAGCACGCATCATTCTTCTCATTTCTTCTAATGTGCTTAAAATTTGATCTGCTGTAGCTCCTTGCTGTGCCATTTCAGCAGCTTTTAGTACATAATATCCTTGAGGGGAACAAGAGATTTCACTATCAAAGGCATGTACCTTTATACCATCTACCATTTGACCAGCTTGGACCGCTCCTTGATATGTACCACTGATGCCACTTGATAAGTGGATGGAAATTACTTCATCATAATCCTTTGCTAATTGTTCAAACAACTCAACAAATTTTCCGATTGGAGGCTGTGTTGTTTTCGGAAATTCTTTAGCTACACGGACTTTATCATAAAATTGTGAAGCGGTAATCTCAACTTCTTCTTCATAACTACCATCATCTAAGTTAACGCTAAGAGGAATCATTCGAATGTTGTAGCGTGCTCTTTCTTCGGGCGTTATATATGCTGTACTATCTGTAACGACTGCAATTCTCATGAATATCCCACTCTCCTAATAAAAAATATATTACCTTATTACAAAATGTATGTGAACTCCCCAACCCTAATAATTGTAGATTATTGGAAAACTATAATTTTAAACTTCTTGCGTTCCCAAAAAAGAAAGCGCTCCGTATACTTAAACAATTGTACACGAAACGCTATGATATTAAAGATATTTTCAAGAAATAACTATTAAGATTCGTTGCCAATATAATAAACGCTCGTTACTTTCCATTTACCATCTTCTTTTACAAAAACAGTAACTTGACGTCCACTACTTGCAAGTTCAGTATTTGTTTTAATCTCTGTCATTTTAATATCAAGATTTGCATATACTTGCGCTTCTTCTTCGTTATATTTCACAATCGTTATATCTGAAGGTGTTCTTTTAATATTATATTGGCCAAAAGCAGTTTTTGCTGCTTTAATATCTTCATCGTATTCAAAACCTTGTGGATTTTTAGAAAGGGTTTTCGTATAACGATCGATATCCTTTTCGTTAAAGGCTGTTATATATTCATTAAAAGCTTCAATAATCTGTTTTTCTTCCTTTTCTGGTATATCGGCTGCCTTTTCAATTTTATCACCGAGTACTTCAAAACCTACCGTATTTTCATTAGCAGATTCACTCACTGTTTTTTCGTTTGTTTCTTCTTTATTATTACAGGCAGCTAGCATAAACAAAGCTAATACCAGTATCAACCATTTTTTCATAAACTTTAAACCTCCCGCGCGAATATTGTAGCATAGTTGTCAAACTATGGCTAATTTCGTAAAAAATCATCGAATTTGTAACCAAATTTTATCATTTGTTACTGATTATCCGTTAGTAAGACGTTTCCTAGTCCTTTTAGTTTCCTTAACTAGGAATAAGAAGGTCAATTCATAAAAACAGCTATTCCATATTTAATTGGACTTTTATTTGTACGTTGTTTACGAATAGTCTACTTAATATAAGAGGTAATACTAATAAGCCCAGTCTCTACTAAAATAGACAAAAAAATTCCAACCAACAATAAGTGTTGATTGGAACCGTGTATTTTTAAATATTAGCTATAAATTATCTTACCTCTACCCAACCATTTTTAATTGCCGTTACAACTGCTTGTGTCCGGTCATTAACATTCATTTTTTGTAAAATACTTGATACATGGTTTTTTACCGTTTTCTCAGAAATAAATAATGTTTCACCGATTGTACGATTGGATTGTCCATCTGTTAACAGCTGAAGTACTTCACATTCTCTTTTTGTAAGTAAATGGAAAGGACGGCGAATTTCTGTTTGGTGGAAGTTCCCTTTATTTTCATGTTCGCTTAAGCGACGGAACTCAGCTACTAAATTTTTCGTTACTTTTGGATGTAAATACGAACCACCTCTAGCCACTACTTTAATTGCTTCTACGATTTCATCTGCATCCATTTCTTTTAACATATACCCGAGGGCTCCAGATTTTAACGCATGTGTCACATAACTTTCATCATCATGGATAGATAGCATAATTACTTTTGCATCAGGAAATTCAGTAATTAAATCTGCTGTTGCTTCCACACCATTTTTTCCAGGCATATTAATATCCATAAGTACTACATCAGGGAAATGATTACGGTAAATATTCACTACATCCGTACCATCATCACCTTCTGCAACTACCTCAAATGAATCTTCGAAATCTAAAATTCGTTTAACTCCTTCTCGGAATAATTGGTGATCGTCAATAATTATAATTTTCGTCATAAAATCCTTCCCCCTACAATAAATAACATCTTCGATTATTTCTCAATTTAATTGTTTATTTCTGGAAATGGTATTTTAAAGAAGACTGTAGTCCCTTTACCGATTCCACTTTGAATTTCCATATTACCTTTTAATAGGTCAATTCGTTCTTTCATTCCGATAATACCAAAAGATTGGTCTTTTACACTAGTTTTATCGAAACCTTTTCCATTATCTTTTACTAAAATATTAACATTTTTTCGAAGCCACTCTATTTTTACCCAAATTTCCGAAGCATTGCCATGTTTAATAGCATTATTTACACTTTCTTGTACTAAACGAAAAATTGATACTTCGTAATCTGAGGGTAGTCTTTTTTCATTACTATAAGATTGGAAGTGTATATTAAGACCTTTATTATAGTCCATAATAGTCGACAAGTACTTTTTCAAAGTTGGTACAATGCCTAAATCATCCAATGCCATAGGACGTAAATCGTAAATAATTCGACGTACTTCCGATAAGGCATCCCTTACAGTCGTTTTTAATTCTGCTATTTCTTGAATTGCGGCTTCAATGCCCTTTTCTCTGTAAGTTCTTTCAATTATATCAGAACGCATTAAAACGTTAGCCATCATTTGGGCAGGACCATCATGTATTTCCCTGGATAAACGTTTTCTTTCTTTTTCCTGTGCTGCAATTATTTTAATACCAAAATCTTGCTTTATTTTAGCTTGTTCCAATGCAGCACTAACATTTTTCAAATCGGATGTTAAATAGTTCAACACTACGTTCACTTGATTTACAATGTGATCAGCACGATCAATTGTTTCGTATAATGTTTTTAATCTAAACTCTAAATCGTCTCTTTTTTCACGTAAACTCTTCTCTTCGGATCGAGTTAAAGATAGTCTAATTTGAAGATCATTAGCCGCTTCATAAGCTTCTCTTACTTCTTCTTCCGAGTATTGATTAAAAAACTTGCTTACCAATACAAGACGTTGTTTAGCCATTTGGGTTCTTTTCTCTAAATGATCGCTTTCATCTATGATTATTTTTATTTTCTCTTTAATAATCTCTAGTTCTGCCTTCATTTCTTCAAAGCTTCTACGGCTTTGTTCACTTATAATGAATATATCATTTTTAGAATTCGTGATGGTTTCAATCATGCGATTGAATATGACGTCAAGTGAACCTATGTCAACTTTATCGTTTGAAAACATACCTTTTCCCCAATCTAATTGGTGTTATTATTAAAACAATAAAAGTTTTTTTAAATTGAAAACCAGTAGATGTAATTGTTTATAGATATTATAACATTTTAATATTATTTTTTAAGTAAATATCTTACTATAGTATATTTCATTTTTGTTAAAAAAAGGAGAAATTATAATGCGAAAAGACTATAAAACAGTAAAAGGCTTCGGAGAGAGGGAAATTGTTCTCTCCAAATCTCGTTTTATCGCCTATGTAAATAGGGCTGAATCGGAGGAAGAAGCAATTGAATTTATAAATTCCATTAAAAAAAAGCATCCGAATGCAACACACAATTGCTCTTGCTATATGGTTGGGGAGCATGATCAAATTCAAAAAGCAAATGATGATGGGGAACCTAGCGGAACTGCTGGCGTCCCTATGCTAGAGGTTCTAAAAAAACAAGGTTTAAAAGATACAGTTGTTGTTGTGACACGCTATTTCGGCGGAATCAAACTAGGTGGCGGAGGATTAATTCGCGCATATGGGAAAGCAACAACGGAAGGAATCGAATCAGCACAAGTTGTAGAGCGAAAGTTGCATCATGTGATGAAAATTTCCATAGATTATACTTGGTTAGGAAAAGTCGAAAATGAAATTCGAAACTCTCATTACAATTTAAGTGACATTCAATATGCCGACTCTGTTCATCTATTGGTGGATGTATTACAAAAAGATGAACAAACATTTACTAATTGGATTATTGAAATCACAAATGGTCAATCTTCTATTAAATGTGTCGATAAAAAATTTGTAGAATTCACCATCTAAACCTATTAAAATTTGTTTTACTGTCATTCGACATCATAGTATAATTAGTCGTATTGAATTATTTTTATTTTGCAGATTATGAGTTTTGTATTTTAACTATGCTGAAAGTTTTACCAACAATACCTTACTATTCGGTTCGACATACTAAAAATGAATCCAATCGTAATGAAAATTGTGATTCCAACGTTTAGAGGAGAGTTTAGATGAAAAAATCAAGATCAGATATATATATTCAAAAGAGGAAACCGAAGAAGAAATTTTCTCGTTTTCTCAAAGTATTTTTAATAATAGCTGCCTCGCTTATCCTATGTGTAGCATGTTACGGTGTGTATTTAGTAAAAAAGGCAGAAAATGCTGCGAATAAATCCTACGAAAAAATTAACGATCGGGAATATTCCGAAATGCGTGAAGCAAAAGTGGAACCCCTTGAAGACAATGTCTCCATTTTATTTATCGGTGTTGATGACAGTGAGGCAAGAGAACAAGGATCCGACCATTCTCGTTCTGACGCTCTTATATTAGCTACATTAAATAACGAATCAAAAACTGTTAAAATATTAAGCATCCCCCGTGATTCTTATGTTTATATTCCCTATGTAGGTCATAATGATAAAATTACCCATGCCCATGCATTTGGTGGAACACTTGCGACAATTGAAACAGTTGAAGAATTATTCGATATTCCAGTTGACTACTATGTCAGAATGAACTTTAATGCTTTCATAGATGTTGTCGATAGTTTAGGAGGAATCGATGTTGACGTTGATATCCCTTATGCCTTTTATGAAAGAGATGAAAATGACAAGAAGACGATTTATTTAGAACCTGGTTATCAACATTTAAATGGTAGTGAAGCACTTGCTTTAGCAAGGACTCGTAAACACGATAGCGATATTATGCGTGGTAAACGTCAACAGGATATTATAAAAGCAATTGCACAAAAAGCAACTTCAGTAACATCCATTACAAAATATGATGATGTCATCGATGCCATTAGTAACAATATGAAAACAGATATGACATTTAGTGAAATGAAAACATTTATTAATTATTTCTCAGAAGGAGTTCCTGCAATTGAATCGTTATCATTAGAAGGCTCCGATGATACATCTTCAGGTACATACTATTACCAACTAAATGAAGAATCAATAAATGAAATTTCACAAATATTAAAAGGAAGTCTTGGTTTAATTCCAGATACATCTAATCTCTCTGAAAATAGTACTGAGACTGACATTACTGAAACGACGTCTAATTCAAACCCTTAAGCTATATATTTAAAACTCCCAATGAATAGATTTGGGAGTTTTTTTTGAATATCACACCCTCTAAAAGAACATTGAATAATTTCAACATAAAAAGCTACTACCTCGAACGTTTGGACGTTCTAAAGTAGTAGCTTTTTATGTTGTATAACTATACTCATTTATTAAATAATTTTGCCAAGTTGATTAATGGACGATAATTCTTTCCTGCCAGACCAATCACTTCAACAAACAATTCAATCAGTACTAAAATGACTGCAATTAAGAAAATGGCGCCCCAAAGCTTTGCAACAGAAATCGTCACTGCAGCAAGTCCAAATAATGTGGCAATACCATAAATTAATAGAACTGTTTGACGATGAGAAAATCCTAAACCAATTAAACAATGGTGTAAATGGGATTTATCTGGAGCAGTCCACTTTTGTTTATTGCGAAAACGACGGACAATTGCAAAGAATGTATCAGAGATTGGTACACCTAGCATAATGACTGGAACGATAAATGAAAACATAGTTAAACTTTTGAATCCAAGTAAAGAAAGAACTGAAATCATAAAACCTAAAAATAAGGCTCCGGTGTCACCCATAAAAATTTTAGCAGGATAAAAGTTGTAGAATAAAAATCCGATTGTACTACAAGCTAATATAGCAGCTGTGGCAACAACAAACATATCTCCCATAATAAAAGCCATACATGATAAGGTTACAAGGGCGATTGTAGAGACTCCAGCAGCTAGACCATCTAAGCCATCGATTAAGTTAATCGCATTCGTAATTCCAACGATCCATATAATTGTGAAAGGAATACTAAGTAATCCAAATTCTAATTTACCGCCAAAAGGCAAATTAATAAAATTAATTTGTATATCTCCAACAAATACAATAATCAATGCGGCAATTAACTGTCCAAAAAATTTAGCTTTTGCTGAAATTTCAAACACATCATCTAACATGCCTGTTAACACAATTATCTTTGCACCTAAAATAATCGCAATTGGCATTAAATATGAATTATCCCCACCTGGTAAGGGTCTTAATATAGCTAGTCCCACTAAAAATGCAATAAATATTGCTAAACCACCAAGTCGAGGCATGATACGTGTATGGACTTTTCGATAGTTTGGCGCATCTACTGCACCGATACGGAATGCTAAACGTTTCACAAGTGGAGTAATTAAAATGGCAACGATAAATGCCATGACTAAAGACACGTAAATCATGTCTCTCCTCCTCAAGAGTAAAATATATGCAGTCTAAATCTAAAATATTATACCATGAAATAGTACTAATAATAACTACATTTCATTACAAAGAATAAACAAATTGATTAAATTACATTTACAGGTTGCATCAGTTACCTTTCATATTATTTTCACCACTCTTAAAGATCTTCATACCACTTTACAATGAAGAAACCATCAAATTAATTTGTTTCTTTGAACCATATTAAGGAATTTCAATATTAAAAGAAACCTTTGAATTTTTAACTTTAAGTAAAAATAATATGAATTTTTTCAATAAAACGAACTAAGCTATTTATTTTGACGTTTTCTAAAAATGAAAGTTACAAGCATATCATAAAATTTACAAAAGGTTTTAAAAATGAAGATGTTCCTTACTAAAATTGGATGCCTCCAATTCATTTACCTTTTTCATCCTATTTTCCTACAATCCCTTTAACAAAATAAATAAACTATTTAATTTACCGACAAGATGTGATAAAATTCATCATTGTGTACAAAAATATAATAAATTTTTTGAAAGTTTTTGCTTTTCAATTTAGAAAGGAATTTGTAGTGCAATGAAGTTTATTAAAGAAAATCTTGCAGTAGGATTTATGCTTTTCGCATTATTCTTAGGTGCTGGAAATATTATTTTCCCTCCGGAATTAGGACAAAATGCAGGTACGGAATTTTTACCATCCATCATCGGTTTCCTAATAACAGGGGTTGGGTTACCATTAATCGGAATCGTAGCAGTTGCTAAAAACGGTGGTGACTTACAAGTTGTTGCAAACCGGGTTCACCCCGTTTTCAGCCTTATTTTCACTTCAGTTATTTATTTATCCATTGGTCCACTTTTCGCGATTCCGCGTACAGGGGCCGTCACATATGAAATTGGTATTGCTCCATTTTTACCGGAGACGGTTCAATCTAGTTGGTTGCCATTGTTTATTACATCAGTACTTTTCTTTGGAATCGTACTTTATTTATCATTAAATCCAACGAAATTAGTAGACCGTATTGGAAAAGTGTTAACACCTGCTCTATTAATTATTATTGCGTTGCTTGCAGTAAAGTCATTTATGACACCGATGGGAGAATTCGGTGCACCTCATGGGGTTTATAAAACGAATGCATTCTCTGAAAGCTTTATTCAAGGTTATTTAACAATGGACGTTTTAGCTTCCCTTGTGTTTGGTATTGTTATCGTTCAATCGTTACAAGCAAAAGGAATTACGGATCGCTCAAAACAAGTAACGATTACAATCTTCTCTGGTATTATTGCCGCAATCGGCTTAGCTTTCGTCTATGTATCATTAGAATATATTGGAGCGACAAGTACTGATACTATTGGTTACTTAGGTGACGGAGGAAGCATTATTGCAGAATCTGCCCGAGTACTATTTGGTAACGCAGGTAATGTGATTTTGTCTTTAGTCATTATATTGGCTTGTATTACAACGGCAGTTGGACTCGTATCCGCAAATGCTACTTTTTTCAATAAATTATTTCCTAAATTACCATATAAATTCTTAGTCGTTATTTTTACTTTCTTTAGTCTTTTCATTTCAAACTTCGGACTAGAGAAATTAATTTCAATTACTTTACCAGTTTTATTATTTATTTATCCGATTGCCATTGTGTTAATGTTCCTAGTTATGTTTGACAAACTATTTAACCGCGCACCGATTGTTTATATCCTCGCTTTAATCGCGACGGCACTAGTAAGTATTTATGATGGAATTAAAGCAGCTGGTTTTAAATTCCCATGGTATGAAAATATTTTAGAATTATTACCTCTTTACGACCAAAGTATCGGCTGGTTAGTTCCTGCAATTATCGGGATGCTCATTGGATGGTTCATTCAATTACTATTTAAATAAGAAAAACCTCTCCATATTAGGAGAGGTTTTTCTTGTACTATGGTAGTCCAACTATCTTGCATAGGTTAGTAATTCTTCTTTTACGAAATAAATCGATAGAAGTTCTTCCGTTAATTGATCAACGGTTTTTTTATTTGTTAATAAAAGTGTAAATGTTAAACGTTCAATAGAGCCAACTAAGCTTTGTGAAATAATATGTATGTCCATTTGTTCTAACTTACTAAAATATTGTTTTTGTCTCTCAAGAATATGTTCAAACTTCTCAACTAATCTTTCCTTCACTAAATAAGATTCTTCCGATTGATACAATCCTATTTTTGTTAGTAAAGGATTTTCTGAAAAATATTGTAAAAGGTTTATGATTACTTGATGAAAATGTGCCACATTTTGACCCGGATGTTCTTCAAATAAACGAAATAAATTAAGTTGGAATTGTTCATTTAAATCAATAAATAAAGAATCTTTACTATCAAAGTATAAATAAAATGTAGGTTGTGTCACATTAGCTGCTTTAACAATATCACTAATTTTCGTCTGATAATAACCATTTGATGCGAAAAGTTCAATCGCCTTCTCACGTAGTAATTGTTTGCTTCTTTCACCGTTTGAATTCACTTTTCTTCCACGCGCCATTATACCTAATCCACCTATCCTATTAGAATACTTACAGACAAATAATGATTCCAATCTTTAGTAATAGTATATAATAGTTATAGGGGATAATAAAGACTTTAGACTTATATAAAATTACAAAAGTTCTATTTATCCGTTTTAATCAACTTTGATATATTATTTTCTTTAGTTCAATTAACCTAATACTATCAATAAAAAAACTCCTTATAAAAGGCGTTTTTTTTAGGACGTTTTAAAAATTTTCTTTTTAATAACGGTAAAGTAATCCTTCACTTCTTTTATTCCAAACAAGAAATAAGAGCCTACCGTAATGACAACAAATACGAATACTCCAATAATAAATGTTAGCCACTTATTATCGAATGTGAGATACTTGCTTGATAAATAAAGAATAATACTAATCATAATAAAGGAAGCAAGTGACTTAAATAAATAGGAATTTTGATTAGAAATAAATTTTAAATTATATTTTTTGTTCGCATAAATCATTAACATTATTGTATTCGTAACCGAACTAATAAATGTTCCCCAAGCAATGGCATTAACTCCAGTCCCCTCAGCAAATAAATACATCACTACAATATTAACAACAAATACATTGAGAATACTAAAAATGACTGGTGCAATCGAGTCACCTTTTGCATAATAAAAACGAGTTATATATGTATTTGCTGCTAAAAAGAACATGGATAATACAAAAATTTGTAATACAGGCGTGGTAATAGCTGTACCTTTCTCTGTAAAATTTCCATATTCATAAATGACTTGAATTAAATTTTCTCCGTAAATAAAAGAATAGATTGAAACAGGTATTAAAAGTAATAATAAATAATGCAATCCTCTACTATATAAACTTTTAATAGATGCATGATCATTTTCCGCTTCTTTTCGGCTCAAAATCGGGTAAATAACCGTCGTTACAGCTGTTATTAAAATTGATTGAGGAAATTGGGTTAACCGAGAAGCATAGTTCACAACGGAAATAGCATTTTCTCCAAGGCCGAGGAATCCAACAAAAAAACGTTGTAACATGGCATAAATTTGTATCGTCCCCCCACCTAATGCAATCGGAATGACCATTAACCACAATTGCTTTGTTGTGTAATCCCTCTTAAAGGAAAGCCCAACTTGGTGCGTGTCCAATTTTCGATAGCCAACAATTAGAAAATAAATCATAACGAAAGCACTTATGAAAGCACTAATACCATAAGCAATTGGCCCAACAAATAGCGATAAACCAACAGCTATAAGTAAGAAACTGACATTATAAATCAGAATGGAAATACTTGATAAATGAAATTTATTATGAATATTCAATAGACCACTATACCAAGATGCTAAACATAACAAGATGGAAGAGGGCATCATCCAATAAAATAAATGCTTCGATAATTCTAAAGCTTCTCGACTAATCCCATAGTCTGAATCGCTGTAAAATAAATTAATAATAGGTGCTGTAAACAATAAAACAATCAGTGTCAACACCGACACTGATATGAGTACAATTGTAAAAGATTGTTTGACAAATAATGATTGGTCCGTTGATTTTTTATTATAAAGGGATATAACGGCGGTAGTAAAAGCACCTCCAATTACTAAATATAAAAAGTTCGGTAACATATAGGCTGTAAAAATACTATCCGAAGCAAACGATAGACCATATTGATAACCAATGACCATTTCCCTAAGAAAACCGAATAGGCGAGCAGCAATGTTAATGATTGCAACGGCTCCAACAATTTTTAAAAATTTATTCATGAATTGGAACCACCCTTTACAATTGATTCATAAAGCGCCATAACTCGCTTTGTAATTTCCTTTACATCGTGAATAAGCAATACTTCTCTTGCAGCTTCTTCATTATAATATTGGTCTTTCGGCGTTTGTAAAGCCCTCATCATTTCATCTGTTAATGCAGCGGGGTTTTTAGGTTCCACTAGATGGCCTGTCCCATTTTCTAATAAAGAAACGAGACCACCAACACGTGAAGCAATAACAGGTGTACCTGAAGCAATAGCTTCCAATGCTACTAACCCAAACCCTTCTATATGGGATGGTAATACAAACACATTACTAGCTTGGAACCATTTCACTAACTCTTTTTGTTCTAACGGATCAACTAATTTAACGGAATCATCAATAAAAGGTTGAATTTGATGAAGAAAGTTTTCATCCCGTCTTGACCCTACTAGAACTAACTTAACCGATTTCTCGGTTCTTTTTTTCACTTGTTGAAATGCTAATAACAATTCTTCTATTCCTTTTTGTTTAATCACATTTCCTACGAATAAATAAATAAAATCTCTTTGATCCAGTCCTAGTTGCTCTCTTACTACAGACAGATTGCCAGGTTGGAATATTTCCCGATTAACTCCCATACTACAAACCGTGATTTTCTCTCGAGGCATTTTATACTCTTCTTCTATTTGTTTTGCCAATACGGGCCCTACTGCAATGATAGCGCTACATTCCTTTAAAATCTTTTCAGTCCATTGTCGTATTGTTGCATTTTTCTTTGCCATACGTTCAATATCCCCACCATGGGCTGTCACAATATATGGAATATGAAATAACTTTTTCAAAAGGTAAGAAAACAATCCTGATGGAAAAACATAATGGGCATGAGTAAGGGATATTTGTTTACGAAATTTCATCGCCTTCTTCATAATATTTACTCCCCATTTACCATACTTTACAATCGTATTCATTTTTCCTGTCGCTGGATCGTTATTGACCGCTAAGATAACATCTAAATTTTCATTACGAAGAGCATCTACTTGGTTTTTTACAAATATCCCAAACGATAAATGTTTACTAGAAGGATACATATTACTTATTACGAATATCTTTTTCATCAGTCCTTCACGCCTTTTCATTAATTCTTAACATATTTTTACACAATTATTGAAAACAACTTAATAATTTGCTTATAAAATAAACATGTCTCTTTTTCTTAATACTTTATTAATACATAATGAATAAAAATTGGGACAACTTAAAAATTTTTTTATTAAATTTCAAAAAACTGTAATTTCAGTTTACTCGCCTTATTTTTTTCTGTCCAACGTGTGCTAAAGCAATACTTTTCCTAAATATGTATAATGTTTAGAGAATGTAATAATTACTCACAATATTATTAAGATTAAGAAAGGAATTTTCAAATGCAACTTACAAAGCAAAACTTATTCTCAAAAGATTTCCTTCAAATTTTTATTTTATTAATTTTTACATTTGCTGTACTTGCTCTCCCTTCTAAAATAACGATTATATTAACAACTTTAGTTTTTATCATTTTCGCTTTTATAAAACCTTTCGAAAGTATTTTATACTTAGTTATTTATGTTGCCATTCGGCCATTTTTAATCGAGGTCAATACCGGTATGAAATATATCGGTGATATCATTACGTTTATTTTATTAGTAAAATGCCTGATTTCAAGTAAATTTGATATGAAGAATTTATTAAAATTCAAATTATTTGAATGGGCATTCTTTATCTTTTTAATATTTGGTGCGTTAATTGGATATTTCAATGGTGTTAGTGTTGGTGCAATTTTATTCCAAGTCCGTACATTTATCATTATGTACTTTATTTACTTCTTCTTATCTAGAAGTCAATTACCCATTAATTTTATGACAAAACTAGCTTGGACAGGTGTCGGTTTAGGTTGGTTAATATCATTACATGGCATCGTTGAAAAAATCTCGATTCGTCAATGGCTGCTACCTTACAATTGGAAACATATGGTGCTATCTACAGAGAATATTTCTAGAATTTATGGGTTAGCAGGAAACCCAAATTCATTAGCTCTTATATTAATGTTTTGTATTATTTCCGTTTTTGTATTGAAACATCTATTTAAAAATCATGAGCATAAAGTTTTCTTAAATATAAGTCTCGTGCTCTTTATGGGAATCTTTATTTTAACTTTCTCGAGAGGAACTTTAATATCTGCCTTTGTTTTAGGGGTTATTTATATTTTCTTATCTAGACGCTTCTATTTAATTAAACAAATAGCCATTAGTTTAGTAGCATCCGTTCTACTTGTTTACTTCCCTATAATTGGAGGGGTGAATTTAGCACAATCGATGGGTGTGGAAGCTCCGGACGGAATTGCAGGGGGTATTGGAGACCGTTTTAATCAAACAATCGATGAAAAAAATATTGAACTAATGGTTTCTAATGGGCGAGTTTTTTATATAAAGAAAGGGTTTGAAATTTTTAGTGACCATCCTATTACAGGTACGGGATTCGGTACATTCGGTGGTGCTGCTACCCTTTCCTATGGATCACCTATTTATGAAGACTATGGAATCGATTTATCGATTTATTACGATAATAAAATTTATTCCGATAACCAATATATTCAAATCATCGCTGAAACCGGGACAATCGGCGTCATTTTATTTGGGATATTTTTAATTTCAATGGTTCTCCTGTTTTGGAAACGAAAGAATACAAGTTTCGGACAATTTATGATTGCTTTATGGATATCAACCGGATGTTCAGGGGCATATTATAATATTTGGGAATTGAAAATTTATACTTTAATCTTCTTTATTATTATAGGGGTATTTGCAGTACAACATAACCTTTACAAACAATACGATATAAAGTAATTCTCGATAAAATCCATTTAAAAAGACACTTATGAAGATAAGGAACAGTTTAACTGTTTCCCCACTCCGAATAAGTGTCTTTTGTAGTCTTTTAGCCATATATGGTGTTAGACATTCACAAAGTGTGACAAAGTATATATCTATTCTACAATTGAATCCTTTTCACTGCAATGTTTACGAACTTTCTAAACAATTCTAATTATGATTTGTGATTAGATTCGAACTTATTTCAATCGAAATGATCATCCCTTTTCTCAAATCTCTTATTTATCGAATTAATTATATTTTTTCATCTATTACGCGAATCTCCAAAAATATAATCCTCCCAAACTGTTCTATATGAAATTTTCAAAATACCATTGTTGTTATATAACATATTATGATATTATCTTATTATGAAAATTGAGAATATTTAAAAAGGGATGGGGGTTTATAAATGGTTACATTTCTAATATGTATTGCAATTTTAATTGTAGGCTATTTTACATATGGCAAGTATGTAGAAAAAATCTTTGGTTCTAAATCAGAACGACCAACTCCTGCATATGTGAATGCGGATGGTGTTGATTATGTTCCAATGTCAACTTACAAAAATTCATTAATCCAGTTACTGAACATTGCGGGGACAGGCCCAGTATTCGGACCTATTGCTGGGGCACTTTACGGTCCCGTAGCATTTATTTGGATTGTTGTAGGTTGTATATTTGCTGGCGCTGTTCATGATTACTTAACAGGTATGATTTCAATCCGAAATAAAGGGGCACATGTACCAGAGTTAGTTTCGAAGTTTTTAGGGAAGTTTATGAAGCATGTTGTAAACGTTTTCGCACTTTTACTTTTATTATTAGTTGGTACCGTTTTCGTTACGTCACCAGCGATGTTAATTAATAATTTACTAGATGGAAAGGTAGCCCTTGCTATTATTGTAGGTGTTATTTTCTTCTACTACATTTTAGCAACGTTATTGCCGGTGGATAAAATAATTGGTCGGCTTTATCCTTATTTCGGCGCGCTTTTAGTTCTTTCGGCTCTAGGAGTAGGAATTGGATTAATCGTAACTGGTGCACCAATTCCAGAGTTAAGTTTTCAAAATATGCACCCAAATGATTTACCTATTTTCCCACTATTATTCTTTACAATCACTTGTGGTGCTTTATCTGGATTCCATGCTACTCAAACACCGATCATTTCCCGTACGACACAAAATGAAAAACAAGGTCGTAAAATTTTCTATGGTATGATGATTGCAGAAGGTATTATCGCCATGATTTGGGCCGCAGCAGCCATGAGTTTGTTTGATGGCTACGGCGGTTTAAATGAAATGTTAGCTGCTGGAGGACCTGCAGCTGTAGTAAGTGAAGTTTCATTATTAATGATGGGTTCCATTGGAGGTACATTAGCGATTTTAGGAGTTGTTGTTTTACCAATTACATCTGGGGATACAGCATTCCGCGCAGCACGTATGATCATTGCGGACTATTTCAAATTTGGTCAGTCAAAACTATTAAGCCGTTTATGGATTGCCATTCCATTATTCGTCATTTCATACGCTTTAACGAAAATTGACTTTAATATATTATGGCAATACTTCTCTTGGGCTAACCAAGTAACAGCCGTTATCGCCCTTTGGGTCGGTGCAATGTATTTATTCTTAGCAAAGAAGAACCATTGGATTGCCACAGTACCAGCTACCTTTATGACAGTAATGGTCAATGTGTATATTCTTTACGAACCAACAATGGGATTCGGCATACCACTGAACGCTTCTTATATTGGAGGGATTGTAGCAACGTTGGCTATTGTAGCTGTCTTCTTTAATACAGCCCATAAAAAACGAGGAACATCTTTCCTATTAGATGAAGATGTCTCTCGATTTAACGTAAATGAAGTGAAATAAATAAAACACCTTCACCAGTTGATTAAACACTTTTGGTGAAGGTGTTTTTCGATTTCAATTAAATAACTCATAAGGAAATATCCCACATTTACAATATATTTTTCCTACTAGTACAACAGTAATTTAAATTTTATGTTGTTTTCGAACCGAATGTCTTACTACTTCAACAAGAAAACGAGGTAAAGCTAATTGGCGTTTAAATCGCTTCGGTTCCTTTAATAACCGGTAAAACCATTCTAAACCAAGGTGTTGAAATATTGCAGGAGCTCTTTTTACTGTTCCAGCTAAAACATCGAAACTTCCTCCAACTCCTTGAAAAATTGTTGGGTAAAGTTGATTACGATATTGGTTTATCCAGTTTTCTTGTTTTGGGCTACCCATTGCGACAAATAATATGTCCGGTTTTACTGCATTTATATTCGAAATGACTTTTTCCATATTGTTTTCATAACCATCTTGTGTTCCAACAATTTTAATACTCGGGTATAATTCCTTTAATTTTTTTGCAGCCTTATCTGCTACTCCACACTTACCACCGTATAAAAAAATTGATTTATCTTTGTTCGATGCCTCTTCACAAATACGCATCATCATTTCAACACCGGTTACGCGTTCATGGATTTTCCCTTTTTGGATTTTAGATGCAATGATAACACCAATACCATCAGGGATTTGAATTTCAGCATCATTTAGCAATTTTTTTAATGTTTCATTGTCTTTTGCATTCATTATTTTTTCAGGGTTGATTGCAACAATTAATGTTTTTTCTTTCCTCTCGATTCGACTGAATATTTCTTGAATAAGTCTATCGTACTTTTCAGTATTCACTTGAATCCCAAGTACTTTTTCTTTCATATTTGTACAACCGTCCTTTTAGACAAAGAAGGCAGCTTAAACAAATTTCTGCCCCAATGTGATGGTTTGGTAATCTTTTATATAAACTTCGCATCGCCTAATAAATAATATTGAAAACCTGCATTTTGCCAAACTTTTCGATTTAAACAATTTTTCGTGTCAAATACTATTTTATTGTTTGTTGTAATCGTCAACGGATCAAAGGTTTTGAATTCATGATGATCGGTTAAAAATAAAAGAATATCCGCGTCCCTTGTAGCCTCCTCTAAATATTGAGTTTGTGTCTCATGATTATTTTCCTTAATATGCGGATCAAACGATACAACTTCCAATCCGAGTTGTTGTAAATAATCAATTACGGTAATCGATGGGCTTTCACGTATATCATTTACGTTTCCTTTAAATGCTAAACCTAAAACCGCTACCTTTCCGCCTTCAATTTTATTGTCTTTTAAAATGGATAATGTCTTTTGAGCCGTATAGGCAGGCATACTATCATTTATATGTCGCGAAAGGTGAATAAGCTGTGCATCATCCCCACCTATTTCTACAAGAAACCATGGATCAACAGCAATACAATGGCCACCTACACCTGGTCCAGGAAAATGAATATTGACCCGCGGATGTAAATTTGCAAACTGAATCGCCTCCCAAATATTGACCCCAATATTATCTGCTATTTTGGAAAGTTCGTTAGCAAACGCAATATTCAAATCTCGATATGTGTTTTCCATCACTTTAACGAGTTCTGCAGTAGTTGCGTCAGTTAAGTGAATCTCCCCTTGTACGAAGCTTTCATATAATTCTTTTGTTAGCTCGGCAGATTTTTCATTGATCCCACCTACGATACGATCATTTTTTACTAACTCCTCGAATATTTTCCCAGGAATCACTCTTTCGGGAGAATGGGCCACATAAATGTCTGTGCCAATTTCTAACCCTGTTTCCATCAATTCAGGAATCATAATGTTTTCAACTGTTTTCGGTGGAACTGTCGACTCCAAAATAACTAAATTTCCTTTCTTCACATAAGGAACAATCGATTTTGTTGCTTCTTTAACATAATCTAAGTTTGCGGTTTTATTTGAATTTATAGGTGTCGGAACAGAGATGATAAATGCATCTGCTTCTTGTGGTGTAGTAGATGCAGTAAAAGTTCCTTCTTCTAATGCTCGGTCCAACAATTCTTGTAAACCTTGTTCTTCTATGTGTAACTTTTTTTCATTAATATTCCGAACAACTGACGGGTTGATATCTACACCATGTACTTTCATGCCATAGTTCGAGAACATTACTGCTGACGTTAATCCAATATACCCTAATCCAACGACACAAACTGTTTTTGTCATCATAGCCCACTTTCCTTCCGTATAGAGAATAGCGTTGATTTATCGCTAAATCATACTAAAAATAAAGATGAAGTTGGAATTAATCATTCCTTCCACCAAAACATGCATAATAGTATACAAATCCACATTAAGTTTTAGAATCTGAAAAAATGATTTAGCTTTGAATCTGCTTTTGATTATGCATCTTTACTAAAGTGTCTAATTTGAATTTTCTATTTCTAATAATTAACTCACTAATACTCAACTCCATTCTACCCTCTCTTTTCCTTATTAGTCTTTAACAGTAGGCTTGATTAACTTTATTTTCTCATTTCAAAATGACATTCTCTACATACTTAGAATTTCTTAATATAGTTTTTACAGTTTTAACATTTTCAATAATTGGAAATAATGGGGATGTAGAGGAGGGAGTTATATTGAAAGTATTAAAACAACTGTCCATATCAAAGGAAGATTGGTTATTTGGGATTGTCGGTTCTGGGATTGTGTTAGCCATCATTCAGTTATTTCTATTGATTTCATAATGTTCCCTTTACATTTTCCCCTGATAAAATAAAGCACCTTTGATTTTAATCAAGGTGCTTGTTTTATATTGATATTGATGGACAATCATTAGTGATAGCAAGGCACTGATTCTTATCTTGATACTAATTTGACTCGTTTAATTTCTTTTTTTCATTTAATAGTTGATAAAATCTTTTTTCATCGCGCATTTCTAAAGCTTTATCAATTAATCGATCTAAATTTTGTTCTTCTAAATGACGAATCATTTTTTGAACTTCTGATTCCTCTTTATCGCTAGGAAGGATATTTAATTGGTCTTCATTGTTTGATGCCTTTTCCAAAATAGGACTTAAATGTTCGTGTACGTTGGATATTAGAAGTAGTTGATATAATGGTAAACGAATAAAGCGATTTCCTCTTTGGAAAACAAAAATCTCCGAAAGGTTTTCGATTTGCTTCGTATCTAAATCAATAATCATTTCCTTACCTTCAACAGGAACAAAATGATACAGCTCGTCATCCTTTACAATTGAGAAATATTGATAAGCAAACACTAAACGCAATGTCTTTCCATTTACTTTTGTATAAAAAGGCTTCATAAACTGCACTTGAATCATTCTATCCCCTCCCAATTAAGTATTTTCCGTAAATACCGATTGAACAAATAACCGTGTTGAAAGCGATTGCTTCTATATTGGAATAGAGTAGGACATACCCTTTAAAGGAACAACAGAGGATGTATTTTTTTCTGTTACTCTAACATACGAATTCATTCGCTTATTAATGCTATAGTCCCCATACTTTTCTTGTTTCAAACTTGTTTTTGTTTACTAATTTTATCGATTTTTGTCGTTTCGCTATTTACAGAATCTAAATTAAGTCTAAAAAAATTCCGTATATTTATCATTTTTAATTATTTAATAAATTCGTGAGAAATAAGATATATTTATCCTTTTGCTTATCATTCCTATATTTTCAAGTTATAATGAAAGGAAAGACTTTTTTAGCGGATGTGTATTTGAACAATTAACTTCCGCATTGAAAAGACATCGATTTATTTTTCCTATTGGAAAAATGATTGTGTATTTCTAAGGGGCGATTATATGGTGTTATCTGTTTCAACACTAGCACGAGAACAAAAAAATTTTATTATAAATCAATTAGAACACATTGAACATAATCTACATCCATCCGTAACGGAAGACGAGGAACTAATACGCCGAGCGTTATTTGCAGTCCGAAATAAATCCGTTACCTTTGAACGTTACGTACCAACTACTTCAACTTTATATACAACCGTACAAGATGTTAGGCCGACCCATGTCATCGTTCAATTTAAAGAAGGAGAAATTCAATGTAACTGTCCTCAAGAACAATGGTGCCGACATAAAATAAGTGTCATTTTATCTTTATACCAGTACATTGATTCCGTTCAAGATTGGGCTTCAAAATGGCGTTCTAAAAAGAGTGTGAATCTACATTTGTTAGCTTCTGAACGAACACCTGAAAATTGGCTTGCGATGGTGAATGAAGTGATGTCCCATCAATTACAAGCTGGACGGCAAATTGAAAAATATCTCATTTCAAACATTGCAGAAAATGCCCACTCAAAATTGAAAAAACATACTCCTTTCGAACGAGAGTGGCAACCAATATACAATCTTTTTATCGAAATCGCTATTTTAAACAAACTATGGCAGCATATTTTAGAAAACCAATCAAATGTCAATAATGATTATTTTGAATATTTCTTTGATAGAAGATTTGAAGTTATTCAAAATACTATTCATGAAATATCAGGAAAATCTCGACTTTTTGCAACGGACCCTTTCTTCGATGCCCTTCAAGTATTAGTTAGGGAGTTACTCCTTGAGCGAAAGCATCACATCGGTAGAAGATTAAATATTTATTTACTGTTCTGGGATACGATTTTTATTGAAAAAAGAAGAGCAGAAGAAGAATTGAGCATACTACAACAATATGCTGAGGGAACTTTAGGTAATAAAAACGGGAAATTAAGTGATGATGTCCCACTTCCAACGGTTTTAAATGTTTTCCACATTATACTAAAAGATTATGATTCGTTAATGAAGAATTTAACTACTATTCAACCGAATCAAATGAACATATACTTTGGTCTAGCGAAATTTTCTTATTCACGAAACGAAGAGAGGGCATATGAACTTATATTAAAAGCGATGCTTCCTCATTTAAATGAATATATAAACGATTACTTATTACCTTCCCAACGCCAAGTTTATGTGAGAAGAGTCCATACATTATTTGAACATATACATTTAACGGAACAAGAAGAATTAATGTTATTTTCCGCCTTTGGGGTATATGGGGTTCAACCTTATTCGCAATATTTATTGAAGGTAAAACGATACGAAGAGTGGGCTGCACTTCATCAATTATATCCATCTTCCATCTCTTATTTGGAAACTTGTGGACTGAAGGAAGTTTTAGAAGTAGCTCCAGAAGTAACATTACCTTTATATCACTATTATGCATTAGAGGAAGTAAATCAAAAATCAAGAATGAATTATAAACAAGCTGTTCGGATTTGGAAGATGATGAAATCGGCCGCAAAAAAATGTGGTAAAACTTACTTTTGGACAGACTATATTCAATCTATCCGTGAACAATATAAACGTTTACGTGCATTGCAAGAAGAATTAGAGAAAGGAAATTTACTGGCATGACGGAAATTCAATTAACACCTTTTACGAAAACAATTCGTGTCACTTTTGAAGAACTGCAACCAGGTTTCTTTTCTGTTATTGCGTTCCATGAGGATGGTTTACGAATACCACCCGCCAACTGGTCCAACCAGTTATTTTATCGCTATGAACCAAATTATTATGGTTTAAATGCAAACTTTAGTGAAAATGGAATTCATTTAGCTTTAGTAGAACTTGTTGATTTAATTTCACCAGCCTATAAACATCCGTTTATTCAATTGATAGGAATAGATGAAAAATCAAAAAAACTTCTTGCTTCCTTACATGCTATTCAACTACTGTGGAACAATAGTGCTCTATGGGATTATGTCGTTTTAACTGAACAGGATTCCAATGAAAAGATGATTTCCTTTCAATTACCAGAAAGTTTTAAGGAAGATGAATACGTAAAAAATATTTACGGACAATTAGAGGACATTTCACTATCTGAATGTGAGTCCATTTTAACGACGGCTGTTCAACAAAAATTAGCTTATGCAGGATTATCCACCAATGATATTCCTTCACTATTACCCTTTTTCAGTAATGGTGGTTGGCCATTAAATAAAGATCGTTCTATTGGAGATATAAAAGTAGCTTTACGATTAAGGGAACCCGAAGAAAGTTCCTCTGAATGGCTATTAGAAACTGTATTAATCTCGAAAAAGACGTTAAAAGTTTGGACACCAGCTGTACGTAAACGACACTTACCAATTGAAAGGGCTCTTCCAGATAAATGGCTTCCCTATGCTCAAGAGATAAAAAACATGCAGTATCAAATGTTAGAGCTAATGGACCTAGATGGTTATAACGTAGTCCCAGATTCTTTTATACATATTATGCTAGAAGATCGGGATGTACGTAATTTACTACGTGGTGATTTTGCTAAGTTAGGTGCTCTTGGATTTGAAATTATGTTACCAACTTGGTTAAAGGAATTAAAGCAAACCAAAATGCGCGTTCGCGTAAGTGCAAGTAACCAATCACAAAAATCTGTAGCGGGATTAGATGATATTTTATCTTTTAACTGGCAACTCTCCTTAAATGGAGAACATATATCTGATGATGAGTTTCGAAAAATTGTGGATGAAAGACGGGAATTTGTACGCATCGGTAATGAATGGTTCCGATTAGATGCCAATTGGATGAATGAGATCCGTGAACTAATGGACAAAGCAGAAGAAGAAAATTGGACAGTACGTGAATTGTTATTCCGTGAGTTACCAGATGAGTTCTCAGCGTTAGAAGAGGACGAAGAAGATGCACAACGAGATGACCCATTATTTACCTTTGAAATGCAACGATCTTTAAAGGAATATGTAGATCAACTTCAACACAAAAAAGGGTTACCATCCATCTTGCCGCCGAAAGGGTTACAAGCAGAATTACGTCCATACCAACAAGAAGGATTTGAATGGCTGTCCTTTATGCGAAATCAAAATTTTGGGGCGGTGTTGGCAGATGACATGGGTCTTGGTAAAACTGTACAACTCATCAGTTATCTATTATATACGTATGAAACTTTGGATGAACAACGACCAACGATTATTATTTGTCCAACTTCCGTTTTAGGTAACTGGCAAAAGGAATTAGTCCGTTTCGCCCCTTCATTAAAAGTTCATACACATTATAGTTCGTCTCGTTTAAAAGATGAATCGTTCCATCAAATGATCGTTAATGAAAAGCCAAATATTGTTCTCTCCACTTATGGTACAATCTCGCAAGATATCGAGTTTTTACAAAATATCCATTGGGCAACTGTTACATTAGATGAAGCCCAAAATATAAAAAATATGCAAACATTACAATCCCGTGCGATTCGCAAATTAAAGGGAAAACATCATATCGCTTTAACTGGAACGCCAATAGAAAACCGTCTTTCCGAATTATGGGCAATATTCGATTTTATTCATAAAGGATATTTAGGCAGTTTCGGTAGATTTCAAGAACAATTCATTGTTCCAATTGAAAGGGAAGAATCTGAACGCCATAAACAAATTTTAAGGACAAAAATTCGACCTTTCCTATTAAGACGGACTAAAAATGATCCAGACTTAATGTTGAATTTACCTGATAAACAAGAAACAAAGGAATTTTGTGCTTTAACTAGTGAGCAAGCCGCGCTTTATGAAGGATATATCGAGGACACGATGGCACAGCTGAATACGATGTCTTCTTTTGAAAAGAAAGGCCGTATTTTACAAATGTTAAGCAAACTAAAACAATTATGTAATCATCCTGCCCTTTATTTAAAAGAGCCCTTTGATGAAGCAAAAGTGATGTTAAACCGTTCCGTTAAACTAAAACGAATCGTTCAATTAGCTGCTGAAATTGTAGATAATGGTGAGCAATGCTTAATTTTCACCCAATATATCGGTATGGGACATTTACTGCAATATTGTTTCTCTGAGCTATACGATATCGATGTGCCATTCTTAACAGGAAGCACGCCAAAACAACAAAGGGATCAATTAGTGGACGGATTCCAAGCAGGAGAATTTCCAATCTTCTTATTATCTTTAAAAGCTGGGGGTACTGGTTTAAACTTGACTGCTGCTAACCATGTATTACATGCTGATCGTTGGTGGAATCCTGCGGTGGAAAATCAAGCAACAGACCGTGCTTACAGAATTGGACAAACTCAATTTGTTCAAGTCCATAAATTTATTACAATTGGTACAATTGAAGAAAAAATTGATAAAATGATCGAGATAAAGTCTGCCTTATCGGAGGAGCTAATTCAATCAAGTAACTGGCTATCAGAATTACAAGAGGATGAATTAATGGATTTACTTATGTTAGATACAAAGGAAAGCACCATCATATAAAATCATGGGAATAAATAAAATATGATCAATAGAAAAGAGTCGAGGATAAACAATCCTCGGCTCTTTTTAACAGTCTCTCGTTATCCATCTTCACTTTCCAAATCCATATTTAATTGTACATTTCTCTACTTTTCTACTATGTAGAGTTTAGGAGGAATGGGACCACTACTGTGCGGTCAAGCAGTAGTGTCTTATAATCACCTCCCTTCTCTTTTTTTCGAATATAGAATTGCGTTTGATAGGAAGGAAATTTAGCTAAGTAAAGTTCTTTTAACTTTTGGTACTAATGAATTGTTTGTTTTTTTGTAAAATTCCTTTAAGAGGGTTCGTATATAGCGTTTCAACAATCATCTTTCAAGAGATACTTAGAGATTCTTTACCATTCTTCATACCTTCAACAACATTATGACTTCCACAAGATTTCTAATACCTGCCCTTAAATATTCCCCAATTATTTAAGGTACAGAAACAAGTTCGCCATTTTCTGGGAGTACAAATTCTTTTTCCAATTCAAAGCCTTCCTCCATTCCTTGATGGGGGACATTATTTTGCGGCGATTTTAAAATAAAGAAACGGACATCATCGACAACAACTTCTATTGTGTATACTTTCAAATTATCCCGATTCATATAGGATCTTGATTGTAATCGGCCGTTAATACCAACCAATGACCCTTTACCACAGTATTTTACAATTCGTTCTGCGAGCCTTCCCCATGCTATACAAGGAATAAAATCTGCATCCACACTACCTTGGTTATTTCGAAAGTTTCGATTGACGGCTATAGAAAAACTTGTTTGTACTCGACTTTCCGAGATTTGTCTAAGTTCAGGATCTCGAGTAAATCGGCCGACTAGTCCGACTTGGTTCATATCCTTCACCTCCTTTCCTCCACGCCTTTATAATAACTAGACAACTTTATTTTGGCAAAATCTGAAAATTCGAGTTTGACCTATTTCTAAAGATGAAACCAACATTTTCAACAGAGCAAAAATTTATCAAAATTCGATTCAGACTAGAGGGAGTAAGAAAAAACTACTTTATATTGAAAGGGGCAAATAATAAATTTCGCAATTTTTCTATGTTATACTTAAATTAACTATATTGTAGTTGGGGGGAAAGTGAATGAAGACTTTTAAAATGCTTTCGTTTGATTTGGTTAATGAAGATGGAGGGCTAAATATCCCCTTGATTGATGGAATCGTCATCAACCAAGAAAATAGTCGTAAATCGTGGATACTAGAACTCTTTATTTCAAAAAATTACCAATCCATTTTTGAAACATATAAAGATTCTGGGGATTTAATCGAAGTACAGGTTATTATATCCTTTCCAGATAATGAACCAGCTCCATTTAAAGTAGTCGTGACGGATATTCGTGAAATTGGAAATCGGATTTCAGTACTATTGAAAGGTACTATAAAAACGAAACGTAATAAATATGCTGAACAGTTGTTAAAAAATTTACTAGATGAAAATTTAACGAATGATGAATTGCTTACACGGTTTAAAAAGGGAATGCGTGAAAGACCACGATTAAAGGAGTCTTAAATTTGGATGACAACAAAAAAATCGCCTCAAGTGAGACGATTCTTTTGTATTGTATCCTGTTAGTGCATATGATTATTCATCTTGATTATCACGGTCTTTAAGATCTTTTTCATCTTCAATGATATCTTCTTGGTTACCTTCTAAAATGCGTTCATCGTTATTGTTTACTTCACCAGAAACACCATTTTGTCCAGCACCATTACTATTTTGTACACCGTCTTGGTCCTCTGTGTTGTCTGTGCCATTTTCGGCATTAAAGTCTTCACCTTCAGGGCCACGGTTAGCATCATTATATGAATCTTCACCTACAGCATCATTTGTACCGTTATTTACATCATTTCCGTTATCATAGGAGTCGTTTTCAAGGACGTCATCTGCACCTTCTTGGACGTTATCGACACCTTCATTTACGCCTTCTTGTACTTCGTTAACACCTCTATTGATGTCTTCTCCTACTTCATCGGCAGCATCTTCTCCGTTATTGTTACATCCGACTAACAATGCTGTTCCTAAAATAAATGCAAAAACCGGTTTTTTCCACATAAAAAATTCCCTCCTTTCAACTTTTACACTCCATCACATAAGGAATGTGATTATTCATAGAGTGCCCGAGAAAGGAAGGAAATATCCGAAAAAAAGATGTAACCTATTTTTGCTATTCTTCTTAATCTTTACATTGGTTAAAAGTAGAAATCCATTTATTTTGGTTGAACTGGACCGATTGCAAACAAAATATCTGCTTCACAAACAAGTTCGCCTTCTACCGTTGCAACAGCATGTCCTTTCCCCATTGCACCGCGTAGTTTTACAAATTCAACTTCTAGTTTTAATTGGTCGCCAGGTACTACTTGACGTTTAAAACGACAATTATCAATTCCAGTTAAAAAAGCAAGACGGCCTTTATACTCTTCAGATTTTAATAATGCCACTCCGCCAACCTGAGCCAATGCCTCAACGATTAATACTCCCGGCATAATTGGATATCCTGGAAAATGGCCATTAAAAAACTCTTCATTAATTGATACATTTTTTAATCCTACTGCTCGTTTTCCTTCTTCAACTTCAATAATACGATCCACTAATAAAAATGGATAGCGGTGTGGTAAAATAGCCTGAATTTGTTCAGCAGTTAGCATTTCCCATTCCCCCTTAAAAATTGTATGTATTTTCATTCGTTACTGAACTAATAAAGGTGAAAAGAATAGTTATTTTACTATTCTTTCCCTTCTATTAAATCAATGATGTGTTGCCATGTTCCCCATTTTAGCACATTCATTGCTTCTCCATCACCTATAACACCAAAACCTATCATCAATCCAGAAACTGCGGCAATAATAAGTAAGATTAGGACAAGGAGTATTCTTAACCAAATAGGAAAAAGACGAAAACTATACCATCTTATAGGTTTTTCAGAAATGGTTTTGTCCCTTTTTTCTTTTTTTTCTTCTTGAGGAACTTTCGGCTTTTCTGATTCTTTTTTTAATACATTAAACATTGCCGTTCTCCCCTTAGAAAATATAGTGAAAGATTCATTTTACCATCAAGAAATTATCGAATTCCATTAATTAACCCTAACATTTGATCAGCAATTGAAACAGCACGTGAATTAAATTGATAATTACGTTGCGCATTAATTAAATTTGTCATTTCAGTGGAAAGATCCACATTGGAAGACTCTAATGCACCGTTTGTTATTCCAACTTCAACCCGTGCGCCACCTTGTAAATTCGTTAATACATCTTCTTCATTATAACCTAATTCTCCGAAATTGGCAGGGAGTGCAATATATGTACCAGAAACATGTTCTAACAATTGAGGAGTATGTAGTTCCGTAATCCCTAACTCAACATTTAAAGTTTCCCCATCAGATAAATTTACGCGTAAAGTGCCATCACTCGATAAATTAAAGTTCGTTACATTATCAGGGAAATAAATCGCGTTGCCGCTACTATCTGCAACTGGGTACCCATCACCGTTCACAAGCATAACTTGACCATTTTCTACAGGAGACACATAAAAATCACCTTGTCTAGAATAGACAAGACGCTGCCCATCTTCACCATTTGGCATTAAAATATTAAAGTATTGTTTTTCCTTTGTGAAAGCAAGATCTAAATCACGATTCGTTTTTTGAAGTGATCCTTGTGAAAAATTTGTTTGAATTTGACCGATGTATGCACCAACCCCATAACGGATTCCGACCGGTGAATTACGAACCGTTCTGTCCATTTCTTCATTATTAAACTGTTGATATAAAAGTTCAGAAAAGGTCGCCTCATTTGCTTTATAGCCAGCTGTGTTACTATTAGAAATATTGTTACTAATTGTATCAATTTGGCTTTGCAACTGTCCTAACGTGTTGGTTGCCGTTATCATTGTACGTAGCATAAATAATCCCCCTAGCTTTAAACTCTTCCAATTTCATTTACTGCTTTGTCCATACTTTTATCGTAAGCTTGAAGAACTTTTTGATTTGCTTCAAAGGCACGATAAGCAGTTAATAAGTCTGTCATGGATTGAGCTGAATCAACATTTGATCCTTCAAGGAAACTTTGTTGCATCGAGAATGTTACATTATTTTGCCCATAAGCTGAAGGAAGTTCAGTATCGTCTACAGTACGAAATAATCCGTTATCTTGTTTTTCTAGTACATCTGGATTTCCAGAAAAAGCAACACCAAGAGATGCAACTATTGCGTCCTCAACATAAATATCTCCATTTTGTGAAAGGGTAAAGTCGTCACTTGGTAATTGAATACGTTCTCCAGTAGCAGATAAAACATACAGTCCTTGACTATTTACTAAATAACCTTGTCCATCTAACGTAAAATTACCATTACGTGTATAAGCTTCCCCACCATCTGGATGCTCGAGCCGGAAAAAGATTGTCCCCGTTTGACCTGACTGTTCATCAACAGGCATTTCACCGTTTATTAACGCGACATCGGTTTTTTGGCTCGTTTCATAAATAGAACCCTGTGTATAATTTCCTAACGTTTCTTGTAAGTATACACCCGTATTTAACGAACCAATTGGATCTGTCTCGGTAAAATTCAATCCATTTTTTGTAGGTATATTAGTATTCCCTACTGCTGATAAAAGCATGTCCGGAAAGGAACGAATGGTCGATTGATCTGCTTTAAAGCCAGGTGTATTAGCGTTGGCCATATTGTTTGTAATAATTTCTGTTTTTCGCTGTTGGGATACCATTCCTGTCGCGACAGTATAAAAGCCTTTAAACATACCTATCACCTCTATTTAAGTTAAATGACATGTGTATTGTGACGCAACTAAATTCTTGAACCTGGTGAACGGTCGATATTGTCTAACATTAAGCCTGTCCCAACTGCTACACAGTCCATTGGGTTATCAGCAACGAAAACAGGTACTTTCAATTCTTTTGTTAATAATTGATCCATTCCGTGTAATAGGGCACCACCACCAGTAATGCACACACCACGATCAATAATATCAGCTGATAATTCAGGTGGTGTTTTTTCCAATACATTTTTCGCTGATTGGACAATTAAAGAAACGGACTCATGTAGTGCCTTTTCAATTTCTGAAGAATGGATTGTAATTGTTCTTGGTAATCCTGTAACCATGTCACGACCACGAATTTCCATTGACTCCTCACGGCTACCAGGATAAACTGTACCAATATTAATTTTAATTGCTTCTGCTGTTCGTTCCCCAATTAAAAGTTTGTATTCTTTTTTTATGTATTGCAAAATATCATTATCAAAAACGTCTCCAGCTACTTTAATGGATTCACTAGTAACGATATCTCCCATTGAAAGAACTGCTACATCAGTTGTACCACCACCGATATCAACTACCATGTTACCGCTCGGTTGGAAAATATCCATTCCAGCCCCAATTGCAGCTACTTTCGGTTCTTCTTCTAAGTACACCTTCTTACCGCCTGATTTTTCTGCAGCTTCACGAATCGCTTTCTGTTCTACACTTGTAATGTTCGTTGGGCAGCAAATTAGAATACGCGGTTTAGAGAACATCCCTTTTAAGTCTAACTTATTGATAAAATATTTTAACATAGCTTCTGTTACATCAAAATCTGCAATAACACCATCTTTTAATGGTCGAATAGCAATGATGTTACCTGGTGTTCGTCCAACCATTTGACGGGCTTCTTCTCCAACTGCTAGTACCTTTTTGCTATTTTTATCGATTGCCACAACGGACGGCTCATTTAATACAATTCCTTTTCCTTTGACAAAAATGAGCACGTTCGCAGTTCCTAAATCGATTCCAATATCTTTAGAAAACATGATATAATTCCCCTTCCTACCTTATCCAACATAATTCGACTTCAGTTTTCTACATTAATCTAGAATATTTTATCATATTCGAATATTAATTACATCTTTATTTATGTATGATTAAGTGTTTGTCAATCATATATTTTTAATTACTTATTTTCCAATTCCTTTATACCTACATAGTAAAAAAGCACTTAGTTGACTTATACAGCCAAACTAAATGCTCTTTCAATGGTTTTGTCGGGATTGCCACTTCTTACGTGTCGCCTCGCCTCCTCGTAAATGACGAATTGATTTGTGATATGCTAATATTTCTTTCACTTCATTTGCTAATTGTTCATTGACTAAGAATAATCGTTCAGTTAGATCTTTATGAACTGTACTTTTAGAATAACCCGTCATTTTCGCAAGGACACGAACCGTCTCACCTGTTTCAATAAGTAGCTCTCCTAGCCTAACGCAACGATGCCGAATGTGCTCGTGCACGTTCTCTTCCTTTCTATCGGATATAAGAATGTGCCGTTTTGCTAACGAAAAGGTGTTTTTTTCAACGTGTTCATATTATGAGTGTTTCATTGACGTTTGCAACTAGCGATTTAACGTTTATTCACAATATGAGTTTTTTCACAATTTCAGAACCATATTTATTAAGAAAACAACAAAAACGCCCAATATCCTTAATTAGACGTTGAAAGCTTTTAGAAGTTTCAATGTTATAAAGGATATGGACGTTTTGTCATCATCAATACTTGTACAAAATCTGATTCGTTTGTTAAATCATTAGAAAGCTAAAAAGTTTCTTGGGTTTACATGCTCTCCATCTTGTAACACTTCAAAGTGTAGATGGTTTCCAGCTGAAGGATTCCATTCATTTTCAGTTGTAGTGCCTAATGGTTGACCTTGAACGACTGTGTCGCCTTCTTTTACAAGAATATCCGTTACAGAGCTATAACGTGTTTCCATTCCATTTGGATGTGTAATGACAATCTGATTTCCAGTAAATGCATCAAGTTTTACTTCTTTCACTTCACCACTCATCGCAGCAAGTACTTCAAAAGGTTCATTATTAACAGCCAATGATACGCCAGAAGAAGTTGAGAATGTTTGATTAAACACTAAAAGTGCATTTTCTCTTGTTGCTTCATCTGCAGTCACATCGTAAAAGTCTTGTAAAACTTTTACATTATCTAATTGTTTTTCATCGAAAGGATATTTCAATGTTTCTGTTTTAGCGTTTGTTTCAATGACTGTTGAATCATCTGAAGCAGTTCCATTTTGGGCAACTTCTTTTTCCTCATCATCACCAATAAGTGCTGTATAACTGAAAATCAGACCAACTAAAACTACAGCAATTCCTGCATAAATTGTCGGCCAAAACCATGGCTTTTTCTGCCAACTGTTTTTGTTAGGAGAAGGCTTAATTTGTTTTTCTTCTCTCATGTTCATCACCTCAAGTAGAAGTGTGAACAAATTTTTACATTTCTAATCACATTTTGGAAAAAAATCCTTATTTTTTACAATTTAATTTTTCAATACTCGTATTTTTATAGTAATATTCAATAATTTCATGGGCAGTTGAGCCATGATCAGCCATTGCATCAGCACCGTATTGACTCATACCTACACCATGACCATATCCTTCTGTTTTAACAACGATTTCACCATCGACTACATCAATTTGAAAATCTGTAGAACGCAAATTTAACAGTGTTCGTATTTCCCTGCCTGTCCATTCATTTTTATCGTTTAATACCCTTTCGACTCTTCCAGTATTGTTTCGTTGCAAGCGTAACTGTTTCACATCATCTATTGTCCAATTCGTCTTTAATCGCTTATTCCATTCCTCAAGGGAAAAAGTCGTGATTTGTTCGTAATTCTCTGCATATTGAAAATCGGTACTTGCAACGGATTGTAAATAAGGAATTTCTGTTCCACTATAGTTTTTTGAGCTTTCTGTCATACCATTACTCATAGAATGAAACATCGCTGTAATTAGTTCTCCATTGTAATAAATCACTTCGCCTTCAGTACTTTTAACTGCCTCTTTCACTTTTTTTTCAAATTCCTCATAAGACTTGTCCCAATTTTCTTTTCTCGTATCCTCGTCATAAAAAACTTGCTTTGCAACAGTAGGTTCAATAGGTGTTTGTCCATAATTTGTATTTTTTAACACATAGGTCCTTGCAGCAATTGCTTGTGCTTTTAATGCTTCTATATGGAAACTTACAGGCATTTCGGCTGCAACAACTCCAATAACATACTCCTCTAAATCAATCGGAATATCACTTCCACTCACTTGAATTGTTATTTCACAAGCGTTATTAATAGAGGAACCTCCTCGTTGTACGACTTTTTTTTCATGACTTTTAAAGAGAAAAGGAAAGAAAAAGAGTCCAGCAATGAAACAAATGATTGTTACGACTATTATCTGGTTTTTGAAATTTTTTATTTTTTTCATACATATTATTTATGATAGAGAGTTATAAAATATTTCAACTTTTTAAATAAAAATTTATAAACATATAACTAAAAACGACAAAACTCAAATGTATGAATTTTGTCGTAATTTTGTAATATTTATCTGTACTAAAACATATGTTTAATTTAAAAAAGAAATTTACAATGATGAGTTAATGATAGGTATTAGATTTCAACAACTTGTTCTTCTGCCACAACTGCTTCTTCATCAGACTGATCTTCGATTCTTTCAATAATCGCACCTAAAGAAGCAAGTTTTTGATGGAAATTAACATAACCACGATCTAAATGGTGTAATTTCGTAATTCTAGTAACTCCTTCAGAAACGAGTCCAGCTAAAATTAATGCTGCAGCAGCACGTAAATCTGTGGCAGCAACTTCTGCTCCTTGCAATTTAACAGGACCTTCAATAAATACAGAGCGTCCTTCAATTTTCACTTGTGCATTCATGCGTCTAAACTCTTCAACATGCATAAAACGGTTTTCAAACACTGTTTCCGTAATAATACTTGTTCCTTCAGCAGTAAGCATTAATGCCATCATTTGAGCTTGCATATCTGTTGGGAAACCAGGATGTGGCATCGTTTTAAGATCAACCGCTTTTAAAGGCTGTGTCGCACGAATACGTAAGCCCTCTTGTTCCTCAATTACCTCAACACCCATTTCACGTAATTTAGCTACAAGTGCAGTCATATGCTCAGGCACAGCATTTTCAATAAATACGTCACCACCCGTAATTGCCGCTGCAACCATAAACGTTCCAGCTTCAATGCGATCCGGGATAATATGATGAGTTGTACCATGCAATTCATTTACACCTTCAACTCGGATTGTATCCGTTCCAGCTCCAATGACACGACCACCCATACTATTAATGAAATTAGCTAAATCTACAATTTCAGGCTCTTTAGCAGCATTTTCAATAATTGTCGTACCCTTTGCTAATGCTGCTGCTGTCATTATGTTTTCAGTTGCTCCCACACTTGGGAAATCTAAATAAATTTCAGCACCTTTTAAACCATTTACTGTTTTTGCTTCAACAAATCCATGACCAAAGGAAATTGTAGCACCCATTGCTTCAAAACCTTTTAAATGCAACTCAATTGGTCTTGAGCCGATTGCACAGCCACCTGGTAATGCCACACGAGCATAACCATTCCGAGCCAGTAAAGATCCCATTACAAGTATAGAAGCACGCATCTTACTAACAAATTCAAACTGAGCTTCACTCGATAATTGCTTTTCTGCATTTATATGGATTTCATTTTTTTCTTCGTTGTATTCTACATTTGCATTTAGGCTTTTTAGTACTTCATTTATTGTATGAACATCCGCTAAATTCGGAACGTCTCTTATTATATTATGATTCTTTGAAGCTAATAATGATGCTGCTAGAATTGGTAATACGGCATTTTTGGCACCTTCTACTTTTACGATTCCTCGTAATTTTTGGCCTCCCGTAACAATGATTTTCTCCACAATTCGTCCCTCCGAATTCATTTGTCCAAAACTGTCAAAATCTGAAATATTCGTTTTTATATTTAAAACACACAAACTATCAATATAGTACAGCTTAAAGATGATATAAACAAGCATCTAAATCACTATTTTACACGAAAACACAATAATTTTCTACAATTTATAATACGCTAATTTAAACATAATGGTGAATTTCATGTCACTAATTACATAAAATTTCATTAAACATGCATAAAGTACTACAACATATTACAACATTATTACCCAGGAAATACAAAAATCTTTCAAGAAAATAAAGATTGTATGTTTACTATAATCTAAATATATGTTATGTAACGACAAACGAAAGATCATTTGTCCTTACAAGGCATATAATATGTACCTTAAAAAAGATAATGGTTAATTTTATGAAAAAATGAAAGGTAATTGTTGTGACCAATTTGTAATATCTAAAATAAAGTTTGAAACAGTTGATCCAATGACAATGCTTAATAAAATATAAATAAGCTGAATTTGAAACGTATGTCCCTTTTTAAACAGTTGTTCTAATCGAAAAGCTTGTAACGCATAAAAACTAATGACAATAAAAAAGATATGGGATATTAATCCAATGACTGCTTGTAAGCCCATCGATTGATAGAATTCCATGTTACAAGATTCCTCCTTGTTAAACAGTTAAAAAGCGGACAGTTGCCCGTCCGCTTTTATCTTTTGTAATGAAAATTACATATTACCCTCATGAACGCTGATACGATTAATCGCACGTTTTAAAGCTAGCTCAGCGCGTTGGAAATCAATGTCATCTTGTTTCATTTGAAGACGTTGTTCCGCACGTGCCATTGCTTCTTTAGCACGGGCAAGATCGATATTCGCTGCAACTTCAGCTGACGGAGCTAGTATCGAAATTTGATCAGGACGAACTTCAATGAATCCACCACTAACGGCAACAATTTCTTGTGAACCGTCTTCTTTTTTTAGTGTCACAGCACCAATTGTAAGTGGAGCAACCATAGGAATATGTCCTGCTAGAACACCAATTTCACCAGAAACTGTTTTAGCGATAACCATTGCGACTTCTGAATCGTACACTGGGCCGTCGGGAGTGACAATATTGACTTGAACTGTCTTCATATTTTTTCCTCCTCGTCCGAAAGTTATACCTCTACGCCCATGCTTTTAGCTTTTTCAATAACCTCTTCAATGCTACCTACTAAACGGAAAGCATCTTCTGGTAAGTGATCGTATTTACCTTCAAGGATTTCCTTGAATGAACGAACAGTATCTTTTACGTGTACAAAAGAACCTGGTTGACCAGTAAATTGTTCCGCTACGTGGAAGTTTTGAGATAAGAAGAATTGAATACGACGAGCACGTTCAACTGTTTGCTTGTCTTCATCAGATAATTCATCCATACCTAAGATGGCGATAATATCTTGTAATTCGTTGTAACGTTGTAAAGTCATTTGAACTCCACGAGCTACTTTATAGTGTTCTTCACCAACAATTTCAGGTGATAAAGCACGAGAAGTTGAAGCTAGTGGATCCACCGCAGGGTAGATACCCATCTCAGATAATTTACGCTCTAAGTTTGTTGTTGCATCTAAGTGAGCGAAAGTTGTAGCTGGAGCTGGGTCAGTATAGTCATCGGCAGGTACATAGATTGCTTGAATAGATGTTACCGAACCTTTATTTGTAGATGTAATACGTTCTTGTAAGTTACCCATTTCAGTAGCAAGTGTTGGTTGGTAACCTACCGCAGAAGGCATACGTCCTAATAGGGCAGAAACCTCAGAACCTGCTTGTGTGAAACGGAAAATGTTATCGATGAATAAAAGTACGTCTTGACCTTGTTCATCACGGAAGAATTCAGCCATTGTAAGACCAGTTAAAGCAACACGCATACGTGCTCCAGGTGGCTCATTCATTTGACCGAATACCATTGATGTTTTACTAATAACACCAGAGTCACTCATTTCGTGGAATAAGTCGTTCCCTTCACGAGTACGTTCACCTACACCAGCGAATACGGAAATACCACCGTGACCTTGAGCGATGTTGTTAATAAGTTCTTGAATTAATACAGTTTTACCTACACCGGCACCACCGAATAAACCTACTTTACCACCTTTAATGTATGGAGCTAATAAGTCTACTACTTTAATACCTGTTTCTAGGATTTGAACTTCAGTAGTTAATTCATCAAATTTAGGAGCTTCGCGGTGAATAGAATCACGACGAGCTTCTGCTGGGATTTCTTCTCCTAAGTCGATAACTTCACCAAGTACGTTAAATACACGTCCTAGAGTTACGTCACCAACTGGTACAGAGATTGGATTTCCTAAGTCTGTAACTTCTGCACCACGTTGTAAGCCGTCAGTAGATGACATAGCAATCGTGCGGACAGAATCGTCACCTAAGTGAAGAGCTACTTCTAAAGTTAAAGTAACTGATTCTTGATTTGGACGGTCAATCTTAACAGTTAAAGCGTTATAGATTGCTGGTAATTGGCCGTTGCTGAATTTAACGTCAACAACCGGACCCATTACTTGAATAACGTGTCCTATGTTCATTTCTTTGTACCCTCCTATCGAGTTTGGTGTCCGAGCGGCGTTATTATTCCGTCATGTTTGATAAATAACAATGTTCCGCTTTTCTTCCTTTTATAAACGACATTGGAGTGCTGAGCCTATTCTAAGGCTGCAGCTCCACCAACGATTTCTGTAATTTCTTGCGTAATCGCCGCTTGACGCGCACGGTTATATTCAAGAGATAATGCACTAATAAGTTCTTTCGCATTATCAGTTGCAGTTTTCATCGCTGTCATACGAGCAGCATGTTCACTTGCTTTACCATCTAATAAAGCACCATAAATTAAGCTTTCTGCATATTGAGGAAGTAGAACTTCTAGAATTGCATCGCCTGATGGCTCAAATTCATATGATGCATGAACGCCTTCACTTGCTGGAGCTAAATCAGTAATTGGTAATACCTTTTTCTCAGTAACTTCTTGTGAAATAACACTGACAAAGTGGTTATAGTACATATAAAGTTCATCATATGTACCATCAGCGAACATACCAACAGCTTTACGAGCGATTTGTTTAACGTCAGAGAAAGAAGGTTGGTCAGGTAAACCAATAATACTTTCAATTACGTTATAACCACGTTTTACGAAATAATCACGTGCCACACGACCGATTGCCAAAATCACGTATTCGTCTTTTGACTTATGACGCTCGTTTAATGTACGAGTTAACTGACGTAAAATACTTGAGTTATATGCCCCTGCAAGTCCACGGTCAGATCCAATTACTAAATAAGCTGTTTTCTTTACAGGACGAGATACTAACATTGGGTGTGTTGCATCTGAAGTACCTGACGCAATTGCAGCAACTACATCTTGTACTTTTTCCATATAAGGAACGTAAGCTTTTGCATTTTGTTCTGCACGATTTTTCTTAGAAGCAGAAACCATTTGCATGGCTTTTGTCATTGCGCTCGTTTTCTTCGTTGAACCAATACGATTTTTTATATCGCGTAAGTTTGCCACTGGTATTTCACCACCTTTTCGTTTTTAATCACAAATCACGGCTTAAGATCTTACTCTGATTTTGCAAAAGTCTTTTTGAATTCGTTAAGAGCAGCTGCCATTTCTTCATCAGAAGGAAGTTCTTTTGTAGTACGGATATGATCTAAAACGTTAGTGTGGTTTACATCTAACCAGCTGTATAATTCAGCTTCGAAACGAACGATATCTTGAACAGGGATATCATCTAAGAAACCACGAGTTAATGCATAAAGAATTGTAACTTGTTTTTCAACTTTAATTGGTTTGTTAAGATCTTGTTTAAGAACTTCAACCGTACGTTTACCACGTTCAAGTTTTGCAAGAGTTGCTTTATCTAAATCTGAACCAAATTGAGCGAATGATTCAAGTTCACGGTAAGCTGCTAAGTCAAGACGTAGTGTACCAGCAACTTTTTTCATCGCTTTAATTTGAGCAGAACCACCTACACGTGATACGGATAAACCAGCGTTGATGGCTGGACGTACACCTGAGTGGAATAAGTCAGATTGTAAGAAAATTTGTCCATCAGTGATTGAGATTACGTTTGTTGGGATGTATGCAGAGATATCCCCAGCTTGTGTCTCAACGAATGGAAGAGCTGTAATCGAACCATTTTTATACGTTTCGTTTAATTTCGCAGCACGCTCTAATAGACGGCTGTGTAAGTAGAATACGTCACCAGGGTAAGCTTCACGACCTGGAGGACGACGTAATAATAATGAAAGTTCACGGTAAGCTGCCGCTTGTTTTGATAAATCATCGTATACGATTAATACGTGTTTACCTTGTAACATAAACTCTTCAGCCATAGATACACCAGCATAAGGTGCTAAGTATAATAATGGAGCTGGTTGAGAAGCAGATGCAGTTACAACGATTGAGTAATCTAAAGCACCGTGTTTACGAAGTGTTTCTACTACGCCACGAACTGTAGATTCTTTTTGACCGATAGCAACATAGATACAAATCATATCTTGGTCTGCTTGGTTAAGGATTGTATCGATTGCAATTGAAGTTTTACCAACTTGACGGTCACCGATGATTAACTCACGTTGACCACGACCGATTGGTACAAGAGCGTCAATCGCTTTAATACCTGTTTGTAATGGTTCGTGAACGGATTTACGAGCCATTACACCGAAAGCTGGGCTTTCGATAGGACGAGTTTTTGTAGTGTTGATTGGGCCTTGTCCATCCACTGGTTGACCTAGTGGGTTTACAACGCGACCAATTAATTCTTCACCAACTGGTACTTCCATAATACGGCCAGTTCGACGTACTTCATCGCCTTCTTTAATGTCTAAGTATGGTCCTAAGATGATGATACCAACGTTACCTTCTTCTAAGTTTTGAGCCATACCCATAACACCGTTAGAGAACTCTAATAATTCTCCAGCCATGACATTGTCGAGGCCATGAGCACGAGCGATACCGTCACCAACTGTGATTACAGTACCAACTTCGCTTACTTCTAATTCAGATTGGTAGTTTTCAATCTGCTTTTTTATCAGCACGCTGATTTCTTCAGCCTTGATGCCCATGAATGTCACCTCTCACATTTCTTTTTAATTAACCAACTAACGTACGTTTTAATCCCTCTAGCTTATTTGCTACAGTGTTATCAAAAATGTAGTTACCGATTTGAACACGTACACCACCAAGAATGGATGGTTCGATTACGTTTGTAATAGTAAGTTTTTCTTTACCAACTAATTTACCGAAAGAAGAAGAGATTTCGTCTTTTTCTTGATCAGTAAGAGCACGAGTAGAGAAAACTGTTGCATTAGCAGCACCTTGTGATGCAGCTGCTAATTGTTTAAATTGTTGCGCTAAACTTTCTACTTCATTAACACGTTTCTTTTCAATTAGAAGTTCAAGCGTGCTAACGACGATTGGGTTCGCACTAGCAAAAATTTCTGCTACAATTTGTTTTTTACGTTCGATAGAGAACTTTGGAGTAGCAAGTAAAGAAAGTAACTCTGGAGTAGTTTCTAAAACTTTTACTAACTCCTCTAAATCTCCGTTCACTTCCGCAACGACTTGTTTTTCTTGCGCTAATTGAAACAATGCATTCGCATAGCGGCTAGCTATAGTCGATTGACTCATTTCGCTTCGCCTGCCTTCGCAATCGTTTCTTTAATTAGTGCGCTATTGTCCTCTTCAGAAATTTCTTTCCCAAGAACTTTAGATGCCGCAAGAACCGATAGTGAAACGACTTCTTCACGAACTGCAGCGATTGCTTTTTCTTTCTCAGTTTCGATTTCACGAACAGCTGATTCTTTTAAGCGGTTAGCTTCAGCACGAGCAGCAGTAATGATTTCATCACGTTGTACTTCGCCTTGTTTTTTAGCACTTTCAATGATTGTTTGTGCTTCAGTACGAGCTTCTTTTAAAAGACTTCTTTGTTCTTCTAAAAGTTTAGCTGATTCTTTGCGAGCGTTTTCAGCTGCATCGATTTCGCTTGCAACTAATTCTTCACGTTGTTGCATAATGCCCATTAACGGACCCCACGCGAATTTCTTTAGAAGAGCCATTAACACGATGAAGATAACTAATGTTGCGATTACGTCTCCACCATTAAAGTTGTGAGCTCCAGCACCAAGTACTAGGTAATCTAAATTCACGATTGTTTCACTCCCTTCAAGAGCTTTCAATATTGTCTCGTTTCAAAGCGGTTTGCATTAAAGCGAACTTATGAAACATTCATAAAATCTATGATTTCATTTCTTTACTTTCAATTTCAAAAAAACTTTTAAATCAAACTGTTTTCATACAAAAGGAATGGCGAAGTTTCTTCTTGTGGAATCATCTTCGCCACACAAATTGAGCCGACAATTATCGGTTCATTACGATGAATGCTACTACTACTGCAATGATCGGTAGGGCTTCTACTAACGCTACCCCGATGAACATTGTAGTTTGAAGAACGCCACGAGCCTCTGGTTGGCGAGCGATACCTTCTACTGTACGTGAAACGATAAGACCGTTACCAATACCTGCACCAAGTGCACCTAAACCGATTGCGATTGCTGCTGCTAATAAACCCATTGAAAATTTCCTCCTTGGAATTGTTTTTTATTTTTGTTAAGCAATTAATGTTTACACTAAAAGCTTTATATTAATGGTCTGCACTCACTTTGTGAGATAAGTAAACCATTGTTAACATTGTGAAAATGAAGGCTTGGATAAAGCCAATAAAGATTGAGAATCCTTGCCATGCCATCGTTGGAATGATAGCACCTATGAATCCTACTGCACCTGAACCTGCCATACCAGCAAGTAAACCAAGTAAAATTTCACCAGCATAAATGTTACCGTAAAGACGAAGACCTAACGTTAATGTATTAGCGAATTCCTCTACAATTTTAAGCGGGAACATAAATGACATTGGTTGAACAAAAGTTCTGAAATAATTTCCAGTACCACGCATTTTAATACCGTAGTATGTTGCTAGTACCATAACCATCGCTGCTAATGTTAATGTAACAGTAGGGTCAGCTGTTGGTGATTTCCACCATAAATCGCCACCTACGATGATTCCTGAAAATGGTAAACCTAACAAGTTTGCAACGGCGATAAACATAATTAATGTGATCCCTAAAATGTGGAATCGACCGCCTGTTTTCCAGTCCATGTTGCTTTGGATGATTCCCTTTACGAAATCCATAACCCATTCCATAAAGTTTTGCATACCAGTTGGTTTCAGCTTTAAGTTACGTGTAGCAATAAATGCAATTAAAAACACAATGGCAGCTGTTACCACTAGCATAAGAACTGTTGATAAGTTGAAAGTTAAAAAGCCTATCGTTAGCTCTGGAGCTCCATGATCCATTCTTGCATTCACCTCACTTTCTTAGTTACCTTAGTTGTTTCTTACTGAATATACGATAACTCCTATAAATAGGAACACGTACGGAATCATTAGCCCTATGACTGTGCTAATTAAATGAAAATATTGTGGCAACGTAATGGCGATAGCGACTGCTGCAATACCTGATCCAAAGCGCAAAGCTGAGCCGAGAGATACTGCTTTTCTTCCTTCACTTATGGAACGATCAAACTTGTCCATTCTTCGAACAAGAATCCAAAAGTTATATGTACCAAAGCAAGCACCCACCGCAATTCCAGCAAAAACTGTTGGATATGAGGTAAATCCCCATCCTAACGCACAAAGAGCAAGCAAAAAAAATAACGCTTTCTTCTGCATGGCAAAAATGTGATGCAAATCTAGCATTGGCAATTTATCTCCCAAATCTTTTTCGAGTAACGTTAAAATCGTTCACTACTAAAGGAATCAAGCGAGTATATGTATTACAAGCGGTTTCAATAATGATAAAATCATCTAATTATATAATTAAATCCTTATATTAATAAGAATTTAACTTTGTTCCGCTGCAAACATTTAAACTCAGACGCTTGAAAACGTTGCTAATTGACATTGACTAGTTTCAACTGTCAATCTAGTAGAAACTTGATATAACAAGTGTTTATGGTCAGTACTTGACTTAAAAAACCCTTGTCATTCTTACCCTTTGTAAGCATACAATAGTGATATTTTGATGTCAATTGGTTATAGTGAAAAACTTCACAACTCATGAATTCTTGTCAAATTGTTGACAAATTTGTGTAATAACTTTCAAATATCACTTGGTTATATTTTATTATTTTAGCAAAACAACCATTTCACCATTCTTTCTTCCAAAATATTCAAATCATATAAAATTCTTTTTCCTACAATATTATTCACTTATTCCTTAAAAACTAATCAACGGTTCACCATTGGGATCAATAAACCATTTAAAATGAAAATAATGGCCCTTCTCCATATAAAAGGGTCATTATTTTCGATTACATATTCTTAAAAACTAAGCAGTTTTTACTTTGTACCAAATAAACGGTCACCAGCATCTCCTAAGCCTGGAACAATATATCCGTGATCGTTTAATTTTTCGTCAAGGGCAGCAATGTAAATATCTACATCAGGGTGCTCTTCTTGAATAGCTTCAACACCTTCAGGGGCAGCAATTAAGCACATAAATTTAATACTTTTTGCTCCTCGTGTTTTTAATGAGTTAATCGCCTCAACTGCAGAGCCACCTGTAGCTAACATAGGATCAACTATAATAAAGTCACGTTCTTCCACATCAGCAGGAAGTTTTGCATAATATTCAACTGGTTTTAGTGTTTCTGGATCGCGATATAATCCAATATGTCCCACTTTTGCAGCTGGGATTAATTTTAATATTCCATCAACCATACCGATACCAGCACGTAGAATTGGAACAATTGCCATTTTTTTACCTGAAAGTACTTTTGTTTTAGCTTTTGTTACAGGAGTATCAATTTCAATTTCCTCAAGTGGCATATCACGAGTAATTTCAAATGCCATTAATGTTGCTACTTCATCCACTAGTTCACGAAATTCTTTTGTTCCAGTGTTTTTATCACGGATATAAGTTAACTTATGTTGGATTAATGGGTGATCAAATACATATACTTTGCTCAATGGGACTCGCTCCTAACTATTCATTTCATTCATTTACCATCTGTGATGTTTTCTAAAGACTAAGAAAAAATCACCTAATCTAAACTAGTATATCAAAAAAAGTTCTAACATAAAACTATATGTCAAATGCATTTATAGAACTTTCGATTTTAAAACATACGTTCCATAAACAGCTTAAGGTGTTTACTTTTGTAAAACACAAAAAGCTAGTGAGAGAACTCACTAGCTTTTTTATATTAAATATTTGTTACTAAATCTTCGTAAATTGGATATTTATCTGTTAAAACTTTTACACGATCAGCTGCTTCTTGTTTTACCCCAGCATCCTCTGGATTTTTAAGAAGTTTAGCAATAATTAATCCAACCTCTTTCATGTCTTCTTCTACGAAGCCACGACTAGTTACAGCAGGTGTACCGATACGGATACCAGAAGTAACAAACGGTTTTTCTTGATCATAAGGGATTGTATTTTTATTTACAGTAATCCCTACTTCATCTAATATCTTTTCAGCCACTTTACCAGTTAAACCAACTGATTTCACATTCACTAATAATAAATGGTTATCTGTACCGCCGGAAACAATTTCTAATCCTTCTGAAATTAATGTTTCAGCAAGAACTTTTGCATTCTTTTTAATTTGTTTTGCATATTCTTTAAATTCTGGTTGTAACGCTTCACCAAACGCCACTGCTTTAGCAGCGATGACATGCATTAATGGCCCACCTTGAATTCCAGGGAAGACCGACTTATCAATCTTTTTACCCCATTCTTCAGAAGTTAAAATTAAACCACCACGAGGTCCACGTAACGTTTTATGAGTAGTTGAAGTAACAAAATCTGCATAAGGTACTGGGGATGGATGTTCACCAGCTGCTACAAGACCAGCAATATGTGCCATATCTACCATGAAATAAGCTCCGACTTCATCTGCAATATCACGGAATTTTTTAAAATCGATTTCACGTGGATAGGCAGAAGCACCAGCTACAATTAACTTCGGCTTATGTTCTAAAGCTTTTGCGCGAACATCTTCATAATCTATTACATTTGTATCTTCCGTTACGCCATACTCTACAAATTTATATTGAATACCAGAAAAATTAACAGGAGAACCATGTGTTAAGTGACCACCATGGGAAAGATTCATTCCTAGTACTGTATCACCTGGTTCAAGAACCGTGAAGTATACTGCCATATTTGCTTGCGCACCAGAGTGGGGTTGAACATTTGCATATTCAGCACCAAAAATTTGTTTTACACGGTCGCGAGCGATGTCTTCAACAACGTCAACATGTTCACAACCTCCGTAGTAACGTTTACCAGGATAACCTTCAGCATATTTATTTGTTAATACAGATCCTTGTGCTTCCATAACCGCTTCGGAAACAATGTTTTCGGATGCAATTAATTCAATGTTTGCTTGTTGACGTTTTTTCTCTGCTAAAATTCCTTCTAGTACTGCTTTATCTTGTGCCGCTACTTTTTCATAAGCCATCGTTATAAATCCCCCTAAAGTTCTTTTATTTTTTTAATAAAAATCATTATAATTGGATTTTATCTGATTAACAGCAATAAACATCAATTGTTAATCTTTTTACATTAAGCGTGGATAAACACGCTCTATTAACATAAATGATTTAACTGAAACCTTTAAATATTTCTATTCAGTAGGTCTTACATAGATTGCCCGTTCTCCACCTATTAACTTTGGACGTGTTTTCGCTATTGTTACTACCGCTTCTCCAATTTTTCGGATGGATGTTCGAACGGGAATTGCTACTTCTTTTAAATGCATCCCAATAAGGGTTTGACCTAAGTCAATTCCGGCATGCGCTCGAACATGTTCGACGACTACTGGATTTTCTAATTGAGTATAGGCATAGGCTGACATCGAACCTCCTGCATGTTTTACAGGGATAACGGTTACGGGTTCTAAACCGTATATTAAAGCAGCACTATACTCCATCGTTAATGCACGATTAATATGTTCGCAGCCTTGGAAAACTAAATAAAGATTGTTTCTTTTAGCAAAACTTGCAAATTCCCGATAAAGCACTTCCGCTATTTCGATAGCACCCGATGTTCCGATTTTTGAACCAGCAATTTCAGAAGTTGAACAACCGATAACAAACAATTGATTCGGTTGGAACTGTACTTGTTGTTCCAGTTCGTCAAGCAATTGGGATAATTGGGACTGTACTTGTTGTAAATGAATCATCGATGAATTACCCTTCAAGCTCGGAAATTTTATCGATGCGTCGAGTATGACGACCACCTTCAAAATCCGTATTTAACCATGCCTTTACGATTTCTCTCGCTAGACCTGGACCAATTACTCGTTCACCCATCGCTAAAACATTTGAATCGTTATGGCAACGAGTAGCTTTAGCACTAAATACATCATGAACTAATGCACAACGAATCCCTTTTACTTTGTTTGCAGCAATTGACATTCCGATGCCGGTTCCACAAATTAAAATTCCTCGATCAAACTTACCAGTTGCAACACCATCAGCTACAGGGCGAGCATAATCAGGATAATCAACTGAATCATCGGACTTTGGTCCAAAATCTTCATAACTAATTTGAAGTTCGTCTAATAGTGACATAATTTCTTTACGTAAGTTATTTCCACCGTGGTCTGAAGAAATTGCAATTTTCACTATGTTCCCTCCTACGTGTTATTGTCATCAACAGTGTACCACTTATTACGAAAGATTAACATGGATTTTGAAAAGTTTCCTTTAATCTTTTTCATAAAACACGAATAATATATTGCATTTGTATTATAATGTTCATATTTTAATCGTAATTCCAACGTAAACACTGTAAATAATTCGTGTATTCAACAAAATCCGTTTCATTATTCTGATTTTTATTATAATTAACTTCTATGATTTGCGAAACGAATAAGTGCCATCATTCGTAAGTAGTTTATAACTTACTAGAATGATGGCACTTTTCATTTATGTAGTTTCAAACAATTTATTATTGGGTCTTTTACTAACTCACTTACATAATTATATCTAGCTATTTTTCTGAAAGTTTTACTATTAATTCGTCGATGAGCCGATTTAATTCCAGATACGTTTGTCTATAGGTAGCGATATCCCCACCAAATGGGTCTGATACATCTTTTGAACCGTATGGTGTCACGTATTCTTTTAAAGTAAAAGTTTTGTTTAGGGCATTTGGAAAAGTATGAAGAATCATATTTTTATGGGCCCAAGTCATTGTTAAAATTAAATCTGCCCATTCGATATCTTGTAGTTTCACTTGGGAAGTCATATGCTCAAAATTAATTTGATCATGTTCAAGCACAGCTTTTGCATTTTCGGATATTCCGCCCCCCTCTAATGCATAAATGCCAGCTGATTTAACTTGTACACCTTGCACATTTTTACTTCTCAAAATAGCCTCAGCCATAGGGCTTCTACAAGTATTGCCAGTACAAATGAAATAAATGTTCATGATGTCCACTCTTTCTATATTAAAGATAATCAATACTATTAAAAAACGTATAGATACTTATAACAATTAACGACAATCCTGCAATCCACTTCAACGAATCCCCTTTTATAGAAAAACGGCTTCTTGCGAGTTGCAAAGAAATGTAAGACAGTACAAAAGTCCATAATCCTGCACTGAAAATAAATAAAAATTTTTGTAAGTTAAGCATACCAAAAGAAATGCTGACTGAAAAGGTATCTAAACTGGCTGTAATCGCTAATATTGATATGGGAATTGCCATTATTTGACGATTCTTTGTTGAAAGGATTAATTGAAGCCCAATAGAAAACAATAGAATACTAGAAATTAAATTTGACCATTGTAATAGGATATGTACCATCCATCTACCGAGAGTAAAACCGATAATTGGGAATATCATATGTAATATAGCCGTCCATAAAGAAAGAATGAAACGTTGTTTTACGTCGGGAAGAAGTAAATAAAGTGCGACTACATCCAGTGCCACAATAAGTCCGGTAAGTATTTCCTGCAAAATAGTCCTCTTTCCTTTATTAGATTTCTACTATCATATGCCTCATCATCATTCTTTATCATTGTTTCTTGTCCACCTTTTTTAAAATTAAAAAAGGGTTTACTTTTTCAAGCAAACCCTTCATTAGAATCTATTCTTCATTTTTATACCACTTACTACCTGCAGCTTTTTCTAGCCGGTTCATTATAGCCGCACCGACACCTTCTGTAGTAGTCGTTGTAGCTAATATAATGGATGCCTCTGTCTTATCACACGCTCTCAAATCATCATAAAGTTTCGCACTCATTTGCTCTTTATTTTCTTCACTTCCATAGGAGAAAAAATAATCTGCCTTTAAATCTTGATAGGATGAAGGTGCAAGAAGGGCTACTTTATGTCCACATTCTTTTAACTTTCTCAATGCCTGTTCTACTTCTTTTTTATTAAGATCGATTAAGTATACCGGAGCATTTGGCGCATAATGGGTATATTTCATCCCTGGCGCCTTTGGTGTCGAATCGAGTTTTTGTTGTTCCTTTGTTGGTAGTATGACTTTACCAATTACTTGTTCTAACATTTCTTTTGTTACACCGCCTGGACGAAGTATGACTGGTGGGGTAACCGTTACATCTAGTACTGTCGATTCAATACCTAAACCTGTTGCTCCCCCATCTAATATAAGAGGAATGCGACCTTGTAAATCTTCTTCGACATGAACAGCTTTTGTAGGACTTGGCTTTCCACTTCGATTTGCACTTGGAGCCGCTACTGGTTTTCGTAACTTTCTTAATAACCTTAAAGCTACTTCATGGTTTGGCATTCGTAATCCAACAGTCGATAAACCTGCTGTAACATTGGATGCTAGTTTCCCTTTTTTCGCTTGCATTATCAACGTTAACGGGCCAGGCCAAAAACAATCCATTAGTTTCTTAGCAACATCCGGAATTTCTTCTATATAATTTGGAACTTCATCAATCGTTCCAATATGTACAATTAAGGGGTTATCAGACGGACGACCTTTTGCTTCAAAGATTTTTTTCACAGCCAACTCATTCGTTGCAACAGCACCAAGTCCATAGACTGTCTCTGTAGGAAAGGCGACAACTTCCCCTCTATTTAACAAATCGACCGCTTGTGAATAACTGATTTCGCTATTACTATTATCCACAAGCATTCTGAGCGTTTCCATCATTGCCCCTCCTTCTCTAATTTCGAAATTTTCTAACAGTTTATACACATTTTGTGGATAATACTCTAAAAAATGTGCATAAGTAATTGATTACTTAACTAAATAGCTTTTTAATCCATTCCCATACGATAAATGTCACTTTAGTCTTTTCCTTACTATCTTCTTTCTCATCACTATCTTTTTGTTCCGTTTTTTCTTTGTCGTCGTCTTTATCTGCAGAACGCTCACAAATATTTGGGAAAATACTGCACCACCAGTTATCCCCTCTACCATCACCAATTGTCAAAACGAGCGATTGATAATACGATTGTGGGTAAAACATATTGGATTGTAATTTTGGTGGCATTAAATTATTACCTAAGTTCATTTTTACATTTGCATCTGCATAGTTTTTTTCTAAGTAAGAAGCTAGTTCTGTATATACTTCATCATTATCTCTATTCGCTAGTTCATTATTTTGGATTTGTGTGAAAAACGGTGTTAAATTTTCCACCATTTCAAGTTTTAATTGTTGATCTGCTTTTGTATTACTATTTGCCACAACTCGAATTTTCAAACTATCTTCAACTAAATTATTTCTAGCTTCATAGACTTTATCAAACATATCTGGTAGTAAAATGATAGAACACATAATAGCAATTGAACACGCTAGTAATCTTAATAGACTTAATACTTTATCGTATTTATTTTCTTTTTGAACTCTTGTAATCTCGTAATCGTTTAACATATTTAATTCCCTCCCTGACATCATAATTGTCAGGAAGAGAACTTTTTATACATTTATTTCACAAAAAATCATTCTATTTTTTTGATTTATATCTTTAACGATTTCCACCGTAGCATCTGGAAAGCTAGATTTAAAGAATTTTGCCACTGCTTCTCCTTGTTGATAACCAATCTCCACACCGATTAATGCAGGTTTATTTAAAAGTTTCGGCAATTGCTCTGAAAGCTTTCTATACAAAATTAGTCCCTCTTCTTCTGCAAAAAGAGCAGTATGAGGTTCATGATCCAAAACGATTTCGGACATTTCTTTTGCTTCGCCAAATGCAATATAAGGAGGATTTGATAATACAACATCCCATTTTTCATGTCCAATAGGTTCTGTCAAATCACCTAGACGAAACTCAATTTGTGCTTGTAAAAGTTCTGCATTTTTTTTCGCCGTTTTGATTGCCTTTTCAGAAATATCCGTGGCAACAACTTGCGCTTCTTGCCATTCCTTTTTCATCGTTATCGCGATGGCACCACTTCCAGTTCCAATATCACAAATTTTCACTGCAGAACGTTCTCCAAACAGCTTTTTCATTCGGTCTAATGCTCCAACAATTAGCTCTTCCGTTTCAGGACGAGGGATTAAAACTGACTCATCCACTTGGAACTTCCTACCGAAAAACTCTTCCGAACCAATAATATATTGTACCGGCCTACCATTGGCATGTTCGTCTACATATTTTTGAAATTCCGTTATTTTCTCTTCGCTAATTATATCGTGCATTCGCATCATTAATCCGGAATAATTTGTTTCATAAACATGTTGCATTAAAAGTCTTGCGGCATTTTCGTCACGACCATTTTCGACTAAAAAAGAAGAAGCCCCTTGAAGGGCCTCAAAAATCGTTTTATGCTTCATCATTTAAATGGGCAAGTTTTGATGCTTGCTCTTCCAACATTAATGCATCAATAATTTCATCCAACTTGCCTTCCATAATAATATCTAACTTTTGAAGAGTTAAGCCGATTCGATGATCAGTGACACGATTTTGTGGATAATTGTATGTGCGAATACGCTCAGAGCGATCCCCTGTACCAACCGCAGACTTACGGGTAGCATCAATCTCTTTTTGTGCTTCTTGCATATACATATCAGCAACACGAGCTCGAAGAATTTTCATCGCTTTTTCACGGTTTTTAATTTGAGAACGTTCATCTTGCATCGATACGACAACACCAGTTGGAATATGGGTCATACGCACTGCTGACATTGTCGTATTAACGGATTGACCACCTGCACCAGAAGAGGCAAATGTATCAACTCGAATATCTTTTTCATGAATTTCCACATCCACTTCTTCTACTTCAGGTAAACATGCAACAGTCGCTGTAGAAGTGTGAATACGACCTTGGGATTCTGTAGCAGGAACCCGTTGAACCCGGTGTGCGCCATTTTCATATTTAAATTTGGAATAAGCACCTTGACCGTTAATCATAAAGATCACTTCTTTATAACCGCCCATTGGGTTAGGTGTTGCTTCCATAATATCAATTTTCCATCCTTGCGTTTCTGCATAACGGGAATACATACGGAATAAATCCCCTGCGAAAATATTTGCTTCATCCCCGCCGGCAGCTCCGCGAATTTCCATAATAACGTTCTTATCATCGTTCGGATCCTTTGGAATTAGAAGTATTTTTAACCGTTCTTCTAATTCAGGAATGCGTGCATTTAGTTCGTTAAATTCTTCTTTTACCATTTCATGCATTTCAGGATCTTTTTCATTATCTAACATTTCTTTCGTATCTGCTAATTGTTGTTTTACATCTTTATATTCTCGATATACTTCTACCATTTCTTGAATATCGGATTGTTCCTTTGAATATTCACGAAGCTTTTTACTATCACTAACAACATCTGGATCACTTAATAATTCATTTAATCTTTCATATCGGTCTTCAACCGCTTGTAATCGATCAAACATAATTTCACCTCTAATTAAATTTCATATATGGTTTAAATTCCGCAATACCCCCGATAAATTTCGGGTATATGCTATTTATGATTGTCTAAATCTATTGATACATCGTTATATTTTATCTTTTTTAGTATAAAGAAATTGTTTCTTTATCGCTACATTTATGCGAAAGCCAATTTAATTGTTCCTTATAGCGGTGGGTTCACATGGCATTTGCGGCAAACGGGATAATATGTATCATTTCCGCCAATATGAATTTGCTCTCCCGTGTACACCGGTTTATTATTTTCATCAACTCGCAAATTCATTGTCGCCTTTTTATGACAGAACCAACAAATTGTTTTCATTTCCTCAATTTTATCGGCGTAAATCAACATATATCGGCTACCTTCAAACAGCTCATTTTGGAAGTCATTTTTCAAACCGAATCCCATAACTGGGATATTTAATCTGTCGACGATTTGTGTTAATTGTAAAACATGTTCCTTTGTTAAAAATTGTACTTCATCAACTAATACGCAATAAAGTTTCTCCGAATAATTTTTTACATATTCAAATAAATTTGTATCGTCAAACACTGGAATTGCCTGACGTCGAAGGCCGATTCGGCTGGACACATACCCTACTTCATCTCTTGTATCAATTCCAGAAGTAAAAATTAATACTGGCTTATTTTGTTCTTCATAGTTATGTGCAACTTTTAGAATTTCAATAGATTTCCCACTATTCATCGCACCATGTTTAAAAAATAATTGCGCCATACCAATAAACCTCTTTCTAAGTTGTGATCTGTTAACTTTTGAAGTTCTACTTAGTTGAATATTTTACTTTATACAATGAAAAAGCCCTGAGATGAACTCCCAAGGCGTTCTATTTGAAAGATCCTCTAAAATCATCCATGAACTTACTCTCAACATTCATAGTATATCTTATCTTATAGTTCTTCTACAATTAATCCATGAAAGTCAGACAATTTATTTTATATGTATCGTGACAAGCTTTACTATAAAAAATGCCTGCAAGCTGAGCTTGGCAGGCATTTAAAAATTTCTTATTTAAGACCGTATTTTTTGTTGAAACGATCCACACGTCCGTCAGCAGACGCGAATTTTTGACGACCAGTATAGAATGGGTGACATTCGCTACAGAATTCTACAGTAATTTTTTCTTTTACTGAACCTGTTTCGAAAGTATTACCGCAAGAGCAAGTTACTGTTGCAGTTTTGTAATCTGGATGAATTCCTTGTTTCATATTCGTTTCTCCTCTCGCCCTGAACCATCTGGAACAGAGTTATTATTCGAACTGTGCCTTACATAACCCGAATATGCCAGTTAAATATGCACACGTTACATACTTAAAAGATTATAGCAAGAAATAATTTTGTTCGCAAGGAAAAGATAAAAAAAGTAATCAAACTAAAACATGAAACTGCCTATAAGGGAATACTTCTATTTATATTAACCCTTTTCCTTTTGTCGCTTTTTTCATGTCATTATTTAGTTTTTCAAAAAACTCTTCGTTTGTTTTAGATGTTCGCAACTTTTTCAGAAAACGTTCCGCAAAATCAGGTGCATCTGAAAACGTTTTACGAATAGCCCATAATTTTTCTAATTGATTTTCCGGAATTAATAATTCCTCTTTACGCGTACCTGAACGACGGATATCAAGAGCTGGGAATATACGACGCTCAGCCAATTGGCGATCAAGATGTAATTCTAAATTTCCAGTCCCTTTGAACTCTTCATAAATAACTTCATCCATACGAGAACCTGTATCGACTAAAGCAGTTGCTAAAATGGTTAAACTTCCACCTTCCTCAATATTGCGGGCAGAACCAAAAAATCTTTTTGGACGGTGGAATGCTGCTGGATCAATACCACCAGATAATGTTCGTCCACTCGGCGGAATAACTAAGTTATATGCTCTTGCTAAACGGGTAATGGAATCCATTAAAATAATGACATCCCGCTTATGTTCAACTAAACGACGTGCGCGTTCTAAAACAAGCTCCGCGACTTTTACGTGATTTTCAGGTACTTCGTCAAATGTAGAACTTACAACGTCCGCTTTTACAGAACGTTCAATATCCGTTACTTCCTCAGGACGCTCGTCGATTAAAAGAACGATTAATTCTGCTTCTGGATAATTTGTTGTAATTGCGTTGGCAATTTCCTTTAAAAGAGAGGTTTTCCCAGCCTTCGGAGGTGCAACAATTAAACCACGTTGCCCGAATCCAACTGGCGCAACTAAATCCATAATCCGGGTAGATAATTTATTTGGTTCAGTTTCTAATTTAATTTGTCTATCTGGATAAAGTGGAGTTAGTGCCGGGAAGTGAACCCGTTCTTTTGCGATTTCAGGATCTTCCCCGTTTACCGCATCGACTTGTAACAATCCGAAGTAACGCTCGTTTTCTTTTGGAGGACGTACTTTTCCGGATACCTTGTCCCCATTTCGCAGGTCAAAACGTCTGATTTGGGAAGCTGAAATATAAATATCCTCTTTAGATGGAGAATAGTTGATCGGCCGTAAGAAACCAAATCCTTCTTGGTTTACTATTTCAAGTACACCTTCCATAAAGAAGTAACCTTCTTGTTCAGAACGAGACTTTAAAATAGCAAAGATTAATTCTTTTTTTGTTAATTTACTATAATATGAAATCTTGTAATCACGTGCAAGAGCATACAACTCTTTTAACGTCATATTTTCCAATTGAGCTATTGTATGAGCAGACATAGCATATCTCCAGTCTTTTAAAGTTTTATCTTTTTGGTTATTGGAAGTGTTATTGCCGTAGGGTTCATAAGTATGAAAGAATAGTAGAAAAGATGCCTGATTGTGGAGAACGTTTGTGGATAAAAATAAAGCGGTTATCCATAAAATATCCGAAAATATTAAGTTTTAATCAGGCATCTAAAGGGTTGAAGTTTATTTTACGTATCTAGGTTTTTTGTTAAGATGGTGTCGACCTTCAACAAAACGTACTGTTCCCGTTTTAGCTCGCATAACTAAAGAATTCGTTAAACAGTATGAACCTTTATATTGAACGCCTTTTAAAAGCTCGCTATCTGTAACTGCAGTTGCTGCGAAGATAGCATCGTCACCTTTTACCAGATCGTCTAAGTATAATACTTGATTTAAATCAATACCCATTTTTTCACATCGTTCACGTTGAGCATCATCTTCTGGAATTAGTTTTGCTTGGAAATCTCCACCTAAACATTTAAGAGCAACAGCTGAAATAACCCCTTCTGGAGCACCACCGGTACCAAACATAATATCAATACCCGTTTCATCAAAAGCTGTATTAATCGCTGCACTTACGTCACCATCTTGAATGAACTTAATTCGTGCACCTGCTGCTCGAATTTCGTCAACAATTTTTTGGTGTCTTGGACGATCAAGTAAAACAGCAACTACGTCAGAAATGTCTTTATTTTTCGCCTTTGCAACCGCTTGTAAATTTTCCGTAACTGATGCGTTTATATTCACTTTACCAGCCGCTTCAGGACCTACAGCAAGTTTTTCCATATACATATCAGGAGCATTCAATAAATTCCCTCGATCTGCGATGGCTAACACTGTCATTGCTCCATTCGTACCCTTTGCAACAATGTTTGTTCCTTCAAGGGGGTCAACGGCAATATCCACTTGTGGACCACCATTACGGAGACCAAGTTCTTCACCAATATATAACATTGGTGCTTCATCCATTTCGCCTTCCCCAATTACAACGGTACCATGCATGGGAATTGTATCAAATAATGCACGCATAGCAGTCGTCGCTGCATCATCTGCTTCATCTTTTAAACCAAGTCCCATCCATTTTGCAGATGCAATTGCTGCTGCTTCTGTTACGCGTACAACTTCCATCGTTAAACTACGTTCCATTCTTCATTTGCCTCCTGTATTCGGCAGGTTTACCGAAACTAAATGTTTCATCTATTGTATCATATTTATTTTTTTGATTTTAGACTATTTATATCTATTATTTTGCTCTTTTAACACTACTTACTTCAATTGTTTCGCGTCGAATATCAGCACCAAGTGCACATAATTTTTCGATTAACGAACTATATCCACGCTCAATATGATATATATCTTGAATTTCTGTTTCACCTTCTGCGATTAATCCAGCTAAAACTAGAGCAGCACCAGCTCGTAAATCGGTTGCAGTAACTTTAGAACCATGAAGTTTCGTTGGTCCTTGAATAATGGCACTGTTTCCTTCTACTCGTGCATTTGCATTCATTCTCCGCAATTCATCTATATGTTTAAAGCGGGCGGAATAAATCGTATCAGTCACTTTTGAGGCACCTACTGCCTGTGTCATTAAAACAGATAGTGGTTGTTGAACGTCTGTAGGGAAACCAGGGTAAACAAGTGTTTTTACATCAACTGCTTGAAGTAAATCCGTTCGTGGGATAAAAACACTTTCCTCCCCCTCTTCAATTTTAACACCCATTTCACGTAATTTTGCTGTAACAGCTTCTAAATGAAGAGGAATAATATTATCAATTGTCACCCCATCACCAATTGCTGCCGCCATAATCATAAAAGTGGATGCTTCAATGCGGTCAGGTATAATAGTGTGATTTGTTCCATGAAGTTCCTCTACTCCATCAATCCGTATGACACTCGTTCCTGCTCCTTTGATGTTAGCACCCATGTTTGTTAAAAGTGTGGCAACATCAATAATTTCTGGTTCTTTTGCAGCATTTTCAATAATCGTACGTCCCTTTGCACGTACGGCTGCTAACATAATATTGATTGTGGCACCTACACTTGCTACATCCAAGTATATTTTCGCACCGATTAACTCATCTGCACGCAAATAAATAGCACCATGTTCATTCGTGACTTTAGCACCCAGTGCCTCAAAACCTTTAATATGCTGATCAATTGGACGTGGTCCTAAGAAACAACCTCCCGGTAAGCCAATAACGGCTTTTTTAAAGCGTCCTAACATTGCCCCCATTAAATAATAAGAAGCTCGAAGTTTCTTTACATTTCCATTTGGCAAAGGAATCGCAAGCATATTGGTAGGGTCAATCATCATCTGTCCATCTTTAAAAGATACTTCTCCACCAATTTCCTCCAGTAATGCTTTTAACGTCCAAGCATCTGATATTTCAGGAATACCACCAATTGTTACCGAAGAATTAGCTAAGATGGAAGCAGGGATTAATGCAACTGCACTATTTTTTGCACCGCTAACTTTTAATGTTCCTTTAAGGCGATTTCCGCCATTGATTTTATAAACATCCATATCCGTTCTCCCTTATGATTGGAAAGTTTCACTTATTACTGTTCTTTAAGCTAGCCATACCGTTCACTTTCTATCAATGTGCCTTGACTATTACACATAAAACGATTGAATTAGCTCGTTCATTTTTAAAGAAACAGTGTATTAATCGCCAATGGCTTTCACTTCATACACGTACAGTTTATAAACAATCCCTTAAGGGTTTTTAATCAGTTGTTTTGTATGAAGTGAAATAATGGTAATTTATTTATAATTTTTGTTGTTACTGTTTATTATTTACCTTTTTCACAATTTAAAGCTTAAAATTTTATGAACAATCGAGATTTTTTCTATTCTCTATATAATATTTTATTTTTAAATATTGTTGAATGTTGAAAAAAACTTAGTTATTCATAACAGGGCTAGGCTATTATTTACTTTTACGATTTTCCCAGTCAGCTAAAAATCCTTCAATCCCTTTATCAGTTAACGGATGATGGAATAATTGTTTTAAAACTTTAAATGGTGTTGTGGCGATATCAGCCCCTGCTAACGCAACATCTGTAATGTGTTGTGGGTGACGAATAGAAGCTGCAATAATTTCTGTTTCAATACCGTGAATAGCAAACATATCAGAAATCGTTGCAATTAACTCCATACCACTTTGGCCAATATCATCTAATCGTCCGACAAAAGGAGATACATAAGTTGCACCAGCACGTGCAGCCATTAATGCTTGGTTCGCACTGAAGATTAAAGTTACATTTGTTTTAATACCTTTTTCCGAGAAAAATTTACAAGCCTTTAATCCTTCTGGTGTCATCGGTAATTTAACCGTGATGTTTGGTGCAATAGCTGCTAATTCTAACCCTTCTTTAATCATACCTTCAGCATCTAGTGAAATAACTTCTCCGCTTACAGAGCCATCCACTAATTCAGCAATTTCACGAAGACGATCATGGAAAGAAACATTTTCCTCTTTTGCAACTAACGATGGATTTGTTGTAACTCCAGATAAAATCCCCCAAGAATGGGCTTCCTTAATTTCTTCAAAGTTTGCTGTATCGATAAAAAATTTCATTATTTATATCCTCCCTGTTTTGCACTTATAAGTGTCAATCAAAAATTAAGAGAAGGTCGATTGATCTCAATCCGACACTTCTCCTGCAAATCACTATATCAATTACGCCTCGGCACAATTGCGTCCGGATTTTAATTGTGCTTGTACAGTTAACTCTATCAAAGATCCGGGACATGCTCCGGAAGTTCTATTAACATTCAATGAGAGGAAGAATCATTGCCAAGTGGAAAGAAAATTCTTCGATTGAATGATAACAAAGATAAAAAAGCATGTATTCTATTGTTTATCCTATAGTAAACATTTTTAGTAATAATTAAAACCATTCTGCTATTATTTTAAAAATAAATTCCCTATTAATTACGATTGAAACATTATTTCTAAATAACAGTAAGTTGAAGCATTATGCCTTTTGTGAACTACCGAATTCACGCATTTTACCAATAACCGTTTCTTTAATCGCATCACGTGCTGGTCCTAAATATTTTCGAGGATCATACACTTTTTTATCGTTTTCAAAAATTTCACGAATAACTTTCGTTGCAGCAATTTGGTTTTCAGTGTTCACGTTTATTTTTGCCGTTCCTAACGAAATTGAACGTTGAATATCTTTTGTTGGAATACCAGTTCCACCATGTAGTACAAGAGGTAAACCTGTTAAATTCGAGATTTCTTCCATTTCTTTAAATCCTAAATTTGGCTCACCTTGATATGGTCCATGAACTGAACCAAGAGCAGGTGCTAAACAATCAATGTTCGTTTGTTCAACTAATTGTTTACATTCTTGAGGATCAGCATAAATAATACCAGCACCAATTACATCGTCTTCTTGACCGCCAACAGTACCAAGTTCAGCTTCAACGGAAACACCTTTTGAATGCGCATATTCCACAACTTCTGTAGTAATTTTAACATTTTCTTCAAATGGGTGATGAGAAGCATCAATCATTACAGATGTAAAGCCAGCATCTACAGCTTCTTTACATTTAGCGAAACTTGAACCATGATCTAAATGAATAGCAACAGGTACTGTAATTTTATAACTTTCCATTAATCCTTTAACCATATTTACAACTGCAATAAATCCGCCCATATATTTTCCAGCACCTTCAGAAACACCTAGGATTACTGGAGATTTTTCTTCTTCAGCAGCAAGTAAAATCGCTTGAGTGAACTCAAGGTTATTAATATTAAATTGCCCTACAGCATATCCTTCTTCTTTCGCCTTTATTAACATTTCTTTCATTGATACTAATGGCATTACGATAATCCTCCTCGGACAGATAGTAAATTTAATAAGATAAATATTCCAGTCTAATCATAGCAAAAACAAACCCGTCTCTCAAGCATAGAGATGGGTTTGTTTTCTGCGCCGAAAGCTTGCGTCAGGCGCAAAAACACTTTATTAGAACATTTCCTTTTAAAGAAAGTTTCACTTTTGTTAAACCCGTCTCTCAAGCATAGAGACGGGTTTGTTTTCTGCGCCGAAAGCTTGCGTCAGGCGCACTATTTTTTTAGTACTAATTTCCTTAATATTAACTTACACTTATTTTGAACTATTCATTTAATTCATCTCTCAAGTGCTAGGAGATGCTACCCTTTTCTGCGGCGGAAGCTTGCGACAGCCGCAAAAACACTTTATTAGAACATTTCCTTTTAAAGAAAGTTTCACTTTTGTTAAACCCGTCTCTCAAGCATAGAGA